>CAZNRD010000032.1:0-32486 GCA_964575425.1 uncultured Anaerolineaceae bacterium | reverse complement strand
CCATCCGGGACCACGAAGCCCAGGCCGACCTCATCGGGCCCGCCCCTTGCTTCTTCCGCCGCGTGCGCGGCGAATACCGCTGGCATCTGGTGCTGCGCGCCGTCGATCCTCTCCCCCTGATCCCTGATCCCCTGCCTGAGGGCTGGCAACTCGACGTCGACCCTGTCTCCCTTCTGTGAACGAGAAGCGGCGAGCCCAAGGTTTTGTGCCTTGGGCTCGGTCATTCAGGTGACGGGTGTGAGCGGTCAGAGGGGCAGGCGGGCTTGACCGTACAGTCGCTCGCGGATCGCCAGAACCTGACGCCGGAGCGATTCGTCGGTCTCCAGCCGCTCGGCGATCTTGTCGCAGCCGTACAGGACCGTCGTGTGGTCGCGCCCGCCGAGCGCGTTCCCGATCTGGGGAAGCGACGCGCGAGTCTCCTCGCGAATCAGGTACATCGCCACCTGGCGCGGCAGCGCCACCTCTTGCGATCGATCGCGGCTTAGCAGCCGATCCTGGTCAATGCCGAAGTGCTCGGCGACGGCGCTGACGATCCGATCCGTCGTCAGGGCTGCAACGCGCGGCGTCATATCGGCCAGCGTCGTCTCCACCAGGGTCGCTGAGAGAGGCAGGTCGCTCAGATCACTGAACGCCAGCACCCGCGTCAGGGCGCCTTCCAGCTCACGGATGTTGCTTTGGACGCGCCGGGCGATGGTCTCCAGAATCTCCGGCTCGATGTGGCGGCTGGCGCGCTCGGCCTTGGAGCGCAGGATGGCCACCCGCGTTTCAAAGTCCGGTGGCTGGATGTCGGCCGTCAGCCCCCATTCGAAGCGCGAACGCAGGCGCTCTTCGAGCGTGACCAGTGCCTTCGGCGGGCGGTCGGAGGAGATCACCAGCTGCTTGTCCTGCCCATGGAGGGCATTGAAGGTGTGGAAGAACTCCTCCTGCGTGGATTCCTTCCCGGCGATGAACTGGATGTCGTCGACCAGCAGGACGTCCATGCGGCGATAGCGCTCACGAAAAGCGTCGGTGGTGTGATTGCGGATGGCGTTGATCAGATCGTTGGTGAACTCTTCTGAGGTCACATACAGCACGTGCAGGCCAGCCGCCGCCACTGCGTTGCCGACGGCATGCAGCAGGTGCGTCTTGCCCAGACCCACACCTCCATAGACGAAGAGAGGGTTGTAGGCATGCGCCGGATTCTCGGCCACCGCCTGGGCTGCGGCGTGAGCCAGGCGATTGCTGGGCCCCACCACAAAAGCCTCGAAGGTGTAGCGCGGGTTGAGCTGGGAGACGTACGCCTGGCTGCGCCGCGCCGCCGCAGCCGGCAGCATCTGCACATCCTCCTCGGTGCCCTCCGGCTGCCACACGACGAAGCGAACCTCGACCGTCCGCCCCATCAGGCTGGCCAGGACCCGCTTGACCGCTCCCAGCATCCGATCTTCCAGCCAGTCGCGTGCATAGGCATTCTGCACACCGACGACATAAGTGCCGTCTTCGTAGGCCAGCAGTTCCGCATCACGGACCCAGGTATCAAACGTCGCTCGGGACATCTCCATCTGCAGTTGCCCAAGCGCCGCTTGCCAGGTCTGTTCTGCGTTCATGGTCACCTTCGTCCACGGCGGAGGCCAGGGGCACCGCAAGGGCTCGATGGTTGCTCCACCATCACGTCTTGATGGATTGTTTCGCTGATCAGCAGTCTGCGTGGCCGTCGCGGGGAGGCCAGTCCGGCATCGTCGCCGAGGGCGGGCTGCAGTCTCGCTGCAACACCACTGACGACGAATGCCATTCTAGCAGAACCCAGGACGCACATCAATAGCTGGAGCGGCCAAGAACCTAAAAACAATCGAAGTTTTAAGATGGCTGAATGTTAAAAACGTCGAGGAGATTCCCGAGAAAGCCGATCCTTCCGACAACTCCGCAGGCTCCCGCGATGCACCACATCTTGGCCTGCCGCTGCGCGGCAGACAACATCTACGGCGGCCCACCAGCCACGCTGCCGCAGCCCCGATCCGTCGTCAACCTTAAGAGCATCGCCATCCGGAGGCGGAACAGCACGCTGCAGCCAAAGCCGCCGAATCCAGACTTGCCTCCTGTCGAAAGGCCATGAACACAGCAAGTCCGCCCGCGCAACGGGCTGCACGTTTCGAAACATCTCGGATCGTCCTCAGCCATCGCCCAGCGCCGTCTCCAGCGCTTCCCTCAAAGATCGCGCTGCCAGCACGGTGACCTCTTCTGGCCAGGCATCGCCGCGTCGAATCGTCTTGGGCACAATCACCCGCCGAAAACCGAGGCGAGCCGCCTCCCGCAGGCGCGCCGTCATCTGACTCACCGCTCGCAGTTCGCCGGACAGGCCGACCTCGCCGATGAGCGCCAAGTCCGCCGGCACGGGTCGGTCGCGCGCCGAGGAGGCGATGGCCGTCGCCAGCGCCAGGTCGGCCGCCGGCTCGTTCACCTGCATGCCCCCAACGATGTTGACAAACACGTCCTGGTCGGCCAGTCGCAGCCCGACGCGCCGGGTGAGCACGGCAATCGTCAGCAGCAGGCGATTGAAGTCGATGCCGTTGGCTGTGCGGCGCGGGTTGCCGAATGAGGTGACGCTCGTCAGGCCCTGCACCTCCACCAGCAAGGCCCGCGTGCCCTCCATCGTCACCGCCACCGCCGAGCCCGGCGCATTGACAACCCGCTCCGCAAGAAACACTTCCGAAGGATTGGGCACCTCCGCCATTCCGCTCGTGCTCATCTCGAACACGCCCACTTCCGTCGTCGGCCCAAAGCGGTTCTTCACCGACCGCAGCAGCCGGTACGCGTGATAGGGGTCTCCCTCGAGGTACAGGACAACGTCGACAATGTGCTCGAGAACGCGCGGCCCGGCGATGGCGCCTTCCTTGGTGACATGCCCCACCAGGAAGACCGCAACGCCGCTGGATTTCGCCAGCGTCTGCAGTCGAGCCGCGCATTCACGCACCTGCGAGATCGATCCCGCCGCCGGTTCGAGGTCCGGGAGGTACACCGTCTGAATTGAGTCGATGACGATGACGTCCGGGGCCACCTCTGATGTGTGTTCCAGTATGACCTCGATGTCTGTCTCAGTTACCAGATACAGCGCTTCCGGCACGGAACCCCGGTCCCTGCCGAGCAGGCGCAGCGCACGGGCCTTGATCTGCCGTTCGGACTCCTCGCCCGAAACATACAGGACGCGCCGCGCGCCTGCCAGGATGAGGGCCATCTGCAGCAGCAACGTTGACTTGCCAATCCCGGGGTCACCCCCAATCAGCACCAGCGATCCCGGGACGATCCCACCGCCCAGGACGCGGGAGAACTCCTCGATAGGGAGCGGCCACCGCTCGCTGCCATCGCCCTCGACCTCCCCCAGGCGCACTGGCCGCGAACGGCCGCGCGGCCGCAGGCCCGTCGCGCGCGGCCGCGGCTCGACCCTCTCAGCCACCATGCTGTTCCACGCGCCACACTGCGGGCAGCGGCCAAGGGGCTTGGGCACCGCCCGCCCGCACTGCTGACAGACGTATTGAGTCTTCGCCCCTTTGCTCACCCTCTGCCCCGCATGACGGAACTCGTGAGCGATTATACAGCCGTGAACGCAGAGGCTCCCGGGGACGCATGCCTCCGGGAGCCAGTCCTCCCCAGCCTCACAGCACGGCCGTCAGCTGGCTTCGGCTGCTGGCTGCGCCTCGCTCTGCGATTCCGGCTGGGCAACCCGCAGCACCACGTCCCCATCCTCGACGCCGACCTCGATCTGGTCGCCGCTCTTGAACTCGCCCGCCAGGAGCATATCCGAGAGGCGGTCCTCCACCTTGTTCTGGATCACGCGCCGCAGCGGCCGGGCGCCCATCTCCGGATCGTAGCCCTGCTCCGCCAATGCCCTGCGCGCCGCCTCGGTGGCGCGCAGCAAGATGCGATGCTCACTGAGCCGCCCGGCGACCTTGGCCAGCTCCAGGTCGACGATGCTGGCGATCTGCTCCCGGTTGAGCGCGTGGAAGACGATGACCGAGTCCACGCGGTTGAGGAACTCCGGGCGGAAGACTTTGCGCAGCGCCTCCATCAGCGTCTTGCGCATCTCCTCGTAGGACGATTTCTCTTCCTGCGCCTCATCACGCCGCAGGTCGAAGCCCATCTGCGTCTGGCGGCGGATGAGCTCAGCACCGACGTTGGAGGTCATCACAATGATGGCATTGCGGAAGTCAACTTTGCGGCCGCGGGCATCGCTCAGATGCCCCTCTTCCATGATCTGCAGCAGCATGTTGTGAGCTTCGGGGTGAGCCTTCTCGACCTCGTCGAACACCACGATCGAGTAGGGCCTGCGGCGGATGGCCTCGGTGAGCTGGCCGGCGTCTTCGTATCCGATGTAGCCCGGAGGGGCACCCACCAGCCGGCTGACCGTGTGACGCTCCATGAACTCCGACATGTCGATCTGCACCAGGGCGTCTTCGCTGCCGAACATGAACTCCGCCAACGCCTTGGTCAGCTCGGTCTTGCCCACGCCGGTGGGTCCCAGGAAGATGAAAGAGCCGATGGGGCGTTTGGGGTCCTTCAGCCCGGCGCGCGCCCGCCGGACGGCCTTGGAGATGGCCATGATGGCCTCGTCCTGGCCGACGATCCGCTTGTGCAGCGCCTGCTCCATGAGAAGCAGCCTGTCCGACTCCTCCTGGGCGATTTGCATCACCGGCACGCCCGTCCACATGGAGACAACCTCGGCGATGTCGTCGGCCGTCACGCGCGGGGCATCCTCGGGCCGCTCCCAGCCGGCGCGCATCCCCGTCAGGCGTCCCTCCAGCTCGGCCAGCCGCTGGTTCAGTTCCTGTGCGTCGTCGTAGCGCGCCTCCTCAACGGCCAGCGCGTGGGCCTGACGCATCTCGCGCAGCTCCGTCATCGTCGCGCGCAGCGTGCGCGCCTCCGGGCTCTTGTACATGCGCACGCGCGAGGCCGTCTCGTCAATCAGGTCGATGGCCTTGTCCGGCAGAAATCGGTCGGTGACGTAGCGGGATGAGAGATAGGCCGCCGCTTCGAGTGCCTCGTCGGTGATCACCAGCTTGTGATGATCCTCGTAGGGCCGCCGGACGCCGCGCAGGATGTTGATCGTCTCCTCAATGCTGGGTTCTTCCACCATCACCGGCTGGAAGCGGCGCTCCAGGGCAGCATCGCTTTCGATGTACTTGCGGTACTCGTCGAGCGTGGTCGCGCCGATCACCTGCAGCTCGCCGCGCGACAGCGCCGGCTTGAGGATGTTGGCGGCATCCACCGACGAGCCGGCGGCGCCCGCGCCCACCAGCATGTGCACTTCATCGATGAAGAGGATGGCACCGCACGCCTTCAGCTCATCGATGACGCGCTTGAGCCGCTCCTCGAACTGCCCGCGGTACATTGTGCCTGCCACCAGCGAGCCAACGTCTAGTTGCAGCACCCGTTTGCCAATCAGCGGCTCCGGGGTCTCGCCCGCGACAATGCGCTGCACCAATCCTTCCACAATGGCGGTCTTGCCGACGCCCGGTTCGCCGATCAGGGCGGGGTTGTTCTTGGTCCGCCGCGCCAGAATCTGGATCACCCGCTCGATTTCCAACTCCCGGCCGATGACCGGGTCCAGCTTGCCTTCCTCAGCCTTGGCCGTCAGGTCAATGGCCAGCTGATCAACCAGGGGCGTCTTGACCTGAGGTTCACGCCGGATGGCGCCAGCAGGTTCGGGCGACGTGCGGCGTGTAGGCGTCTCCTGCAGGATGCGCCGCGTCTGCCGCCGCACCTGTTCCGGGGAAACCCCCAGACGACGCAGGACCTCGATGGCCACGCCCTCCCCCTGGCGCACCAAGCCGAGCAACAGATGCTCGGTGCCGATGTAGTGATGGCCCATGCGTCGGGCTTCTTCGATGGCAAGAGTCAGGACCTGCTCTGTGCTTGGCGCCAGCTCGATGCGGCCGCCGCTGTGCCGGCCAACGCCCGTCAGGCGCTCCACCATCTCCTTCACCCGGGCGGGGTCAAGCGAGAGCTCACGCAGCACGCGCCCGGCAACGCCCCCTTCCTCGCGAATCAGCCCGAGCAGCAGATGCTCGGTGCCGATGTAGTTGTGGTGGAGGCGCTCCGCCTCTTCATGTGCCAGGCTGAGCACCCGCCGCGCGCGCTGCGTAAACCGCTCCAACTTATCCGACACAGTCCCTCACCTCCGCGCCCGAATCCAAACCCCAGCCTCATCAATCTCATTCTACCAGAGTTTCACCCGCCGCCTCATCCCTTGGGAACAAGGTCCCGTCCGGAGAGCAAGACCGGGCGTGCTGCGTCGCATCGCCCGGTCGTGGCGTCAGGCTGCATCCGCGGACGAACCGCCTCCGCTCTTGTCTTCCGCCGCCGGGACAGCAGGGGCCTCACCCATCTCCGCCTGCGGTACGCCCTCGTTGCCCTCTTCCTCTTCCAGGGCGGCATCGAAATCCTCGACCCCTTCTGCTTCTAGGGCCTCTGTCAGTTCCGCCATCGCCGTCTGCCAATCCACCTCGGCATATTCCGCCGAGGCCACCCGCTTCAGGCTGAGCCCTATGCGGCGGCGCTCTGGCTCCACCTTGATCACTCGCATCCGCAGC
This sequence comes from uncultured Anaerolineaceae bacterium, assembly GCA_964575425.1. GTDB lineage: Bacteria > Chloroflexota > Anaerolineae > Anaerolineales > E44-bin32 > DATEAV01. Next base: position 25,926 of record CAZNRD010000032.1, on the reverse strand, counting down.
CGATCGCCCTCCTTGACCACCTCGCGCGGGTGCTCGATGCGGCGGTCGGAAAGCTCAGAAATGTGAATCAGCCCTTCGACCTCGTAGCCTTCCTCGCCGCCCAGGCTGGCGAAGGCGCCGAACTTGGTCAGCTTGGTGATGGTCCCCTCGACCAGCTGGCCCACGCCAAACCTGGAGGCGATCGCCAGCCACGGGTCCTGCTCCAGTTCACGCATCGACAGGCTGATGCGCTTCCGTTCCGGATCGACCCCCAGGACCTTCACCTGTACCTTCTGGCCCACCTTGAGCATCTCGCTCGGGTGGTTGAGACGCTTCCAGGAGATTTCCGACAGGTGCACCAGGCCGTCCGCCCCGCCGATGTCGACGAAGGCGCCGAAGTCCGCCAGGCTGATGACATGCCCGGCGCGCACCTCGCCCGGCTTGAGATCCCGAATCAGCCGCTGTTTGAGCGCCTCCCGCGCCTCGCGCGCTGCCGCTCGTTCCGACAGGATCAGGCGGTTGCGGCGCCGGTCAACTTCGACCACCTTGGCCACAATCGGCTCGCCGACCATCTTGGCCCAGCGCTTGTCGGGCGTCTCCCCTTCCGCCCGCCGCCGGCGCGAAAGGCTGACCTGCGAAGCCGGGATGAAGCCGCGCAGCCGCCCGAGCTTGACAATCAGGCCGCCCTTGTTGTAGCCCGCGATCACGCCTTCATAAATCTCCTGCGTCTGCTGCAGGCGCTCGGCCTCCAACCAATCATGCTCTTCTTCTGCCCGCACCAGCGAAAGCAGAATGTTGCCATCGCGCTCACCAGACTGCAGCACGTAGACCGTGATCTTCTCGCCCACTGTGAGCTCGGCGCGTTCGGCCGGCGAGAGCTGTTCCAGCTCGCGGCCAGGGATCACGCCCTCGGACTTAGCCCCGATATCCACCAGAATGTCGTTGTTGGCAATGCGGGCGATTGTCCCGGTGCGGACTTCGCCGCGGCGGGGCATATCCATCCCGTAGCTTTGTCCCTCCAGGTAGGCATCCATCGGGTGGGGCTCGGGTACCGCCGCCCCGGGCGGCGCAGTAGGCTCGGGCCCGCGGGTTTCTCCACTGACGTCCATTGATGATGCGTTCTCCGACTGCATGATGCAGGCATTATAAAGGCGAACCTCTTCCTTGACAACCATCGGCCCTTCGGACGGCCCTTGCGGAGCGATTCCGGCCTGGAACTCGCTTGGTGGTGACCATTATCGTCATCTCCCAATAGCCGCGCCCGCACATCGGGGCCGGCGCGGTATAATGCCCGGGCGCGGAGCCTGCTCATGCCTTTTGTATACCCTTTCACTGCCATCGTCGGCCAGGAGCGCATGTGCCGCGCCCTGGTCTTGAACGCCGTCAACCCCCGCATCGGCGGGGTGCTGATTCGAGGCGAGCGCGGCACCGGCAAGTCCACCGCCGCCCGCGCCCTGGCCGCTTTGCTCCCCGAAGTGGGGGTCGTCGCCGACTGCCGCTTCGGCTGCGATCCGGACCGCCCGACCACCTGGTGTACCGAATGCCGCGAGCGGGCCTCTCGGACTGAGCAGCTGCCTGTCGAGCTGCGGCGCACCTCCTTCGTCGACCTGCCGGTCTCGGCCACGGAAGACCGCGTCGTCGGCACGCTCGACATCGAGCGCGCCATCAAGGAGGGCGAACGGCACTTCGAGCCCGGCGTGCTCGCCTCCGCCAACCGCGGCTTGCTCTACATCGACGAGGTCAACCTGCTCGACGACCACGTGGTCGATATCCTGCTGGATTCGGCCGCCCTGGGGATGAACATCGTCGAACGCGAGGGCATCTCCTTTACCCACCCCGCCCGCTACATCCTGGTTGGCACGATGAACCCCGAAGAAGGGGACCTGCGCCCTCAGCTCCTGGACCGCTTCGCCCTCTCGGTCGACATCCGCGGCCTACACGACCTGCAGCAGCGCATGGAGATCATGGAACGCAACCTAGCCTTCGAGGCCGACCCCGAGGGATTCTGCGCCACCTGGAAGCCGCGCGAGGAGGCGCTCGGCCGCGAGATCGAGGCCGCGCGCGAGCTTGTGGAGAAGGTGGGCTATACCAAGCGCGACTTGCTCTCCATCGCCGCGCTGACTTCGTCCCTTCAGGTGGACGGCCACCGCGCCGATCTCGTCATCCTGAAGGCAGCCCGCGCCCACGCCGCCTTTGAGGGCAGGCTGCGCATCTCCGATCGCGACATTGCCCTCGCGGCCGAGCTTGCCCTGCCCCACCGCCTGCGCCGCGGCCCCTTCCAGCAAGCCAGCATCAATCCCGAAGAGCTTGAGGCGCGGATTGAGCAGGTGCAGTCCCAGTTCCCCGGCGGCGAAGAGGTCGAGCCCGTCCCGGCCGAAGAGCAGCCGGCCGCTAAAAAAAAAGCCAGTCCGTAGCCCGGGAAACCAGCGACGAGACTCCAGACACTGTCCCGGTGGAACCCGGCCAACAGCGTGTCTTCGATTCGCTCAGCGCCCGCTGGTGGGAAGGGGGACAGAAGGTGCGCGTCGGGGAGGTGTTCACCCCCCGGCGGCTCGAAAGCCCACTCGACCGGATGACGCGCCAACAGGTGGGCCGCCGCACCCGCACCCGAACCGACCTCAAGCGCGGCCGCTACGTGCGCGCTCGCCCCGCCAGCGACAAGTTCGATGACATCGCCTTCGACGCCACGCTGCGGGCCGCCGCCCCGCATCAGCGGCGGCGCCAAGCCGAGCGTCGCCGCGTGGCCTTCGCCATCCATGGCTCCGACTTGCAGCGCAAGGTGCGCGTCCGCAAGTCGGCGAATCTCATCCTCTTCGTGGTCGATGCGTCTTGGTCGATGGCAGTGGCCGAACGCATGTCGGCCACCAAGGGCGCCATCCTCTCGCTTCTGACCGACGCCTACCAGCGCCGCGACCGGGTGGGCCTGGTGGTCTTTCAGAAGGACCGTGCCCTGACCATCTTGCCCCCGACCAACTCCGTCACCCTGGCCCAGCGCGCTCTGGCCGACATCCCTGTCGGCGGCAAGACGCCGCTCTCCGCCGGCCTGCAGCTCGCACTCGACACGATCCGCCAGGACCGCCTGGTCCACCCCGACGTCCTGCCAATGATCATCCTGCTGACCGACGGAGCGGGCAATGTGTCGATGGGGCACCTTCCACCGCAGGAAGAGGCCCATCGCATTGCCGATCAGGTCCGCGAACACAAGATCCGCTCGGTCGTGGTCAACATGGAGCACGCCGCGTTCGATCAGGGCCTGGCTCGCCAGCTGGCCGATCACCTCGGCGCCCCGTGCTACACCCTTCATGAGCTGCACGCCGAGCACCTCTACGAGACGGTGCGGAAGGAGATCCATGCCGGGCCAACCGAACCCGGTGCCCGTGCTTGACCGCGTCGGTGCTTTCCACCCGTCGACCGCTAAGAAATCGTCTTTGGAGATCAGCGCGGGAAGCGCTCAAGCTTGCGCGCCAGACGGCTCAGACGATGCTCCACTGCCTGCCACACTTCTTTTCGCTGCCAGCCTGGCGCCCAGTGCGTCAGGCAGACAAGTGCTTCCTCCACCCAACGCCTCGCCTCGACGAAGTCGCGCGCCTGCCATTCGTAAAACTTGGCGAGGGCCACACACGGCTCGGGGTCCGTCGGATCGAGATCGTGCCACGCCTGCCAACCCTCGACGGCCTCCTGCGCGCGACCTTGCTGCCGCAGCTGCGCGGTCAGGCGCCGCAGTGCCTCGACCCGCAAGTCCGTCTCTGCACCAGTGGCGACAGCCGCACGGTAGCCGCTCTCAGCCAATCCCGCTCGACCGGAACGCTGGTGCCAGCGAGCCACGCCCAGCGCTTCCGCCCCAGACAGACGGCCGCCGTCCGTTTGGCCATGGCGCTCGAGGATCTCAGCCGCAAGCCCTACAAGGCTGAGCACGTCGACGGTGTTGTGATAGAGGATTCGCGCGATACCCTCGATCTGGCCGCTGCGCAGGTAGTCGAGGTAAAGTGAAGGGATGAGGGAACCAGGGACATCGGCCTCGGCCCGCACCACACCAAGCATCATCCTCTCCAGCGTCCCCAGGCTGCAGTCCGGGGCCAGGCGCTGCCATAGGCGCCGCGCAGGGTGCAGCAGATCGAGGTGGGGCCATTGAGAGAGGGGGCAGCGCTGCCGCAGGCTGAGAAGGTAACGCATCTCGAGCAGTGGCAGGTCGAAGACCCGGCCGTTGAAGGTGACAAGGCCGCCGGCGGTTTCGAGGTCTTGCTGTAGCGCCTGAAGCATGCCGGCCTCTTCTTCCAGCGTGCGCAAGAAGTACTGGCGCAGGCGAAAGGCGCCGTCTTCGAACATCCCGACGCCAATGAGGAAGACCAGCGTGCCGGCGCCGCCCGCCAGTCCGGTGGTCTCGGTATCCAGGAAGGCCAGCTGCTCGAGCGGCACCCTCTGCAGCGCCGGCTGCACCGCGACCTCAGCCGCCAGCCGCGCATCGAAACCCAGCACATCCGCCAGCGACCGTGGGCCGTGGCGGTACTGCAGCGGATAGCGCTGCTCCAGGCGGAACGCCGACCCCGCCGGAGTGACAATCTCTTCTCCGGGGAGACACGCGACCGGCTGAAGCGGCCGCGGCCCCTCCGTGGCCGGCAGCTTCCGCCGAACCGACAATCGCCCCAGGCGCCTTCTCAGCTCTGTTCTCTCATCAACCACGGGGAACCCACGCGCTGGCCGGAAGCCGTCGGGGCAAAATCAAGACAATCGCAAGACCATCGGATGCTCGCGTGCATGCCTGAACGCAGATGAAAGTCACCGGCCTGCGATGACCTTCTTCAATGACCACACTTCGCTGCCAGACGTATTATAACGCTCGGAGACGAGAGACGGGGCGCGAGCCCCAACGCTCATCGCTGTCTCCTCCTTTGGCGAAGGCCTCCGCCGGGCTCCCCCCTCACCGCCCCGGCGGAGGCGCTTTAATGCAGTGCGCGGCAGATCCTCCGCCGCGCACGTCGCTCCTCTGCTTACACGCTGCTCAGGCGCGCGCCCCCGGCAGGACGACGGTGAAGGTCGTCCCCTTCCCCAGCGCCGAATCTACCCAGATGCGTCCGCCATGGGTGTCGACAATCGACTTGACGATCGAAAGGCCCAGCCCGGCACCGGTGACCTCGCGCGGCACGTTGCTGGCACGGAAGAACTTGTCAAACAGGTAGGGCTGGTCGGCCGGGGGGATGCCCTGGCCCGTGTCGCTGACCTCCACGATGACCTGTCCGTCCTCGGCGCGGGCGCGCACCGTCACCCGGCCGCCGGGCGGCGTGTACTTGATGGCGTTGTCCAATAGGTTCGCCACCACCTGACGCAGGCGCAGCGGGACGCCGATCACCGCTGGCACATCGACCGGGATGTCCACCTCCAGCGTCAGGCCCTTGGCCTCGGCCGCACCGCGCAGCCCTTCCACCGCGTAATTCGCCAGCACCCCGAGGCGGGTGTGCTCCTTGCCGCTGTCCAGCCCGGCCTCGATTCGTCCGAGGTCGAGCAGTGTCGTCACCAGGCTGGTCATCTGCTCGACGCTGAGCTGGACGCGCCGGATGAAGTCGCGCTGCAGGTCGCTGACCGATCCGGAGCGCTCGATCAGTTCGACGTACCCGAGGATCGCTGTGAGCGGCGAGCGAAGGTCGTGCGAGACTGTGGTGACGAATTCCGATTTGATGCGGTCGAGCTCCTTGAGGTGAGTGATGTCCTGCATCACAACTGCCTGGCCGACCCCTTGAATCGGGGTGCGCTGCGCGTTGAAGACGCGCCCATCGCGCAGGACGATCTCTTCCCGGTGCGGCAGCTGGCCAGGGAGACGGAGCAGCCCCAGCAGTGTGGGGTCGTCGATGCATTCGACCACTGATTTCCCCGCGGCGTCTTCGGCCACGCCGAAGGCCTCGCGGGCTGTGGCATTAACCAGCACCACGCGGTTCTCGCTGTCGACAACAATGACACCATCCTCGGTCTGGGTGAGCACAGTCTCGAGCTTCCGGCGTTCGCTCTCACTGCGCTCGTAGAGTCGGGCGTTTTCGATGGCGATGGCGGCGTAGTCGGCCAGGGCGCTGAGCACTGTCATGTCGCTGCGGGTCATCGATCGGCCGGCGCTACGGTTGTCCACGCCGAGGACGCCGATTGTGCGCCCGCGCACGCGCAGCGGCACATAGAGCAGCGAATGGACCAGGTAGGAGGTTTTTATCTTCTGGGGGGTGCTCTCATCCAGAATCACCGGAACACCAGAACCAATGACCTGCCCGGCCAGGGAATCCTCCACCCGCAGGCGGAAGGTGCGGGCGAATTCCTGGTCGAAGTTCTTGGAGGCACGCATGTAGAGCTCGCCGCTGTCTTCGTCCAGCAGGAGCAGGCTGCCTTCCTCCGCACCAGTCAGGCGGACGGCGGCCTCGACCACGGCCATCAACACCTGGTCCAGGTCCAGCAGTGCGGTGACGGTGCGGCCAATGTGAGCCAGAGTCTCGAGCTCCTGCAGCCGGCGCTCGAGCTGTGGGCTATCGCTGGCGCGGGCGCGCGCCGCGATCAGAGCGCGCCGCACGGCTTCCAACAGTGCGTCAGGGTCGAAGGGCTTGGTGAGATAGTCGGCAGCGCCGGCACGCATCGCCTCCACTGCCAGAGCCTCTGAGCCCTCGCTGGTGATGAGGATGACGGGCAGATCGGGCAGATCGGCCCGCAGGCGTCGCAGCAGCTCGAGGCCGGCCAGGTTGGGCATCTGCTGGTCGGTGATGACCAGGTCGGGGTGCAACTCGCGCGCCAGGGTAAGCGCCGACAGGCCGTCACCCACCGATCGCACCCGGTACCCGGCCTTACTCAGGACAGTCTCCTCGAGGAATTGGCGGATCTCGCTGCTGTCCTCGGCGATCAGGATCAATTCATCGCTCATGGCACTCGTCTTCGCTCCCCGGCTGCCCCGGCAAGGGGTTCCTCATCGTCCGGGCGGGGGCACAAGCCATGGTAGCACGGGGGGCCGTGAGCGGGTATGGTACTTCCGGCAAGGTGGGCCGGTCACGCCGCGGCCGTTGGCGACGCCGAGGGCGTAGTCTCCGAAGAGCGTGGCGTTTCCAGTTCGGCCAGCTGCTGCAGCAGAGCATCGAGATCGTCCTGCAGCGCGCGCAGCGCCGCCCGCCGCTTCTCATCCGGCTGACCTTGCAGGGTCGACAGCTCGCTGCGCGCCGCTCGCAGCCCCCGTCTCATGCGGGCAGTCCAGTCCAGCGTCACCTGCACGCCGGCATTCACCTCATCGACCAGCTGCTGCAGCCGCTGGGCGCGAGCCTCAAGCGCCTGGAACAGGCGGGCGTTGACCAGAGAGATCGAGGCGTAGTCCGCCACCGCTTCGAGCATCGCCTGATCGCGCTCGGTGAAGGCCCGGTCGAGCTGGCGCACAACGGTGATGACGCCTATCGGTTGTGTGCGGACTTTGATCGGCGCGATCAACGCTGCCCTGCCCAGCCTTGCCAGTTTGAACTGGCCCAGCCCCTCGCCGTGGATGCTGAGTGCTTCGCCCGACAGCATGACCAGCGAACTGACACCATCCTCCCACGGCTGATGGAGCTTGGCAGCCACGGCCGGCGGAAGATTGGCCTGCGCGCGCAAGATGAGCTGGTCGGTGTTCTCGTCGCGCAGCAGCACCCACCCCATGTCAGCCTCGGTGACGTACAGGCTGCCTTCCATCAGCTTGTTGAAGAGCTGCACCTGATTGGTGGTGGAGGTGACGACCTTGCCGATGCCGAAGAGGGTCGTCAGCTCGCGCACCCGCCGCTCGAGCTGGCGGTTGCTCTCGGCCAGTTCGGCCTCAAGCTGTTCCCGCTCGCGCCGCAGGCGTACCTCATGCAGGGCGCGCTCGACGGCTGCCACCAGCTCCGCTTCCCGCAACGGCTTCACCAGGTAGTCGCGCGCGCCGAGGCGGAAGGCCTCGACGGCGTCGGCCTCCATGCCCTTGCGCGCAGAAACCAGCATCGGCAAATCCATCCCCTGGGAGCGGAGCGCCACCAGCAGGTCCTTCCCACTCAGACCAGGGAGCGTCAGGCTGGCGAGGATGATGTCGGGGCGGAAGCTCAGGGCTTTCTGAATGGCCTCACCGGCGTCATCAGCGGTGGCGACAGTGAAGCCGAGGGGCTGGAGCACCTGCCGCGAAACCAGGTCCAGGACATCCACATCCTCGTCGACGACCAGGACCTTTTCTCGGGCAGGCGCGCTTGCCATAAATCAACTATAGCATGGAAGGCAACTGCGTGAAACGGGGATTGCCTGACCCCCCGCCTCGCAGCCACAGGCTGCCCCTGAGCCCACGACCTCACATCGAACGAGATCAGCGCAGCGAAAGGCGGTCGCTCCTGCCACAGCGCGAGGCATAGTACCCTAGGCCAGCGGCTGCCACAAGCAGGGCCACGCCGATCAATCCCAACAACAAGGAGCGGCCTCCACCAACCCCGCTGCCGCCGGTCCCCCCGACCGGCTGAGCACCAAACTCCACGTAGTTGATGTCACCGGGATTGAGGCGGACGGGCGTGTTCATCGAGGTGGTGGGGTTGTGCTCAAGCGGGACGGCGGCACTGACGTTGTAGTCGCCGCCGGGCAGGTCGGCGAAGCAGTGACCGATCGGCGTATCGTCGGGCGCCAGCTCGGTCGTCTCGTCCGTAGCCCGCTCGCCGACCACAGCGCCATTGACGTCGGCGATGCTCACTCTGCCTCCCGCCAGCGGCGGCTCCGGTTCGTCCCAGCGAGCGTTACCGTTGTCATCACGGAAGAGCAGCACGCAGATGGTGCCGGTGCCGAAGAGCGGCGTCGGCGTGGCCGGGATCGGCGTGTCCGTGGGCATGGTCCCCGGTGCCTGCGTCGGGATCACCGGCCCGCCGAGCCCGAGCTGCAGCGCGTAGCCCACCGGGATGCGATTGACATCGCTGGGCGCGATGCCGTTGATCGCCATCAGCTCTTCCAGGCTGATGCCGGTGAGCGCGGCGATCGTCCACAGTGCGTCCCCCTCCCGCATGATGTAGATGATGCGGCCGTCCGGGCCCGGCGTCGGCGTCACGAACGGCGTCCGCTGTAGCATGCCAGCACTCTCTACCGGAGCTGGGCGCGGCGAAAGCAGCCCGGGGACAATGCTCACTGCCAGCAGCGGCAGCAACACGCGTGAGGGAATCCGTCGCCTGCCACTCATCGGTAGGGAACCATGTCCAGCGGCATTATAGCCGGTTCGGAACGGCGCGAGTAGAGGTGCGCCGGCTTCGAGCGGAACAGGTGGGCGCAACTCGGCGGCGTCAGTCCTCTGCCGTGATATACTGCGCGGGGAGGCAGCATGCCGCTCGACATTGTCGTCGGCGCACAGTGGGGGGATGAGGGCAAAGGGCGGATCGTCGATCTGCTGGCGGCCGAGGCGGATGTCGTCGCACGCTACAGCGGCGGCGACAACGCCGGCCACACGGTCACCGTCGGCGACCGCATTTTCCGCCTGCACCTGATCCCCTCCGGCATCGTCCACCCGCACACCCGCTGCCTGCTCGGCAGCGGCATGGTCGTCAACCCCCTGCGCCTGATCGAGGAGATCGATCGGCTTCAGGAGGCCGGCATTGATGTCAGCCCGCGAAGGCTGCATTTGTCGTATGCTGCCCACATCATCACGCCGGTCCATCTCGCGCTGGACGGCGCAGAGGAAACGAAGCGAGCGGGCGGCGAACTCGGCACCACGCGCCGCGGCATCGGCCCCGCCTACAGTGACAAGGCCTCCCGCCGGGGCCTGCGCGCCGAGGCCATGCGCGAGCCCCCCGCCTTCGGCCACATGGTGGAACGTCAGGTGCGCGCCGCCGGCGAATGGCTGGAGAAGGTCTATGGCCTTCAGCCCCCTGATGCGGCCGAGGCACGCCGCCGCTACAGCGAGAGTGCCGAACGGTTAAGCCCCTATATCGCCGACGTCGGCGCGCTCACCGCGCAAGCCCTGGCCGAGGGAAAGACCGTCCTGGCCGAAGGCGCGCAAGGCACCCTGCTCGACCTCGATCACGGCACCTACCCCTATGTCACTAGTTCCACTCCCACGGCCGCTGGCGCGTTGCTCGGCCTCGGGGTCGGACCCGGTGCCGTCCGCCGCGTGATCGGTGTTGTCAAGGCTTTTCAGACGCGCGTCGGAAGCGGGCCCTTCCCCACCGAAGTCACCGGCCCACTGGCCGAACGGCTGCGCGGCACTGGCCAGAACCCCTGGGACGAATTCGGCACCACCACTGGCCGGCCGCGACGCGTCGGATGGCTCGATGGCGTCCTGCTGCGTTATGCCGCCCGGGTCAACGGTCTGACCGAACTCGCTCTCTCGAAGCTCGACATCCTGTCTGGTCTCAACCCGATCCGGCTGTGCATCGCGCACCATGGCGCCCAAGGCGCGGGTATCGAGCCGCTCCTGGGAGCAACCAATCTTGAATCCTTCACCCCGGTCTATGAGGACCTCCCCGGTTGGGAGGACCCTCTGCACGGCGCTCGCTCCTGGCAGGACTTGCCAGTACAGGCCCGGGAGTACGTCGAGCGCATCGAGCATGTCGCAACCGTCCCGGTCCGCCTGACCTCCGTCGGGCCGGAGCGAGAGCAGATGATTTGGCGGGAGTCGCATTGAGGACATCTTCCTGGGCGGCGCGCCTGCGCCCTGCCAACTGGCTGTTCCTGACCATCAGCCTGGCGGGGCTGGCCGCCTTCCTCTACCCTTTCTGGGCCCCGATTCGGGTGTCGCCCTCCGAGACCAGGATGCTGGTGCTGGTAGCGAGCGGCGCGGCCGGATTGATACTGCTGGCGCTCTTGGGCGAGGCCCAGGCCGGATTGACGGCGCACACGATTGCCATGCTTGGCACGCTCGTCGGTCTCAACACTGTGCTGCGAGTCCTCGACACCATCGTTCCGCTGCCCGGGGGATTCTCACCGGTCTTTCTCCTGATCATTCTGGTGGGCCACACCTTCGGCGCGCGCCTGGGATTCCTGATGGGGGCGTTGACGCTCCTGGTTTCGGGCCCCCTCACCGCCGGCGGCCTCGGCCCCTGGACGCCGTATCAGATGCTGGCTGCCGGATGGGTTGGGATGGGAGCGGCGTTCCTGCCGCTCGGCCGCGGCCGGTTGATCGCTCTCGCAGCCTACGGCGCCGCGTGGGGCTATCTGTACGGCGCCCTCACCAACCTCTACTTCTGGCCCTACACACTCCTGGCCCCGGACCTGGCCTGGCAGCCCGGGCTCACTCCCTGGGCCACCCTGGCGCGCTATGGGCGCTTCTACCTGGTCACCTCCCTCCTCTGGGACTCCATGCGCGCCCTGGGTAACTTGGTCCTTGTGATCCTTCTCGCTCGGCCCCTTCTCCAGGCTCTCGAGCGCTTCCGTCGGCGTGCCCGTGTCACCTGGGAACCCGCGTAGGCCCCACCGCTCCGCTATGGTGCCGGTGCTGCGTCCCCAACGGCTTTTCCTTCCCGCCCGACGCCGCCGCCGCCACCTCCTTGCACTGGCAGCCCTCCTCCTCTGCCCACTGCTGGCTGCTCTTGCCTACGCGCTGCCTCCCGTGCGGGAGAGACTGGAGTGGCGGCTGATCAGCCTTCGCTCGGACATCTGGTACGCCCTGAACCCACCGGAGGAGTCCCTCTTCACCCCAAACGCCACCGTGGCCGCCATCGTGCAGTCAACGCTGCGGGCCTTCACGCCCTCGCCTACCCCCACCCCACTCCGTGGCCCCACTGCCGCCCCTCAACCCACCTACACACCCACACCCGTTCCCACTCCGCTGCCTGAGACCGTCCAGCTCACCGGCGTGCGGCACGAGCGGCAGTTCTGGAACAACTGCGGCCCGGCCAATCTTGCGATGGCCCTCTCCTACTGGGGTTGGGACGGCGATCAGCGCGACACAGCGCGTGTCCTCAAACCCAACCCGCGCGACAAGAACGTCATGCCGTACGAGATGGAAGCCTTCGTTGAGGACCACACCGGCCTGCTGGCGGTCGTGCGCGTCGGCGGCGACCTCGATCTGCTCCGGAGCTTCCTCGCTGCCGGCTTCCCTGTGCTCATCGAAAAGGGGTTCGATGTGCCGGGCAAGGAATGGATGGGGCACTACCAGGTGCTCACCGGCTACGACGACCAGACCCAGCAGTTCACAACCCAGGACTCCTACGTCGGCCCCGACTACCAGATCAGCTACGCCTACGTCGAGACCTACTGGCGCCACTTCAATCACTTGTACCTCGTCATCTACCCTCCCGACCGGGCCGAGGAGGTGATGACGCTGCTTGGCCCCCAGGCCGACGAGACTGCCAACTACCAGTACGCGGCCGACCTGGCCTCCGAGGAAATTCACACGCTCAGCAGCGCCCGCGAACAGTTTTTTGCATGGTTCAACCGTGGTACCAACCTCGTCCGGCTGCGCGACTACGCGGGCGCCGCCAACGCCTACGACAATGCTTTCCTCCTACAACCCAGCATCCCCGCCGGCCTGCGGCCTTGGCGCATTCTCTGGTATCAGACCGGACCCTACTTCGCCTACTTCTTCACAGGACGCTACAGGGAAGTCGTCGATCTGGCCACCCAGACCCTGCACATCCCCGAACCGGTGCTGGAGGAGAGCTACTACTGGCGCGGCCTGGCGCGCCACTCGCTAGGGGAGTTCGACGCTGCCGTCGAGGATCTGCGCACCTGCCTCCGGGTCCACCCAGGGTTCGCCCCGTGCGAGGCTGCGCTCCAGCAGATGGGCGTGGCGCCCTAAGGGCAGCAGGTGTCGTGAGCACTCCGCTCTCCCCCACACAGGCCCGAGGCGCGCGGCTGTCGCATGTGGCGCGCTCCTCGATCATCATCGGGATTCTCTTCGGGCTGGACAAGGCCCTGGGGCTGCTGCGCCAGGTGATCGTGGCGCGCCAGTTCGGGGTCAGTGCCGAGCTCGACGCCTTCAACGCCGCCAACAACCTGCCCGATCTGCTGTTCGCCCTGATCTCCGGCGGGGCGTTGGCGGTCGCCTTCATCCCGGTCCTCTCCGAGGTGCTGCAGCGGGCAGGGCGAGAGGCCGCCTGGGAGCTGTTCAGCCGCGTCGCCAACTGGGCCTTCCTGATCACAGCCATCGCCGCCGCCATCCTCGCTCTCTTCGCCGGGCCTATCGTGCGCGCCGAACTCGGCGTCGCCCCGGGCTTCAATCCAGAGCTTCAGGCGCTGGTGGCGGATTTGATGCGGCTCAATCTGATCGCCACGCTGATCTTCTCTCTCAGCGGGCTGGTGATCGCCGGGCTGCAGGCCAACCAGCACTTCTTCTTGCCGGCGCTGGCTCCAGCCGTTTACGACCTGGGGCAGATCTTCGGCGCACTCGTCCTCGCTCCTCAGACCGCCTTCACCCTCGGCCCCGTCCACTTCCCGGCCGCTGGCCTGGGCGTGCACGGCCTGGTGTATGGCGCCATCCTGGGCGCCGCCTTGCACCTGGCAGTCCAAGTCCCAGGGCTGATGCGCTATCGCTTTCGCTGGGTCCCCCGCCTGGGTTTGCTCCACCCTGGGCTGCGGCAGGTGGCTCAACTGATGGGCCCTCGCATCGTCACCATCGGCGCCTTCAACCTGGTCTTCGTCGTCCAGGACAATTTGGCCTCGCGCCTCGACATCGGATCGGTGACAGCCCTCACCTACGGCTGGCTGATCATGCAGGTGCCGGAGACCATCCTGGGGACGGCCATCGGCACGGCGATCCTGCCCACCCTGGCCGAGCACTTCGCCCGCGGCGATGCCCGCGCCTTCGAGGCCAGCGTGGCCCGCGCCGCGCGCGTCCTCCTCGCCTTCAGCCTGCCCATAGCCGGGCTGATGGCTGTCTGCCTGAGGCCCCTGGTCGAGGGCGTCTTCGGCTTTGACCCTCGCGGGACGGAACTGGTCGTGTGGGCAGCCCGAGCGTATTTGGCAGGCCTAGTGGGTCACTCCCTGCTTGAATTGGCGGCTCGGGCGTTCTACGCGCGACAGGAAGCTCGCGTGCCCATGGCTGCGGCCATTCTGGGGGCGCTGGCCTTTGTCCTCTTCGGCGGCCTGCTCTATCGTCCTCTGGGGGCAGCGGGGATCGGCCTCAGCAACAGCCTGGCCTTCAGCCTGCAGACGCTTTTCCTACTCATCCTGCTTGCAAGAGCTTTCCCCCCTGTCCTGAGACTTGGAGGACCTGCGCTGCGCAGCGCCCTGGCAACAATCCTCGGCTGCCTGGTCGTCTGGGCCGTGCTCGTTGCGCTGCCACATCGGCCGCTGCTTGGCGCCGCCGCAGGTCTGGTGGCGGGAGGCCTGGTGAGCATTGCGTTCCTGGGGCCCGAGCTGCGTGAGCTGCGGCGTCTCTAACCACTAAAACAGCACCCGGCGCGTGTCCGGCGCCGGGCGGCTGACTCTCTTGTGGCAAGTCTGGCAGTTAGAGCTCTTCCTTCTCGTAGGGCGTGCCGTCGGCTGCCGGCATCTGGCCCCTGCCCACCACCCCGGCCAGAACGATCATCGTTGCCACATAGGGCGCCATCAGCAGGAACTCGGACGGGATGGGGATGCGCAGGATGGCGATCTTGGTGGCCAAAGCGTCGGCGAAGCCAAAGACCAGGCCCGCACCAAAGGCACCGAAGGGTGTCCAGTTGCCGAAGATCATCGCCGCCAGGCTGATGAAGCCTCGCCCCGCCGTCATCACCTCGTCGAAGCGGCCCACCGATCCCAGGGTGAAGTAGGCGCCGGCAAAGCCGGCCATCATCCCTCCGAGGATCACCGCCATGTAGCGCGTGCGGAAGACGTTGATGCCCAGCGTGTCGGCCGCCTTCGGGTGCTCACCGACCGACCGCAACCGCAGCCCCCACCGCGTGTAGAAAAGGCCAAAGTGCAGCAGGAACAGGAAGATAAACATGGCGTAGACGAAGACGTTGTTCTCGAACAGGATCGGGCCAACCACCGGGATGCGGGACAGGCCGGGGATTCCCCAGGTGCCGAACAGCCCGGGGTCATTCAGGTGCTGATAGTGCTGCAAAAACTTGGCCGAGATGTACGAGGTGAACCCCGTGGAGAAAATGTTGATCACCGTCCCCGAGACGATCTGATTCACCTTGTACCGGATCGAAAGCACCGCATGCACACCGCCCAGGACGCCGCCGGAGGCAACCCCCATCAGAAGCCCCAACCACAGGTTGCCCGTCACACTGCCGACAATCGTGGCCACCATGGCCGCCATCAGCATCATGCCCTCAATGGCGATGTTGACCACGCCTGAGCGTTCGCACAACACGCCCGACAGCGCGCCCAGGGTGAGCGGCACCGCCTTCAGAAGCGTGCTGTTGAGCAGGCCAGCCAGATTGAGAGACTTACCGGCGGCCGCCCACACCAGGAAGCCGAAGATAAATGTCCCCGTCACCACGCCGAGCACGAGCGTGGTGTTGCGGCCAAAGCCGCGCGCCAGCTGCATGCCACCGAACACGGCGGCGACGATGGCGAGAAGATGCAGCGTTGGGCCGGCGGGCAGAATCCAGTCGGGGGCGATGGCCTGCGAGCCGCCGGGCGTCAGGCCAAAGGTCGTCGTAAGCCCCGGGGGGACCCCCCGGGCAAAGAGAAACCAGATCGAAAAGGCCAGGACCAGGAAGACTATCCCCATCACCCGCTGACGGGTGGGGTGGGTGATTTCGATTGGGCGGCGCAGCGCCGTCGCACTCATACCCTAGCCTCCCCACCCGCGCACGAAGATGCCCTCTTCGGCCTCCGCCGGTGCTTTCATGCGGTAGATGGTGCGGATGATGGCCGGGGCGGCGATGAACGCCAGGATCATCGCCTGCAGGATCGCGATGATGTCGATCGGGATTCCAGCCATCACCTGCATGCGCGTCGCCCCGTTGCGCAGCGTGCCAAACAACAGCGCGGCCAGCACCACGCCAAGCGGATGACTCTTCCCCAGAAGAGCCAGGGCGATCGAATCGAAGCCGTAGCCCGAGGAGAAGGCCATCGCCAAGTTGTGATTCATGCCAAGCACCTCGTTGGCGCCCGCCAGCCCGGCCAGCGCCCCCGAGAGGGCCATCGCCAGCACGATGACACGAGTGATGTTCATGCCGGCGTAGCGGCCAGCGCGCGGGTTGGCACCCACCATCCGCAATTCAAAGCCCCAGCGGGTGCGGAACAGAAACCAATAGACCAGCCAGGCTACACCCAGGGCAACGAAGAAGCCAAGATGGAAGCGAATCGGCTGCTCGAAGAACCGCGGCAGCATGGCACTCTCCTGGATCGTCGGGCTGACCGGATTGAAGGAGTCGGGGCGCTTCATGGGCCCGGTGAGCAGCCAATCGCTCAGGCGGAAGGCAATGTAGTTCATCATGATGGTGTTGATGACTTCGTGCCCGCCAGTCTTGGCCTTCAGCCAACCGGGGATGAAGCCCCACAGTGCACCGCCCAGCGCCCCGGCCAGCAGCGCCAGCGGGATGTGGAGGATGGCCGGCAGCCCGGTGACAGAATAGCCGACAAAGACCGAGGTGATGGCACCCACGAAAATCTGTCCCTCCGCTCCAATGTTGAACAGGCCGGAGCGGAAGCCCAAAGCCACAGCCAGGCCAGCGAAGATGTATGGGGTTGAGGCCACCAGGCTCTCCAGGAAAGGGTTGAACGCCCTCCGGATGGCCAGGCTCTCGCCGCTCTGCAGCGCGGCGACAATCCTCACCGGATCACCGATCGAACCCGCAAACAGCGCGCCGTACGAGCGCATCATCGCTCCCAGCGCGATGCCGATCGCCTCCAGCGGCGAACGGCTCCAGGCAGCGTAGGCTTCCTCCGTGGTGAAAGCGATGAACACGCCACCCAGGAGGAGGCCAGTGAGGACCGCCAGGATGGGAACGGAAACCACGCGCCACAGCCGACGGCCCCGACCTCTCTTTCCTGGCGGCGTGGCCGTCAACTCCTCGAGCAGAATACGGCCTGCCTTCTGGTGCGCCTTTTCCTCGCTCAATTCGATTCCCTCACGGATCTCGGATGCGCTCCCCGGCGAGAGTTTTTCCGCTCCGGCCCGCGGTGGCGGCGGTCGACGCTACAGCGTCACCTCAACCGTGCGCCGGCCTGTCGGTTCCCCCGCCTGCTCGACACTAATGCCGGCCATCAACAGGCCGACGTACTCCTTGGTCGCCACATCCGCCGGGATGGTCGCTACGATCTTCCCGCGGTACATCACGGCTATGCGGTCGGAGAGCTCCATGATTTCGTCCAGTTCCGGCGAGACCAGGAGCACCGCACAGCCGCTGTCGCGCTTCTCCAGGATGCGGTTGTGGATGTATTCGATGGATCCCACGTCCAGGCCGCGCGTCGGCTGGGACGCGACCAGCAGCCGGATCGGTCGGGAAAACTCGCGTGCCACGATCGTCTTTTGCTGATTTCCACCGGACAGTGAGCCCACCAGGGCATACGGGCCTGGGGTGCGAATGTCGAACTGCTCGATCTGCTGGCGGGCGGCCTCAAGGATGCGACCCAATTGCAGCACCTCGCCCCGGGTGATCGGCGGCTTGTAGTAGGTCTGCAGCACCAGGTTGTCCGCCACGGTCGCGGGCAGCACCAATCCGTCTCGCTGCCGGTCCTCCGGCACGTGCGCCGTCCCCAGTTCGGTCACCGTGCGCGGCGAGGCGCGGGTGACGTCCTTGCCCAGGATGCGAATGCGGCCGTGTTCCGGAGCCCGCAGCCCCGTCAATGCCTGCACCAGCTCCGTCTGGCCATTTCCCTGAACGCCGGCAATGCCGAAGATCTCACCTGCGCGAACCTCGAACGACACGTCGTCGACCGCCACCTGCCGCCGATCGTCGAACACCACCAGCTTCTCGACCTGAAGGACCACCTCTCCCACCTGGGCCGGCATCTTTTCGACCTCCAACTTGACCTCGCGGCCCACCATCATCGCCGCCAGTTTGTTGCGGTCGGCCTCGGTCGGCCGGGTTGTGCCCACGACCTTGCCGCGTCGGATGACAGTGATGCGATCGGCGACCACCAGCACTTCGCGCAGCTTGTGGGTGATGAAGATGATCGACTTCCCTTGCTCTGCCAGCGACCGCATGATCTTAAACAGCTCGTCGGCCTCCTGTGGCGTCAGCACCGCTGTCGGCTCGTCGAAGATGAGAATGTCGGCCTGGCGGTAGAGCAGCTTGATGATTTCCACCCGCTGCTGCACCCCGACCGGCAGGTCTTCGACGCGCGCCGCGGGATCGACCTCCAGGCCGTACTGCTCCGAGATCTGTCGCACGCGGGCCGCCGCGCTCGCCCGATCAAGCACCCCGGTCCAGCGCATTGCCTCGGCGCCGAGCATCACGTTCTCGGTGACGGTGAAGACCGGCACGAGCATGAAGTGCTGATGCACCATCCCGATGCCAGCAGCGATGGCGTCGCTGGGGGAGTGAATCTCAACCTTCTTCCCCCTCACGAAGATCTCGCCGCTGTCCGGCTGATACAGGCCATAGAGGATGTTCATCAGCGTTGTCTTGCCAGCGCCGTTCTCTCCCAGGAGCGCATGGATCTCCCCCTGCTCCAGGGTCAGATCGATGTGATCGTTAGCCAGTACACCGGGGAAATGCTTGGTGATGCCGCGCAGTTCGAGGACAGGAGCCATGAGCACTCCAGGTGGTTGGGCGGTAGGGTGCCGGGATTGTACCATGCAGGCGCTGAAACACAATCGCGGGCCTCTCCGTACCATCACCCAGCCCTCGCCGCCAAACACAAGGGGCTGGCAGATGGCCAGCCCCTTCGCTAGATACGCCTTGCTCGAACGGGCCGATCTTCCCGCTTACGGCTTGGTCACGATGCTTCCGGCGACGATGGCAGCGCGCACCTGCTCGAGCTCCGCCTTCAGATCTGCCGAGACCATCGAATCCAGCTCATGGAACGGAGCCAGCCCGACGCCGCCGTTGGCCAGCGTGCCAACGGTGACACCACCGGCAAAGGTGCCGTCCTTGACAGCCTTGATGGCCGCCAGGGTAGTGACGTCCATGTTCTTCAGCACCGAGGTAAGGATGATGGGCGCGTACTCGGAGTTCACGATTGCCCAGTCGTTGTCCACGCCGATGATGTAGGCATTGCCGCGTTCCCGAACCACAGCCGCTGTCCCCAACCCGACGGGGCCAGCCACCGGCATGATGATATCGGCGCCTTCGTCCAGCAGGCTCTCGCCCATGCGGCGGCCGTCATCCGTGCTCTCGAAGTTGCCGGTGAACAGACCGGTCTGGGTGACCGGATCCCAGCCGAGCACTTCGACGTTGGTGCCGTGCTGCTGGTTGTAGTACTGCACGCCCAGCGCGAAGCCGTCCATGAACACCGTGACCGGCGGGATCTGGATCCCGCCGAAGGTGCCCACCTTGCCCGTTCGCGTCACGCCCGCGGCCACATAGCCGGCCAGGAAGGCAGCCTCATCGGTGTTGAACACCTGCCCCAGCACGTTGGGGATGGTCGGATCGTAGGCGTAGTCCACGATCGAGAACTTCACAGTGGGGTTCGCCTCAGCGGCCGCCTTCGTGGCATCGCCGAGCAGGAAGCCAACGGTGACGATGATGTCGCACTCCTGCTCGATGAACGCGTTGATGTTCTTCTCATAGTCGGCCATCTGCTGCGATTCGAGATACTTGCCCTGGATGCCGAGCTGCTCCATGGCGTCGGTGATGCCCTTCCACGCCGTGGCATTGAAAGACCGATCATCGATGCCGCCGGTGTCCGTAACCTGGCAGGCCAGGAATTCCTCGCCTCTGGCAGCCCCGCCGCATGCGCTCAGTAGCAGGGCCGACAGGACAAGGATGCCGAGGGCGGCGTACAGCTTCTTCTGCATTTTCTCCTCCGAGATGGAAGAATCGAACGACGGTTTGCGCGAGACCAGCACCGTTTTGTCGCTGATCACCCCTTTCATTGCCGGCCAATGGCCGTTGGATATGAGGTCTTCGTTCTCAAGAGCGGCAGCCGAATGATAGCACGACTCCGGATGAGGCGCAATCAGCGCCCGCAAACCCACTTCAGCGCAGCTCTCCCGAGGTCGGCTCCAGCCCGGTGTCAAGGGAGCCTTCAGCCAGCGCTTGCCATGCCTGCTCTATGAGCCGCAGGCGGCCCGGGCTCAGCCGCCCACCATACACGTCCCACTGCAGCCCGCCCAACCCGGCGGAATACGGCCAGGCCCTTCCTGGCTCACCCGCAAGCAGCGCCTCCAGTGCAGCGGGGATCAACGACTCCGGGGCGAAGATAACCCCGGCGACCCACCGCTCTGGTCCCACCGCCTCGGGCGCCTTTCCCACCCAGACCGCCCCAGCGCGCGCAGCCGCCAGCCGCTGCCAGACATCCTCGCAGGCAGGCCCCGGGACAACAAAGGCAACATCGGTCAGCGTCGCCGACAGGCGCTGCGCAGTGGCCTCGGCAGCGCTCTGCCGCACGATCTGGCAGCGCGGACAACTGTAGCGCACACCTTGAACAAACCCCTGCGCGAGCACCCGATCGTCCACGCTCCCGGTCTCGTTGACCAGGCCCACAACCCAGGTGCGGCTCGCCAGCCCCGCGATCACTCCCGCCATGAAACCCGCCTGGTCATAGCGCGAGCCCAGACCGCCAACCACGCTCACGGTCTGCGAGGCTTCCGCCACAACCGGGTCGACCACCACACCTGGGATCGCGATGAACGATCCAGGATCGGCGACCCAGGGCGGCGCCTCACCGACACTGACCCATGCCACCGCGTGCGCGACAGGTCGGTCCGTCTCGTGTGACGACGACACAGCCTCAAGCTCATAGCCGCGCGCCTCGGCCCACGCGCGCACCTCCGCTGCCACTGCCTCGTGCGCATCTATGTCAACCAGCAGCACGATCAGGACCGGCGTCGCGGTGGGTGGAAGCGCAGTCGGGCGAGGAGGCGTCGGTGTGGGCTGGACGGTCGCCACAGAGCCAGTCGCGCAGGCGGCCGCGACCAGGGTCAAGGGAAGCAACACAATCCAGCGAAGGGAAAGCGCCGTTCGAGACTGAATCGGAACCCTTCCTCAGTCCTCGGCCGCTGGGGCCGGGTTCCCGTAGTCGAGCACCTCGCGTGCCTGGGAGCCTTGCTGCGCCGCGCCAATGATGCCCCGCTCTTCGAGCTGGTCGATCAAACGCGCGGCACGCGTGTAGCCAATGCGCAGGCAGCGCTGCAGCAGTGAGATCGACGCCCGCCGCATCTGACGCACCACGGTGACTGCCTCGTCGAAGAGTGCGTCACTTCCGCCGTTATCCCCCTCGTCCTCCATTTCATCCCACAGCGCACCTTGCTTGAGCGGCACGCCTGAAGGGATCGGCTCGAGCGGCACAGAACCCAGCGCCGCGGGCTGCACGGCAGGCCCCGCCTGCTTCCAATGCCCGATCAGGCGCGCCAGCTCTGCCTCGGAGACATACGCTCCCTGCATGCGAATCGGCGCCGGAGCCTCCGGCGACTGAAACAGCATGTCGCCCCGGCCCAGCAGGCGCTCGGCCCCGGGCTGGTCGAGGATCACCCGGCTGTCGACCGACGACGCCACGGCAAAGGCGATGCGCGCCGGGAAGTTCGCCTTGATCAGGCCCGTGACAACGTCCACCGAGGGCCGCTGCGTGGCGATGACCAGGTGGATGCCGGTGGCCCGCGCCAGCTGCGCCAGGCGTGTGACCACTCGCTCGGTCTCGTCCGGCGCCAGCATCATCAGGTCCGCCAGCTCATCGATCACCACAACCAGAACCGGCAAGGTCTTCTCTCCCGCGGCCTGGGCGCGGCGGTTGAAGTCGTCGAGGTTGCGTGCCCCGACCCTGGCGAAGCGGCGGTAGCGCTCGTCCATCTCGCGCGACACCCACTGTAGCGCCGGAACCACCCGCTCCAGCTCCACGACCACCGGCGCCAGCAGATGAGGAATGCCGTTGTAATACGTCAGCTCCACACGCTTCGGATCGACCATGACGAACTTGAGTTGATCCGGCGTGTTCTGAAGCAGCAGGCACGAGATGATGGCGTTGACGCACACCGACTTGCCCGAGCCCGTCGTCCCGGCGATCAGCAGGTGCGGCATGGCCGCCAAGTCGGCGGCGACCGCGTGGCCCGAGACATCCTGGCCCAGCGCGAGCCGCAGCGTCCCGTGCAGCCTGGCGAACGCCTCCGACTCCATGACGTCCCGCAGCGCCACCAGGGTGATCACGGTGTTGGGCACTTCGATGCCCACATAGCCCTTCCCGGGCACCGGCGCCTCGATGCGGATCGAGGGAGCCGAAAGCGCCAATGCCAGGTCATCGGCCAGGGCGGAAATCTTGCTCACCTTCACCTTGATGCGCCGTCCGGCCCGGCCTTCGACGTAGTCAGGCTCCACGCCGAACTGCGTGATGGTCGGGCCGCGGTTGATCTCCACCACGCGTGCCGGTGCGCCGAACGCCAGCAGCGTCTCCTCGATCATCGCTGCTCTCTGCCGATCGAACTCATCGTCTGCCTTCCCCAATGCTCCAGGCTCCAGGATCGCCTCGACCGCGGGCACCTGCCACGACGGAGCAGGCGCCGGCGCTTCCGGAGCTGCGCGCAAGACACTTGCAGCCCGCCCCTCTCCGGCCGCAACTTGCCGCGCTTGTCTCGCTCCTGTGGCCCCCGACGCCGCCACCTCAGGCCCGGGCGGCTCCAGCGCATGGGGCAGCTCGCTCCATATCCGACGTGGCCGCGCCTGCCTCGGCCGTATCCATCGCGCCTTCACGCGCCGGCCAAGCCTGGAAGACGCCTCGAGGAGCTCCGGCAAAGAAAGACCTGCACACAGGATCACGCCGCACAAGACGAGCGCCCCTACAGCCACGACCGTCCCGCCGACACCCAGCGCTCGCAAGAGCATCTCGAGCAGCGCTGCACCGATCAGCCCGCCACCGCGTCCCTGGCGCGCCAGGGCGAAGGACTCGCCCCAGTCGTCCGGCCCAAGCAGCCCGTGCAGCACGATCAGCAGCACCGCGTAGAGCACTGCGCCGCCAATCAGCTGTTCAGGCTGTGGGCGCGGCAGGCGCTGCCGCAGCCCTCGTAGCACCAGCCACAGGCCCGCCGCCAGCAGAGCCAACGGCACAGCGAAGCTGCCCCAACCAAAGCCGCCCCGCAACAAGTCGAGCCACGCGGCGCTCACCAGGCCGCGACCGGCCGAGAGGATGCTCACCACACTGAACAGCGCAGCCGCGATCAGGATCAGGCCGACGAGATCTTGTTTCCGTTCCGACGACAGGATGGGACCCGACCGAGCCGCCAGGGCCGACGGTTTTCGCTCGGACAACCGGCGGAGGGAGCGCCGCAGCAGGTTGGAGCCGACTCCCCTGTCTCGCCGCGATCCCCGCGTGGCAGGACGCCGCGGCACAGGACGCTCCCTTCTCTTGGCCACTGCAGGCTGCCTCCAGTCGCGGCGATTATAGCACGGCGCTCCGGCCGCCCCCGCGGCGGCATCTCCACATGCTACAATTCCTGACATGCCAGGCGCTGTCGCCATCGATCTCCTGCGCCAGATTCCCTTCCTGCGTGACATCGACCAAGCCGAACTGTCACGCGTAGCCGACAGCCTGATCCGGCGCGAGTTTTCCGCGGGCCAGGAAATCCTGCGCCCGGGATCCACCCCCGACGGCCTCTACCTGCTTGAACAAGGAGAAGTGGAGCTGCTGCGCCGCGTCAGGCCCGAGTCCCCGCCGGAGCGGGCAGCGCGATCCGTCCCTGGCGACTTCTTCGGTGAGATGGAACTCCTTGTGCGCCAACCGCGCGCCTTCGCGGCCCGCGCCCTGACGCCCGTGGTTGTCCACCTTTGGCCGCGGCACGACCTGCTGGCCTTCCTGCGCCGTCACCGCGCAGCGCTGGCGAGCTTCCGCCTGGCGGTCTCCAGCCGGCAGAAGGCTCTGCGTCTGCGTCTGCCGTGGCTGGAGGAAGGCGAAGTGATCTACGGCCTGGCGAACAAGCATCCGATACTGCTCTGGCGAGGGTTGGCCTTGCCGGCCATCGTGGTATCGGCCGCGGCGGGCCTTGAGACGGCCGCCCTCTCAGGCGCAGGGAGTCTGCCCATGTGGGCCGCGGGCGCGCTGGCCCTGGCCGCGTTGGCACTGGGCCTGTGGCAGTGGATCGACTGGCGGAACGACCACTATGTCATCACCGATCGTCGAGCGGTCTGGCTGGAGAAGATCATCGGCCTGTACGACAGTCGACACGAAGCCCCGCTGCGCATGGTGCTTTCCGTCGGCGTCACCACCTCCGTCCTCGGTCGGCTCTTCGACTACGGCGATGTCGCCGTCCGCACCTACACCGGTCAGGTCGTCTTCCGCGCTGTCGCCAGCCCGCGAGCGATGACCGCTCTGATCGAGGAACACTGGCGGCGGTCGCAGGTGCGCGCCCAGCGCGCCGATCGGGAGACCATCCGCGAGACTCTTCAGCAGGGGTTGGAGCGCGCGGGGGAGGTGGAAACCCCCGTCCCCACCCTCCCGCCTCCACCCGACCACGCGCCGCGCACCGTCGGCCTCGACCGCTGGAGCTTCCGCCTGCGCTTCGAAGAACAGGGAGTGATCACCTACCGCAAGCATTGGGCAGTCCTGCTGCGCGCCATCCTCCCGCCATCCCTGCTGATCCTGATCGTCGTGGGTCTGATCGGCGCCGCCCTGGCCGGCGTCCTGGGCGATCCCTCGGTCGGCACAGTTCTACTCCTGGCAATGCTCCTCCTTCCGCCAGGCATGTGGTGGCTGTATCAGTACGCCGACTGGGTCAACGACATCTACCAGGTCACGGCCGATCAGATCGTCGCCATCCACAAGAAGCCGCTGGCGAGCGAGGAGCGCAGGGTCGCTCCGCTGGAGAACATCCTGGGGACTGAGGTCGACCGCAGAGGGCTGGTTGGGCTGATCCTGAACTTCGGCGACGTCATCGCCAACGTCGGCACGACCCAGTTTATCTTTCGGGGAGTGTACGATCCGGGGAGCGTGCAGCACGACATCGTCGGCGCCCTGGAGGCCTACCTGAACCGCAAACGCCAGGGGGAACGCGACCAACGGCGCGAGGAGATGTTAGAATGGCTCGGCGCGTATCATCGACAGGTCAGCCGCCGAAATCCAATGGAGGAAGACAAGCCGGGCAGCCATGGCCGTGCGTGAGATCCTCACCGCCTCAGAACCCATCCTACGGACCCGGGCCCAGAGGGTCCGTTCCTTCACGCCCAGGCTCCAGGAGCTGATCGACGACATGATCGAGACCATGCGGGCGGCGCCGGGTGTGGGGCTGGCGGCTCCGCAGGTGGGCGTCAGCCAGCGGGTGATCGTCGTCGAGCACCGCGAAGAGAGCGAGGATAGCCAGGAGGACACGGCGGAGGGCAATGCTTCGTCCAGAAAGCCCCCAGCGCTGTACGTAGTCATCAACCCAGAGATCGTGCGCCATTCTGCCGAGGCCGTGACGGCAAATGAGGCGTGCCTGTCGGTGCCCGGGTATTACGGCGAGGTGGAGCGCTTTCGCGCCGTCACCCTCCAAGGCCTGAACCGCCACGGCCGCCCGATCCGGCTGCGGGCCAGCGACTGGCTGGCCCGCATCTTCCAGCACGAGATCGACCACCTGGACGGCGTCCTCTACATCGACCGCGCCACCAAGGTCTGGCGGGTGGAAGAGGCGCCGCCGGGCCAGGTGCCTCCCGCGGACTGAGGCGAGCCCTGCCTCAGCGCTTCACCGTCGGTTGTGCATCTCCTTCGCTACCAGCAGGTGCAGTAGAAGCCGATGTAGTCGGACCAGGCACATACTCCACCACAGTCGGAGCAGTTGGAGTACCACAGCTGGTTGTCCTCGCACCAATAGACGACGTTGGCAATGCAAACCCCGTAATAGTCGATGTCACCGCACGGGTCGGGTGCCGCCTCGCCTGACCTCTGTGGCGGTTTGGGCGTCGGTGTGAATTGCCGCACCGCGACTACGAGCCGCAAGCGGTCCCGCGCGATCTCAAACAGCGAGCCGGGAGCAGGCGACTGTTCATAGACCTGCCACTCGGGGATGTCGGTCTTGATCTGCGCCAC
>CAZNRD010000031.1:0-34668 GCA_964575425.1 uncultured Anaerolineaceae bacterium | reverse complement strand
CCCCGGCCGGTACCAGGCGCTCCCGGGCGAGGACCCATCCCCCATCCGGTTCCTAGGTCATCGCCACCGGCCCCCACAGGTCCTCCAGATGAACCGGTCCCTGCGGCCGTATGGCCTTGCCCATCCACCGCGCCAACGCCTGTCACCGGAATGCCGCGTCGCATCGCCAGAGCCTTGAGGAAGCGAACGACCTAGTCCATGTGCAGCTGCGACCCAGACCGGCGACCCTCGGTGGAGGCAGCACGCGCCGCGCGTAATCCCCTACCACCAACGGGTGGAGTCCCCGCCTTTGGACCACGACGACCGCCTTGTCGATGGCCTCCGGCGACGTGTGGGCAGGATCACCTCGGGAGTTACAGCGCATCGAGATACCTCTCCATCTGTCGCCAGCCGAGGAGCCCCGACGTGGGCAGCATCAGCAGAACCGAGGACAGACCCTCGAGCGTGCCCTCCTCAGCAAGCCCGACCAGCGTCTCCCGCATCAGGACCAGGCTCACGCCTCCTGTCGGATCGCCGGCCTGCCACGGCTCCATGCACGACAGGCACTGCATGACCAGGAGTTAAGCGTGCTCACAGCAGATCATCAGACACACAACGTTATTCCCCATGCACGCCGCCCGGCTGGGGATGTCTCCTCCATGCTGGGATACGAACAGGGACTTTCCGACGTTTGGTTTGCCGACGACCAGGATCAGGTCTTCAGCATGCAGGCCGCCTGCCGTGTTCGCTTCGGCCTCGAGCCATTTCGATGGCCCATACAGCGTCGCGCGCGGCAGCCGCGTCCGCACCAGCGCCACGCGCATCACGTCGCCCAGGGCGCCCCACTGACCCTCCACTTGTCCAGCCAGCCCCCTCCCATCCTTTCCGTCCACAGCCTCCACTTCCTCACTGCCTCCACCCTGCTCCTCGTCGGCGAACACGAAACCCTCTTCGATGGCGGGCGTTGGATCGCGCGGGCGCAGAAACACACTTCGGGTCTCATCCAGGTGGAGGGCAGGCCCGCTCTCTCTGCTTGAAGGCGCGGGCCGCGGTTCTCGTGTATACTCTGCCGCCGCCCCTCGCCGCGCGACCTCCTCTCTCGCCCGCCATCCGGGAGGCTCTTCATGGCACAAGACTTCGAGCACAACCTGCGCCGCTATGCCGACCTCGCCATCCGCGTCGGCCTCAACCTGCAGCCCGGCCAGCGGCTGATCATCACCGACGCCCGGCGCGGCGGCGTCCCATTTGAGACCTCCCCTCTGGTGCGCGCATTGGTGGCCCGCGCCTACCAGGCCGGCGCCCGCCTCGTCGACGTCGCCTGGCGCGACGATGAGGTCACTCGCGCCCGTTACCTGTACGCGCCGCGAGACTCCTTCGAGGAGTTCCCAGAATGGAAGGCCCGCGGTCTGCTCGAGCACGTCCAGCGCGGCGGCGCCCTGCTCACCATCCTCGCCGCCAACCCCGACCTGCTCAACGACCAGGACCCGGAACAGGTGTCAACGGTCGCCCGCGCCGCCTGGCAGCACCTCAAGCCGGTCTACGACCTCACCGGCCGCAACGCCACCAACTGGCTGGTAGTCTCCGCCTCGTATCCGGGGTGGGCAGCTAAGGTCTTCCCGGAGCTGCCCCCGGACGAGCAAGTGGATCGCCTGTGGCAGGCGCTGCTTCGCGTCTGCCGCCTCGATCAGGTGGATCCCATCGCCGCCTGGCAGGAGCACATTCGCCAACTGGTCGCCCGCAGCGATCATCTGAATGCGCGGCAGTATCAGGCGCTGCATTTCCGCGGCCCTGGCACCGACCTCACCGTTGGCCTGCCGCCCGGCCACCGTTGGATGAGCGCCCGCACGCGCTCGCAGACCGGCATCGACTTCACCGCCAACATCCCGACCGAGGAAGTCTTCACCCTGCCGCACCGTCTGCACGTCGATGGCACGGTCACCTCCACGCGCCCACTGAACTACGGTGACACGCTGGTGCAGGGCATCCGGCTCACCTTCCGCGACGGCCGCGTGGTCGAGGCTTCGGCGCGCGAGGGCGAGGCCGTGCTCCAGGGCTTGCTCGCCACGGATGAGGGCGCGTCGCGCCTGGGCGAGGTCTCTCTCGTGCCGCACTCGTCCCCGATCTCACAGTCCGGGCTGTTGTTCTTCAACACCTTGCTCGACGAGAACTGCGCCAGCCACCTGGCCTTGGGAAGCGCCTACAAGTTCTGCCTGCAGGGCGGCGAGGCGCTGAGCGACGAAGCCTTTTCCGAGGCCGGCGGCAACCTGAGTCTGGTCCACGTCGACTTCATGGTCGGCTCGTCCGAGGTTGACGTCGACGGCGTGACGGCTCAGGGCCAGCGCGAGCCCGTGATGCGCGCCGGCGAGTGGGCGTTCGAGGTGTGAGGCACGCAGGACACCAAACAAGGCCCTGACCAGGGCAAAGGCTGCCCCCTTGGGAGTCGCAGCCGAAAGCCCAGGCGCTCGCCGCGCGGTCTATCCTGCCGTCGATGATTCTCCGTCGCCCATCGACCTACCGGGCTCTCTCTCCACGCTCACGGCGACCAGTCGTGCACGTACCCCCGGATACCAGCCAGCGGGACAGCCTCGCATGTCTCCGGGTCGACCACCGCCGGCATGACCGGAGCATGTATCAAGTCGGTGTTGACCGCGCCGACCAGCAGCCGTGCTCCATCCGGCGACCACTGCGGGTGGATCACGCCCCAGTAATCGAGCTGCACCAACAGTCGAGGCGCCGACCCATCCAGCCGCGCCACATACAATCCATAGCCAATCTGCCCCGGCACGCGAGCGATGTAGGCGATGCGCTGACCATCCGGCGACATGGCCGCCGACGCATCCCTGGCATGGATGGTAAACAGATCGAACGCCGTGCCCGCCTCGAGATCGAACAGCCGTAGCCTTAGACTTGTCGGGCCTGCTGGAACGCCAAAGTAAAGTCCAGAGGCATCGCTTGTCCAATCAAGCAACAGGTTCGATCCCGGGAGCAGCGTGAGGCGCTGCAGCTGCGGTCCGCCGGGACGCACCCGATACAGGCTTCCGTCAACGCTGCGTCGGAACGCCAGCCACTCGCCGTCCGGCGACCAGCGCGGGTTGTAGTCACTCACCGTCGTTCCGGAGACAACATTGTCCTCGCCCGTGGCAAGGTCGACCACGTGGAGCCCATCCGTCGTGCCGCTGTAGGCAGCGAGGCGGCCGTCCGAAGACAGGTCGGGCCAGTTGCCTGTGCCGATGTCCCTCCGCTCGCCCGTCTGAAGGTCGACGAGGAATACCAGGTTCCCGGTTTCTGCAATCAGTTTGCCTGCGAGGTCCGGCTGCTGCACTGGCGGCTGCGCCAGGATCTGCTGCCAGCGCTCAAACGTCAGGCACGCTTCCCTCGGGTGGCATCCATGTCAAGGTCCATGGGCCTTGCTGCTGGAGGATCACTCGACTGATGCGGAACGTGAGAACCCCTGATGGAGGTCGACCCGGATAGAGAATTCCCGCGATGAACCCATCGCCTATGCTGCCCCCATAACCACCAACATATGGGGCCGGCTGCTCGACTCCCACTGCCGTTATGGACCGGTCTGGCAAGGAGAAGGTGAACTCGTACCCGTTCTTTCGAATGCCTTCGCGGCGAATCACGGAAAGCAGGCGTATCGTACGGCCGGCGACTTCAAAGTCTCTATTGAGGACCCACTCCTGGTCCGGCTTAGGATTCGGGCCAGTATCCAGTTCGAAGGGAATGTCCACGAAGTACTCGACATCAACGGCATGGAGCGATATCGTCAGCGGAGGGGCAAAGCCCTTGGGAATGCGAAAGGTCCACGGAAAGCCTCCAAGCCCCCACCATCCTCGCTCGATGTCTAGTGGCGTGTCGATAGGCATGCGTCGCCCGCGGGCATCGATGATGTCAGGCCAGGCCGAGATGCCCATCACAATTCCCCCTGCGAGGTCAGCGCCCTGGTGGAAGGAACCGATCAGAATGTAGTGCTCCTCAAGCTCGATCACGCGCTCCAGTATCAACGCAGACACACCGGCGACCGCCGAGGGCGGCGGCCAAGGGGTCACTTCGTGCACCGGTACAATCGTGGCCTCAGGCGGCGCCGGCACGAAGCGCAGCTCGAGGGACCAATCCTCAGGCGCCTTCCCAGGCGCAGTGTCGAACAGACAGGGGACGTGCAGGACCGCCCGCTCGACCCCAGCCGGGAGCCCAGCGAAGACCATGCGCGACGAATATCCCGAGCCCCAGCCCCGCCCGCCGCCGCTCCCGCCTTCAATGCGCCATGTAGGCTCACATCCACTCCCGGCCTCGTCTCCACCTCCTCCATACAACTGCGCAGCCTCGCCGCCAGGAAGGATTAGCTCAGGGCTCTGGTAGCAGGCCGGATCATGCTCGCTCTGCGGCCAGGCCTCGCCGGGGATTCCATCAACCTTCATCAAGATGATCGTGCGTTCGCTGTCGATCACCGCCTGTTCGACCGTGACGGTGATCCCCTCGCGCTCCAGGCTCACCGGCGCCGCGAGCACCCGCAGCCCGCCCGAGTCCTCCACCAAGCCGACGCCCGGCATGTAACCCCACAGCCGCTGCATCGCCGCCGCCAGGTTGGCCGGCCCGACGACCAGCACGCCGACCAGGATCAGCATCAGCAGGACTGCCAGGGCCCAGCGCCAGGCCAGCCTACGCGATCGCCCGGCGGGCCGCCCCTGCATGCGGCCCGCCCACGCCTGGAGGTGCTGCTCCAGCCGGCACACGAACTCCGGCCGCGCTCGCGCGCCTCCGAGGGCCAGGCGGATGCGCTCCTCGAACTGCGGAGAAGGCAGATGCTCATCCATGCTCGTTCTCCATGCGCGCCTGCAGACGGGCAACGAGCCGGTACACGGCTTTCTTCACCGCCTCCCTGCCCTTGCCCAATACATGAGCCATCTCATCGAACGACAGCTCCGCACCGTAGCGGAGGCGCAGCAGTTCCTGCTCCTCCGGCGGCAGTTCCAAGATCATCCGGCGCAGCGAGGCCGCCTGCTGGGCCTCAGCCAGGAGGCTGCTCGGCTCGGGATCCACCGCAGCGGCGTCGATCGAATCCACGTCCACGTTGGGGCGGCGGCGATAGTGATCGGCGGCTTTGTTTCGTGCGATGGTGAACAACCACGCGGCAAAGCGGCCGCGATGACGGTAGCGCGGCAGCCACTCGAGCGCTGTCAGGAACGTCTGCGAGGTCAGGTCCTCCGCTTCGTCCTGGTCCTGCACCCGGCTGTAGAGGTATCGATACACCCGCTCGACGTACTGATGGTAGAGCCAGGCGAAGGCATCGACATCCCCTCTCTGGGATGCGAGGATTCGCGTTTCGACCTCGGTGGTGTCCGACGAAGCAACGAACCGAGCCATGATGGATTCCGCAGTCGCTACTTCTTCGAGGTTAACGCCCAACAGACGTAAAAGGGACAGCGCCTTCGGCTATCCCGGAGAAACCGCTGAGGACGCCGTTGTCCGGCAGCGCTCATCCACCGAGCAGGATGGGCCTCAGCGCCGCAGCGTAGGCCGCGCTCCCGGCATCGTCGGTGAGGAACTCGATCCCCTCGGGGCCCGCCACCCCGAGCCCGAGTTCGACGGCTCGGGCAATCTGCTCCTGCTGGAAGACCGGGCCGGCCGCCACCTCTGCCGTCGTGCCGAAGTGGCGCAATAAGGCCACGCCGACCGCATCGATGGCCACACGATCGACCCCGGCCAGAATCACCTGCGCGTGCACCCGCCTCCCCGCCTCCGGCCCGCCCGACGTGAACGCATCGACCCCATCCACCACCACCAACGACGGCGCGTAGGCGGCGTTGATCTCGGCGATCATCTGCCGCTGATAAGGCGAGTTGTGCAGCTCGCTCATGTAGTTGTAGCCCTCGCCCGGCACTGTCCTCGCCACCATCCCCACCGCGTTCTTCAGCGAAAGGGTGAAATGTCCCCCGAACCGGTGCGTCTTCAGGCAGCATGCCAGGGCCACAGCCTCGGCCTCGGCCACCGGCCGAGCGAGGGGGAAGCCGCGCGACCAGTGGCTCGCCTCCACCTGCTGCTGCACCCATCCGTCCGGCCCAAGCTCATCGAAGACCACGGTCCGCAGTCCGAGCTCGCGCGCCACCTCGAACGCGCCCGTTCTCTCCATCACCGCGCGCGTGTCCCCCATCCCCGAGCGGTCGCCAACGATCACCGACTCCGAGCCCGCCTCGAGCAGCCACCGGCCAAGGGCCCGCAGCAAGTCCGGATGCGTCGAGGCCGGTGCCGGGTCGGCAGTGTTGCAGTTCGGCTTGAGCAAGACGTGTTTGCCCTGTGTCGGCCGGATGCCCAGCAGGTCCAGCGCGCGACGCACGCCGCTGGCACGGTCTTCGGTCTTCACCAGGGCCACGAGGCCCACAAGGGAACGCGGCGTCGGCTCCGGGCTCGGCGTCACGGTCTGCGGGGCGGTTCTCGGGACCTCCTGGCTCGTCGGCGAGGGTTCGGGCCACGTTGCAGTCGGCTCAGGTGTGATCGCCTCGCAAGCCGCCGCGGCCGCCCCCGCCGCGAGGCCCCACAGGAAGGCGCGGCGGGAGAGCCGAGTGGATGGTTTCGTCTCCGGTCTCCGTCCCTCGGTCATGGAGCATCCAGCCGCACGAAAGTCACCCCTTCCCCGCCCTCGCCCTCGGCTCCGGGCTCGAACGAGCGAACGTAGGGGCTTTGCCGCAGGGCTCGACGGATGGCCTCGCGCAGTCGCCCTGTGCCCTTGCCGTGGATGATTCGCAGAAATGGCGCGCCGGCGAGATAGGCCGCATCCAGCCGCCGCTCGAGTTCCTCCAGCGCTTCGTCAACCATCCGGCCGCGCAGATCCACCTCAAGCGGCGGCGCAGGCGGCAAGGGAACGTCCTCTCTCGTCGTCCTGGGCAGCGCCGCTTGACCGCCGGGCCGGACGAGCTCGTCCAGCCGGGCCCGGACGCGGACTCGCCCCACCAGCACTTCGGCCGTCTCCCCCTCCAGCGCCGTCACCACACCTTCGCCGCCCAATCGCTCCAGACGCACGCGGTCCCCCAACTGAAGGGTACTTCTAGAGGCTCCCGCCCTGGCGGGTCGGCGCGCGCTGAGTCTCTCCTCCAGGGCGGCAATGTCTGCATCGATCTGGCGCACTTCCTCCAGAGGTTTCGCGGCCGCTGCCAGGCGTCGGCGCAGGGTCTGTACCTCGTGACGCACCGCTTCGACGTCCTCCGCTGATTGCCTTCGCACTTCCTCCAGAGCCTCACGCCGCTCGGCCTCAATTCCATCCAGCCGCCGGCTGAGTTCCGCCTCCAGGGCCTGGGCCTCGGCCCGCCTCGCTTCCGCTTCCTGCTCTGCCTTCCGCGCCGCCTCTCGCCGGCGGTGGATCTCGTCCAGCAGGCTCTCTGCCGTCCGATCCTCCACCGAGAGCATCGACCTCGCTGCCTCGACAATCTCTGCCGGCAACCCCAACCTCTCCGCGATGGCGAGCGCGTTTGAGCGCCCCGGCAGCCCGATCGTCAGGTGGTAGGTGGGCCGCAGGGTCTCCAGGTCGAACTCCACGCTGGCGTTGCGCGCCCCGGGCGTGACATGGGCGAACGCCTTGAGTTCCGGGTAGTGCGTCGCCACCAGGAGAGTCGCCCGCCGATCGAGGAATGCCTGCAGGATGGCCCTTGCCAGCGCCGAACCTTCCTGCGGGTCGGTGCCGGCGCCGAGCTCGTCCAGAAGCACCAGGGAGCGCGGCGTCGCCAGGTGGAGAATGCGGATGATGTTGGTGATGTGCGAGGAGAAAGTCGAGAGGGACTGCTCGATCGACTGCTCGTCGCCGATGTCGGCGTAGATGGCGTCAAAGACGGAGAGTTCTGTGCCCGAAGCGGCCGGGATGTGCAGGCCGCACTGCGCCATCAAGGTCAGCAGCCCGACCGTCTTCAACGTCACCGTCTTACCGCCGGTGTTGGGACCGGTGATGACCAGGGCATGAGTCTCTCCGTCCAGCACGACATCGATTGGAACCACCGTCTCAGGGTCCAGCAGGGGATGGCGCGCCTTGAGCAGGCGCACTGTTGCCCCAGGATGGCCTGGCCGCGGAGGCGTAAACGATCGCAGGGTGGGCTCGCTGGCGCGCAGGGTCTCCGCGCAGCGCGCCTTGGCCAGCGCCAGATCGAGCGCGGCGACCGCCTCCACGGTCTGCACGATGTCCGCAGCCTGGTCGCCGACTTGTCGCGAGACCTCTGCCAGCACGCGGTGGACCTCATCTCTCTCCGCCAGTGCGAGTTCCCGGACCTTGTTGTTGAGTTCCACCACCGCCAATGGCTCGACGAAGAGCGTGGCACCCGAGGAGGATTGGTCGTGCACGATCGATCTCAACCGCCCCTTGAACTCCGCCCGCAGCGGGACGACGAAGCGGCCCTCGCGCTGGGTGATGATCGGCTCTTGCAGCATGGGGGCGATCTTCGGGTCGCCGAGGAGCCGCTGGAGCTTGCCTGTCAGATGCTCGTGGGCCCGGCGCAGGTCGCGGCGGATGCGCGCCAGCGCCTCGGAGGCGCTGTCCAGCACCTCACCACCTTCGTCCACCGTGCGCGAGATGACTTCCACCAGGCCCGGGCAGGGCTGGATCCCCTGGGCGATCTGGCCGAGCAGCGGATGCGAATCCGCCGCCCTGTCGATCGTCCGCCGCAGGTTGCGGGCAGCGATGAGCGTTGCCTGCACTTCCAGCAGCTCGCGTGGCTCCAGGGCTGCCTGGCGAGCCGCGCGGCCGGCGAGCGGCCGGACATCCCGCGCTCCGCCGATGGTCAGGTCTGGATGTGTGCTGAGCAGGTGGCGGGCCTCGCTCGTCTCCCGCTGCCGCCGCTCGGCCTCGTCACGGTCAGCGGTGGGGCTCAGGCGGCGCGCGAGGTCAGCAGAGGCCGAGAACGAGGCGAACCCCGCCACCCGTTCGAGAACCTTGGGCAGCTCCAGCGTGACGAGCGACTTTTCGTCCACGGCCCTGGCAGTGTATCACGATCACTGTGACGCCCGACAGCCCAGGACTGGCCAATGTTCACTGCCCATTCCGACCGATTCGGCGGAAGATTGGGGGCGCCGGGAGAAGGAGGAGCCAACATGCTCGATTTGATGGAACCCCTCATCGAGCTGATCCGCCGCACTTCCACCGACCTATCGCCCGACGTCGAACAGGCGCTCAGGCAAGCCCGCGACCGCGAGGCGCCCGGTTCGGCGGCGCGCGGCGCGCTCGACAGCATCCTGGAGAACGTGGCCCTGGCGCGGCAGAAATCAGCGCCCATCTGTCAGGACACCGGCACCCCCATCTTCCACGTGCGCTATCCGGCCGGGTGGAGCACCCGCCAGATGCGCGAACAGATCCGCCGGGCCGTTGCCGAGGCCACCGCCCGCGCGTATCTGCGCCCGAACGCCGTCAACTCCCTCACCGAGAAGAACAGCGGCAACAACCTCGGAGATGACAGTTTTCCCACCATACTCTTCGAGGAGATCGAGGGAGAGGAACTGACGGTGGACCTGATGCTCAAGGGCGGCGGATGTGAAAACGTCGGGGCCCAATACTCGCTGCCCCATACCCCCCTCGGCGCCGGGCGCGACCTGGAGGGCGTGCGCCGCGTCGTCCTCGACGCCGTCCACTGCGCGCAGGGGCAGGGCTGCGCGCCTGGCATCCTGGGCGTCGCCATCGGCGGCGACCGCGGCTCGGCCTACTATGCCTCTAAGGAAGTGCTTTTCCGACGCCTCGCCGACCGCAATCCCGACCCCGCGCTGGCAGCCCTGGAAGACCGCCTGACGGCCGAAGCGAACCAGCTCGGCATCGGCCCCATGGGGTTCGGCGGAGAGACAACCGTCCTGGGCGCGAAAGCCACCAGCCTGCACCGCCTGCCGGCCAGTTACTTCGTCACCGTTTCCTACATGTGCTGGGCACACCGCCGCCGTCGCATGACCGTGCGCGACGAGCAGGTTTCGTACGAGTAGGGGGGGTACCGATGCGTCCGATCAGCATCCCTCTCAGCGACGACGTCATCCGCAGCCTCAAGGTGGGCGATCCGGTGTCGCTTTCAGGCATCATGGTCACAGGGCGCGACGCAGTCCACAAGTGGATCGTCGATACCTTCATCCAGCGCAAGCGCCAGCCGCAGGGCGACGACCAGCAGGTCTACGACGCCATCCACCCGCTGCTGGCCGGAGGCGCCATCTACCACTGTGGCCCGGTGGTTGCCGGGCTCGACACGCGCCAATACCGCTTCGTGGCCGCCGGCCCGACCACCAGCATTCGCGAGGAGCCCTATCAGGGCGATGTCATGCGACACTTCAACCTCAAGGCCGTCATCGGCAAGGGCGGCATGGGCAGCCGGACTCTCGCCGCCTGCCAGGAGGTCCCCGGGGTCTACCTGCACGCCATCGGAGGCGCCGCCACGCTGATCGCCCAGACGGTGGAGCGCGTGCTTGGGGTCTACAAGCTTGACTTCGGCGTCCCCGAGGCGATGTGGGTGATCGAGGTCCAGGATTTCCCGGCCGTGGTCACCATGGACGCCCACGCCGCCAGCCTGCACGCCGAGGTCGAAGCCCGCTCCCAGGCGGCACTGGAGCGGCTTCTGGGCGCCTGAAGTCAGCGCCAGGGGGAGCAACGCGACGCTTGTCACGTGCGTTTCGTCAGTTGCCTCCGCCCGGGAGCCGTGCTAGTGTCTCTGTGGAGTCCCGAAAACCACCGCCGAGCGAGGATGAACCCATGGCCATGAAGATCACGGACGAATGCATTTCGTGCGGCGCCTGCGAGCCGGAATGCCCCACCAACTCCATCTCTCAAGGGGACACGATCTACGTCATCGACGCGGAGACCTGCGTGGAGTGCGTCGGGCATCACGATTCGCCGCAGTGTATCTCCGTGTGCCCGGTGGATTGCATCGTCAAGGCTTAGCCGCCGCCCACGCCCCTCCGACGCCCCTCTCGGGGCGTCTTCTTTTCTGCCGTCTGAGTGCTAGGCGCGTTGCCTCTGAGACGTTGGCCACGGCCAGGCGCGCCAGCACCGCACGATGATCGGATTACGCCCCCCGAGGTCAACGCCGTGAAGGGCTTCGACCGCTACCCGCCTTTCGGGGTGTGGAACGGGAAGTCCAGACGGCGCTGTTGCACAGCAGGTGCAAGGAGTGCGTGTGGGCCTCGGCGTCCGGGTGCCGGTGGCGGAACAGATCGAGCCGCCGATGTCCGGGCCAGGCATGCCACCGGTTGGCCCTCAAGACGGCGAGAACCCCGCGCCATCCGGAAGCGAATTGGGCGACACGCCCGTATCTATCAGGCCCCGACTGGGTTTAAAGTGCTGACCGTGAGTTCCCAGCGTGCCAAAGACCACTTGTCAGCCCTCCCACCCACTGGCCGCTAGGGGGGCTTTCGGACTGGTGTCCCAGCTCCGCTCCGGGAGCAACGGCTTGATGCCAGGGCTTCTCTCCGGCAGGCCAGGAGGCTCTTGATGATCAAGATTGTGGCCGACAGCACCTGCAACCTTGAGCCCGAATTCCTACGTGAGCATGACATCCGCGTCGCCCCCATCACGATCCAGTTCGGCAACGACAGCTACGAAGAAGGCATCAACATCGACCGCGACCTCTTCTACCGCAAGATCGAAGAACTGAACATCATCCCGACCACCTCGCAGCCGACCCCCGCCTGGTTCGAGCGCTTCTACCGCGAGCTGCACCAGCAAGGCCACAGCATCCTGACGATCACCATCACCAGCAAGCACAGCGGGACTCACCAGTCGGCGGTGCTGGCTCAGTCGATGGTGCCCGAGGCCGACGTCGAGATTTTTGATTCGGAAAGCATCTCCCTCGGCACCGGCTGGATGATCCTCGAGGCGGTTCAGGCAGCCGAAGCCGGGCGCGACCGGGCCTCCATCGTCCGCCGTCTTGAGGAGATTCGGGAGAAGGCCCGGCTGTTCCTCACGCCATCCACGCTGAAGTATCTTCAGATGAGCGGGCGTGTCGGCAAGCTGCAAGGGGCGCTGGCCTCACTGCTCAACGTCAAGCCCATCATCGCCCTGGAGCAGGGGTTGCTTGAGGCCAAGGAGAACGTGCGCACACGCAGCAAGGCTCTGGAACGACTGTTGGAACTGATGGAACAGGCATTCGGCCGCGCCACACCCATCAATCTGGCCGTCATCCACGCACGGGTGAAGGAGGAGGCGGATGACCTTCTTCGCCGTGCCCGCGCACGCTTCAACTGCCGTGGCGTGCTGACCAGCGACCTGGTGTGCTCACTCGCCGTCCACGGGGGCCCCGGCGTGATCGGCCTGTTCGGCTATCCGGTCTGACACCGCCAGCCGCGCCAGTGCTGATCCCACATGTCTTTCCTCCCCGGCAGGAAGCCGGGCACGGTTTTGCGCGGGAAGCGGGGTCAGGTCACCACGATCAGGACCAGCCACAGCATCTGCGGAGCCAGCAGGACACGGGAAAGCATGTTCAGATCAACGACTTGCTTTGCCGCCCGCACGGCAGGCTTCTCTCATCCTCGCTCCAGCATGCCCGGGTGTCGTCGGTAATCCGATCCCACCCCCAATGGGTACTGCACCGGGCCGGCTATTGTGCTCCCGTGCCGGTGAGTTCCCCGCCCTGGCCCCCATCTCGGCGCTCAAGCTCATCCAACTGAGCCAAGTCGCGCCGCAGGCTGCGGAAGCGGATCGCCAGACTGGCCACGAAAAGGGCGATGGTCCCCAGGATGACGGCGTAGCCCAGGATCATGAAATCGAGGGTGTCGGCGGAAGCATCCACCGGCGGCATAGTCGACTCTCCTCCGCTGCCCGCGTCAACTCGGGAGCAGGCGTGTCTTCCTTTCCTCCACCATCTCGGCCAGCTTGCCGAGGCGGATGCGGTGCCAGAACAGCGTTACGTAGAGGACGGTGAAGGTCAGCAGGCTGCAAACGAAAACCTGCAGCATGCGCGGCGTCATGTCGAAGGTCCCCTCGCCCATGGGATCGCCGCCGCCAATCACGACGGGGTGAATGGTGCGAAAGATGCGAATCGAGAGGAAGGTCAGAGGAACGCTCAGGAAACCCAGGATGCCATACACGGCGCCAAAGCGCGCCCGTCGGTCAGCATCCTCGATCCCTTTCCGCAGCATCAAGTAGGCGAGGTAGATCAGTTCCATGATGGTGGCCGTCACCAGGCGCGGGTCCCACGTCCACCACGTGTTCCAGACCGGGCGGGCCCAGATCGAACCGCTGACGATGTTGATCAGGGTGAACACCACACCGATTTCCACCGAGGCCACCGCTGCTCGGTCCCACCGGCGGCCTCCGCGCAGCAGGTAGACGCCCCCAGCCAGCGCCGTCACCAGAAAGGCCAACGCACCCACCCAACCCGCCGCCACGTGGAAGTAGAAGACACGCTGGACGTCTCCCATCACCGCCTCGCGCGGGGCATAGAACCAGACCAGGTAGAGCGCCCCCACGAACATGGCCGCGCTCACGCCGTTAAGGATTCTCAACCCTCTCGGCATCGGCTCCATGGGACACTCTCGCCTGTTTGCCTTTTCACGGATTTCGAAACCATTCAGCCAACCCGAGCGGCTCACGCACCGCGCCTGTGCAGGAGACCACGGTAAATCGCACCGCCGCGCAGGAGCAGGCCGCTCGCCCCGCACACTGTCCTCTTCACCTGCGGCCGAGATGAGGTTGCGCTGGGTTAGCCCGATGCCACATGGCCTCCCCACCGACGCTCACGGTCTCACTCTTCGATCACCACGTCGAACACCATCCAGCACACCGTCACAAAGATCACATCGTAGCCGATCAGCAGGTTCAACCACGGCCGGATCTCTGCCAACGGCAGCGCCTGCAAGAAGCCGTTGCTGGCGCGCACGGCAGCCACAACGACCGGGATCGCCAGCGGGAACAGCAGGACCGGCAGCAAGATGTCACGGGTGCGCGCCTGCACGGCCATCGCCGCCAGCAGTGTGCCGACGGCCACGTACCCGATCGAGCCCAGCAGCACCACCGCCAGCACCCCAGGGATGAGAAGGTTCACGTTGTACAGCGCGCTACATAGCGGCAGGATGATGGCCTCCACCAGCAGCATGAAGATCAGGTTCCCCAGCGCCTTCCCGAAGAAGATGGCACTGCGGTCCACTGGCGCCAGGAGCAGCCCATCCAGGCAGCCTCGATCCTTCTCGACCGCCATCGAGCGGTTCAGCCCCAGCGTGCCGGCAAAGGTGAAGGCGACCCACAGCACGCCCGAGATCACCGTCGTTCGGGCGCCAGAGTCGAGCTCGAGGGCAAAGTTGAAGATCAACACCACCAGCAGCCCGAAGACAAGCATCGCCCCCAAGAGTTCACGGCTGCGCAGCTCGGCCGCCAGGTCCTTCCAAACCAGCGCCGCGACGGCGCGGCCGTAGCCGCCCCTCTTCGTCCCCGAAGGCACCTCTTTCAGTGACTGGGGAGGCCCCGGCACCCGTCTCTCAGGCATGGATAATCGACCGGTAGACTTGCGAGAGGCGCGAGGCATCCATCTGCCTTCCCTCCAGGCTTTGCGCGATCCTGCCCATGGCTAGGATGTCCACGCGGTTCGGCAGCTTCGTCGCACGATCAAGGTCGTGAGAGGTCATGACCACGGTGCGGCCCCGGGCTGCCTCTTCCCGCAGCAGCCCATCCAGCATCTCAGCCGCTTCCTGGTCCAAGCCGGTGTATGGCTCATCCAGGAGCATCACCTCCGGATCGTGCAGGATGGCCCGCGCGATGGCCAGGCGCTGCTGCATGCCGCGCGAGAACTCGCGCACAAGGTCCCGTCGCCGGCGGCTGAGTCCCACCCGCTCCAGCACTTCATCCACGCGCTCGGCCACCCGGCGCACGTCGTACAGCCGGCCGTAGAAGCGCAAGTTCTCCTCGGCCGTAAGGTCGCCGTGGAGGAGCGGCTGATGGGAGACGACGCCGAGCAACCGCCGCACCTGCGCCGCCTGCCGGGGCACGTCGCAACCCGCCACTCGCACCCGACCCATCGTCGGCCGCGCCAACGAAGTCAGGATGCGCAGCAGAGTCGTCTTGCCCGCGCCGTTCGGGCCGAGTACGACCACGAACTCGCCAGCCTCAACGCGGAAATCCAGGCCGCGCAGCACCGGCTTGAGCCCGTAGGTCTTGATCAGGCCCTGCACCTCAATCACGCCGCTCGCCCATCCTGGCCATCAGCTGGCGTTTGAGTTCCTGCCGTCGGGCGCGGTACTCGGCCTCCGGCAGCCCGCCTGCCTCGAAGGCATCATCCAACTCGGCCATGGCCTGCAGCAAAGCTTCCCTGCATTCCCTCGACGCGGTCGACGTCAACGCGCCAACGGAGGCCAATCTTCCCCGAAGCCGCAGCCGCCGTAGAACTGCCGCCGTCACAGCGGCAGCAAGGGCCGCGCCGCCCACCACCACCGGCCAACGGAATGCGTGGCTCGCCAGGGAAACCGTCAACGTATCCCCCGGCTCGAACGGCCCAGCCAGATACTGGCGCAGGTCCATGCCTCCTATCGACACGGAGCCGGCATCCACCAGGTCGTTGCCCAGAGCCCGCATCTCGCCTTCCTGCACCAGAATCACCGCCGAGTCCACTGCCAACGGCATCGGCTGCGCCAAGTCCAGCTGCCCTTCATAGGGCAGGCTGAAGTGGACGGTCAGCTGGGCCGTGCCCTCTCCAGGCAACACCGCTGTGGAAAACCAGAAGCCGGCCGCCGTCTCGGCAAAGCGGTCATCAGGGCCCGTCCCGCTCACCCCCATCACCTGCGCCCCGTCCGGTAGCACCACCTCCACCAGCCAATCCCCCTGAGGCGGAACCACCACCTCATCTCCTCGATTGGAGAACACCCAGATTTGACTGACGTTGACCATCCCCTCACGCGGCCCGAGGAAGACCAGATGCAGCTGAGCCACCCGCACCTGGCCGAGATCGGAAGTCGACTCGTACACCATCACAGGCAGATAGACTTCCTCTTCTCCTTCCACGGCGTGAAGGGTCACTTCGAGCCCCGCAGGGACCTCCTCGCCCCCCGTCCCGTTGACAACCTGCCCGCGCACGGTCCCTGTTGCCGATATCTCTTCGCTCTGCCCTTCGGCGAGGTCCAGTCGCCCAAATCCCTGCCATACCACAGTCGGGCTCGGCGCGGGGGGAGGTGAGAGGATGTCCGGCGCGACGCCCAGGCCGGCAAGCGGAGGCCTGACGTCCTCCGCCAGCGAGCACGCGCTCAGCCCCAGGGCCAGAGCCAGCATCGTGCACGTCTTCGTCCTCAAGCCCCCACCTCGAGCGATGGCACCGGTGCCCCGCAGCAGCCGCAGAAATGATCTCCGCGCTGAACGGGGCTCCCGCACTGTGTGCAGTGGGGCGCCGCAGGGAACGACGCCCTCCCACGTCTGCGCGCCACCTCGGCCTCGATCTCCGCTTCCAACTCCTGATACTCTTCCCCCATCGCGCCGCTGGCTTGCATCTCATCGGCTTGCCGCATCAATGCCGCCGCCCGCGCCACCATCGCCGGGCGCTCCGCGGCGAATTCCTCCGGCGAGATCTTGCCCATCTCCCGATCCAACTCGATCTCCTCTAGCAATCTCAGCTGCTGCTCCAACTGCGCCCGCACGTCCGCAAGCCAGTCCTCACGGCAGCTGGCAGCGTTCCGCCGCGGTACCACGAGGGGCTGTGCAATGAAGATGACCGTCAGCACTGCCAACGACAGCACGATCAGGATCGAAGCTCCGTCCATATCTCCACAGACTCCAGCCTCAAGCCTGGCGACGCCAAGGCTCAGCCT
Source organism: uncultured Anaerolineaceae bacterium (assembly GCA_964575425.1). Taxonomy (GTDB): domain Bacteria; phylum Chloroflexota; class Anaerolineae; order Anaerolineales; family E44-bin32; genus DATEAV01. The sequence continues at coordinate 17,958 of CAZNRD010000031.1, read as the reverse complement.
CCGCCCGCAAGCGCGCCCTCGATGGCTCTTTGCAGCTCGGCCAACTGGCTGAAGGGGCCGACCTTCACCGAGGTCAGCACACCATCGGCGGAGACGACGAAGGTCTCAGGGACTCCACGGATGCGAAAAGCCTGCGCAATCCGGGTCCCGAGGTCCGGTCCGTTTGGGTAGGTGATGCCGAAGCGCTCGATGTAGGCCAGCGCCTCGGGCTGAATGTCCACGTAGTTGATCCCGAGAAACACGACGCCCGCCTCGCGGTACTGGCGAAAGGCCTGCTCCAGCAGGGCCGCTTCCTCTTCGCACGGTTGGCACCAGGAGGCCCAGAAGTTCACCACGACGACGCGGCCGCGCAGGTCCGCCGTGCGCCAGGTCTCCCCCCCAAACGTTGTCACTTCGAAATCCGGCGCACGCGCGCCCACCCGGACCGGTCCCTCCTGCGCGCGGAACAGCCCGAAGCCGAGGAGTGCCAGCAGCCCGAGCACGGACGCCCATGCCACAAGCACGCCCCATCGGGGCCCATTGCGCGCCACGGCCTCTGACCTCCTCTCTGCCATCGAACCTCATCCTCCACGCCGTCGCAGTGCCTCTTCGACACGAGCCACATACGGGTCCGACGCCGGCTCCCGAGGCTCCTCCGGCAGGGAGGTCTCGACTGTGCGGCCCCACCTGCGCAGCGCCCGCCACAGGATGACCGCGCCCGCCAGAAAGGCCACGGGCGGCAGGAGGTACACCAGCCAGTTCAACCCCGTCGCCGGCGGCGTGGCCAACACCCTGGCCCCATACTGCGCAACGAAGTACTCCTTGATCTCCTCCTCCGTGCGGCCGTCGGCCAGGAGGCGCCGGATCATCTCCCGCCACTGCTCGCAGGCTTGCGTGGGGCAGACGTCGAGCGGGACGTTCTCGCACACCGGGCAATACAACTGCCTGGCGATCCGGTTCACTTCGTCGTCGGTGACCTCGATGCCCTGCGCCCCTGCCCGCCCCGGAACCAGCAGGGCCAACCCCAACAGGAGTGCCCAGCCAACTCTTCCCGGCCTCACCGCGCTCGACCCCTTTCTGGCAGTGCTTCGCCGCGCCGCGCTGTCACTGGCTCGACCAGCCCCTCGCGTTCCGGCCAGGCCGCCACCAGGGTTCCAACGATAAGCACTATCCCACCCAGCCAGATGAAGTTGACCAGAGGGTTGTGGTAGACCTTGAAGGTCGCGCCCTGCGCCGCGATCGGCTCCCAGGCGACAAGCAGCACGTAGAAGTCGTCCTCCAGCGTCGATCGCACGCCGGGGATGGTCATCGGCTGCTGCGAGGCGTAGTAGTAGTCGCGCCGCGGATAGACCTCCCCGACAAGCCGACCGTCGCGGTAAACCGAGACCACCGCGCGGGTGATGTTCCGTCCGTCCGCGCTGTCCCACTGGGCCAGCGAGTCATACTTCATCACATAGCGGCCCAGCGTCAGCTGCTCGCCCTGCGCCAACGTGCCCTGGGTCTCGGTCTGAAAGATCTCGATCCCCAGGATACCGAGAGACATGATCACCACGCCCAGGTGAATGACGTATCCCCCGTAGCGGCGGCGGCTGCGGCCCGCCAGGCGCCACAGCGCCAATGGCAGCCTCTCTCCGCTCTTGCGGTGACGTGCCCACGCCCCGCGCCAGAACTCGTACAGCGTCACCAGGGCAACGAGCGCCACCAGCCAGAAGCCGAGCAGAGCAGCCACCTGCCGCATCCCGGCGGCGACGAGGACCACCGGCGCGGTCACAGAAAGGGATGCTGGCAGTGCGAGCATCCGCCCCAGGTTTCTCCATGAACTCCGACCCCAGGCAGAGAGCGGCGCCACGCCCATCAGCACCAGCAGCCCGGCCCACAGTGGGCCGGTGGCTCGCTCGTAGAACGGCGGGCCGACGGTTACCTTCTGGCCAGTCAACAGTTCGGAAATCAGGGGGAAGATCACACCCCAGAAGCACACGACCAGAATGCCGAGAAAAAGCCAGTTGTTGAGCAGGAAGAGCGCCTCGCGCGAGAGCATCGAGCCCAGCTGGTTCTCCCCGCGCAGGTCGTCCCAACGCCGGGTCAGGAGCGACAGCGAGGCCAGCAGCGTCAGGCCGATGAAGACGAAGAACATCGGTCCGATTGCCGACTGGGCAAAGGCGTGAACCGAGGACAGCACGCCCGAGCGCGTCAGGAAGGTCCCGAAGATGACCAGGGCGTAGGTGAGGATGATCAGCACCATGTTCCACTGCTTGAGCATCCCTCGCCTTTCCTGAATCATCACCGAGTGCAGGAAGGCTGTGCCGCTCAGCCAGGGCATGAGAGCGGCGATCTCCACCGGATCCCACCCCCAGTAGCCACCCCAGCCGAGCACATCGTACGCCCAGCGCCCGCCGACGATCAGGCCGAGGGAGAGGAATAGCCACGCCACCAGCGTCCAGCGCCGGGTGATCCGAACCCAGCGGTCATCGCTGCGGCCGCTGATCAACGCTGCCACGGCAAAGGCGTAGGGGATGACAAAGGAGACAAATCCCAGGTAGAGAAGGGGTGGATGCACAAGCATCCCCGGGTGGCGCAGCAGCGGGTTCAGGCCGCGGCCGTCGAGCGGAAGCAGGGGCCAGGTCCCCGCGGGCTGGAACATCGATGTCACCACCCGGCCATCCCCGGTCTGCCAAAGCCGGGCAAAGGGATTCTCGAAGAAGAGGCTCAGGAACAGGAAGAAAGCCAGGGTGCCCGTCGTAACCACGGTGACCCAGGGCAGCAGGTCTTGATCGCGGTCCCACCTTCGCAGCCCCACGGCCGAGGCACAGCCCGCCATCAACCACGACCAGAAGAGAAGCGATCCCGCCTGCCCACCCCAGAGCGCAGCCACGCGCAGGTAAGTGGGCATGCTGTTGCTTGTCACCGACGCCACATATTCCACCTGATACCGGCCGCTGACCAGCAGCCCGATCAAGCATACGACTGCCACGCTCACCAGAGGCCAGGCGAGCAGCATCGCCCGGCGAGCACTCTCGACGACCTCCGGCCGACTCCGCACCGCGCCGTACGCCGCCGCGAGCGCACCATAGCCAGTCACCAGGAAGCTCAACAGCAGTGAGAAGTGTCCAAGGTTAGCCAGCATCCCTCACTCTCTGCGGGGCACGTCAGACAAGAACGCGACGGACAACGCCGCGTCCGTCGCCACGACATCCGCTGGCGGGATTGCCCTCTTAGCCGCCGCCCGCCTGCGCCGGCACTTCCTCCTCGTAGCGCGCCGGGCACTTCAGCAGCAGTTCGTCGGCATAGAATACGCCATCTCCGCCCAGATGCCCCGTGACGATCGCCTGGGCCTCGTGCCGCAGCAGATCAGGGCGCGGCCCGACGTAGACCACCTCCACCCTGGCTGCACCGAGATCGTTCACTGCCCGATGCAGCGCTGCCGCCAGACCCCCCGCTTGCTCGATGGCCTCCATGTCGGTGGGGACATCCGCCAGGACGAAGCGCAGTGTCAGCGACGGAGCGTCGTAAACGATTGTGGCCCCGTCTACGGCCCCCGAGATCCTCAGCGCCCGCCCTTGCAGCGTCTCTTTCTGCGCCAGCATCTCGCCAATGGTCAGGTAGTACTGCGCCGCCGCGTGCGTCGAGGTGGCGATCAGGTAGATGACGGCAGATGTGATCAACAGGCCGCCCGCCAGGAACTTGCCCCTTCCTTTCAGCACATCCCCCCATCGGCCCTCGCTGCCCACTTGCACGTCTCCCTCGAACCCTCGTTGGCCTCAAGAACGGAATTCTACCATCAGGCCACTCTGGATTCCGCGCCGAGAGCCACGCGTCGGCGGTGTGCCTGCCGCTCACAATCAGCATAAGGCTTGCTCGGGCCCCTGTGGCGCAGGCTTCAGGGTGCGCTTCGCAGCCTGTCTTGAGAGCAGAGCAGGCGGCCCCCCGTCTTGCTCGAAGCCTCCACCTCCAGCACGGGTATAATTGCGCCGTGCTTCCCCACCCCAACAACTCGCCCATCCTGGTGGACAGCGACCACCAGCTCGCCGCAGCCACCTCCGCCCTGGCGCGCGAACCTCGCCTGGCCGTCGACACCGAATCCAACAGCCTGTACGCCTACCGCGAGCGTGTCTGCCTGATCCAGGTCTCCATCCCCCGCCACGACTTCCTGATCGACCCCCTTGCCCTCGACGACCTCGCCCCACTGTGGCAGCTCTTCGAGGATCCGTCGATTGAGAAGGTTTTCCACGCCGCCGAATACGACTTGCTGTGCCTGCAGCGGGATTTTGGCGTGCGCCTCGCCAACCTCTTCGACACCCGTGTCGCCAGCCGGACCCTTGGCCGCCGCCAAGCCGGCCTGGGTGAACTGCTGGCCGAAGAGTTCGGCGTGCACCTCGACAAGCGCCTCCAGCGGGCCAACTGGGGCCAGCGCCCCTTGCCGACGGCCCTGCTCCAGTACGCCAGCCTTGACACGCACTTCCTGCTGCCCCTGCGTGACCGATTGACGGCAGAGCTCCGCCGCCTGGGCCGCTGGGAGGAGGCCGCCGAAGAGTTCGAGCGACTCACCCGCATCCAGCCCCGTCTGGACGGATTCGACCCTCAGGGCTTCTGGAGGATCGCAAGCGCCCGCCACCTGCCTCCGCAGCAGGCCGCCGTGCTGCAGCAGCTCTACCTACTGCGAGAGGATCACGCGCGTCGCTCCGACCGTCCTCCGTTCAAGGTGCTAGGCGATCACGCGCTGCTCGCCATCGCCCAGGCCCAGCCCCGGACTCCAGAAGAGCTGCAGCGGATTCCCGGCATGAGCGCGGGACAGCTGCGGCGCTACGCCAGCGACATCCTGGCAGCCGTTGCGCGCGGCCTGCACTCAGAGCCCCCTCGACCGCCTCGCCTCGCCCCTGCTGACGACGCCACCCTGGCGCGCTACGAGGCCCTGCGCGCCTGGCGCAAGCGTAAGGCCGATGCCCGGGAGGTCGAATCGGATGTCATCGTGCCGCGCGACCTGCTCTGGGAGATCGCCGCCTCCCCACCGCAGACGCAGCAGCAGCTCGAAGCCGTGATGCAGCCTCTGCGCTGGCGCGCACAGAACTACGCCCCCGAAATCCTGCGGCTGCTGTGGGGCTGAGGCGGGCCGGATCCTGATGCGCATCACGTTCTGCGGCGCGGCCCAAACGGTCACCGGCTCTCGTCACCTGCTCACCCTCAACGGGACCCGCCTGCTGCTCGACTGCGGCCTGTACCAGGGCCGCCGCAAGGACACCTACAGCCGCAACCTCGAGTTCCCCTTCGCGCCGCGCGACATCCACGCCGTCATCCTCTCGCATGCACACATCGATCACTGCGGCAACCTGCCCAACCTGGTCCATCAGGGTTTCGACGGGCCCATCTACGCCACCCCCGCCACCTGCCATCTGACCGATCTCCTCAACCAGGATTCGGCCCACATCCAGGAATCGGACGCCGCCTTCCTCAACAAGAAGCGCATCGGCGGGCAGGAGCCGGTTCGACCGCTGTATACAGTGGAGCAGGCCGCCGCCGCCAGTCAGCACCTCACCCCCCGGCCCTACAACCAGCCCTTCGAGCCCAACCCCGGAGTCCGCGCCACATTGATCGACGCCGGCCACATCCTTGGTTCTGCCTCCATTCTGCTCAACCTTGAGGAGAAGGGGCGCTCGCTTTCGCTGCTCTTTTCCGGCGACATCGGCCGCCGCGACCTGCCCATCCTGCGCGACCCGGTGTTCCCGGGCCCAGTCGATTACCTGGTGATGGAGTGCACCTACGGCGATACCATCCACCCCGCGCCGGAAGAGGCCTGTCACAAACTCGGCGAGGTACTGCGACGCACCTTTGATCGCGGCGGCAAGGTGATCATCCCCGCCTTCGCCGTCGGACGCACGCAGACCCTGCTGTACAACATCCACCAGCTCATCGACGACGGCCTGATCCCCCACGTCCCGATCTACGTCGACAGCCCCCTCGCCTTCAATGCCACGGAAATCTTCCGACGTCATCCCGAAGTCTTCGATGAGGAAACCCTCGAGTTCCTGCGCCGCGATCCGCGCGGCCAGGGCCTGGGCCTCGACCTTGTGACCTTCACTCGCACCGTCGAAGAGAGCAAGGCGCTCAACGACCGCCGCGGCCCCATGATCCTCCTCGCTGCCTCCGGCATGGCAGAGAACGGACGCATCCTCCACCACCTGCGCCACAACCTGGGCGACCCTCGCAACACCATCCTGCTCACCTCCTGGATGTCTCCCCACACTCTGGGCAGGCGCCTATCCGAGGGAGAGCCCGTGGTGCGCGTCTTCGGGGAGGAATTCGCCGTGCGCACCGAGGTCGTCTCGATCGAAGGCTTCTCGGCCCACGCCGGCCAGGATTTCCTGCTGGCCTACGCCCAAGCCGCCCAGGGCAAACTCCGACAGTTGTTCCTCGTGCACGGCGAGCCGGCGCCTGCTCAGGCCTTTATCGCCCGCCTGGCCGAGGCCGGCATCACGCGCGTCTCCTATCCGCGCCTCGGTGACAGCGACGAACTCTAGCCGCGGGCAGATGCGATATAATCCGCAGCGGAGAGGTGCCGGAGTGGTTGAACGGGACGGTCTCGAAAACCGTTGTGGCCTTCGTGGCCACCGTGGGTTCGAATCCCACCCTCTCCGCTCCCTCTGACAGGACAGCAAAGCGTGGGAGAAGGCCCAAGCCGCGGGCATCTTCGGCGCGCCAGCCCCTTACCGCTCAGGGTTGGACAAACGTCAGGGACCACGACCCAGGAAAACTCTCGCCCTCAGGAGACTGGCACTCCTCCGCCCGCAGCCCGGTCACCACTTCCGCCGACGAGACAAGCTGGAGCGTGTAGATCGTCCCCGGCTCCATGGCAAAGTCGCCGTACCCCAGCCCCAGCTCTGGCTTCAGGCCGGTAAAGAAGTGCCCTTGCCCCTGGTCCCAGACAACCAGCACTTCCACACCGGGCACTGGGCGCCCGCTGGCATCGAAGACGCGCACTTGCAGCAGCGGCCCTCGAAGATCTCGATCGCACACCTGCTCCTGCGAGGCCAGCACGAAGGGCGCGCCGGCCGTGGCGGTCGGCGCGCGCGTAATCGTAGGTGCAGCGGCGCGGGTGGGGGAGGGCCCTGCAGGAGCAGTCCCCACCGGGGTCGGCGGCCTGCTCACCTGGGCCGCCGTCGGGCGCCCTTGAAGGTCCTGAGCGAGCTGCGCCATGGCGCGCGCCTCCGAAGCCGGCCGTCCGGCGGCCAGCAGCTGCTGGGCCAGGGCAGCTAAGGTATCGGCCGGGTTCGGGTCGGGGAGCAGAGCCAGGCGGGCGCGCGCCCGGTCGAGGTCCGGGTTTCCAGCGTAGGCCGAGGCGATCAGGGAAAGGTACACGGCGCGGAAGTCGGCCCGCAGGGAGCCGGGCGCTGTGTCGACGTAGGCCACCGGGTCGATCTCCCAGGCGTAGGTCGTCCCCGCGGCCGCGCCCAAAACCAACCCGATGGTCACTGCGACCCAGCCGGCCGCCTTCATGGGCTGCTAATCTCCGCCGTTGGGGCCAGGGCCCGCAGCACCACCGCCAGGCGGTTAAGCGTCTCCAGGTCGCGCCGACTGAAGTTGTGATCGATGCCGTACTGGATGGCCTCCACCACGTGTTCGGCCGGCGCGTGCGGCCCCAGCGCCGCCAGCCGCATCTGGGCCAGCGCCACATCGCGGTCGCCCAGGTAGGCCTCAGCCACCATCAGCACGTAGTCCGCCCGGTAGTCGACGCGTAGCGAGTCGGGCGTCGTGTCGACGTACTCCACCGGCCGGATCACCCAGCCGTAGAGCAGTCCCATGGCAACGCCGATCGCCAGACCCACGACAAAGCGCGGCAGCAGTGATCTCATCTTCCGCCTGGACGCATTGTGCCACAGCCTGCAACGACCGACAAGCGAACGGCCCGGCGCCTCGGACGCCGGGCCCCACGTGCTATAATCGCCTGGTGCCGAAGGTGGGACTCGAACCCACACTCCCGAAGGAACGCGATTTTGAGTCGCGCGCGTCTGCCTGTTCCGCCACTTCGGCTCTGGCACGAGTATAGCCAATCGTCCCGCGGCGGTCAATCCTTCGTCCTCAAACAGTCTCGTCTACACCTCCCGGCGAAGGATCAAACGTGGAGGAGAGTCACTCCCCGAGGCACCCGACGATGCAGCTAGCTTTGATCGGTCTGCCCGAATCCGGCAAGACGACTGTCTTCAACGCTCTCACCGGCAGCCGTCTCCCCACCGGACCCAGCGCAGCCAGCGGCAGGGCCGAAGCGCGTGCGGCGGTCGTCGACGTGCCCGACCCTCGCCTTGAGGCTCTCGGCGCGCGCTTCCGCCCCCGCAAGACCGTCCATGCCAAGGTCACCTTCGTCGACTTCGCGGGCCTGAAGCTGGCGGCCGGGCGCGAAGGCATCAGCACTCAGCTCCTCAGCCATCTGACTCAGGCGGACGGCTTCGTCCAGGTCGTACGCGCCTTCGACGACCCGAACGTGCCCCACCCCGCCGGCAGCATCGACCCCCAGCGCGACATGGCAGCCCTCCAGGCCGAGCTCCTGCTCAACGACATGCTCGTCGTCGAACAGCGCCTCAAGCGCCTCGCCGAGGAGCGGCAGAAAGGGGGGCGCGATCGCGCCGCGGTCGAGCGCGAGACGCTCCTCTTCCGCCGCCTGTCGGACCACCTCTCAGCCGAGCAGCCGCTGCGCACACTCGACCTGTCTCCTGAGGACCTGCGTTTGCTCGCCGGGTTCAGCCTCCTCACGCTGAAGCCGATCCTTGTCATCATCAACCTGGCCGAGGGTCAGTCTGCCACCGACCTGGGTTCCACACCGCCGGGCGCAGCTGTCCTCTCCTTGCACGGTCGGCTCGAAGCGGAAATCACCCAGCTGCCTGCTGAGGACATCCCGGCCTTCCTTGCCGAGTATGGCCTCGACGAACCCGCCTCCCGCCGAGCCATCCGGGCAGCCTACGACCTGCTGGGCTACCAAACCTTCTTTACCATCAACGAACAGGAAGCGCATGCCTGGCGGCTGCGGCGCGGCGGAACGGCCCTCGAAGCCGCCGCCACAGTCCACACAGACCTGGCGCGAGGATTCATCCGCGCCGAAGTCATCGCCTGGGACGCCCTGATCGAGCTTGGAGGGCTGGCGGAAGCCCGCGCCCGCGGGCGGCTGCGGGTGGAAGGCAAGGATTACCCCGTGGCCGAAGGGGAGGTCGTTCACATCCGCTTCAACGTCTGAGGACTTCGGGCAGCTCAGTCCTGCAGCCCCCACTCCCAACCCGCCAGCGCGGCGAGGTGGTCGTGCGCCGTCAGGTCGAGCTGGAGCGGCGTCACCGACACGAAGCCCTGCTGCAGAGCCCAGAAGTCCGTGCCCTCTTCCGCAACGCCTGTCGGCGCTTCGCCGCCGATCCAGTAGTACGGGCGACCCCTCGGGTCTTCCCGCCGCACCAGCGCGTCCCGATAGACACGCAGCCCCTGCCGCGTGACGGTCACCCCGCACAGTTCGTTGAAGGGTCGATAGGGCACATTGACGTTCAGGCAGAGTCCCGCACCAAGCCCTCGGGCCAGGACCTGCCTCGCTAGCATGCGTGTCACGCGCGCTGCCGCCGCATAGTCCAGCGGGCCGCTGTGGTACTCGGGGGCATCCAGGGACACGGCCATGGCCGCCACCCCACCGATGGCGGCCTCCATCGCCGCCGTCACCGTCCCGCTGTAGGTCACATCGTGCCCCAGGTTGGCGTTCGGGTTGATGCCAGACACGACGAGGTCGATCGGCTCCTCCACCAGTCCCAATAAGGCCAACGCCACGCAGTCCGATGGCGCTCCATCCGTGACCATCGCTGGCGTGCCATCCGCCAATGCCGTCGGCCGCACCCGCAGCGGCCGGTGCATGGTTTTCACATGGCCCGAGGCCGACCAGTTCTTCTCCGGCGCCAGCACGGTCACCCGACTGAGTGAGGTCAGGGACTGCGCCAGGGCCAGCAGCCCCGGCGCGTGAACGCCATCGTCGTTCGTCAGCAGAATGTGCGTCATCTGATCGCTCGACTCTGAGGGCTGAATTCTACCCCGGCTGCGAGGCACAAGCCTCCTCCGCCTCGAGGCAAAGGCCTCTGACGACGCCCCATGGATCTCGAGCCTCGCTTCGCATCGGCCTCATTGACCCTTGCGGCGCGAAAGGCCCACCAGTATGCTGACGTCGCCTCTTGCTCCTTGCTCGCGGCGCGCCGCCACAAGGGATGGCGACGATGAGACCCCTGAGAAGCGCCTCGATCGGCGTCGCGTTCGTGTATGTCCATCTCGCTGTGCTGGCTTGCGGGAACCTGCCCGAGCCCGATACCCTGCCCACCCCCGTGCCCTCTCCCAGCACAACCCCTGGCCCCACGCCGCAGCGTCGTTCCGTCGCCGAGCTGGCCCAGGCCACCGTGCAAATCCTGGCTCTGATGCGCCAGGGCGGGCAGTTCACGCCCGCTTGGTCTGGCTCAGGAAGTATTATCACTCCCGACGGATTGATCCTGACCAACGCCCATGTCGTCGATGACCGCTACGGCGAGTACACCGACCTGGGCGTCGCAGTCCTCAAGGTGACCGATCGACCCCCCGAGCTGCGCTACCTAGCCGAAGTCGCCGCCATCGACTACGGCCTCGACCTGGCTGTCATCCGCATCGTCTCCGACCTCAGCGGCAGCCCGGTCCGCCTCGACCTGCCCACCATCCCCATTGGCGACTCCAGCGCGGTGGAAATCGGCGACCCGGTGCAAATCCTCGGCTACCCCGGCATTGGCGGTGAAACCATCACCTTTACCGAAGGCGCCGTCAGCGGCTTCACCACCGATCGCTCTGTCGCGGGCCGCGCCTGGATCAAGACCGATGCCACCATCGCTGGCGGCAACAGCGGCGGCGTTGGCGCAAACGCCAACGGCGAGCTCATCGGCGTCCCGACGCGCGCCTCCTCCGGAGCCGAGCAGGGCGAGATCGTCGATTGCCGCCCGGTGGTCGACACCAATCGCGACGGCGAGATCGACAGCCGCGACACCTGTGTCCCCATTGGCGGCTTTATCAACGGGCTGCGACCCGTCAACCTGGCGCTCCCCCTAATCGAGGCCGCCATGAGCGGCGCCGTGTACCACGGCCGCGTTGTCTCGCAGGTCGAACCCGCTGGCGGCTTTGACCTCTCTCAGACAAGCTTCTCCAACCTGGTCTTCGCCGACGGCGTCACGTTCGACGACCGGCCAACACGCCTCCTTCCGGTGCTCCCCGCGGACACCGTCGACGTCTGCGCCTTTTGGGACTACGAGGGCATGGTCGACGGCATGACATGGTCCGCCTACTGGTTCGTCAACGGCGAATTGGACGAGGGCGGAAGTGTCCTCAACGACAGTTGGGTGGGCGGCACAACGGGCAGCAACTGGTGGGCGTGCATCCACAACGACCTCGTCCTCGCAGACGGGCTGTACGAGGTGGTGCTGGAGGTCGAAGGCGAGAGCCTCGCAGCCGACTCCGTGTTCGTCGGCGGCGATCACCCCATCGTGCGCCTCACCGTCGTCAACGACACCGTCATGCCCGCTTGTTTCCTCTACCTCTCCCCCAGCCGGGCCCAGAACTGGGGCCAGGACGACCTGGGCGAGACGGAAGTCGTCCTATCGCGTACCTCGAGAGTGTTCGAGGTCCCTGCCAGCACCTACGACCTGCTTGTCCTGGACTGCGACCTCGAACGCGTCGCCGAGCACTACGGCATTGACCTCAGCCACGAAGCCATCATCAGCCTGAGCCGCGGCCCGTGAGCCAGAGCACGGCACGCGGCACCTTCCGCATCCATACCGTTCGGGTGGAAAATATGCTATTATCGGGCCGGGCCGCTGGCACAGACGTGCGCCGTACCAGTGAGCAGACTTGGACCCTCGCCGCTCTCCCACGGCACGCACGGTTGAAAGGAGACTGCAAACCATTCTGCATTGCCTCGCCCCTGATGAGGCCCTATACTGACCCAAGATCGCATCGCCCCACCAACCCTAAGGAGACGCCTAAATGAAATCCACCCCTCGGTCTCGCATCCACCCCGCCCTGCTGCCGGCGGCGGCCATCATCCTTGCCATCCTGGCCTGCTCGCCACTGGCCCCAGCCGCCACGCCAACCCCCGAGCCCACGCCAACCCCAAGCGCCCTGCCCGGGCTCGCAGGGGGCGGCGCCGTCATCACCGTCTCGAACGACTCGGCACGAACTGTCTGCTACCTCCAGATCTCCCACGCCACCAGCGACGAGTGGGGTGAGGATTGGCTGGGTGAGGCCGCGACGCTGGACAAAGGCACTAGCCTCGCTTTCCAGATCGCTCCCGGGACCTACGACATGCGCGCCTTAGACTGCGACCGCGCCCTGATCGCCGAGCAGTGGGAAGTCGCCATCTCCGCTGCCGGCCTCACCTGGGCAATCCCCTTCGTCCCCGAGACCGTGACGCTGATCAACAACTCCCAGGTCGAAATCTGCTACGTCCGCATCAGCCCCTCTGCCAGACCGAACTGGGGCAGCGACTGGCTCGGCTCGCAGGAGTCATTGCCCCCTGGCTCCAGCCGCAACTTCGCCGTCCCGCCAGGCCAGGAGTATGACCTGCAGGCGCTCGACTGCGACGAGAATGTCCTTGACGAGCAGCAAGGTATCTTGATCTCCTCAGCCGGCATCACCTGGACGCTCAGTCCAGACCAGTAGACCTCTTGGGTGGCTCCCGGCGCGCATCGCCTCGTTCACGGCAGCGTGAACTGCGCCGAGGACATCCCGGACACCTCGGGCCAACTCCGGCTGCCACTCAAAGCAGTGGTTTGGACGTTCGCTCTGCGGGACCCTCCATTTCCCTAGGGGCAAACTCGGTGCGCCGCTTGCGTCTCCATCGCCTTCTGCAGCAATCGCCCCTCCCGCGACGATCACCCCGGCGCAGATGTCGCCAACACCCACCGAGCCAGATTCCCCCTTCCACGCCGATCGCTACCGCGGGGTCACGCTGGGAACGAATGAGGCCAAGTCGAGGATCAGCTTCGGCTTCCTGGAAATCATCGGCTGAAGGGCCGAGGCCTGGGCTCGGCTCTGCCCACCCAGGCCTCCCTCTCCGCTGCTGCGGCCGTCGCTCAGCGCGCTACCCGGATCGTCACCCGCTCGCTCTCGGCACGGTTGCCGGCCTGATCGTGGGCGCGGGCAAAGACCACGTGTTCGCCAGCGGACGCCGGATTCCAGCGCGTCGAAAACGGCGGCGCTTTGATCGAAGCCACGGCTCGGCCATCGACAAAGAACTCGACGCGCTCGATGCCCACCTCATCGGCCACCTCGGCGTGAAGGACCACGGATTCGTTGACTGCGCCGCGAAAGACCTGGCCGGCCTCGGGCAGCAGCAGTCGCACCTGCGGAGGCTGGTTGTCCACCGTCACCGGCATCGCTGCCGTGATCACGCGTCCGTCCCCAAGGACAGCCATCAGCTGCAACGTGTACAGCCCATCCAGCCCGCTCGTATCCCATTCCCCAAGCCTATCCTGTCGCACCCGCCGGCGCACATCCACCCCCACCTGCACCCACCGGCTCGGGTTCAGCCCCTGTCCATACTGCAGCCGGTAGTAGTCCAGATCCGGCAGTTGAACGCTGCCCTGCACCGTCACCACGCCCCGCACCAGCGAGAATGCCGCCGGCGCCGTGATGTTGACCCGCGGATCGAACGGCGGGGAATAGATCGTGTCGTACTCCTGCGGCGGTCGCTCAATCCCGGCTTGCTCGGCCCACTCCGAAGCCTCCGGGGGCGGAACCAGATAGACGCGCTCCTCCACCAGATCCAGTGGCGTGAAGAGCGTCGCCAGCTTCCCTGTCTCGCGGTTCACCCGGAACGACTGGTACAGCGTGTCGTAGTGGGTCGGCTCGGTGCCCTGAACAAAGACCTCCCGCACAACCTTCGGACAGTATTCCGTAGGCAGCAGCCCCGAGGGATCACAGACCTCCATCTGGCTGATTCCCGGGGGGCGATCCCAGCCCGCACGGGGGCGATCCCGCGCCGCGTAGCGGAGCACCGCATTCCACAGCGGCGCCGCGCCGTTGAGCGCACCGATCCCCTGCATCGGCTCGCCCGTGCGGCTGCCCACCCAGGTCGCCACGGCCAGGTCCGGCGTGAAGCCGGCCGCCCAGTTGTCGTGGCCGCCGTCCGTCAGCCCGATCATTGCCCCTGCCGAGCGCCCCACCTCCAGGACATTGGATCGGCCCAACGATTCCCATCTCGCCGTCTCGTCGCTCAGCATGTGAGCCATCAGGTAGGCAAGCTGCACGCTGAGGACGACCCGGGTCTCTGGACGGTATTCGTACATTGCCCGGCCCCTGCTATCTTCCACCCGCAGGACAAGAGTAGGGCTCAAACGAGTCACTTCTTCATTCCCGGACACCATGCCCACCATCACCCCGCCGTTCCCCACCACTCCGTACGCGTAGGCCAGCTCGAGCAGATCGACCCGTGTCTCCTTGAGCAGATCGGCTGCGCTGCGCCCCGTTTCGGGGCTGCCGACGGTGGTCAGTCCCATTTGCCGCGCCGTTCGCGTCACGGCCGCGACACCAATTTGCTCCAGGGTGCGCGCTGCCGGCGCCGGATATGCATTGACCAGCGCTGTGCGCATACGAACAGGGCCGCGGAAGATCCCGCTGGGGCTTTCCGCTGCGTATGGGATGCCGTCGCTGTCGACAAGCGTTGTCGGCACATCCAGGACCATGGAAGCCGGGGAGTAGCCGCTCGCCAGGGCGGTCAAATAGAGGAAGGGATAGAGGCTTGTCCCGGCCTCGCCCAGGACTGTGCCCGACGGTCCGGTCCCCGCTGGCGTCACCAGAGTGAGCACCTCGCCGCTGCTCGGCTCCAGCACTGCCACTGCGGCCGCACGCAGATGATGGTCAACACCCACGTCACCCGGACGCAACGGGGGAAGCAGGCCAGCGGCAATGCAGGCCGTTCCATCACTCGCCGGCGCCACCGCAGCAGCATCCGCGCCAGAAAGCCGCAGAACCTGGGTCCGCGCCAGACATTCTGCCTGAAGCTGCAAGTCGTAGTCGAGCGTAGTCAGGACGCGCAGGCCGCCGCGGTCGACAAAGCCTGGCCCGAGCCCTTCGCCCAGTTGCGCCAGCACCAACCGACCGAAGGATTCGAAGCTTGAGCCCTGAACTGCCTCCTGCGGCTGCAGCGACAGGGGCAGAGCCGACGCCGCCTTCGCGGCGTCGGCCTCGATCATGCCCCCAGCCTGCATGGCCTCCAACGCTTCCGACTGGCGAGCCTTGGCCCGCTGCGGCGCATCCCACGGGTTGAGGGCGGGGTCCTCCAATACCCCCACGAGAAGCGCGCTCTCGCCGAGCGTGAGGCCTGCGGCGGACTTCCCCAGGTAGCGGCGAGCCGCTGCCTCCACGCCGCGGCCTGCCGGTCCCGCCGGGGCACTGCTCAAGTACCATGCCAGGATTTGCTCCTTCGGATAGCGCGCCGTCAGTTCCCCGGCCAGAACTGCCTCGCGCAGCACCTGGAGCCACTCCGGCAGTCGATGCTCTCCCGCCGGGAGCAGCGCCGTCCGCACCAGCCGCTGAGTGATCGAGGGTGGGGGTTCAGCTTGCTGCCCGGCAAGTCCCCGTCGCACAGCGTCCATCAGCGAGGCCGGGTCGTAGCCGGGATTGGTCCAGAAAGTGGGATCGATGAAAGCCACGGCTGCCTGCTGCAGGTGCTGGGGCACGACGTCTGGCAGCGGCGGGCTGGAGATCTCGAGCAGCAGGATTCGGCCCGTGCGGTCGTAGAGGCGAGTGCTGCGGTAGGCGCCTCCCTGGGAGGGATCGAACAGGAGCTCGATGTCCTCGACCGATGGCATCCCCTCCAGCACCCTGTCGTACGCCAGGGCACCGATCAGGCCCAGTGAGCCGCCGATCAGCGAAAGCAGCCCTGCCACCAGGATCCCGGCCCGGGCCCAGCGTCTGCATCCTGCTCGGCCTGCTTCCCTGCGCGCTCTCCACCGCAGCACCCGAATGGCTGAGGGCATGCTACGATTGTACACGCTCGGCCCCGGCCGGGGCGGGCCGCTGCTCCCTCCCGGCTGGCCCAGGCCGCACATTCCTCCCCCACCGGCGGGGACATCAGGACAGGCCATCGTGATCCGGTATGACTACCACCTTCACAGCGATTTCTCCTGCGATTCCGAAACGCCTATGGCGCCGCTCTGCCGCGCCGCCATCGATTTCGGACTGACCGAAATCGGTTTCTGCGAGCATTTCGACCTGGTCCCTGAAGACCCGTGCTACGCCGCCTTCCGAGTCGAGGCCTGGTGGGAGGAACTGTCGCGCTGCCGCGAGCTCTTTGCCGACTCGCTTGTCATTCGCGCCGGCATCGAGGCAGGGGAGCCGCACCGCTTCGGCTCCATCCTCGCCGACATGCTCGGTCGCTTCCCCTGGGACTACTGTGTCGGCGCGCTGCATTGGGTGGGATCGACGATGATCTGGGACGCCCACTACTATGACCAGCCGCAGGACCAGGCATACCGCGAATACTTCGCCGAATTGGAGAGAGCTGCCTCGTGCGGCGGCTTCGATATCCTGGCTCACATGGACGCGGTCAAGCGGTATGGCGCCGAGCGCTACGGTCCCTTCAAACCGCAGCACTATGAAGAGGAGATCCGGGCCGTGCTCCGCGCCTGCGCCCTCAACGATATCGCCGTCGAAATCAACACGGGCACGCTCCGCCGCCCCGTCCGTGAGACCTCCCCGGGCCTCCAGGTGCTCACCTGGTTTCGCCAGGAGGGCGGCCGCTGGGTAACCCTCGGCTCCGACGCTCACCTGCCTGAGCACGTAGGCTTCGGCCTGGAGCACTGCCTGGACCTAGCCCGCGCGGCCGGCTTCCAGGTCGTGGCCGGCTTCGAGGGCCGCCGTCCGATCCCCTATCCCATCGACACAGACTCGAGCTGATACTTCGCTTCGTCTGGAGAGAGTGTGGCAACATTCGCCCGCTCTGCAAGCCCTGAGAGAGCACAGCGCCCAGGCCCCGACCGGCGTTCACATGCACCGCTCAGGGATGGGCGCCGCGCATCTTGTACTGCTGTTCGAGGGTGCCCGGTTCGCTCCCGCCGGTTTGGCCCCTCCCGACGGCTCGACTAGTCCCCTTCCTCCTCCGGAGCATTTCCGACAATGGCATCGATCCGCGCCAGCATCTCGGGAGTCAGCCTGTCGACCACCTCAATCGCCTTGACGTTGTCCTCGACGTGCTGCACGCGCGTCGCTCCGGTGATGACGCTGCTCACCTGCGGCAACCGAAGGATCCAGCCGATGGCAAGCTGCGGCAGCGTCACGTTCAGGTCGGCCGCCACTTCGGCGAGCTTCTTCACCTTGGCCACGTCTTCCTCGTTCCGGATGTCGCGCAGCCAGGCGTAGCTCTCCAGCGACAGCCGGGAGCCTTTCGGAATGCCCTCGTTGTACTTTCCTGTCAGCAGCCCCGACCTCAGCGGGCTCCAGGTGACCATGCCAAAGCCGAAGTCCTCAGCCGCCGGCACCAGCTCCTGCTCCACCACCCTGCGCACCAGCAGGTTGTAGTGCGGCTGCTCCACCGCCGGCGGATACAGGCCCCCGCGCTGCGCGATGGCGTGAGCGTGCGCGATCTGGGCGGCGCGCCACTCCGAGGTCCCCCAGTAGAGCACCTTGCCCTGATGTACCAGATCGTCCATCGCCCGCACCACCTCCTCGAGCGGCACCTCGGGGTCGTACCGATGGCAGAAGTACAGGTCCAGATACTCAAGGTTCAGCCGCCGCAGCGAGGCGTGACACGACTCGAAGATGTGCTTGCGAGAAAGGCCGCGCCCGTTCGGGCCCGGCATCGTTGGCCAGAACACTTTGCTGGAAATCACGAGCGCCTGGCGCGGCAGGTCCTTGATCGCCTCCCCCATCACGATCTCCGCCTCGCCGTTGGCGTAGATGTCCGCGTTGTCGAAGAAGTTGATTCCCAGATCGTACGCCCGGCGCAGGATATCGGATGCC
>CAZNRD010000030.1:0-35894 GCA_964575425.1 uncultured Anaerolineaceae bacterium | reverse complement strand
ACCTGGCCCTACAGAAGACCGGACTCAAGCCGGACGAGTGTCTCGTCGTCGAGGACTCACGCAATGGCGTCCTTGCGGCCAAGGCGGCGGGCATACGCGTTCTGGCCACGACCAACGTCTACACCGAACGGGAAGACCTCTCCCCAGCGCACGTCATCGTCTCCTGTCTGGGAGACCCTGAGGGAGAGAAAGCCGAGCTCAGGAAGGGGCCTCCGGAGGTCGTGCAAGACGGCGTGGTCCATGTCAACGCCCTGATGCGGTGGTTCTCGGGATGATGTGGTTGTCCTTCCGCCCGCAGATGCGCAGGGGCACGGACGTGCCCGTGCCCCGCGCCACTGCTCGACGCCGCGCGCTCACGATCTTCATGACATGAGGAGTCCTGCCCGCATAGCCACCCAGGTTCATAGCATGCTGCCCAGCATCGACAAGTCCAGCCCCATCCCGGTCTACCTCCAGATCGCCAACGCCTTAGAGGGTTTGATCCGCAGCGGCGGCCTCGAGGTGGGGTCGCGCCTGCCCTCGGAACCCTTTCTCGCCCAGACCTTCAGCGTCAACCGCAACACAATTCGCCACGCCATTTCCCTCTTGGTCGACAAGGGGCTTCTGACGAAGGAGAAAGGCATCGGCACCTTCCTGCGCCGCGCACAGCCCCTGCGCCCCATCCATCAGCTCGGCCGCATGACCAGCTTTGTCGACGATTTCGACCTGTCCGGTGTGGAGATCGAAAACCTCGTGCTGGCCAAGGGTCAGGTGCGGGCCAGCCAGGAGCTGGCCGCCACGTTCGGGCTAACCCCGGGAGAGCCATTGGTCAGGGTTGAGCGGCTGCGCATCGCTGACAGGACCCCTTTCGTGCTCGAGCGCCAGTATTACCCCTACGACCGTTTCCAGCGCCTGCTCGAACTCGAATTGACCGGATCGATGTACCAGCTCCTGGTCGAAACCTTCCGGGCTGACCTTCACCATTCCATCCAGACGCTGCGCGCCGTCCGCCCTCCGAGGGAAGTGGCGGCCAAGCTCGGCGTCCGCCAGAGCGTGCCCTGCATCTTCCTGGAGAGCCTGGCCTACACTTCCCAGGACGTGTGCATCGAAGTCCTGCACTCTTACTACCGCGGGGACCGCTACATATTTCGCGTCGAGGCTGGCGAATACCGCCGTGAGATGAATTCCGATCCCAGCACCTAGGGAACCGTGCTGCCCCAGTGGGATGGTACAATCGCCCCGCTGGGCCGTCCGGCCGCCAAGGCCGAAGGAGAACCGCATGAAGAAGAACATCGAAGAGTATATCGTCCCCTGGCTGCGCGGCCAGAAGATGTACGTTTCCTCGCACATCGACCTGGCCTGGCAAAGGCCCGAACTGCACCGCCTGATGTCGAACGAAAACCCGCTGCCCCCTTCGCCCAAGGTGCTCGATGCCATTTCCCACTACGGCAAGATGGCCAACCGCTACCCCGACCAGGGTTTCGCCGTGCGCCAGCGCATCGCCGACATCAACGGCCTGGATGGCATCGAGAATGTCCTGTTGGGCAACGGCTCAAGTGAAGTCTACGACATGCTGTGGCGCGCCTTCGTCGCCCCGGGCGAGGAGATCATCCAGCACACGCCTTGCTTCGGCATCTACAAGCTGCGCGGCGCCGTCGTCGGCGCCAGGATGGTCTCGGTGCCCATGATCTACAGGGACCGCCAGCTCCTGTTCGACGCCGAGGGCATCCTCAAGGCGATCACGCCCAAGACCAAGGCCATCGTCATCGCCCACCCCAACAACCCCACCGGCAATTTCATGGACGATGCCGACTTCCTCAAGATCGCCGAGGTCGGCGTCCCCTTCATCATCGACGAGGCCTACATCGAGTACTCGGGGCTAGGGAAATCCAAGGTGGGGCTGACCAAGAAGTACAAGAATGTGATTATCACCCGCACCCTGTCCAAGGCCTACGGCCTGGCCGGCATGCGCTTCGGCTATGCTCTGGGCGATAAGGACGTGATCATGCAGATCGCGGCCACGCTTATTCCATGGAACGTCAGCACGATCGCCATGTGGGTTGCCCTGGCAGCCCTGGAGGACACCGCTGGCCTGCAGGAACGCGTCGAGTTCAACGACCAGGAGATCGAGTACATCGAGAGCGAGATCGCCAAGATCCCGGGGATCACTGTCTTCCACTCGCACGGGAACTACATCCTGTTCGACTCGTCCGTCCCCGGCAAGACGGGCGCCGGCATGATCGAATACGCCCAGAAACGGGGCCTGATCCTGCGCGAACAAGAACCGATGTACGGCAGCGACGGATGGTTCCGCGTCACCATCGGCACCCACGAGGAGAATGAGCTCTTCGTGCAGGCTGTCCGCGAGTACTTCACCCAGTAACCCGCACGGTCCGGATGCGTGGGAGGCGAAGTGATGGCCGAGAGCGTCGTGGAGCGGCTGCAGGAAACCCACCCGGATATGGAAATCTGGTGGGACTCCTCCCCGCTCATCTTCGATTCGTGGGTGCGCAAGATGATCGAGGCGGCGCCCACCGGCAGAAAGAGAGAACTCGAGGCCCAACTCAACCGTCTCTTCGTTTGGGACGATATGCCCCGCAGCCTCTTCCGCGGCTGCACTACCAATCCACCATTCTCATTGGCTGCCATCAACGACAATCCCTCCTTCTGGGAGACTTGGGTCGACGACCGGATCCGCGCCAACCCCGGGCTCGACCTCAAAGAGCTGTGGTGGATGACCTACAAGGAAGTCATCCGGAGCGGCGCCGAGAGACTGCTGCCCATCCACCAAGCGTCCGGCGGCCGCTTCGGCTGGATCTCAGGTCAGCTCGACCCCCGCCTGTTCACCGAAGTGGACTTGATGGTGCAGCAGGCCAAGGAGCTGGCGGCTCTTTCTCCCAACGTCATGATCAAGGTCCCCGGCAGTCAGCAGGGCGTCGATGTAGTGCACATCCTGACCTCCATGGCCATCTCCACCAACGTCACCACCTGCTTTACCCTCTCACAGATCATGGCCGTCGCCCGCGCCGCCGTCGAAGGCCTCGTAGAAGCCAGGAAGAACAAGGTCGATACCAGCGGCTGGCGCGCCGTCATCACCCACATGCTCGGCCGCCTGACCGAGCGTCCGATCCTCTGGGAGCAGGCCGCCTACTACAAGGTCAACTGGACCGAAGCAGACCGCCGCTGGTTCGGCCTGGGCGTTTTCAAGCGAGCCTATCAACTGCTCAAGGAAGGCGGCTACCCCAGCAAGATGCTGCTGTGCTCAATGCGGCCTGGCCCGCTCGTCAACGGCAAGATGCGGTTCTGGGACCTGCAGGAGGTGGCCGGCGGCGACGTCGTCTTCACCCTGCCACCCTACGTCCTCGAGCCGATGTTCGCCATGGGCGACAGCCTCGACTTCCGCCCCGGCGCCATCGACGAGCCCATCCCGGAATCAACGCTGGAGAAGATCTACCAGATGCCCTACACCATGCAGGCCTTTGAGCCGCACGGTCTCTCGCTCGATCAATTCAACACCCACCCGGCCACGCTCTACACCATCGAGGACTTCTCCAAGGCGGTGCACGGCCTGGAGCAGTTTGTCGCCTCACGGCTCAAGAAGGCCGGTACCCCGGTCGAGGCCGAGCCGGCCAAGGCGTGAGGCATTGCTAGGAGATCGATTGAGCGCAGGGGCACGCCGAAGCGTGCCCCTGCGTCGCGCCGGAGGTGCCAAGGATGCGAACCCCTGGCTTGCTGCTCGACTTGGACGGGACCCTCTTTCTCGGCACGGAGTGGATTCCCGGCACCCGCCAGGCACTCCAGCACCTGCGGCGCCGCGATCACCCCGTGGTCTACGTCTCCAACACCCTCGACTGGCCCGAGGACATCGCCGCCCGCCTGAACGATGCGGGCTTGCCCACTTCGACCAACGACATCGTCCACGTCCCTCGCGTGCTGATCGACTATATCCAGCGCCACTTTCCCGGCGCGGCCGTGTACGTCATCGGTGAGCGAAGCCTGGTCGACCAGATGAGGCCGCATGTTCGGCTCAGCCTCGATCCCGAGGAGATCGACGTTGTCGTGGCCAGCGCGGACCTGGCCTTTGACTTCAGCAAGTTGATGGTAGCCTTCCTGGCACTTCGCCGCGGCGCCCGGCTGATCGCCACTAACACCGACGCCACCTGGCCCGGCCCCAGCGGCCTGGTCCCCGACACCGGCGCCATCCTGGGAGCCATCGAGGGCTGCACCGGACGGCGGCCAGAGGCTATCGTCGGCAAACCTTCCCGCTGGATGGCAGAAGCCGCGCTGCGTCGCCTCGGCCTGCCTCCCGGTGAGGTGTGGGTGGTCGGCGACAGCCTGGGCACGGACGTACCCATGGGCCGCGAAGGCGGCATGACCACCGTCCTTGTCCTCACCGGCGTCACCATGCGCAACGACTTGAGCGGCGCCGATGTCCAGCCCGATCACGTGCTCGATTCGATCGCTGATCTCCCGGGCCTTCTCGTCTCATTGCACAACACATAAGGGCACGCCGTGGCGTGCCCCCATTTCCATCGCTGCCCGATCTTGCCTCCAGCTATGCCCGGATGCGTTCCCCCTTCGGATCGAAGAGCGGCTCCTTCTCGACGGTCAGACCCAGGCGCTCGCCGAAGAGTTCCACTTCTAGCTGCGTCCCCGGCTTGGCGCTTTCCAGCGGCAGGTAGCCATAGGCAATGCTCTTGCGCACGCTGTAGCCATAGCCCCCGGAGGTCACCCAGCCCACGACCTTGCCCTGACTGAAGATTGGCTCGTTTCCCAGCGCCACAGCCGTCGGGTCCGACAGCGTCATGCAGCACAGCCTCTGGCGAATGCCTTGCTTCTTTTGCTTGACCAGGGCTTCTTTGCCAATGAAGTCGGCCTTGTCGAGCCTGACAAAGGCTCCCATCCCGGTTTCGAAGGGCGTGTAGTCAGGCGTGATGTCGGCGCTCCAGTAGCGGTAGCCCTTCTCCAGGCGCAGCGTGTCGATCGCCTTGTAGCCGGCAGCCACCAGGCCCTCCGGCTGGCCCACTTCCCAGAGCGTGTCCCACAACTTCTGCCCGTACTCCATCGAGCAGTAGAACTCCCATCCGAGTTCCCCCACGTAGGTCACCCGCATGGCCAGCGTCGGGACATTCCCCACGACCACGCGGCGGGCGGTCATGTACGGGAAGCCCTCGTTTGAGACATCGTCCCTGGTCACGCGCTGCAGGATGGTGCGGGCTTTCCGGCCCCAGAGGCCGAGGCAGGCGTAGGCGCCGGTGACCTCGTCGACGGCCACTGTGCCGTCCTCGGGTGCGTGGAGCCGGATCCAGTTCAGGTCGTGCTGGCCGAAAGCTGTGCCGGTGATGATGAGGAAGCGGTCCTCGGCGAGGCGGGTGACGGTGAAGTCGCACTCGATGCCTCCCCGCTCGTTGAGCATGGAGGTGTAGACAACGGAGCCAACCGGTTTGTCGATATCGTTGGCGCACAGCGTCTGCAGGAACTGCGCCGCGCCTGGCCCGCGCACTTCAATCTTGCTGAACGAGGTTTCGTCGAACAGGCCGGCAGCGGCGCGAGTCTGCAGATGCTCGTACCCGATGGCCGGGGACCAGTGGACGCCGGCCCAGCCGCGCGGGCGGTAGCTGTGGTCCGCCAGCTTCTCGTAGGGCGCGTACCAGTTGGGCCGCTCCCAGCCGAACTTCTCCCCGAAGACCGCGCCCAGCTCTTTCTCGCGGTAGTATGCCGGGCTCAGGCGGAAGTTGCGTTCGGTCTGGCGCTCCTCACCGGGCAGGTGGATGTCGTAGTAGCGCGAGTTGCTTTCGATAGTGCGGTTGAGGGTGAACTGCTGGCCGACGTAGTGCGGGCCGAAGCGCCGCACGTCGAGGCGCCAGCAGTTCCATTCCGGCGTGCCCTCGATGATCCATTCGGCCATGGCCTTGCCGATGCCGCCGGCGCCCGCCAGGCCGTGGGCGCAGAAAGCGCATGCCACCCAGAAGCCGCGCACGTCGGTGGGGCCCAGCAGGAACTCGCCGTCGGGGGTGAAGCCCTCCGGACCGTTGAGCAGTTGAATGATCTCGGCTTTCTCCACTGCCGGGACGCGCTTGATGGAGTTCTCCATCAGGGGTGTGAAGCGCTCCCAATCGGGCGGCAGGAGCTTGTAACGGAAATCGGGCGGGATGCCGTCCAGGCCGAAGGGCTTCGGGTTGCGCTCGTAGCCTCCCGTCACCAGACCCCCCACTTCCTCACGCCAGTAGACCAGCAGGTCGGGATCGCGCATGGTGGGCACATCGTGGTCCAGCCCCTCGATGGGTTTGGTGATCAGGTAGAGATGGGCGAAGGGGATGATGGGCAGGACGATGCCCACCATGCGCGCGATTTCGTTGCCCCATTGGCCGGCGGCGTTGACCACGACCTCGGTCTTGATGCGGCCGCGGTCGGTGACCACCTCATCGGCGCGACCGCCCTTCAGGTTGATGCCGGTGACGGTCGTCTCGGTGAAGAAGCGGGCGCCACGCTGCTTGGCTCCGGCCGCCAGCGCGTTGGTCAGCCCGGTGGGGTCGATGCTGCCGTCGGTGGGGGTGTAGGCCGCGCCCAGCACCCCTTCCGGATTCATCAGTGGCCACATGCGCTTCGCCTCTTCGGAGCTGATCAGTTCCAGCGGCATGCCGAAGGAGCGGGCGTAGCCCACCTGGCGTTTGAGCTCCTCGAGCCGCTCCGGCGACGAGGCCAGGCGCAGGCCTCCCACCTCGCGCCAGCCGGTATCCACCCCTGTCTCGTCCTTCAGGCGTCGGTACAGATCGGTGCTGTAATTCATCATGCGCGTCAGGTTGAAATCCGAGCGTAGCTGCCCGACCAACCCAGCCGAGTGCCAGGTGGAGCCGCAGGTCAATTCCCCTCGTTCGAGGACGACAACGTCCTTCCATCCCATGAGCGTCAGGTGGTAGGCGATGCTGCAGCCACCCACCCCGCCGCCGATGATGACCACCCTGGCCTGGGTGGGAAGATCAGGAGCCATGGGCGACCTCCGTCAGCCAAGTTTTCCAACTCGGGTGGTTCATGCCATCGGTCATGCGGGCGAAGTGCTTCTCCGCGTACTCGCGAAAGTCGAAGTCGAGCTGTGAGATTCCGATTTGCAGCAGCCCCCACATCGCCTCGCGGAAGTCGGACATCAACTTCATCAGCTTCAATCGCGCCAGGCGGGCCGGGGTAACCTGGCCGAAGTAGGTTTCCAGGAGCAACCGGTCGTGCTCGTCACAAAACTCGTGATTGATGGCGAAGTTGGCCAGGTCGAAGGTGATATCCCCCATGCCGGCGTATTCCCAGTCGAGGATCCGAATGGCACCATCATCGAGGAAGTTGCCGTTCAGCAGGTCGTTGTGGCAGGGCTTTGGGATGAAGGGATCGGCCCTGAAGGCTTCCTCGATTTGCTCTTTTCGCTCCAGCAGCCAGTCGAAGTTGGATGGAAAGCTCACCCCGTAGCGGCGGGCGGTGATGGCGTAATCCTCGACCACCCGGAAAGGAGAGAAGGTTCCCGGGACCGGCCGCATGGCGTGGATTCGTTTCAGCATGTCCGCCACACGCCGGATGTTCTCCGGACGCTGCATCTCCTCGGGCGGGATGGGTATGGCCCCTGTCAGGAAACGCGTCACCAGATACCCCTCAGGCCGGAGGAAGGCAACCACTTCCGGGGCTATGCCAATCTCCGCCGCGGCGACGTTGGCGGCGTATTCGTTCTCGCGATCGATCCCCAGCAGATCCGTGTTGGCACCCCCAATGCGCACCACAAAGGCCTGGCCGCCGACATCCAGGCGGTAGTTGTAGTTGGTAATCCCGCCGCCCAAGGGAGTGATCTTGAGATCTTTGGCCTGGGCCCACTGCGGCAGCCGGCTCAGGACCTGGGACAGGCGTGGGTCCACTGCGTCTCCCTCGCCGCCACGCGTCTCAGCCTCGCGCGTTGGCCCGCCACACCGACTTCGGGTGCGCCATTTCGGCCACGATGTCGTATGTCGAGATAATGCCCAGGGGCATGGCATCCGGGTCTGCCGGGTCGACCACGATCAGGCGGTGGTGGTGGTGATCGATCATCATGTCGGCCGCCTCCCGCAGGCCGGCATCCGGATGGATGCTCAGCGCGGCGTGCATCACATCCCGCGCCGTCGTCTCGCCGCAGCCCTCCTCGCGGCAGTAGGCGATCAGGTCCAGGCCACTCACAACGCCGAGCGGCTGGCCGCGCGCACTGACGACCAGGACCGACCGATAGCGGGCATCGGTCATGCCCCGGGCGACGCTGGCCACCGGCGTGGTGTCGCGGCAGACCAGGCAGGCGCGCGACATGACATCGGCCACGCTCGCGCGCGCCACGGTGCTGTGAGCCACCATGCTGGCCACCAGATCCGAGACTGAGATCACCCCCACGGGCTTGCCGCCGTCCGTGACCATCAGCCGCGACATCCCCCCGCTGTGCATGCGCTGCGCCGCGGCGCTCGCAGGCTCGCTGGCCTCGATGGTGTCGATGGGTGTTGTCATAAGCTCGCCGGCCGTCATGGCTCGCATGGCTCGCAGGCTCGCTTCGTCCGTGGAGAGCCACTCCGCCGCAAGGAGGTCGAAGTCGGTGATGATCCCCAGGGGCTGGCCGTCCCGGTCAGCGACGACGAGAGCGTGGATGCGATGCTGCGTCAGCAGCGTTGCCACCTGACCCAGAGAGGTGTCTGGCGGGCAGGTGATCAGACCAGGATGCATCAGATCTTGGACCAGTTTCATCGCAGCACACACTCCTTCGCCATCGTTCTCGGCCAGAACCTCACTTGACCTCTTCGACCTCTTTGTACCATTTCACCCGATCACCGACTCGTGCCCTCAGCCGCCAGGCCATCGATTTCGGCAGGGCTTCGATATGGGCGAGTGCTGCCTCCACCTGCGTGCCGACGCGCGCCTTCTCCTCGTCGCTCAGCTGGGGGTAGTCCTGACTCAGGCGCCTGACCTTCTCCAGGTTCATGGTCACCGTGCGCCAGAGGCCCCAGTCCTCGCTGCACAGGCGGGAGACGCGAGCCATGTTGATCGTCTCCTCATCGATCTCGCCGAGCGGATGTTCGAGCAGGAGCATGATCGTGTCGATCACATCCTTCTCGTTGATCTTCACGATCTGCATCTTCTCCAGCAGCATCTCTGCCAGCGGGATGGTGGGGCTGTCGATCTCCAGGCGTCCATTCCAGGGGATTACGTGGCAGAAGTCGAGCCGCTCGAAGAAGACATCCACATGCATGGAAAGCTGCGGGTTTTCGAAGATGGCCCGGCCCCCCTCGGTGACGACAAAGACCTCACGCTCCTCCTGGTAGCCCAGCCCTTCGAGCAGGCTGCGAACGGCACGCGCCTCGCGGCTGTAGCCAGCGAAATCCAGGTCGGTGTAGGCACGGCCCATTTCGGCCTGCAGATGGCCAAACTTGGGGCAGTGCGTCTGAAACGCCAGAGAGCCCAGGATGCGCAGGGTGACGCCGGCTTTGTCGCCGGCATGGACGATGCGCCTCACTTCATTTTCGAAACGTTCCCGTTCGGCGCGATCTTGGGCTCCCATCCCGGGCATGGTGTCAGGCATGGCAAAGTCCCCGAGGTCGAGTGCTAAGGTCTGCGCCCGAGGCGCGCTTGAATTATAGCGGATACGTCAAGAACTTGCAAAATGCGCCAAAATCATTCATAATCAGGACGCCCTTGCTTGGCCGCAATGGTCACTGGCTCTCTCTTGTGGTGGACCGTCGTGAGCAAGAGCCTGATCCCCGCCCAGCGCCGCCGCCGGATCCGCGAATACCTGGAGGAGCATCAGATCGCTCGCCTGGTCGATTTGAGCGAGCTTCTGGGCGCTTCGGAAGCGACCGTGCGCCGCGATCTGGCCTGGCTGGAGGCTCAGGGGATCGTGGAGCGCACGCACGGCGGCGCCATCCTGACGCAGCGCATGCCCGTTGAACCAGCCTACTCCCACAGTGCGCAGACTCACGTCGAAGAGAAGCGGCGCATCGGGCGCCTGGCGGCTGCCCTGGTCCAGGACGGCGAGACGATCTTCGTCAACAGCGGCACGACTGCCACCCAGGTGGTGCAGCACCTCGTCGCCCGCCGTGACCTGCGCCGCCTGACGGTTATCACCAACAACGTCACCGCCGCGCTGGGTGTCCCTGAAGGAAGCTTCGAGGTCATCCTGCTGGGCGGGCAGTTCCGGCCGGTGGCCACCTCTGTGTATGGGCAATTCGCCACAATCCTCTTGCGCCAGGTTTCTGCCGATCGAGCCTTCATCGGAGTGGACGGCATTACCCTCAAGTACGGCTGCACCACTCCGGCCAGCGCCGAGGCCGAGATCGCCCAGGGGATGATCGAGCGCACGCACGGACCGGTGATCGTCGTGGCCGACCACAGCAAATGGGGCGTGGTCTCGAACTTCGCCATCGCGCCGCTGGAACAGGTGCACACCTGGGTGGTGGATGATGGCCTGGGGATTGACGCCCGCCTGGCGCTGGAATCTCGTTCGGTTCAAGTCTTGATCGCTGACCCGGAAGGCACCGCGGAGGCGTCGCAAGGAGTCCACCCACTCAGGGAGCGCAGTCATGCCCGTGTTCGCTAAGAAACCCGCTAAGCGCATCACCACCCTGTTCTTTGCCACGGACCTGCACGGCTCAGAGCGCACCTTTCGCAAGTTTGTCAACGCCGGGAAGTTCTACCAGGCACAGGTGTTGGTGATGGGTGGCGATGTCATCGGCAAGATGCTGATCCCCGTCATTCAGGAGGGCAACGGACGCTATCGGGTGACGCTCCAGGGAAACGTGGAACACATCGAATCGGAGGAGGGGTTGAAAGCCCTCCTGGAGCGCATCGGAACGCTCGGCTTCTACTCCCAGGTCATGGAGGAGGACGAGTTCCACGACCTGCAGGCCGACCCGAAGAAGGTGGAAGCGCTCTTCCATGCGTTGGCCCGCAAGCGCCTGGAGGCGTGGGTCGACCTTGCCGAAACGCGTCTGGCTGGTACCGGCATCAAGTGCTATGTCACAGGCGGCAACGACGACTACCCCGAGGTGCTGGCTGTGCTGCGCCGCGAGAGCGCGCAATCCCTTGTGGCCTGCGAGGGCGAGTTCGTTCGCCTGGACGATGCACACACCATGGTCAGCATTGGCTTCAGCAGCCCAACCCCGTGGAAGACCCCGCGCGAGGTCAGCGACGAAGACCTGGGCCGCGTCATCGACACCGCTTTGGTCCAGGTCACGGATGCCAGTCGCTGCGTGTTCAACTTCCACGACCCACCCAGGGATTCCACCCTCGACACCTGCCCACTGCTCGACTGGAGCACGGATCCGCCCACCCCGATTGTGAAGGCCGGCCAGCTGGTCATGCACGGGGCGGGAAGTCAGTCGGTGCGAAGAGCCATCGAGACCCACCGGCCGCTCCTCGGCCTGCACGGTCACATCCACGAATCGCCCGGCGCCGTGCGCATTGGGCCGACGTTGTGCATCAACCCGGGCAGCGAGTATGGCGAGGGCATGCTTCGGGGAGCCCTGGTCAACCTCGCCCAGGGCAAAGTGGAAAGCTATCAGCTGACTCGAGGCTGAGCCCGGCCAGCAGCCAAGGAGGTGAAACACGAAACTTGCACGCCGCCCCGCCGCAATTCATCGGCCCGTGATTTCCGTGGGAGGAGTCTGCTATGGCAACCGCTGCGGCAACGCCTGAGGTCTTCACCCGCAAGGCATCTGGCCTTGTACGGGTGATGTCTCCCTACTCGGCGTTCATCTACAACATCCTGACGATGGGGCTGATCTTCCCCTGGACCTACCTCTGGGCTCCTGGTGCCCTTCCGGGCGGTAAGCTGGTATGGGGGATTCTGCTGGCGACCGTCCTCGAAATCCCCATCGCCTTCGCCTATGTCTGGCTCTCAACAG
The DNA here is from genome assembly GCA_964575425.1 of uncultured Anaerolineaceae bacterium. Lineage (GTDB taxonomy): Bacteria > Chloroflexota > Anaerolineae > Anaerolineales > E44-bin32 > DATEAV01. The sequence goes on along the minus strand of CAZNRD010000030.1, from coordinate 24,027 downwards.
CACTGCCGCGCTCAGGCGGCGACTACGTGTTCCAGAGCCGGGCCTTCGGAGGCTTCTGGGGGTTCACCATAATGATGTCGGGCTTTGTGATCTGGATTCTGCAGTGGGTGGCCCTCTCTGGTTGGCTGCTCTCCTACCTGGGTTTCGCTCCCCTCTTCCTCGGCCTGGGGGCCACCATGGGCAGCCCGGCCTTGTCCAGCATCGGCGTCTGGTTCACATCGTCCTGGGGCATCGTCATCACCAGCATTATCAACGCCCTGCTCGCAATGCTGCTCCTGGTCAGTGGCTTCAAGAACTACGTCAAGGTACAGTACCTGATGTTCTACGGCATCCTGGTAGCCTTCGGCACGATGTTGATCGTGCTCTTCACCACGCCAGCCTCGGAGTTTGTGGCTCGGCTGAACGCCTTTGCCATCGCCTCCGGCGGAGGCCAGGACTTCTACCAGACGGCGCGTGATGCTGCCCTGGCTGCTGGGGTCGATCTCAATCCGCCATTCAGCCTGCTGGCCACACTGCTCGTGGCTCCCATCGCCTGGACCTCGCTGCAGTGGGCCACGTACTCTGCCGAACAGAACGGCGAGATCAAGGAGGCTCGCTCTTTCAAGAACCAGGTCTTCATCCTGGTCGGCTCGCTGATCTTCACCGGCATTCTACTGGCGTTGCTGGCTGCAGCCCTGGAGCGGGTCGGCGGCGCCGAGTTCCTATACGTCGCCGGGGCAGGCTACTGGGCCGGGGTGCCCGAGGCCATGATCAGTGGCTTCTGGCTGTGGCCAAACATCCTGGCTGTGGCCCTCACCGGGAGCCCGATCATCGTGCTGCTGATCGGCTTCGGCTACATCCTCAACTCGTTCCAGATCGTCAACAACTGCTACATCGGCGTCACCCGCATCATGGTGGCCATGTCGCTCGACCGCCTGCTGCCGGAGTGGGTCAGCCGCGTGCACGAGCGCCTGCACACGCCGGTCAACGCCCACCTGGCGTATTTCCTGGCGAGCATCCCGGTCATCCTGGTCTACAACCTGTGGGGGCCGTGGTATTCGCTTACGCTGGGCGTGACCTTCGCATGCGGCTACGTCTTTGCTGCCAGCTCGCTGGCTGGGGCCGTCCTGCCATTCCGGGCCAAGGAACTCTACGAGGCCTCCCCGGGGGCCAAGTACAAGCTGGGCAAGATCCCCTGGGTGACAATCCTCGGCGGGCTGGGCTTCGTCTTCGGCGGTGCCATGGTGCTCAGCTTCATGTTCGTGCCGCAGCTTGGCCTGACGAGTCCGCTGGCCTACACAGTGGTGTTCGGCGTCATCGCCGTCTCTGCCATCTGGTACTTCCTGGCCAAGGCAGCACAGAAGCGGCGGGGCATCAACGTCGAATACGCCTTCAAAGAGATCCCGCCCGAATAGTCTGAGGGGTGGCAACGCTTCACAGCGAGACCGGGCCTCGGGCGAGGCCCGGTCTTCTTCATCCCTGCTCCCTCCGTCGCGCCCGCCGCGCCGCCCGCCCATCCCCCGCGCCCTCGCCGGCCTGCGCCCGCTGCGCCCGCAGCCAAGCCGCGCAGTTCTCGTCATGCCCCATGAGGACGTCCGCCGCCAGGATGATGCTGCGGATGCTCTCTTCCAACGGATTCGTGATGGCGCACGTCAGGCCATTGGCGATGGCCATGGCCAGGAAGGCGGCGTTGAGCGTGGGCCGGCCGGGCAATCCGAAGGAGATGTTCGAGGCGCCGCACACCGTATTCACCCCCAGCTCATCGCGCACACGGCGCAGGAGCTTGAACAGAGACACGCCAGCGCTGGGCACCGCTCCCACGGGCATTGCCAGAGGATCGATCAGGACGTCCTGACGCGGGATGCTATGGGCTTCCGCGCGTGCGACGATCTTGCGCGCCACTTCGAAGCGCACCTCCGGGTCCTCCGAGATCCCGCTCTCGTCGTTGGCCACGCCGATGACCGCCGCGCCGTACTTCGCCGCCAGAGGCAGCACGGCGCGCAGCCGCTCCTCCTCGCCGGTGACGGAGTTGATCAGGGGTTTGCCCTGGTAGACCGCCAGGCCGGCCTCCAGCGCCGCCACCACCGACGAATCAATGCTCAGCGGCACGTCGACTACCGACTGCACCAGACGCACCGCTTCCGCCAACAGCGCGGGTTCGTCCGCCAGCGGGATGCCCGCGTTGACATCGAGCATGTGCGCTCCAGCAGCGACCTGAGCCAGCGCGTCGGCGCGAACCCTCTCAAAATTGCCGGCTGCCATCTCCGCCGCCAATCGGGATCGCCCGGTGGGATTGATCCGCTCACCGATGACCACGAACGGCCGCTCCGGCCCAATCCGCACTTCGCGGGTGGGAGAAGTGAGCACGGTCTCCATGGAGTCAGACCTCCTGTGATTCCCCAATGCCGGTCTGGTCGTTGGCCTGCCGCCGCGGCAGCAGCCCGGCTTGCTCGATGATCTCCGCCACCAGTTCTTCTTGACGGAAGGCCATCACGTGGACGCCGTGAATCCCGGGCATCTCGCGCAATTGCTGGATGATTTCGACGCACAGCCGCTTGCCTTCCTCGCGCTGACGCTCCGGAGGGACGGCCCGCAGCCGGCGCAGCACCGACTCAGGGATCACCACACCGGGGACACGCTGTTGCATCCACTCGGCGGCCCGCGCCGAGCGCAGCGGCCCCACCCCTGCCAGGATGAAGACCCTCCGGTCCAGGCCGAGATCGCGCACGGCGCTCATGAACTGCTCCGTCCGCGGCAGGTCGAACACAAACTGCGTCTGCACGAACTGTGCTCCGGCCTCGACCTTCTTCGCCAGGTGCTCCGCGCGAAACTCGTATGGCGGGACGAAGGGGTTGGCGGCGGCGCCGAGAAAGAATGCCGGCCGCGTCTCCAGCACACGCCCGCTGAGAAAGCGACCTTCATCCCGCAGCATGCGGGCAGTCTGCAGCAGGCTGATCGAATCCAGGTCGAAGACCGGTTTCGCCTGCGGCTGATCGCCCACCTGCACGCCATCGCCCGTCAGGCACAGCACGTTGCGCACGCCCATGGCTGCCGCGCCCAGCAGGTCTCCCTGGATGGCGATGCGATTGCGATCACGGCAGGAGACCTGCATCACCGGCTCGTAGCCCGCCCGCGTCAGCAGCGCGCACACACCGACGCTCGACATGTGGACGTTGGCACCGGAGGCATCGGTGGCGTTGATGGCATCGCACACCGACGCCAGCACGAGTGCCCGGTCGTAGACGCACTGGGGGTCGGCGCAGTCCGGCGGGTTGAGCTCGGCCGTGACAGCAAAGCGGCCAGAGCGGAGGACACGCTCAAGCCGCGAGCCGGCTTTCGCCATTTCCATCACGCTCACTCAATTCCAGGACCCAGGCCGAGCGGCCTTCGCGCCGGCGGTCGAGCGGCGGCAGGATTCGGTGGATCTCGGTGCCGAATCTCGCCATTCGCGCCGAGCGCCGCCAGGCCAACGCCCACACGCAGGGCATCTCTGGGCGAATCTCGCAGTGCCCGTCCAGTCGGACACCTCCGCACGGGCCATTGCGCATGGCCTTGGGGCAGGTCATTGGGCACGTCATGCCAGTGTAGTGCAGCACGCATTGGCCGCACATGCGGCAGTCAAACAGGGGCCCTTTGGTCACGCGCTCACCAAGGATGAAAAGCCGCTCTACCCATCCGCCGGGTCGAAGCCAGCGGCGCAGGGGCCGCAGCAGCGAGTGGACTGCGCCGTAGGCAGCCTCCAGCGCCCGGGGATGATCCTGCAGGAACGATCGCATCACTCCCCCAGCAGCCCCACCAGCCTTCGCTCAAGCAGTCCATAGCCAACGACGATCGTCTCCAACGGCAGACCCAGCCTCTGCGCCGCCCGCTCGGCCAGGGCGCGCAACTGGGGATCGTCCTGCTGCGCCAGGTAGACGGCGCGGGTGTAGTTGCCGAAGTACGCGGAACGCAGCTCGGGATGGCGGTCCAGCCCCATGCCTTCGATGACGAGATGGTCGAACGACCGGACCAGATAGTCCGTGAGGAAGTAGGTCCCGGGCGCTTCGGCCATCAGCGACTCGTAGCGCCCGTCCGCATACATCTCGTAGCAATGTGGGCCGGAAAGCCGCTCGACGCCCTCTGCCGCCAGCATGGCATCGAGCAGGCCGCCCGTGCCGCAGTCCCCATAGACCACGATCACGCGATCGTAGCGGCTGCGCAGGTCGCGAATGCGCCTCTGCACCGCTTCCGGGATGCGTTCAGGGTGATTGTGCAGTAGGCTCGGCACGGCCAGCACGTCGGCGTCCCAGCCATGATTCTGCCGCAGCGTCAGGACCTCGCGCGCCAGCGCGCCGCAGACGACGAGGGCCACCCTCCTCCGCGCCGGCACCATCTCAGACCTCGGCATCAAGCGCAGCCGCCATGGCCTTCAGGTGCGCCGGTGTGCTGCCGCAGCACGCCCCGATGATGCGCGCGCCAGCCGCGGCGGCAGCCCGCGCATATTCGGCCATCGCCTCTGGCCCGGCGCGATACACCGCCCGCCCGTTGACCAGTTCCGGCAGTCCGGCATTGGCCTTGGCGACCAGGACCACGTCCGGCGCGGCTGCCCTCATCTTCTCCAACACCCCAAGGATTTCCTCGGGCCCATTGCCGCAGTTCCCACCCACGGCGGCCGCCCCCCAATCCCTCAGCGTCCGCACCGCCTGCTCCGGGGTGACACCCATCATCGTCCGGCCGTGCGTGTCGAAGGTCATGGTGGTGACCAGGGGAAGGTCCGGCGCAGCCCGGCGCGCGCCTTCCATCGCCGCGCGCATCTCTTCCAGGTCGGACATCGTTTCGATCCAGAAGAGGTCGACGCCCTCGGTTGCGAAGGCCCGCGCCTGTTCCGCGAAACCGGCCGCGGCCTGCTCAAAGGTCATCTCACCCAACGGCGCGAGGATGGCACCGCTGGGACCGATGTCGCCGGCGACCACGGCCTCTCTCCCACTCTCCGCCACCGCCCGCCGCGCGGCGGAAACCGCCGCCCGATTCAGCTCCCCCACCTGGCCCTCGAGTCCGTGCATGGCCAAGCGGAAACGGTTTCCGCCAAAGGTGTTGGTCAGGATTACGCGGCAGCCGGCTTCCAGATAGGCCTGATGGACGGCCTGCACCCGTTCCGGATGCAGCACGTTCCAGCTTTCGGGTGGGTCACCGAACTGCAGCCCGGCTTCGAAGAGCATGGTGCCCATGGCGCCGTCTGCCAGGATGACACCAGACGACTTAAGGAGCGACCCCCACGTGAGCGTCATCGCCTCAGCCAGCCTTGCCGCGGCGGACCGAAAGCAGCTTCTTGGCCGTCTCGACCGCCACGGCCGCGTCACGGCAGTAGGCATCTGCCTCCACTTCCTCAGCAAAGGCAGCGTTGAGAGGTGCCCCGCCGACGAGCACGATCACTTCGCCGCGCAGCCCCTCGTCGTTGAGGGCCTTGGTGACCACGCCCATGTAGGGCATGGTGGTCGTGAGCAGCGCGCTCATGCCCAGCAGATCCGGCTTGTGCTCGCGCACGGCAGCCACGAACTGTTCGGCCTCGAGGTTGATGCCCAGGTTGACCACCTTGAACCCGGCGCCTTCCATCATCATCGCCACCAGGTTCTTGCCGATGTCGTGGATGTCGCCCTTTACTGTGCCGATGACCATCGTGCCGACCTGGGGGGCGCCGGTCTCGGCCAGCAGCGGACGCAGGAGCTCCATGCCACCCTTCATCGCCTTGGCAGCCATCAGCACCTCGGGCACGAAGAGCACGCCGTCGCGGAAGTCGGCCCCGACGACGTCCATCCCGGGCACCAGTGCCTTCGTCAGGACGTCATAGGGCGGCCAGCCGCGCCGTAGCAGCTCCTTCGTCGCCGCCACCACATCATCGGCCAGGCCGTCGTACAGGTCGTCCTGGAGTCGTTCGACCAGCTTGTCCGTGTCCAGTTGAGTCAGATCGCTGTCGTCGCTCATCGTGACCTCTGTGTGGGCGTTGTCCTTGCCTCCCGCCGCTCCCGGCGGGAGGAGGGATCGGGAAAGTCGGGCAAGATGCCCTCAAGGTGTGGAAACGGGTCGGAGCCGTGTGGGATGGCCATAGCAGCCACAAACTCCTGCTGGAACATCGGCTCGGTGGCGGTCTGCACATGCTGAACCCAGCGCGCCAGGCGGGCGGCCTCAGCCCGCTGGTCCAGGCTGAGCAGGGCAAGGCGCGCGCCGTCGCCCGCAGCGTTGCCCACCGCCTCCACCTGCTCGAGTTCGCAGTCGGGGATCATCCCCAGCACCATGGCATGGAAGGGATCAATGACGTTGCCGAAGGCACCAGCCAGCGCTACACGGTCAACGCGCTCCACCCCGCGATGGGCCATGAGCAGCTTGACCCCCGCATAGAGCGCAGCCTTGGCCAGCTGGATGGCACGCACGTCATTCTGGGTGACGACGATAGGCTTCCCACTGGCCGTCTGCTCCGCGTCAACCAGGATGTACTCCACCAACCGGCCGCGCCGACGGAGCCGCGCCGAGTGCCCGGCTTCCTGGTCAAAGGCACCATCTGCCCGCAGCACGCCAGCCAGGAACAACTCGGCGATGGCTTCGATGATCCCGCTGCCGCACAGACCTGTGGGGCGCGCCTGCGGCGGAAGGTCGCGGTCGTCGGCTGTGCTCCATTGGTCCCACCCGATGACGCGCACCCGCGGCTCGAGTGTTTCACGGTCGATGCGCACGCGCTCAATCGCTCCGGCAGCGGCCCGCTGTCCGTGGGCGATCTGCGCTCCCTCAAAGGCAGGACCAGTGGGGCTGGAGGCGCAGTGCAGCCCTTGCCGGTTTCCCAGGGACATCTCGGCGTTGGTCCCGACATCCACCACGAGGGTGATCTCGTCTCGCGCGTGAGGCGCTTCGGCCAGCAGCACCGCCAAGTGGTCGGCGCCCACATGGCCGGCAACGCACGGCAAGACGTGGATCCGAGCGGCGGGATGGAAGGCCAGCCCCAGGTCGCGTGTCCTCAGGTCGAGGGCAGACGAGATCGCCGGTGCAAACGGCGCCCCACCGAGCGCCGTCGGGTCGAGCCCGAGCAGCAGATGCATCATCACCGGGTTGCCGACCGCAACTGCTTCCAAGACGTCGTCCAGGCCACGGCCTGCTGCAGCCGCAGCCCGAGCCGCCAGCTCGTTGATGAGGCGCACGATGGCCCGGTGCATGCGTTCTGTGCCCTGGGGCTCGGTCATGGCATAGCTGACGCGGCTCATCAGGTCTTCCCCGTAGCGGACCTGGGGGTTCATTGCTGCTTCAGTCGCCAGCACGGCGCCTGTGCGCAGGTCGCACAGGTGCGCGGCGACGGTGGTCGAACCCACATCGATCGCCAGGCCGCAGATGCCTTCGGCGTAGCCGGCCTGCAGGCGCAGCACCTCGCGCCCGTTCCAAAGCGTAGCCGTCAGGGCGCGCTTGCCGCTTGCGAGCGAGGCCGCCCGGTGTCGCAGCGCCGGCTGCAGTTCCGCCGACGCACGCACGTCGATGGCCAGATCGGCAAGATGCCACTGATCCGCAAGCGCCTCCTGCAGTCGTTCCCAGTCGCCGCCGGAGTCGTTCAGCTCGGCCGCAGGAACCTCCACATACACCTGCCGCACTGCGGGTCGGACTTCGATGGTGCGTTCTCCCGCGGCCTTGGCCACGATCTGCTTTCGGGCCTGGCTCTCCTCCGGCACGGTGATGAGAAGGTCATCGAGAACCTGGGCAGCACAGGCCAGGCGGCGGCCGTCGATGTGATGTTCGCGGCAGCAGGCAGACTCGGCCTCTCCCACCGACGATAGGTGATCGGCTCCCGAGGTCAGGCCGTGCTTGGCGAAATACCCCTCCTCCACGATGACCTGGCACTTGCCGCACGTCTGCCGGGCGCCGCAGATAGACTCGAGTTCCACGCCCAGCAGCCGCGTTGCCTCGAGCAGGCTCACGCCGCGCGGGACCCATCCCCTCCGCCCGGAAGGAAGCAGCACCAGCTGCACCTGATCACGCTCACCCATCACCATCGTCCGCCGCCTGACGCAGGCATCTTACCGCACGCTTTCACCAGTCCTCAACCGACCAACCCGATCATCGCCACGCCGCTCGCCACAAGGACCGAGCCCACAATGCGCATGGGCGAGTGGCTTTCGTGGAGGACGATCACGCCGTAGGCCGCCCCCAGCACGACGCTGAACTCCCTCACGGCGCCAGCGTAACTGGCCGGCGTGCCCATCTGCATGGCGATGAGGACAATCCCATACGCACCGAGGGTCATCAGCCCGGCCAGCACCGTTCGCCAACCAGACTCCCGCAGCTCGGCCCTCAGTCCCGCCCAGCCGACCTCGTGCACCGTGAAGGGGGTCACCCACAGCGTGGTGATGCCCAGGGCAATGTAGGTGTAGAGCAGCGGCGTGAGGAGCGTTATGCCCACTTTGTCGATGGCCGTGTACAGCGAGGTGCTCAGGCCCGCCAGCAGAGCCCAGCGCGGCCCGGCCTGGCGCAGCGCCCGCAGGGGCTCGCGCCAGGCGCCCAACCGGGGCAGGTTGATCAGGTACAGGCCGGCGGCAATCGTCGCCACGCCGGCGATCCCTCCTGGGGTGATACGCTCTCTCAGCACCAGCGTCGACCACACGAGCAACAGCGCCGGCGCCGTGCCGCGCGCCAGCGGATAGACCACCGACAGGTCTGCCCCGCGATAGGCCTTGGCAATGGCCAGGAAGTACGAGGCCTCGAACACCGCGCTCAGCGCCATCACGCCCAGGGCCAGGGTTGAGACCGGCTGCCAGAAGATGACCAGGATCGGCGAGAACAAGACCATCGCCCACAGAAGCATCCACCAGACGAACGACGCCCGATCGCGGGCGCGTTTCAGGTTGATGTGCACCACCACGTGCAGGCACGCGGAGACGAGGATGAGAAGCACGCTCAGAGGGCTCATGAAGCCTTGCGTTTTCCTGCTCAGGAGCGCAGGCGCTCACCCTTCGGGTCGTAGAGCACATCTGCTGTCACCTCAGCCGGCACCATCTCCCCGAAGACATCCACTTCCAGCGAGGTCCCGCCCTTGGCCAGCTCCAGCGGCAGGTAGGCGTAGCCGATGTTGCGGCGCACGCTGTAGCCGTAGCCGGCGCTGCGCAGGCGCCCCAGAACCTTCCCCTGGTGATGAACGGCTTCGCCACCGTACAGCGTCAGGTAGTCCGAGCCGCCAATGGTCAGCGTGCAGAGGCGCTGGTTGAGGCCAACTTCCTTGGCCCTCAGCAGGGCCTCCCTGCCGATGAAGTCGCCCTTGTTCAGACGCACGCAGAACCCGAGGCCCGCCTCGTAGGGATTCTCAAGCATGGTGACGTCGGCGCTGTAGTAGCGGTAGCCCTTCTCCAGACGGAGCGAGTCGAGCGCCTTGTAGCCGACCGGAGCGAGGCCGTGTGCCTTGCCCGCCCGGACCAGCGCGTCCCACACCGGCACCGCCCACTGCGGCTCCATGTAGAGCTCCCAGCCGAACTCGCCCACATAGGTGACGCGTTGGGCCAGCACACTGGCTCCTCCAACTCGGATGCGGCGGGCCGTCATGTAGGGGAAGGCGGCGTTTGAGACATCATCACCCGTCACTGCCTGCAGGACCTGCCTCGCCTTCGGCCCCCACATGCCCAGGCAGGTGAACTCGTCGGTGACGTCGCGCACGACGACCGGGCCGTCCTCCGGGCGAAGGTGATGGCGCATCCAGCCCAGGTCGCTGTCGATGAAACCCGCGCCGGTGATCACGCGGAAGTGGTCCGCGGCCAGGCGGGTGACGGTGAGGTCGGCCACCACACCGCCGCGGGCGTTGAGGAACTGGGTGTAGATCACGCTGCCCGTGGGTCGGTCGATGTCGTTGTCGCACAGGCGCTGAAGCAGCGGCAGTGCGCCGGGTCCCAGCAGGTCGATCTTGCCGAACGACGACATGTCGATCAGGCCGACGCGTTCGCGCACGGCTCGGTGCTCCTCCTCGACGCGGTCGAAGAACGGAGGTTTGGTCCAGCCGAATTCCCGCTGGTCGGCGCCGGCGCGGCGCCACGGCCTGCCGGGCTCGAAGTACTCGAGCCGTTCCCAGCCGTACTTCTTGCCGAAGACGCAGCCCTGGTCCTGCAGGCGTACGTGCACCGCGCTCAGGCGTTTGGGGCGGGCGAATTCATCCTGATCGAACGGGTAGCGCAGGCGGTAGTAGTACTTGTAGCACTCGCGCGCCATCTCGGCCGCGTACAGCGGGTCGCGGTAGACCGGGCCGAATCGCCAGGCGCGGTAGCCGAAGACATCCATCGACGGCTCGCCCTCGATGATCCACTCGGCCATCACCTGACCGATCCCCCCGCCACCGCCGAAGCCGTTCAGGGACAGCCCGGCAGCGACCCAGAAACCGTGCAGGCCGGGCATCGGCCCCAGCAGCGGATTGGCGTCTGGCGTGAGGGCGTCGGGGTGACAGATCAGGCGCACGATCTCGGCCTCGGCGAGGAAGGGGAAGCGGCGGATGGCGCCTTCCATCAGTTGCTCAAAGCGGCTGTAGTCCGCCGGCAGCGACTTCGCGGCGTGGTCCCACGGCACGCCGTCTACCCAACGGGCCACGGGGTTCGGCTCGTAGCCGCCGAAGACGACACCTCCCGATTCGGATCGGCCGTAGACCAGATTGTCCGGGTCGCGGAAGCAGGGCATGTCGGGCGGCAGCTCATGACCCCGCACGGCCTTGAGCGCCACGTGCTGGTGATCGATCGGCGTGGAGGGGAGGAAGGCGCCGACCATGGCGGCCACCTGCGGGGCCCAGATGCCGGCAGCGTTGACCACGATTTCGGTGCGGATATCGCCCTTGTTGGTGATGACCTTCTTCACCTCCCGCGTTGGCGAGAGCTCGATGGCGGTGACCAGCGTGTCGGTGTAGATTGCCGCCCCAAGATCGCGCGCCGCCCTGGCCACGGCGTGGGTGGCAGTGTGCGGATCGAGATGGCCGTCGCGCGGGATGTAGACGGCACCGTAGAGGTTTTCGGGGCTCATCGCCGGCATCAGCCGCAGGGCCTCCTGCGGGGAAAGGACTTCTGCCTCCAGGCCGATGCCATGGGCGCGGCTGACACTGCGCTGCAGGTCCATCAGCTGGTCCCTGCTGGAGGCCAGGCGCAGGCTGCCCACATGCTCGAAGACACCCAGCGTGCTGTACAGATCGATGCTGTACTTGCGAAAGCGCATCATCGTGGGCGAGACGTTGAACATCGTCACTAGGCCGGCCGCATGACAGGTCGAGCCGCTGGTGATCTCGTTCTTCTCCAGGAGGACGACGTCCGTCCATCCCGCCTTGGCGAGGTGGTAGAGGATGCTGCAGCCGGTGATGCCGCCGCCGATGACGACGACGCGAGCCTGATCTTTCATGGGACGCTCCTGAGCGAAAGAAAGATGAATGGGCGCCTGCCCGCTCGGGTCACGTCAGACCTCGCCCCTCCCACCAGGGGTTTCGCGGCGCCGGCGGCGCGCCTCCCGGTCCGAGGCGCGGGGAGTGGCGTCCGCCGGTCGGGTCCAGCCTTCGGGGGGACGGAGCGCGCCCTCCACCAGGCCGACGAACTCCCGGCGGATGCGCGTCTCGACCTCTGGAGAGAAGTCGGCGCGGCTGTCGCGCGTCAGGATGTCGCGGGCGCGCTGCATGGCCTTGGCCTGCGCATCGAGTCCGCCTTTCTCCAGCCAGAGCTGGCGAGGGTCCCGGTCAGCGATGTCGGGCAGGAAGCCGGTGGTCCGCATGCGCTCCACGGTGTGAGGCTGGTCCATGAACATTCCCGCGGGACCCACTTGCGCGATGAGGTCAAGCGCCAGGTTGTCCTCGCTAAACTCCAGGCCGCGCTTGATTTTCCTGAGCATCTGAGCGATCTCGTCGTCGATCACGGCCTTGGCGAAATCGAAGGCCATCAGCGAGTCGAGCAGGCCGGCCATGTTGAACATGTCGAGGCCGGCGAGAAGGCCAGCCACCGTCGACATGCCGGTCTCGTAGCCAGACTGGGCGTCGTTGACCTTGGCGTTGGTCAGTCCGATGTAGCCGCCGCTGGGCACATTGTAGAAGCGGGCCATCTGTGCCACGCCCATCATCAGGATGCCGGTCTCGATGGCCCCGGGAGCATAGGCTCCGCTGCGGGTGTCCGCCACGGTGGGGAGGCTGGCGTAGATCGTCGGCTTCCCGGGGTCGATCATCTGCTCCAGCACAGCCGCGGCCAGGAACTCGGCGTTGCCCTGGGTGAGGGTGCCCATCAGGGTGAGCGGCGCCGTCAGGCCGGCGTTCGGGACGATGGTCGGGTAGCACGGTAGGCGGCGTTCGGTGAAGTAGATCAGGTTCTCGGTCGAGTCGAAATCCATCGTGAGCGGCGACACGACCGGGCAGTAGTGATGCGTGATGAAGGGATGATCGCGGTAGGCGGCTTCACCGCCAGCGATGGCATACGCCAGGCGCAGGATCTTCTCGGCGTCCTCCGACGGCCCACTGCCGCGCACCGGCTTGCGGCAATAGCGCAGCGACAGGTAGAAGCGGCTGACGCTGAAGAGGTCGGGCGGAGCGTCCTCGGCCAGGGTGGAGATGGAGAAGACATCGTAGCCCGGAAGTTCGTTGACCAGGTGGGCGATGCGGGCCAGGTCGTCGGAGCGAGCGCGGCGCTCGTGGCCGGTCACCGGATCGAGGATGTTCGGCGCGGAGCTGCCGGTGACGATCACCAGGCTGTCGTCGGGCAGGGTGCGGTCGAGGGCCGGGTCCTGCGCCCCGAAGGTGAAGCGAGGGGGGATGGAGGCACGGAACTCCTCCACGACGGAGCGGGGGAAGCGCACCCTCTGCGTCTCGGGGTCCACCCGGCAGCCATGGCGGGCCAGGATGTCGCGGGCTTTCTCGTTACGGACGAGCAGGCCCACCTGCTCCAGGATTTCCAGCGAGGCCTCGTGGACGCGGCGCACTTGTTCAGGAGTGAGGAGTTCGGCATAGTGGGGGATCATCATCGTCCATCCTTGCCGCCAGTGCGGCGAGGTCATGGTTCCCAGGGAGCCATCTCAGTGACGAAGCGGAAGCGGTCGCCGCGGTAGAGGTCGCGGCCGTATTCGACGGGATCGCCGTCCTGGTCGAACGACAGGCGCCGCTCAAGCATCAGGGGCGCGCCCTCCGCAATGCCGAGCAGTGAGGCGTCGAATTCGTCCGCACCCACCGGCTCCAGACTCTGGCGCGCGCGCTGGATGGTGACGCTGTATTCAGCCTGGAGGATGTCGTAGATCGAACGGGCCTCCAGATCGAAGCGGTCCAGGCCCGGGAACCGGCGGACCGGGATGGTATAGCGCTCGATGAGGACCGGTTCCTGGTTGAGGGTCTTGAGGCGCACGATGGAGTAGACGGGTGCCGAGGCGGGCAGCTTGAGCTCACGCGCCAGCGAGGCCTCGACCGGGCGCTGCTCCACGGAAACGAGGCGGGTGCCGACGCTGTAGCCGCGTCGGCTCATGCCGCGCGTGAACGAGACCAGCCGGCCGGCCTCACGCTCGATCTTGGGTTCGGCAACGTAAGTACCCTTGCCCTGCAGCCGGGTGAGCAATCCCTGCTGCTCAAGCATGCGCAGGGCGCGGCGCAGCGTCAGGCGGTTCACGCCAAGCATCTGGCTGAGCTCTCGCTCGGGTGGAAGCCGGTCTCCCGGGGCTAGGGCGCCGGATTCGATGCATTCCAGGAGGCTTTCACTGATCTGGGAGTAAAGGGGGGCGGCGGCGATCAGCCGGTTGTTGGCGGCCCGGATCGAGATCGATGGGGGCTGTTCACTGGGCGCAGCCGACCTCGCGCCATGGAGGAGGATTGGCATATTGGTATACACCAATGGTTCCAAGGTTAGCACAGACAGCCTGGCTTGTCAAACGTTGTGGCCAAACCCTTGAGCGCTGTGGAAGGCATCCAGCGGCAGGCGCACGCGCGCTCCCTCGACAACGACCTCGCACAGGTGACGCAACAGGGGCACATCCTGAGGCGAGAGTTTCCCCTCCCGCTCCAACCGCGGCAGGGCGCGGGCCATTACGCTCAGGATCTCAACCGACTCCAGCGTCACGCCGCTCAACTGCTGCATCGCCTGGTCGAGGGACAGCCCCCGGCCGAGGAGGGTTCCCAGACGGACCGTGCGGCCGCCGCGGCTGGTGACGTACATGTCGCCGACGCCAGGCAGACCAGTGACCAGGGCAGGGTCACCGCCCATGAGCGCGACGATCCGACACATCTCCAGGCTGGCCTGGGCGAAGAGGGCTGCCTCAAGGTTGAAGGTGTGCGCGCCGGCCTCATCAACGCCGCCCTGCACCTCAAGCAACCCGACGGCAAGGCTGATGCCAAGGACGTAGCTGTTCTTGAGGGCGGCGCAGGTCTCGACACCAACCATGTCGAGCGAGGTCCACACGCGGTAGGTCTCCGTCTGCAGAGCTGCTACCAACCGGCGCAGCAGGGCCTCGTCGCGGCCAGCGAAGACAACGCACGTTGGCCGTCGCCCGGCCAGCTCACCGGCGATGCACGGCCCACTGATGGCGGCGAGCGGCACACGTCCGCGCAGCGCATCGGGCAGCATGTCATTGAACTGGTCCGGCAGAATCTGGAGCTGCCCGTGTCTGCTCAGGGCCAGGCCCTTGGTGACGGCCAGCACCGGCACCACGGGGCGCAGATGCCGACCCAGGGTTTCGGCGGCCCACGGCACACCGGGAGAGCTCACCCCCTGGATGACAAAATCGACGCCCTCCAGCGCCTGTTCGATCTCCTCGAGGAAGAACGGAGTTACGTGCGGCGGCAGTGCACGATGGAGCGTCGGGTGGAAGTTGCGACCGCGGCAAGAGAGGATGATCTCCCGATCGAGGTGAGTCCCGACCAAGCGGACTTCATGCCCATTGTCTGAAAGCGGCCAGGCCATGGCGGAACCCATCATCCCAGCCCCGACGATGGCAACGCGACTCATGTGTCCTCCCGAATGCATTCCGCAAGGTTCACACCTGGGAGGCGCGGAGTGCCGACAACCTTGCGGGAATTGTACGCTCCTCGACAAACGCGAGGGCGGCCGATCGGCCGCCCCTGCATGCAACAGAAGACGACGCTGGGGCTACGCCCCCGCCATCACCCAGCTGGCGTGCGCCGGGAAGGAGACGATCACCTCCTCCCTCACCTTAGGCAGGGCCTGGCCGCGCTTGTTGAGGACGTCGATCGTGAGCATGACGTCCTGCACTCTCACCAGCAGTCGAATGACCGATCCGAGGAAGGCGATGTGCTCGACCACGCCCGTGAGCTGGTTCTCCCCCTCGACCACTCCCAGGTGCAGTTGTTCCGGCCGCAGCATGACCGTGGCCGCCGCCTCCCCTGCCCCGATGGGAGCGCTGGTGGTGAAGCGTTGGCTGCCGTATTCAAGCAGTCCGCGGGCAGCGTCCACCACCTTGCAGCGCATCTGGTTCAGGGTGCCAACGAAAGAAGCCACGAAGGGCGTTGCCGGGTAGTTGTAGATTTCGTATGGCGCGCCCACCTGCTCGATCTTGCCGGCGTTCATCACCACCACCCTGTCGGAGAGCGAGAGCGCCTCCTCCTGGTCGTGGGTGACGTAGATCGTGGTGATGGCGAGTTCTCGCTGGATGCGGCGGATTTCGTAGCGCAGCTCGACGCGGATCTTGGCGTCCAGGGCTGAGAGCGGTTCATCGAGCAACAGCACCTCCGGCCGGATGGCCAGCGCCCGCGCCAGGGCCACGCGCTGCTGCTGGCCGCCGGAGAGCTGGTAGGGATAGCGGTCGCTGAGTTCGGGCATGCGAATGATGTGGAGCATCTCCTGCACCCTCGCCCGAATCTCCTTTTTCGGTTTCTTGGCCACCATCAAGCCGAAGCCGATGTTGTCGGCCACGGTCATGTTGGGGAAGAGGGCGTAGGCCTGGAAGACCATGCCCACGTTGCGCCGGTTGGGCGGCAGGTGGGTGATGTCTTCCCCGTTGAGGCGGATGGTTCCCGTCGTGGGGTCCTCAAAGCCGGCCACCATGCGCAGCGTGGTCGTCTTGCCGCAGCCGCTCGGCCCGAGGAAGGTGACCAGCTCGCCCTTCTCGATGCCCAGGTTGAAGCCCTTCACTGCCACCGTCCCGGGCGACGTCCTAGCGGAGCCGAATTCCTTGGTCAGATTGATCAGTTCAAGAAACACCATGATCGCCTCATCGGCCTAGTGTGCGCCCGCTATCTGCGCCTGCTGCCACGGCGCAGTTCGCCCTACCCATTGGGTGATGCCAATGGCAGCCCAAGTGAGACTGAAGCTGATGATCGCGAGCGCTGCTGGCTCATAGGCCCTGGAAACGCCTATGGCTTGCATGTAAGGTCCGAAAGCCGGCCAATACATCAGCTGGGAAAGGGTGAACTCACCGATCACGATGGCCAGGGTCAGGAAGGCGCCACTCAAGAGAGCCACTCGCAGGTTGGGAAAGATCACCCGGAGAAGGATAGTGCCCCACCCCGCTCCCAGGCTTTGGGCCGCCTCCGTCAGGGTGCGAATATCGATCGCTCGTAGCCCTGTGTCTACGGCGCGATACATGTATGGGAAGGAGAGCACGACATAGGCCGCCACCAGAAGAGCCGGGCTCCTCACCAGGGGGATCGGTTCACAACAGTAGGTGCGGATCAGGCCGAAGGCGAGGACAACCGCCGGGACCACGAAGGGCAGCAAGGTGATGAACTCGACTACCGAGCGGTGGCTGGGAAGCCGCAGGTGGACCCAGTAGGCTGTTGGCACAAGGAGCAGGAAACCAACGAGGATCGTCAGAATCCCCATCTGCAACGAAAAACCAAAACTCTTGTAGAAGTTCGGGTCCGAGAAGACCACCTGATATGCTCTGAAGCTGTAGATGCCGCGAATGGCACGCATGCTGAACTCGAGGCTGGCGGCCAGCGGCAGAAAGAAGTAGATCAGGCCCAGAACAACCCACAGCCAGGACCAGAGACCTCTCACTCTCACCGGAGCCACCTTGCGCCTATGCGCTGGAGACCGGTATACGCGCCAATCGACACCGCCATGATGACGACCATCCCAAGCGCCAGAGCGTTCGCCAGCCCGGGATTGAACAGGACGTCGCCCGAGATATTCGAACCGATGATGATCGGCACGAGATTGATGTGTGTGCCTGTTAAGGCGTAGGCCGTGGCATAGGCCCCGAAGCTGTTGCCAAAGAGAAGGATCATTGTGCCCAGGATCGAAGGCAGAAGAATCGGCAGGGCCACATGAGCCCAGAACTGCAGATAGGTCGCGCCCAGATTCCCCGCTGCCTCTCGCCACTCCCGCCTCAGGCCATCCAGCGCCGGGGCCATGATCAGCACCATCAAGGGAAACTGGAAATACAAGTACACCAAACAAAGTCCCCAGAAGCTGTAGAGCGTGAAACCCTGCTGATACAGGTTGACTCCGAATCTGTCATTGATGAACCGAGTGATGAGGCCAGTCTGCCCCATGGTGGCAACGAAAGCGAAGGCCAGTGGAACACCAGCAAAGTTGGAGGCCACGCCCGAGAAGGTCACGAAGAAAGTGCGGACGGACCTGGGCAGCCCACCAAGGATCACAGCGTAGGCCAGGAGGAAACCGAACATCCCACCGATGACCGCCGTGACCGCGCTGATCTGGAGAGTCATCCCGTAGGCACGCATCAGATCGAGGCGCGAGAACAGCTCCCGGAAATTGTCAAGAGTGAACTCCCCATGCAGTCCCTGGAAACTACGGAACGCGATGGAGGCCGAGGGAATGACCAAGAAGGCCAGGGAGAAGATGTAGAAGGGGGCGACCCCAAGCCACGCCCACGAGACCTTCGGGCGTGAGGGGGGCGCCGATGGCGCGCCCCCCTTTCCAAGCCGCATGGTGACCAGATGACTCACGCTGCGCGACCCCTACTCCCCGTAGACCACCTTCCGCCAGTTCTCGGCGATGTAGACCTTGGCCTCGTTGACCTGATCCACTGTCGGGAAGACAGCCCTGGCGTAGTCCTCTGCGGGCGGCAGCTTGGCCGCCAGTTCCTCAGGGATAACACCCCGAGCGGCCAGGTCGTTGTAGCGGATGGGATGAGCGTAGCCCTCGAGCCAGATCAGCTGCCCCTCATCCGAGTACAGGAACTCCATCCAGAGCCGGGCCGCGTACGGATGAGGCGCATAGGCGCTCACTGCCTGGACATACGGCCCAGCCAACACGCCTGTCTCGGGCACAACGATCGCCGTCGGCGGGTTGCCAGCGAACTGGTCGCGGTTGGCCAGCGCCAAGTAGTCCCACTCCACGGTGAGCGGGGTCTCGCCCCTGGCGATCGTCGATGTATTGGCAGTCGTGGGCATCAAGACGCCCAGGCGGTTCATCTCGGCAAAGAACTCAAGTCCTGCCTTCGCGGCCTCCATGCCAAGCTCCCCCACTCGCGAGAGGCCGGAAGCCCAGACCGTGTAGTTCGCCTGGGCCGAGGCCGTCGGTTCTCCAGCCAAGGCGAACATGTTCGCGTACTTTCGGTCAAGCAGGTCTTCCCAGTCCTGGGGCACGTCTTTGACGACGTCAAGGTTCCCCTCAAAGACTAAGACGCCATAGTAGTCACCGTACCAGTACCCTTCAGGGTGCTTGACCTCGTCGGGAATGGTGTCCCAAGTCGCCACCTTATACTTGGCGAACAGGCCCTCCTCCGTGGCTTGCGTCGTGAACCCCAGGCCGATGTCGACCACGTCCGGCGCCTGTGGCCCGCGCGCCTCCCGGTTCGCCCGGATGGCTTCGATCTCGTCCGCTGAGCCAGCGTCGGGGAACAGTTCGTTCACCTGGAGCCCGTATTTCGCCTTGAAGGTGTCGATCATCTCGCCATAGTTGGCCCAGTCACGCGGCAGCGCAATGACCGAGAGCTGTCCCTCTGATTGGGCCGCTGGGACGAGCAGATCCAGGGGGATGCTCACACCAGTCGTCAGGTCAGGCAACTCGACTGTGGGCGTCCCTCGTGGACCGCAGGCGGCCAGGAATGCACCACCGCCGGTAGTGGCGAGGAACTTCAGGAACGCGCGACGGCTGAGATTCCTGTGGAACGTAGGCATTTTCTCCTCTCCCGGGAAGGGATTCTGGACATCCGATGGTTTCCCCATCGGATGTCCCCTCACCCTCGATCCACCCTTGGCCCCTGGGGCGGCGAGGCAAAGACGGGTAGTGGAAACGCACTAGACCACTCGCTATCCGACTCCGAGCAGTTCTTGACCTCCTTGTCCTGTCCGGGCGGGCCAGGCAGCAACATCAGGCATCCCGTGTGGCTTCCTGGTATATATAGCATTAGTCCTCACACTGTCAATGGGGTGGCGGCGCGGCCAGCCGCGCCGTGTTACCTGAGGCCTAGACAACCACGACCATGCCTCGACCATCCCCCGCGGGCCAACTCGATAGGCCAGCCGTGTTCACCGAGCGCGATGTTCTGGGCAGCGCATCGGACACCATCATCGGGGTGTGGGCAGCACGCAGGGGCGGTCATCGAACCGCCCCTGCAATCGCAGCCACACCGGGAAGGCTACTCGACAGGGATCTCCTTGTAGACTTTGTCGATGTCGATGCCCTGCCTGCGGCGGTAGGCGCTGAAGCCGTAGAAGATGGCCGCCGCCAGGACGTACATGATGAGCATGAACAGCATCGAGGTGCTGTTCTGCCATCCGATGCCGTACAGGTAGCCCGGATCCCAGAACCATTCGATCAGCAGCCAGTCGAGGAAGCCGAAGAAGATCAGGCCCGCCACCGTCACCAGCGGGAACTTCTCCCCGGCCAGCAGCTTGCGCCCGACGTATACCAGGACCCAGACCAGGACCACCGTGTTGACCACCGACAGCAGGGCGATCAGCACGATCATCAACTGGGTGAGCAGAGTCTGCTCGCCGAAGCCGGCGAAGACCTGCGCCCCGAGCACATACTGGCGGTACGTCAGGTAGATCACACCGCCCACGGCGTAGGCGATGGTCACCAGCCAGCTCAGCCACAGCGGCACGCGGTACTTCGAGATGGGCGAGCCGTCAAACATGGCCTTCTGCCGCCAGGGCAGGATGATGCCGGCCAGCGTCGTGCCCCAGAACGTCACGGCGATGACCAGCGTGGCGTCCAGCGCCAGCGTCTGGAAGCTGGCCACGTTGTAGGCATACAGGATGGAGATGATCACCGACGGGATGACCATCAACAGGAGCGCGTTGACGGGCGTGCGGGTGCGCGGCTCGATCTTCGACACCCACTCCGGCAGCATGCGGTCGAGCGCGGCGGCAAAGATCACGCGCGTCGAGGAGAGGAAGACCGTGCCGGACCAGCCGAACCACCAGAAGCTCACCAGCAGAATGACGATGAACTGCAGCGCCCGGCTGGTGGTCAGGAAGGTGGCGAACTGGACCGGATATGGCCAGACGGGGATCGGGACCTCGGTGCCGTAGAAGATGCTGCTCCAGAAGGCACCGTTGGCGTTCATGTAGAAGTCCCAACCCATGGTCTTGGCGATCAGGGCAAAGAAGATCAGCGCGAGCGCGGCCGTGACGATGACCGCCATCGCCATGCCCCAGAAGTTGCGCTTGTAGTCGGAGGCGCCGCGCACCTCGCCATAGAGCGTCGAGCCCCAGTTCGGCCACAGGTTGAAGAACACGATCATCGGGATCAGGGCAAAGCTTAGCGGGAAGAGAATCGAACCCAGATTCCCGTAGATCACCCCGGCCTCCTGCCCGGCCGCGATCGTCATCTGGTAGTAGTCGCCGGTCGGCACGCCGTAGAGCGCCGGCAGCTGGCTGTTCAGCCCGGCGATGAATGACTGGCGGTCACCAAAGAGCAGCAGGCCAAAGACGATAGCCAGCCCGATCATCCCCAGGGAAAACGACAGCTTCTGGAAGCGAGCGTACCATCTCATGCCCACGGCGATGTAGACGAAGACAATGGCACATACCAGCAGCATGCTCACCAGCGGACCGACCGGGTAGGTGGTGAACCAGCGTGCCGTCTCGGCGAACCCCAGCACGGCCGCCAGAGGCGTGAGGACCTCATAGGCCAGCATCTGACCGTAGAGCGGCACCCACAGCCACAGGATGAACCACCATCCGGTCACTGTCAGGATGAAGCCCAGGCCGCGGCCGAGGATGCGGCTCTGCCAGACGTAGTCGCCGCCGGCGCGGGGCATCACCGAAATCAGGCTGGCGTAGACAATGACCTCAAAGATGGTGAACAGGCCGCCCACCACAACGGCCGTCGCCAGATTCCCCTCAAAATACCAGCAGTAGGAGAAGATGAACAAACCGAGGGTGATCAGGTTGATGGAGAACGTCGCGTAGATAAACGCGTCGAACATCGACCACGAACGCACCAGGCCACTGGCTTTCCGGACGAATAAGGTTGCCTCGCTCATCGAGATGCTCCTTGACTGGTCCGATGGAATTGGCCCGAGGACGTCCTCGGATCGGCCAGGTCGCCCCCGCGGCAGTTGTGGGGGCTCTGGCTCTCCTCTGATCTGCGTTGCTCGATAGGCGCTTCCTCCTTTCGCCGGGCAGCACGTCTCGCGGGAGCGCGGGCCGCCTCAGCCCGTCGTCAGGACGTAGTTGCCCAGCGACTTCTCCTTCAGGTCGATCCACACGCCGGAGAGAATCCCCTGCTCGTACATGCTCCCCGGGTTGATGCACAGTGTGCGGCGATACTTGCGCGTCCCCTTGGCCTCGTGAATGTGCCCGAACAGCCCGAGCAGAGGCTGGTACTTCTCGATCGCCGCCAGCACGGCCTTGCTGCCGACGGGGACAAGCGAGCGGCCGGCGTAGGCAGGGCGCAAGTCCTTGGTGAGTTCGGGGGCCTCGTCCAGCCCGCTGCCGTAGGGCGGAGCGTGCAAGTTGAAGACGGCGTTGCGCGGGTCCTTGAGTTTGGCTGCAATCACCTCGATGCGCTGCCCCAGCGCCTCTTCTGATTCCTCGCGGTGCGTGTTCCACGGCGTCGGGTTCGACCAGCCGGTGCTGATCATCTCGTGGCGGTCGTCGAGCTCGATGACCCGCCCCTCGACGATCTCGACGTGCCGGGAGGCCCGGATGGCCTCGTCGATCTCCATCATGTCATCGTTGCCCGGGCAGACGTAGCAGCGGATGCCCGTGCCTTCCAGCTTCTGATCGGCGTACTCCATCCAGCGCTGGATACTCGTCATGACCTGTTCCAGGAAGAGGGCGTCGGAGCGGCCAGGGGAGCCGGAGATTTCGGCCACCTCGTCCGGGTCGGTCACGTAGGGGTAGTAGCCTCGGTTGCGGATGGTCTCGGCCATCCGCTGGACCTCTTCCTGCCCTTCTAGGATGGTCTCCTGGTCGAGCAGTGTCACCTTGTGGCGGCCGTTGCCCTGGGCGATGATCGGCACGATGGCCTTGCCCGTCATGTCGCCGCCGAGGATGATCACCTGCGCCTCGTAGAACTTCCCGGCATTGACGAACTTCTTCCAACAGATTTCCGAGCCGTGGACGTCCGTCGCAAAGTAGAGGCGCGTCATTCCTGTTTCCTCAAAGGGCCGCGGCCACCGGGCTGCTACCCGGCCGGGCACTGGCCACACGCACATGTACGGGGTGGGGTCTGGCGTGCAGTATAGCAGACATCCGATTGAGGTCAATTCCCTGCTACAATCGCCCCGTGGGTGCAGACAGGAAGCTGGCTCAGGCTGTCCATCGCCGTCTGCTGCGGGCCTACGGCCAGCCGAAGTGGCGCCGTCCTCATCCTCCGCTGGATGAGCTGATTTCCACCATCCTCTCCCAGAACACCAACGACCTGAACCGGGACCGCGCTTTCGAGGCGCTGCGACGGCGATTCCCTACCTGGGAGCAGGTGCGCGATGCCTCACCGCAGGCGGTGATCCAGGCCATCCGCTCCGCCGGCCTGGCCAACCAGAAGGGCCCTCGCATCCAGCGCCTACTCAAGATCCTTTCACAACAGCGCGGCTCGCTCGACCTGGAGTTTCTGTGCCACCTGCCGCCCGACGAAGCACAGACCTGGCTGCAGCAGTTCAAGGGCGTCGGCCCGAAGACGGCAGCCATCGTGCTGCTCTTCTCCCTGAAACACCCGGCCTTTCCCGTTGATACGCACATCTACCGCGTGACCGGCCGCCTCGGCCTGCGGCCAGCGAGGATGACGGTCGAGGCCGCCCACCGCCACCTGGCCGCCGCCTTTCCCCCCTCCAGTTACCTCGCCGCCCACCTGAACCTCATCCGCCATGGCCGCGAGGTCTGCCAGGCGCGGCGGCCGTTGTGTGAGCGCTGCTTGCTGCGGGACCTCTGCCGCTACTATCGCGGGCGCCAGCGGGACTAGAATTATGGGCACCTTGACACGCGGAGCACAGATGAGCAGCACCCCCGGAGACCGCTTCCCTCTGCTGGTCTATCGCCAGGCCGTCCGGCGCTACCGCGGCCCGGGCCTGGTCCTGACCCTTGCTCTCCTAGGCCTGTGGCTCCCCGTGAGTTTCAATCTGCTCGCCTGGCCGCGCCCCCCGGCCGACAACTGGCTCCTGGCCGGAGGCTTGGTGTCGCTCGCTTTCACGCTGCTTGCCTGGATCGGCCCGCGATGGGCTTACGTCCAGGCCCGCCAGGATCATCTGCGCGTGCAGACCCCCATCTACCGCATGAAGGTCTCCTACCGCCGCATCCTCGGTACGCGCCCCATCGACGTCAGCAAGATCTTCCCGCCATCCACGCTGCCGCGCCTTCAGCGCGAGTTGATCGCACCCTTCCGCGGCCGCACGGCCCTCGGCGTCGACCTGCGCGGCCTGCCGCTCAGCCCATTCGTGCTGCGCCTGTTCTTCAGCCGACTCCTTCTCTTTCCGGACCAGCCAGGGCTGGTGCTTCTGGTCGATGACTGGATGACCTTCGGCCGCCAGCTCGTGTCGCGCCTTGACGCCTGGCGCACGGCGAACCAGCCCAAGAGCCGCGGTCCGGGCATCGGAGCCTCTGCCATTCTCGAGGCAGAGGAGGAGTGAGCGAGGCTGCTGAAAAACCTGACGGATCTCGGCCATCGCACGGAGACCCTCACTCTCCCCCACCCCTTACCCCTTCTATGAGAAGGCCTTGTATGTCAAGGTCGACGTGGCGACCGAGCGCTC
>CAZNRD010000029.1:0-37548 GCA_964575425.1 uncultured Anaerolineaceae bacterium | reverse complement strand
CATGCTCCGCCCTTCCGACACGAAGGTCCGACCCACCGCCGACATGTTACCTTCACCGGCGAACAGGCAGCCCCCAGAATTGCGCCGCGTGGGCCGCGGCTCCGACCCGGCTAGTATGAGGGCTGCAGGCAACTCCGGCCAAGGAGCCCGGCGTCGAGCTCCACTGGCAGAAGGCGGTCACTCAGCAGGCGCAGGAGAATGCGCGCCCGCTCACCTCCCGACAGGGACACATCGAAGATCCCTTCATACGCCTCGAAGACGCCCCCCTGGACCAGCACCCGGTCCCCTGGCTTCAGGCTTTGTGTCCCCACGCCCCCTTCAGCCCAGATTCGCTTCACCCGCTCATGGATGGCTTTGATCAGGTGCTCAGCGACGGCCGCCGGCTCACCGCCCACCTGCACCAGGCCCTGCGAAAGGGGCATCCAGCGAAACGCCGCGTCGCCCACAAGGGATAGATTTGCACGCACAAAGAGGTAGCCGGGAAAATAGGGGCTGACTCTGGAGGCCCTGGGGTTCACCCGTTTCGCCGGGATCAGAGGAAGGAATACCTCATGCCCGGCGGAGCGCGCGTGGCGCGCCAGCGGCACCTCTTTCCTGGGCTTGCTCCTCAGCACATACCAGCGTTCGGGCATAGCGGTATTTCCCCACCCACTGTCCCACTCTCATGGCCTGAGACCGGGGGCGCAAACAGTGGCCCTTGTTCGGATGCACATCCCGGGCCATCGCGCTGCCTCTTGCCGCTCGGGGAATGTCTCCCTGCACCCGGATGCCGCAGTCGCTGCGATAGGCTGCACAGGTCTTGCCCTCCGCACCTGGAGCTGGGGCCGGGCGACGCCGGGACCAAGGCTTCGCTGCCTACGTCGGCCAAAACCATCTCCTCGGGGAGCATGAGCGATGGTGGAAGGCCTCGTGTCCTGCTCATCGGCTCCTGGCCTCGTCGAAGGTCGGGAGGCTGACGACGAACCCGGTGGGCCTGACGGATGGGTCGAGGTATGCTTCAGGGATATCGATCCGCTCCCCCAATTGTGCCCAAGGATCCAGTTGATCTCGTGTCTCAGTCGTCGGAGGCCCGCATAGCGAAGCATCTTGGGGAAGTCGGCCGAGACGGAGGTCAGGACATCGTAGAAGACGCACAAGAGTTCGGCGCCGTCCAAGGGATACCTCTCCCGCGTCACCTCGTAGTGAAGGTCTACCAGCGCTCTCTCCACGCTCGCCAGGCCATCGCCAGCCGCGTAGAAGATCGATGTCTTGCGCAGGATGAGCGGATTCCTGTCGGCAGCCAGGGCCAATGCAAGGGCGAGTTGCGCTTGCTTCGGCTCCCGGACGGGCGAGAAGCCGGCCCTTTCTGCTGCTTCGGCTGCCCGGTCTTCTGATCCGCTCGCCACCCACGAGAAATGCGGGAAACGGCGAAGGGCAATGTCGGTGTAGCCCGCAAGGACATCCAGGCAGGAGAGCGCGAACTCCATACCCTCGGCCTCGAGGGTCTTGCGGAGTCTTCTGCTGGCTGATGGCAGACGCCTGGGGTCCGCCACCGGGGCGGGCTTGGCAAGGCGCGTGTAGGTCCCCCTGCCCGTTCGCACGACCATCCCTTCCTCGGTCAACCCTTGCAGGATCAGGCTTACCGTGCGTTTGCTGAGGCCAAGCGCTCCGCCCGCTTCTTCGACGCTAAAAGCACTCCTGGGCAATCGCCGGTCGAGGGTATCCAGGGCTCTCCGAAGTCGGGCGGTGCTGAGCCTCGCCTCACCCATTCCACGCCCCCCGCGTGTGGATCCCCGTGACCACGGACCGGTTCCGCCGGTTGCGTCTTTGTAGAGAGTACACGACGTTCTACAAAGACGCAAGGTCCTCTACTCGTCCAATACACAAGAGTTGGCCATGCCGGGGACTTCGCCGCTGATGAAAACCGCATTGAACCGGACTTCGGCAGCTGTGGCAGCAAGAGCCCGTCTGTGGCAAGCGCCTGATACGGCGCTGGGCGCCATCGCCGCGAGTGCGACGACTGCCTCTGCCGACGGATGGATTGCTGGACCATGCGTGTGTCTTGCGGTCGGGCAGCAAGGTGGCCCGGTTGGTTCCCGGAGCAATCTGGCGCAAGGGCTTCGACCGAAAGGTGGTGGCGGGCGGATTCGGACTGGGCGCGCTCCCCTTCGCGTCGCTGCGGGGGCGCACCGTCGGGAAGGAGTCGGCCCCCCGCGCAGGGGGGGCCTCGTGTTGGAGGTCGACCTGATCGTGTGGGCGCGGGGGGGCTCGAACCCTCGACCTCACGGATGTGAACCGTGCGCTCTGACCGACTGAGCTACGCGCCCCTGAGATCATTATAGCAGAGAGCCTTGCCGCTGACAACGGAACCCTCTGAGGTTGTTGAATAGCCCCGCGCATTTCGGCCATCGCGCGGAGACCCTCACACACCCCCATCTCCCGGAAGGACCCACTCCCCCTCTGCGCCATTGGGCCCTGAGAGAGCAGCCGCGCCCGCAGGCGGAGCGGGGGTGGGGGGTGAGGCGGAGGCCGCTTGTCACTGCACGCGTGGCTTGATGTGCATGGTCTCGGCAGCCGGGCCTCCTGTTTCTCAACACTTTCGCTCGCTTGCGAAGACTCCCGTGCGCCTCTCCCGGGGGCCGGCCTCCCACCCAGGCTCCTCAGGGACAAACCCTCTCTCTCCCATCGGTCCAAGCAGGTGCCCTGGGCCTGTAGGAAGAGAGGATGGCAACGGCTGAGACCGAGAAGGCATCGGCGATTTCCAAGACTCTCAGGGCGCGAAGATTGACAGAATGCCCGAAGAACTTATACTCGCGCTCAGCCTTTCAGTCTCAGCCCCAGGCTTGGCGCGACCCCGGACAGGACCTGCTCCCGGGATTGACGCAGCTCGGAGCGGGAGGGTTTCCGGCTGCAGCGGCGCCGCACTGCAGGTAGAAGGTCCAGGGCTCAACGAAGGAGTCAATGATGAGAGACCTTCATGAAGACCTTGTCCGCTTCTATGAGTTCCAGCTGGGGAAACTCCCGCACAGAGATGCGTTCAAGCGCGCGCTGCAAGCCACATTCGCGGCCGACGACCTGAGGGTCTTCTTCCTGCTCCCCTTCTTCGGCGTGACCCCGATCGAGAAGGTCGAGAAGAAGGCCGCCCGCCTGGGGATCTCTGCCGACGAGCTGGGCCGGACGGTGCAGCGATTGATGCCCGAGGGGCTGGTCGACACGTATGTTGGTCCTGCTGGCCGAGTCTGTGGCCGAGCCCCGTTGATCGCGCTGCTCGAGTTCCAGGTCCGCCTTCAAGAAGAATCGCCCCTGCGGGCGGTTTGCACCCAAATCATGAATGACCTGATCGAAGGGGCAGCGGAGACGATTCCGACGAAGACTCCATATTTCCGCGTGCTGCCGGTCGAGAGGACCCTGCGCCACGCCGGGGCTGATGTGGGTATACGCGTCGATCAAGTCGTGCCGGACCCGCGGCAGGTTCTCCCCATCGACATCGTCTCGGAAATGGTCAAGAAAGAACCCATTATTGCGGTGGCCGATTGCTACTGTCGCTCGACCAAGAACCTGCTCGAAGAGAGCTGCGGACACCCATTGGAGACGTGCTTCTACTTCAACGAGCTGGCCTTGGTGAAACTGGAAAGCGGCTATGCGCGTCAGATCGGCTACGACGAGGCCCTCGATATCCTGCGCCAGTGCGAGCAGCAGGGGCTGGTCCACAATGTCAGCAACTGCGAGGGGAGGATTCAGACGCTCTGCAACTGCTGTGCGTGTTCCTGCGCTGTTATGAAGGCCATCGTGCGCGGGCAGAGCAACGTGGGAGCTGCTTCCCGCTTTGTGGTGGCAATCGACGGCGACGGGATGGCACGGTGCGAGAGCTGCCTCACTCAGCCCTGCTTGAAGGTGTGCAACTTGCACAACCTTACCTCCCGGGATCGGCGGGTGGTCATTAACGTTGAAGCCTGCATCGGCTGCGGGCAGTGCGCCGCCCACTGCCCCGAGGGCGTTCTGCGCATGGTCGTGCGCCAGCGCCCGCCAAGGATCTTCAGGGACAACGACGCGTTGTTCCGCCGGATCAACGCGGAGGCAATGCTCGGCCTGGCATTGCGCAAGGTGCTGGGCCGCTGACGACGGGAGGACGCCATACACGAGGCGGGCATTGCCCTGAACATTATCCGGATCGTCGACCAGGTGGCGCGTGAGAACGACCTGCGGCGCGTGAACCGTGTGCAGCTCGAAATCGGGCAGTGGAGCGGCGTGGAGGTCGGGGCGTTGGAGTTCGCGCTGCGCGCGCTGACACGGGGAACCGTCCTGGAAGACGCCGTCCTGGAGTGCCAGGCGCCGCCGGCGCTGCTCTACTGCCAGCTGTGTGAGAACGAGTACCTGGGCGACCAGGAAGAGCTGTGCTGCCCGGTGTGCCGGGGGACGGATTTCCAGGTGCTGCGCGGCCGGGAGCTGGTTGTCAAGTCCGTCGTGGGAGAGGCGAACGGGTCATAATCCGCGCTGTCAACCTGATCAGCGCTCCCGGCGTGGGAAGGACGTCTCCTCTTGTCGAGATGCTGCGGACCATGCGGGCGGAGATCGGCTGCGCCGTGATCGAAGGGGACCAACAGACGAGCATTGGTGCGCAGCGGACTTGCCCCCTCACCTTCGCTCTGACGTGCAGCACTGCCGCGAGATGACACCGCGGGTCGACCCTCGGCAGCGCCCCGCCGTGAAAGGCAACATGCACTGCGAGCGCCCGCGCGGGCGATCTCGAGTTGGCTGTGCCGGCGCACGCGGCCGAAGAGGTCGCAGGCTGCGTTGCCCGCTTCCGGTGTGGATGCTATAATGCCCACCGCTTCTTCCCAGCGCCGGCCTCGGCTGCTTTCCTCCGCCGGGTGGCGGGAGACGATTGTAGGCTGGCATGATCGAACTCAATATCCCCGGCCGAGGTTCGATCTTGCTCGACCACCTGGTCTGCGATGTCAACAGCACGCTCGCCGTCGATGGCCGGCTGATCGACGGCGTTGCCCGCAGCTTGACCGCCTTGCGGGATCGCCTGGAGGTGCACCTGCTCTCCGCCGACACGCATGGATGCCAGGCAGCCATCGAGGAACGCCTCGGCCTCAGGTCCGCTCGCATCCCGCGTGGAGAGGAAGCGAAGGCCAAAGCCGACTACGTCCGCGATCTCGGCGGGCAGCACGTGGTGGCCATGGGCAATGGCGCCAATGACGCCGACATGCTGCGTGAGGCGGTTGTCGGCATCTGCGTGCTCAACGCGGAAGGCGCCTCCGTCCAGGCGCTCTTGGCTGCCGACGTGGTGATGCCTGACATCCTCTCCGCCCTCGGCCTGCTCGACAACCCGATGCGCCTGGTGGCCACACTACGCCGATGACCACCCTCTCCTCCGAGCCCCTCCACGACCCCGACCACCTGTCGCGCGCCCGCCGCCGGCGCGCCCAACGCATGCTGACTCAGCTCCAGGCGGATGAGCGGGAGACCTACCTGGAGAGGCTGGCCCACGCGGTTTCGCCCGGGTTCGAGCTTTATCTCTACGCCCTCCTGGCGGCGGTGCTGATCGGATTGGGGCTGCGCTTCGACCAGTGGGCGCTGCTGCTGGCGGGCGTCCTGCTGGCTCCCCGCATGGCCCCGGTGGCGGGCCTTTCCCTGGCTGCCATCTCTGGCTCGCCGCGTTTCTTCGTGCGGCTGCTGGCCAGCGTGCTGGTGGCGGCAGCCCTCCTGGTCGGCGTGGCGGGCCTGATCGGCGGCGTGGCCATCCCAGAGGGCACCAGCTCGGTCTTGGCCGCTGGTTACGCACGCCTGAATCTGGTCGACTTTGCCTTGCTGCTCGCGGGCGCAGCGTGGCTGGCGCGCAGTCTGGCTCGCGGGCACGAAGGGTCGGGCGGCCTGCAGCTTGGTGCGCTGCCCAGCGTGGCTGTAGCCTACGAGGTCCTCCTGCCGTTCGCTGCTGCCGGTGTCGGCCTGTTCACCCGAAGCAGCGAGCTGTGGCAAGAAGCGCTGCTCACCGGCGCGCTGCACCTCACCTGGGCCGTCGTCGCCGGCGTGGCCACCCTCACCATCTTGGGCTTCCGTCCCCTCACGGGCAGCGGTCACTCCCTGGCTGCTGCGATCGCGCTCATGGCCTTTGTTGGCCTGCTCAGCGCCATCGGCCTCGGCGCTTCTGTGCTGGCCGCCGTGCCCACGCCCACGCCGACACCGACTCCTACCCCCACGCCAACCGCGACCGCCACCGCCACATCGACCGCCACCGCCACGCGAACCTCGACCGCGACGCTCACTCCGAGCCCAACCGGCACACCAACGGACACCCCAACCCCGACCCCGCCGATCGGCTTCGTGGTTCGCACGGACGGCCTGGGCGCCATGCTGCGCGCTGTGCCCAGCACGGATGGGGCGCCGGTGGGTCCGCTGGAAGAAGGCGCTCAGGTTTCGATCCTGGCCGGCCCCCAGGTGGTGGGCGGCGGGGTGTGGTGGCAGGTGAGCACCGCCGACGGCAAGGTCGGCTGGCTGCTCGGCAGCCTGCTGGCCACCGCCACGCCGCAGCCGTCGCCCACGCCTTGACCTCTCGGCACGGAACGAGGGCGTAGTGTTCCGACGAGCCTCCTGGCTGCGCGCCCGCCGCATGCGGTGCCCATTGCCGTCGTCCTGGCAGGAGATCCTCGAGACACGCGTCGCCTTCTACCGCCGCCTGCCGGAAGCCGAACGTCAAGAACTGGTCGGCCTGACGCAGGTTCTGATGGGTGAGGTTGGGTTCGAGGCTGCGATCGGCCTGGACCGCCTCGACGAGTCGATGCGCATCATCATCGCCAGCCAGGCCGCCCTTTGCCTGCTCCACCGGCCCCTGCCTGAGCTGCCGCGGCTGAGGACGGTCATCGTCTACCCCGGGGCCTATCGGGCACGCGAACGCAAACACACCGCCGAGGGTGTGGAGATCCCCGTGGTAGAGGAGCGGCATGGCGAGGCGTGGGAACACGGGGTGATGCTGCTGTCGTGGGATGACGTGGCCTACGACGCCGAATGCATCGACGACGGCCTGAACGTGGTCCTGCACGAGATGGCCCACGTGCTCGACGCCGAGTCGGGCGAAATGGATGGCAGGCCGCTGCTCCCCGACAGCGGGATCGCAAGCCGCTGGCTGCGCGTCATCGGGGAATCGTATTCGAGGCTAGAGCGGCAGGTCCGCCTGCGCAGGAATACGGTCCTCGATCCCTATGGGGCCGAGGACCACGGCGAGTTCTACGCCGTCGCCACCGAAGCCTTCTTTGAGTCGCCGCAGGGCCTTCGTGACGAGTATCCCGGCCTGTATTCCCTGCTGCAAGAGTACTACCGCGTAGACCCTTCTGTGTGGGCGGATCGGCTGCCGCCCGCGGCGCCCTGAAAGGCCGACCTCGGCGGATATCCCCGCAGCGGAGACTCTCACTCTCCCCCACCTCCCGCAAGAACCCAGCCCCCTCTCCGCCATTAAGCCCTGGGAGAGCAGCCGCGCCTGCAGGCGGAGAGAGGGTCGTGGGGTGAGGCGGAGGCCGCTCGTGATTCCACCACCCTCACCTTCGGGGCGCTTGACAAGTCCGCGATGGGCACCTAAGATCTAAATGAAAATGACTGTCAATAACGCTGCCATACTTTGTGAAATCGCCCTGCAGCGGCTGACGCATGCGGGCTTCCGGCGCACCCGGCCGCGGCAGGCAGTGGTCCGGGCCTTGCTCGAGGCTAGCGGCTGGCTTAGGCCGGAGGAGGCCCTCTCCCGTGCAAGGGCATACTGCCCCTCGTTGGGGCTGGTGACGGTCTACCGGGCGCTGGCCCTGCTGGAGGGACTCGGCATCGCCCGCCGCATCCACGTGGAGCCGGGGTGCCGTGGATACGTCGCTGCCAGCCTGACACATGGCCACCACCTGGTCTGCCGCTCGTGCCATCAGGTAGTGGAGTTTCCTGGCAGCGAGGATCTCAACCCGCTGATCGAGCACGTTTCCCGCACGACGAGATTTGTCATTGAGGACCACCTGCTTGAGCTAGTGGGCCTCTGCCCGGGCTGTCGTCGGTAGCACCGATCTGCGCTGTGGCCTCGGCCGACTTGCTGCACGCGTCAGGGAGAAGTGAGATCGGCTCTGTGCTGGGGAGGTAGCATGGTGGGTTCCGTGCCGCAGAAACGAATCACGGCGTTGGCCGCGGCGGGGTTGCTGCTTGCTGCCTGCGCCGGGGCCGTCTCTCCCAGCGACAGGCTTCCGGGCGAGACGGCGATCGCGAACCTGCGGCCAGTCGAACTGGCCAGCGGCGAGCGCCTGCGCGTCGTCGCCACCACCTCCTTCGTCGCCGAGGTCATCGGCGAGGT
Source organism: uncultured Anaerolineaceae bacterium (assembly GCA_964575425.1). Classification (GTDB taxonomy): domain Bacteria; phylum Chloroflexota; class Anaerolineae; order Anaerolineales; family E44-bin32; genus DATEAV01. Next base: position 29,246 of record CAZNRD010000029.1, on the reverse strand, counting down.
GGGCGGCGATTCGGTCGATCTGACGATGCTCCTGCCCCTGGGCGCCGATCCACACAGTTACGAGCCAACCCCTCAGGACGTGCGAACGCTGGCCGAAGCCCACGTGGTCTTTATCAACGGCTTTGGTCTCGAGGCCTTTCTCGCCCGCACGCTCAAGGCTGCGGGTGGCCGGGCGGCGGTGGTCTCACTGTCCGAAGGAATCGAGCCGCGGGCTCTGGCCGAGGGGGAGGGGAACGAACATGAAGGGGTCGATCCCCATGTGTGGCTGGACCCGCTCAACATGATTCGCTGGGGCGAGAATGCTGCGACTGCCCTCGCGGCCCTCGACCGGGCGCAGACCGAGGGCTACCGCGCTCGAGCCGCGGCCTATGCCTCCCGGCTGCAGCGCCTCGACGAGTGGATTCGCTCTCAGGTGGACATGATCCCCGCAGAGAAGCGGCGTTTGGTGACCGATCACGAGGAACTCGGTTACTTCGCCGCCCGCTACGGATTTGACATCGTCGGCGCGCTGATCCCGGCGTACAGCAGCGCGGCAGAACCCTCCGCGCAAGACCTGGCCGAACTGATCTCGAAGCTCCGGGACCTCCGGGTGACAGCGGTGTTTGTCAGTTCGGCCGTAAACCCGAACCTCGCCGCCCGCGTGGCGCAGGACACGGGGATGCGTCTGGTGCCTTTGTATACCCACTCCCTGACAGACCCCTCGGGCCCCGCCCCGACGTACGTTGCGCTGATGGAGTACAATGTCCGGGCCATCGCTGATGGCCTGCGATGACTTCGTCCAGCCAGCAGGGTTGCGCTGGGTTCCGATGAGCCAGTTGTTCAGCCGCATCGTGCCGCATGACACCACCGCCCCGCCACTCGAGGTGAGGGATCTCGCCGTCCGCTACGATGGGAAGCTCGCCCTCGCCGACGTCTCCTTTGTCCTCGGCGAAGCCACGCGTGCGGCGGTGGTGGGCCCGAACGGGGCGGGCAAGACCACGCTGCTGAAGGTGATTGCTGGCACGCTGCGCCCGGAGTCGGGGCAGGTGCGCGTCTACGGGCTCAGGCCGAGCGGCCATGTCTGCATCGCCTACGTGCCCCAGCGTTCGCAGATCGATTGGCGCTTTCCGGTGACGGTCTCGGACGTGGTCATGATGGGCCGGGTTCGCAGAATCGGTCTGCTGCGATGGCCGAGACGCGCCGATTGGGAAGTCGTGGGCCAGGCCCTCGAGCAAGTCGGCCTGGCGGACCTGGCCGACAGGCAGATCGGGGAGCTTTCGGGCGGCGAGCAGCAGCGAGCCTTCCTGGCCCAGGCGCTGGCCCAGGAGGCCGAGCTGATCCTGCTCGACGAACCTTTCACCGGGCTGGACATGCCCAGCCAGGAGACGATCTTCCAGCTGCTCGACGACCTGCGCCAGCGGCGCGTGACGGTGATGGTCTCAATGCATGACCTCAACCTCGCCGCCGAACGGTTCGACCAGGTGCTGCTGCTCAACCGGCGCCTGATCGCCTTCGGCCCACCGACACAGGTCTTCACGCGGGAGCACTTGCTTTCGGCCTATGGTGGACACGTCCATATGCTGCCCGGGGGCGGAGGGATCATGGTCCTGACGGACACGTGCTGCGAGGGCGCGGAGGAGGCAGGGTGAACGGCGCGCTCGCGTGGCTGGTCGAACCGCTGGGCTATCCGTTCATGGTGCGCGGCCTGCTGGCGGCGCTGATTGTGGGTGTTGTCTGTCCCGTGCTGGGCACGTATGTGGTGCTGCGGGGCATGGCCTTCCTGGGCGACGCTCTGGCCCACATCATGCTGCCCGGGGTCGTGATTGCGTTTCTGCTCGGCTGGCCCCTTGGCTTGGGAGCGCTTGTCGCCGGTGTGGCGGCGGCGCTGCTGATCGGTGCCATCAGCCGCCGCACTGATCTCAAGGAAGACGCTGCTATCGGCGTCGTCTTCGCAGGCGCCTTCGCCCTCGGCATCGCGCTGCTCTCCCTCCAACGGTCGTACGCCGTGGACCTGGCGCATCTGTTGTTCGGCAACTTGCTGGGCATTGCGCCCATCGACCTGTGGCTTGGGGGAGGCCTGGCACTTGTGGTCTTGCTCACCGTATTCGGGTTCTACAAGGAATTCCTGGTGCTTTCGTTCGACCCGGTGCTGGCGACGACCCTGCGCCTGCCGATGGCCTTCTTGCAGTTGCTGCTCCTGGTGCTTGTGGCGGTGGTGATTGTGGTTTCGATCCAGGCGGTGGGCGTGGCCCTGGTGCTGGCGATGTTGGTCACGCCCGCCTCGGCCGCCTACCTGCTCACCCGGCGGCTCCCGCGCATGATGCTGGCCGGCGCTGTCATCGGGGCTGGCTCGGCGGTGGCGGGCCTGTATCTCTCCTACTACGCCAATCTCGCCTCAGGGCCGGCGATCGTCCTGGTGCAGACGGCGCTGTTCCTGCTGGTGCTGGCCGTCTCTCCGCGGCGGCGCCTGTTGTGGCCGCAGCGCGCCGCGCAGGCGCAATCCAGGTGAGAACGCCGCCTGGCGGACGGGAGTGAGGACATGCCCTCTACGGAAGACATCGTCGTCTATGGCACCATGTGGTGCCCAGGCCGCATCCGTTCGCGACGGCTGCTGGATGCAAAGGGGATCCGCTATCGCTGGGTTAATATCGGGCAGGACTGCGACGGGCAGCGGTTCGTCGAGCGGGTCAATGGCGGCAAGCGGTCGGTGCCCACGATCGTGTTCCCGGATGGTGATATCCTTCTCGAGCCGTCGATCGCCCGGTTGGCGGCCAAACTGAGTCCGAACGCGGCGGAGCCCTAGGGCCCGGCCCGTCTCGGCGCAACTGTCCGTTGCGGGGCTGAGCGATCAGGTGGATGCCCTGGCCTCTGGCGCGAGGAGATCGAGGTGTCGAGTGGCCAGTGGCTGCGAATAGGAGTCGGGAGTTCTTGCCAAACCCCATGTCCAGAGCCGATAATACCAACGACATGAAGCCGTCCAGGAACTGGCCCGGTGCCAGCCCGATGGACTGGATCGGGCTCAGCGTGCGGTGGATTCTGCTGGTGGCCCTGCCGGTGGCTGCCGGTGTGCTGGGGCGCATGACGGGTGCCCTGGCCGCGGTCCTCTCTGGCTGGGGACTGCTTTCGCTGGTGACCAGCCTGCTGTGGGCGTCGGGATGGAGGCCTCGCTGGCAGGCGTGGTTGGTGGCCGGTGCAGATCTGGTCTTTGCGCTGGTGGCCATCTCGGCTTCTGGCGGTGTGTCGAGCCCGTTGTGGTGGAGCCTGATCGTCGGCGTTGTCACGGCTGGCCTGGCCTACGGGATGACCGCTGGCCTGGTGATCACCGGAGCAGCCGTCCTTATCGCGGCGGCGCTGATGGTGGTCAGCGCGCCGCCGGGACCTGCCATCCTCCTGCCCATCGGCGCCTACGCGGTGGTCCTCAGTGTGGCGGGCGCGGCGCTGAGCTGGCTGGCGGATCAGACGCGCAGCGTGGCGCGGGAGGTGTCTGGGGAGTCGCCCGGGGAAATCGGGCTGCCTGCCAGGCGGCACTGGGATAGCGACCGATTCCGCACGGTCTTCCGATTGGCGTCGGAACTCAACGCCACCCTCAACTACGAGCGCGTGCTGGAGATGGCGCTCGACCTGAGCGGCACCGCGCTGGCAGACGGTTCGGGAGATGAGGAGCGGCTGGTGAGTGCGCTGCTTCTGGTGGAGGGCGAGGCGCTGCGGGTGGCTTCGGCGCGCCGACTGCCGCAGGCCGACCTGCGCGCCACTCTGCCGGGTGAAAGGGGCGTCATTGGTCAGGCGCTGAGCAGCGGCGATCCAGCCCTCACTCATGCCCCGTCGCACGATCCGGAGCTTCAGCGCATGGTGGCCTTCCTCAGCTGCGCCACGGCGCTTTGCATTCCTCTGGCCGCCGGGCTGGAGGCCTACGGCGCCCTGCTCTTCGGCCATCCCAAAGGCGGCTACTTCAGTGCCGAACGGAGCGGGCTGCTCGAGGCCATCGGCCATCAGGCGACCGTCGCCCTGCAGAACGCGCGCCTGTACCATGACCTGGAGCAGGAGAAGGAGCGCATCACCGAGATTCAGGAGGAGGCGCGCAAGAAGCTGGCGCGCGACCTCCACGACGGCCCCACGCAGTCGATTGCCGCCATCGCCATGCGAGTGAACTTCGCCCGGCGCTTGATGGAGCGGAACCCGAAGGCCGCTTCGGATGAGCTCTACAAGGTGGAAGACCTGGCTCGGCGCACGACGAAGGAGATCCGCCATATGCTCTTCACCCTGCGGCCGCTGATCCTGGAATCGCAGGGGCTGGTGGCGGCACTCAACCAGCTGGCGGAGAAGATGCGCGAGACGCATGGCCAGAACGTGATTGTGGAAGCCCAGCCCGGCGCGGCCGAACAGCTGGAGATCGGCAAGCAGGGAGTGGTCTTCTACATCACCGAAGAAGCCATCACCAACGCTCGCAAGCACGCCCAGGCGCGTCACATCTGGATCCGCCTGAGGTCGAAGGACGATCTGTTCTTCCTCGAGATCGAGGACGATGGCGTCGGCTTCAATGTCGGCGCCGTCGATGCCAACTACGAGCAGCGCGGCAGCCTGGGGATGGTCAACATGCGCGAGCGCACCGAACTCGTCAACGGCCTGCTGCACATCGACTCGACCGAGGGGGTGGGCACGCGCATCCTGGTGGTTGTCCCGCTGACGGACGAAAGCGCCGAGCGGCTCCAACGGGCCGGCTATCCGCTCTGACGCGCCCGCGAGACAAGAGCTCATGGTCTGGGAAGCAGGATTGTGGTGCGGCCTGGCGCTCGGCGGGTCGGTGGGGATTCCGGCGTTGACGGCGTCGCTTGGCAGGCGAGGGGGCAGCGGCGCGCCGGAGGCTGCGTGGGCTCTTCCCTGGCTGAACATCTTGCCTTTGTATCTGGCGCTGATCACGGGGGCTGTATCCGGGCGTGATGCCGGACTGTACGGTCGGGATGCGTCCGGATGGGCGATCGGATTGCTGATCTGCGGCCTGGTGGTCGCGCCGGCCATGGTGGTGCTGTGGTGGCGCGCGGAGGTTGTGCGCTGGCCGCCGGCGGGGTGCGCGCTGGCGGAAGAGGCGCGCTGGGCACTGTATCGTGCCAGCGGGACGCTCTGGATCGGTCACATGCTGGGGGGCACAGCGGCGGGGCTGGTTCTGGGCGCGCTGGAATGGGTTCTGCAGTCCAGGCGATGGCGGGCGAGGGCTTCGCTGCGATTGGAGGCGTGGCAGGGGCTGGGCAGGGTGCTGGTTTCCAGCCTGCTGTTCGCGCTCACGTGCAATGCCTGGCTGACAGCGGCTGCTCACCTAGCGCTGCTGGCCTTCGCCCGTTGGATGGCGCGCCCGGCGCGCGACGGCTGAGAGGGGCCGCGAGCGTCCCTGAGCAAGAACGGGTCACGTGTGCGAGGATGGTGGCACAATCGAAGAGGTCCTTGGGCGGTGCGATGGATCGCGCGGTCAGGAAAGAGTAGAATCCGGCGAGGAGGACGGATGGATGAATGAATGAAGGGTCGACCCTTTCGCTGTACCTCTGCCCGCGCTGTCTACTGCCGGGGGAGGAGCCTGGCCCCTGCCCGCGCTGCGGTGGGAAGCGGCTCACTTGCCGTCCAGGTGCTGCCGATGATCGTTGCCGAAGGCCGCTGATGGACGCCGTCGGGCAAGTGCGGACGCGCGCCCCGCTGTGGTGGCTGCGGCAGACGGTGCCGGCGCTGGCGCGCTACTGGGAACGCCGCTGACAGGCCGATTCCGGTGACGGGAGGTGCCCATGCAGAAGGAGAAGGTGATCATCCTGGGATCAGGCCCCGCTGGGCTGACGGCGGCGCTCTACACCGCCCGCGCCAGCCTCGAGCCGCTGGTGATCTCCGGGAATCAGCTCGGCGGCCAGGTCTCGATCACGTACGAAGTGGAGAACTACCCAGGCTTCCCCGAGGGGAGCACCGGCCCCGAGCTGGTGGAGAGGATGCAGAAACAGGCCGAGCGTTTTGGGGCGCGCCTCTTGATCGACGAGGTCGTCGAGGTCGATTTCCGTCGGCCATCTCCCTTCCGCCTCAAGACGCACGGCGTGGAATTCGAGGCGAAGTCCGTGGTGGTGGCCACGGGCGCTTTGCCGCGGAAGCTGGGCGTCCCTGGCGAGGAAGCGCTGATCGGCCGCGGCGTTTCTTTCTGCGCCACCTGCGACGGCTTCTTTTTCCGCGGCAAGGAGGTCATCGTGGTGGGTGGGGGCGACAGCGCCCTGGAGGAAGGTCTGTTCCTCACCCGCTTTGCCCGCGCCGTGCGGGTGGTGCACCGGCGGAATGAGCTGCGCGCCGGCGAAACCCTCAAGAAGCGGGCCCTGGCCAATGACAAGATGAGTTTCGTGTGGGACAGCGTGGTCGAGGAGATCCGCGGCGACGGCAAGGTGCAGTCAGTGCTGCTGCGCAACGTCAAGACGCGGGAGACGCAGGAGCTCGCCACCGACGGAGTGTTCGTCTACATCGGGCACATCCCCAACTCCGACCTGTTCCGCGGTCAAGTGGAGATGGATGAGCGCGGCTACCTGATCGCCGACCGCCAGATGATGACATCGGTGCCTGGCGTCTTTGCCGCTGGCGAAATCCAGGACCCGGTCTACCGTCAGGTGGCGACCTCCGTGGGGCAGGGAGCGGCGGCGGGGATGATGGTGGAGCGCTGGCTGGCGAGCCGGGAAGGATAATGTCGCCTGTGACAGCGGGCATGGCCTACGAAGTGCACGGCGGGCGCCCCGAGGGGCGCCCATCGCTTGTGCTGATCCATGGCGCCGGCGGCAGCCGGCTCTTCTGGCCGGCGCAGCTGCGCCGCCTGGAGGGCGCTGCGGTCTACGCCCTGGACCTCCCCGGGCACGGGCGCTCGCCCGGGACGGGCCGCGACCGAATCGAAGGCTACGTCGAAGACCTGTGGAACTGGATCGAGACCCTGCGGCTTGGCCCCTGCGTGCTGGTCGGCCACTCGATGGGCTCCGCTGTCGCATTGAGCGCATCGCTCACCGATCCCGCGAAGACCGCCGGCCTCGTGCTTGTCGGCGGCGGCGGGCGGCTGCGCGTTCATCCCCTGATCCTGGAAAAGGTCGCGTGCGCGAGTACATTTCCCGAGGCGGTGGACCTGATTGTGGAGGCTGCCTACGGACCCCGAACTGATCGCCGGCTGATCGAGGCGGGCCGCAGGCAAATGCTCCGGGTCGCGCCAGAGGTGCTGGAGAGGGATCTGCGGGCTTGCGATGCCTTTGATGTGCTGGACCGGCTGAGCGAGGTCTCGGCGCCGACTCTGGTGCTGTGCGGGGAGCACGACCGGCTGACGCCTGAGAAGTACAGCCGACGGCTGGGGGAGTCCATCCCGCAGGCGGAAATCGAGATTGTCCCGGACGCCGGGCACATGGCGATGCTGGAGCAGCCGGCAGCGGTGGGGCAAGCCGTCGCCCGCTTTCTCCGGAAGAGGTTTCCCTCAGTCTGATGCGGTTGTAGGGGTCTGAAGGAGGGTGAAAGGGCCAGTCGGCGCTGCCGATATCATCTCGACCAAGCTGCGCGTGCGGTGAGAAGCCGCCTCCGCCTCACTCCCCGACCCGCTGTCCGCCTGCGGGCGCCGCTGCGACGCCCGGCCTCAGCGGCTTTGTCGTTCGCTGCCGTGACTGCCGGCGGCGCGTGTTGGTGGACGGAGGCTGCCGCGATGTCAGACCAACCCGAGGCGCCGCCGCAGCGTGGGGAGAAGCGCCTGCACAGCCCGGGCGCGGTGACTCAGGAGGTTCTTCTCAGGCGTAGGCAGTTCGGCCATGGTGCGCCCGAGCCCGGCGACGAGGAAGATGGGGTCGTAGCCGAAGCCGTGCTCGCCGCGCTCCTCGGGGACGACTTCGCCAGGGCAGATGCCTTCGGCCAGATCGACCTCTCCCTCGGGCGACGCCAGGGCGACCACACAGCGGAAACGGGCGCTCCAGGGTCGCGGATGGGGCTGTAAGAGGCCGAGCAGGGCGCGGCGGCGCTCGGCATCGGTGCGGCCGGGGCCGACGAGCCGCGCCGAGTGCAGGCCGGGCGCGCCGCCCAAGGCGTCGACCTCGAGCCCGGAGTCATCCGCCAGCGTCCATAACCCGCTGAGTTGCGCATAGGTCATAGCCTTCAACCGAGCGTTGGCGGCATAATCGGGGCCGCTCTCTTCGGCCACGTGCTGGATGCCAAGGCCGGCCAAGTCGACGAGCTGCAGGCCCGTCTGGCGCAGCAGGGCTTCCATCTCACGGTGCTTGCCGGGATTATGGGTGGCGAGGAGCAGGCAGAGCATGGCTTGGCAGTCGTGTGGCTATTCGAACGGTACTATCACCGGAGGCATCGGGGTTACCATGGGCGGGGGCCCTGTATGTGCCGTGTTGTCGGCTGCCAGTCGCGTCTTATGTCAATAACATGCATTTCGGCTTGACGCTGGATTCTATCTATGTTATAATCCGGACGATTTCCTGGAACTCCAATTGCCAGGCGGCGGTGTGGACCTGAACAATCGTCATCCGCTGCGGTTGAACGTCGGTTTTTTGCTCCATCAGGGCGTCGGTACCTACCGCAGTTTCGACTTCGATCACACACGCGTCCAATTGGCGGCCGACCTGGGCGTGACGGACTTGAGGGGCTCGCTCCGCATGAGCCGGACTGCCCAGGGATTATACGCCGACGGCCGGCTGCGCGCCTACACTACTGTCGAGTGCGTCCGCTGCCTGGAGCCGTTCAAGCAGTCCCTCGATATCGAAATCCACGACCTGTTCGTCTACCCGCCCAGCCAGGCCACCGACCCCCTGCTCACCATCCCCGAGACCGGCATCCTCGATCTCAACCCGCTGCTGCGCGAATACCTGCTGCTCGATGTGCCGCTGCGCCCTCTCTGCCGCCCTGACTGCAGGGGGCTGTGCCCCATCTGCGGCAGGGATCTCAACCAGGGACCGTGTGAACATCCGGCAGCCGAGATTGACCCTCGGCTGTCGGCTCTCAAGACGCTGCTTTCTGGGCAGGAAGACGGCGACCGTTCCGCCTGAAGGCCATCCCGCGCCGCGGGCCTGCCCCGCGCCGCTACCAGGAGCGTGTGGATGAGTGTTTCGAAGGAGCGCTGGCACCGACGCGAAGCCTTCGCCGCCCTGGTGGAGAAAGGCGATTACCAGGGCTACGTCCTCACCGATGACATCCTGAGCGTCTTTCCCGAGGCCGATGAGGCCGACACCCGCCTCGAGCGACTGCGCAGCTTCTTCCGCGGCGCCGGGATCGAGGTCTATGACGACGTCTCACAGGTGCCGGCCCACCTGCGCCCCGAAGCACCGCCGGATGGCGGAACCTTCGACCTGAGCACCATCTCCAGCGACGACACCGTCGGGCTGTACCTGAAGGAGATGGCGCGTGTCCCCCTGCTGACCACGCAGGAGGAGGTCGATTTGGCGACGCGCATCGAGCGCGGACGGGCCTCCGAGGCCCGCCTGGCGCGCATGAACGGCAATTTGTCGGCCAAGAAGCGGGCACAGCTCCTGGGTCACATCCAGGACATGCGCGCCGCGCGCGACCACCTGATCAAGGCCAACACCCGCCTGGTCGTGAGCATCGCCAAGAAGTACATGGGGCGCGGCGTGCCCTTCCTCGACCTGATCCAAGAGGGCAACCTGGGGCTGATGAAGGCGGTGGAGAAGTTCGACTACCACCGCGGCTACCGCTTCAGCACCTACGCCACCTGGTGGATCCGCCAGACCATCACCCGCGCCATCGCCGACCAGGGCCGCACCATTCGCGTCCCGGTCCATATGTCGGACCGCATCCGCCGGCTGTACAAGGTGGCGCGCGAGCTCGAGCAGGACATGGGGCGCAAACCCACGCCGGAAGAGATCGCCCATGTCATGGATGTCGACTCGCGCAAGGTGCAGTGGATGATGCGCGTCTCCTGGCGCCCGCTTTCGCTGGAGACGCCGGTGGGCGAGGAGGAGGACTCGGAACTGGGCGCTTTCGTCGAGGACGACACCACCCCCACGCCCACCCAGAGCGCCTACCAGAACCTGCTGCGGGAGAAGGTCGAGGAAGTGCTCTCGACCCTCAGCCCGCGCGAGGCCCGCATCCTGCGCCTGCGCTTCGGCCTGCACAACGGCCGCTCCTACACCCTGGAGGAGGTCGGCCAGAAGTTCGGCCTGACGCGCGAGCGCATCCGTCAGATCGAAGGCAAGGCGCTGCGCCGCCTGCGCCACCCCCGCCGGGCGCGCCAGCTGCGGGATTACCTGAGCTAGCCCTCCCGAGCCCACGGAAAGATGCTGCCGGGGCGGCCAAGCGGCCGCCCCGCTTGTTCTGCCCATGGCCATTCGGCCAGGGCGGACATGTCCAACCCTTTGGCAAGAGTAAGAGAACGGCGCCCTTGACTTACTGCACGTCCTATGGCATACTCTTCTGGCAGCGTGGGAGGTGGGCATGGAGACGCATTCCACGACCAAGGGCCAGATCGTCATCCCCGCATCGCTTCGACGGAAGTATGGGATCAAGCCGGGCACGCGAATCCTGATCTATGACGACGGGGAGCACATCCTTCTCAAGCCCGTGACCGAGCAACTGCTGGCAAAGCTCCAGGGGTCGCTGAAGGGTACCGGTGCCCTCAAACTCCTGATGGAGGAAAGGGCGCGCGAGCGGGAGCGAGAGGGATGACCCTCCCGGGGGTGCTCGATGCCTACGCGTTGCTGGCCTTCCTGACCGACGAGGCGGGAGGGGAGGAGGTCGGCAGACTGTTGCGCAGCGCGCTCGAGACGCGCACCCGGCTCGCCATGACTACCGTCAACCTGGGGGAGGTGTGGTATGCCATCGCGCGGACACGGTCAAAGGAAAGCGCCGACGAGTTAACCGAGGCGGTACAGGCCATGGGCGTCGAAGTGGTCGACGTGGACTGGGAACTGGCCAGGCAGGCGGCCGAGCTCAAGGCGATTGGCGGGGTGGCGTACGCCGATTGCTTTGCGGGCGCTCTCGCCAGGTTGCATGGCACCAGTGTGATCACCGGGGATCCGGAATTCCACAGGCTGATTCCTGCCGTGAAAGTCCATTGGTTGCGTGACACCGGAGGACGGTAGCTCTGCCTAGCGCAGCTCGGTCGGCAAGGCCGGCTGTGGTCGCCGACCGGAGCGATCGCCACGATCGTGAGGGCGGTGCTACAATGCAGGCCACGGCGTGGTGGCGGCTGACTTCTGCACATCGTCTGCCCATTCACCTCAGGCGCCGTCCAGGTAGAATTCAGTGACCGACACCATCCACGTCTCCGTCGCCTGGCCCTACGCCAACGGCGACCTGCACATCGGGCACCTGGCCGGCGCGCTTCTCCCCGCCGACATCTTCGCCCGCTACCACCGCCTCAAGGGCAGCCGCGTGCTCATGGTCTCGGGCTCGGATTCGCACGGCACGCCCATCACCGTCGAAGCCGACAAGCGCGGCCTCTCCCCCCGGGACCTCTTCGAGCACTACCACCGCCGCCACCTCGAGGCACAGCGGGCCATCGGTATCTCCTATGACCTCTACACCCACACCGACACCGAGAACCACCACCGCATCGCCCAGGACTTCTTCCTTCGGTTGCACCAGGCCGGCCACCTCTACCGCGAGAAGCAGCGCCAGCTCTACTCGGAAACCGAAAGCCGCTTCCTGCCCGACCGCTACGTCGAAGGCACCTGCCCGGTCTGTGGCGCGAGCGGCGCCCGCGGCGACCAGTGCGACAACTGCGGCAGCCTGCTCGACGCCGTTGACCTCATCGAGCCGCGCAGCAAGACCGACGGCAGCCGCCCGGTGCTGCGCGAGACGGAGCACTTCTTCTTCAACCTTCCCGCCTTCAGCGATCGGCTGCTGGCCTATATCGAATCGCATGCCAATCACTGGCGCCCCAACGTCCTGCACTTCGCCCGCAACTACATCCAGGAAGGCCTCAAGGGACGCCCGGTGACGCGCGACATGGAGTGGGGCATCCCTGTCCCCCTCCCTGGCTGGGAAGGCAAACGCATCTACGTCTGGTTCGAGGCCGTCATGGGCTACTTCAGCGCCTCGGTCGAGTGGGCGCGCAATCGCGGCCAACCCGACGCCTGGAAGGAGTGGTGGTACAACCCCCAGGCCCGCATCTACAACTTCCTGGGCAAGGACAACATCCCCTTCCACACCGTCATCTGGCAGGCCGAACTCCTCGGCGTCGAGCGGTGGAACGGCGAGCCCGGCGAGCGCTTCAACCTGCCCTACGACGTCCCGGCCAACGAGTTCATGAACGTCGAGGGCGCCAAGTTCAGCAAGAGCCGCCACTGGGCAGTGTGGCTGCCAGACATCCTGACGCGCTACGACCCCGACGCCATCCGCTACTACGTCAGCGCCGTGATGCCCGAGACGCGCGACAGCGAGTTCTCCTGGACCGACTTCGTCCGCCGCAACAACGATGAGCTGGTCGCCACGTGGGGCAACCTCGCCAATCGGGTCCTGGCGTTCGCCTACAAGCACTGGGACGGCCGCGTCCCCGACCCCGGACCGCTGCGCCCGCCCGATAACGAGCTGCTGGCTGCCATCGAGCAGGGTTTCCACACCGCTGCGGACCATTACGAAGCTGTGCGCCTGCGCGCCGCCCTGGGCGAGGCCGTGGCCCTGGCCGCAGCGGTCAACCGCTACCTGGACCTCCAGGGCCCGTGGTTCGCCATCAAGACGGACCGCGCCGCGGCCGCCGCCACCATCTACACGGCTCTGCGCGCCATCGATTCCCTCAAAATCCTCCTCGCACCGTTCTTGCCATTCAGCGCGGAACGGCTGCACCGCATGCTGGGCTACGATCAGCCTCTCTTCGGCGACCTGAAGATCGCAACCTTCCGTGAGAGCGAGCGCCAGCATGAGGCGCTGGCCTACGACCCGTCGCCGGCGAGCGGGCGTTGGGAGCCAAGCCGGCTCCCAGCTGGCCAGGCCCTTCGGCCGCCGGAGGCCCTCTACCGCAAGCTGGACGACTCGCTTGTCGAGCAGGAGCGCGCCCGCCTCGGCGCGTGAGATCGCTGGCTGCCTGGCGGACCGCAGCCCGCGGGTGGCCACGCGCGCTACAATGGAGTGGGCGACCGCCAACCGATCCCGCTCAGGAGGCCTGCCATGGACCTGCTCACCGTCCGCATCGAGAAGCCCGAGAACGTCAACCTGATCCTCGGCCAGTCCCATTTCATCAAGACCGTGGAAGACCTGCACGAAGCGCTGGCAGGCACGGTGCCGGGCATTCAGTTCGGCCTGGCTTTCTGCGAGTCCTCCGGGCCGGCGCTCGTGCGCGTCAGCGGCACCTCGCCGGAAATGACCGAACTGGCGGCGCGCAATGCGCTAGCCCTTGCCGCCGGGCATTCCTTCCTCATCCTGCTCGCCAACTGCTTCCCCATCAACGTGCTCAACGCCGTCAAGGCCGTCCCCGAGGTGTGCCGAATCTTCTGCGCCACGGCCAATCCGGTCGAAGTGATCCTGGCCGAGACCGAACAGGGCCGCGCCATACTGGGTGTGGTCGATGGCGTGAAGTCGCGCGGCCTCGAGACCGACGCCGACGTCGCCGAGCGCAAGGCGCTCCTGCGCAGGTTCGGTTACAAACTGTAGAACCGCGCCGCGTACCCCGGCTGACGACACTCGACGGGATTGCACGGTTGTGTGCCCCGGCGCGAGTAGAGGGAAGACCATGCCCCGAATGAACGCCATCACCGACGTGCCGGGCATCCGCGTCGGCCACGCCGACGACCGAGAGGCGCTCACCGGCTGCACGGTAGTCTTGTGTGAGAGAGGCGCCGTGGCGGGCGTGGACCAGCGCGGTGGGGCGCCGGGCACGCGCGAGACCGACCTACTGCGCCCGATGCACCTGGTGCAGAAGGTGCATGCCGTGCTGCTCACGGGAGGGTCGGCCTTCGGGCTGGAGGCCGCAGCGGGGGTGGTCCGCTACCTGGAGGAGCGCCGCGTGGGCTTCGACACGCGGGTTGCCAGGGTGCCCATCGTGCCGGCGGCGGTGATCTTCGATCTGGCGATCGGCCGCTCGGATGTGCGGCCGGATGCGGCGATGGGCTGCGCCGCCTGCGAGCGTGCCAGCCGTGAACGCCCTGCCGAAGGCAACGCTGGCGCGGGGATGGGAGCCACTGTCGGCAAGGTCTTCGGCATGGCGGGGGCGACGAAGGCCGGCCTCGGCACGGCCAGCGTGGATCTGGGGGGCGGGATTGTTGTGGGAGGGTTGGTTGTCGTCAACGCGCTCGGCGATGTCATCGACCCGGCCACGGGGCGCATCCTGGCCGGGATGAGGCCGGTGCGCCTGGGCCCTGCCCGGCTGGGCGGTCGAGGGACGTTTGCCGACACTCTGGCGGTGATGAGGGGGCGCGCCGGGCGCGCGGCGCTGCAGATGGCGTCGCGCGCCAACACCGTCGTCGGCGTGGTGGCGACGAACGCTGCCCTGACCAAGGAAGAGGCGAACAAGGTGGCGCAGATGGCCCAGGACGGAGTGGCGCGCACGATCCGCCCCGCCCACACCATGCTCGACGGGGACACGCTCTTTGCGCTCTCGACCGGACGTCGACAGATGGACGTGAACGTCGTGGGCGCATACGCGGCGGAGGTTGTGGCGCAGGCAGTGGTGCGAGCGATCACCCAGGCGGAATCCGCCGGGGGCCTTCCCGCTGCAAGGGATCTGCCGAAGCCGGCTGAGGGAGGTGCGCATGTTTCGTAAAGGCGGCGACAGGGCGCCGGCGGGCGAAGCGCCCGACCGCGTCGACTCGGTTCTCGGCCCGGGCATTGCCTGGCAGGGGAAGATAAGCGGGACGGGAGGCGTCCGCATCGAGGGCGCCTTCGACGGCGAGATCGCCATCCGGGGCCTGGTCGTGGTTGGCCCCCAGGGCCGGGTGACCTGTGAACGCCTGCGCGCGGTGACGGTCATCGTGGCGGGGTCGCTGAAGGCGAACATCACGGCCCAGCGCGTGGAGATCACCCGGACCGGCCGAGTGTGGGGCGATGTGGTGACCACATCTTTCTCAACCGAAGAGGGAGCCTTCTTGCGAGGCCAGATACAGATGGAAGATGAGATCGACTTGGGCTTCGGCCCGGCGCCGGCGGAAGATGCGGCCGAGGCCGAATGAGGTCAAAGGCCCTGTGGGATGCAGGCCGCTCTACGAAGGAGAGCGTTGAAAGACACCGAGCGTGGCCGCCAATGCCATCCGGATCAAGCTGCCCGTACAATGGCAGGCCGCCATCACCTCACCCCCCGACCCCCCTCTTCGCCTGCAGGCGCGGCTCTTTTCCCAGGGCTCGATGGCGGAGAGGGGGCTGGTTGTTCCGGGAGATGGGGGAGCATCGCTCCCGCACCTCCCGATGACCTTGCCCTGCGTGCTTCCCGCTACTGGCTAACCGACCGCAGCTTGCTGTGGCTCTGACGGATACGCCAGGCGCTGGGGGTGGGCGTACACGCGCATGCTGCGCTGCCGGACGTAGCCGACCAGGGTGATGTTCCAGGCCCGGGCCATCCTCACCGAGAGAGAGGTGGGCGAGTTGCGTGAGACGATGATCGGACAGGCCATGCGCGCGCCCTTGACCATCATCTCGGAAGAGATGCGTCCGGTCGTCAGCAGAATCCTGCCGCGCGTCTCAATCCCCTGCTGCAAGCACAGCCCCGTTAACTTGTCGATGGTGTTGTGACGGCCAACATCCTCGACCAGGGCCAGGATCTTCTCGCCGTCGCTGAGCGCAGCCGCGTGGACGCCGCGTGCTCTGGCGTGGAGGCTATCCGGGAAGTGCAGCTTGGGGAACAGGGCGAAGAGGCGCTCGGGTTCGATGACAGGCCCGTCCTGCAGCGGCGGGATATCGATCGAGGGATCGGTGAAGGTGACGCCTCCGCCGCAGCCGGAGGTCAGGAACCTCCGCTCTGGGCGGGCGAGGGAGTGACGCAGCCAGACATCGGCACAGCACGCCTGCTGGCTCACGTGGATGTGGTCGATCTCGCCCATCCCGTCGATGAAACCCTCGTTCTTGAGGAACCCGAGGGCCAGGAGGTCCTGCTCCCTGGGCGAGCACAGCATGGTAGCCAGCTCGCGACCGTTGACGTAGATCGTCAGCGGAGCCTCCTCGATGACTTGCCCGGCCACGGACATCCAGCCGTCCTGGAATTCGTTCCACTCGACGGCGACCGACCCGTCTCCCACGACATCACTCCCTATCTGGCAGCGGCGCCCAGCGCCCTCTATCCATCTTCCCAACCATGATTGTAGCGCCTCCAGCGGCTGCCGGAGGCGCTCTCGGGGCGGGTGGTTTGTCGCTGGACGGTGCGGAGGCGCTCAGGTCCCCTTGCCCTTCGGGCTTTCCAGGCGCACGGCCGAGACCTTCAGCTCAGGAATCTTGGCGAAGGGGTCCAGAGAGTGGTCGTGGGTGAGCAGGTTTGCCGGTGCCTCGCGCCAGTGGAAGGCCAGAAAGACGACGCCCGGAGGGACGCGGCTGCCGACGCGTGCCTGGGTTCGGATGGCGCCGCGGCGGCTGCGGATGATCACCGCGCCCGCGTCGCGGATGCCAGCCGCGGCCGCATCCTGGGCGTTGATCTCAGCGTAGCTGCGCGCCTCGCGCCAGTTGAGGGGATCGCTGCGGCGAGTCATCGACCCGGTGTGATAGTGATAGAGAATCCGCCCGGTGGTCAGGGTCAGTGGGTATTCCTCGTCGGGTTCTTCAGCCGGGCGGTGCGGGGTGATGGGGTGGAACTTCCCCCGCCCACGGCTGAAGCTCCCAACATGAAGAATCGGCGTACCGGGGTGATCGACGTGGGGGCAGGGCCAGACCAGTCCCTGCTCGCCCAGACGCTGCAGCCGGATGCCACCGTAAATCGGGGCCGTCTGCGCGATCTCCTCCAGAATCGCTGCCGGGGAGGGGAAAGACCAGTAGTCCGCCGGGCGCTCTCTCTCCAGCTCCTGGTCGAGGCGCTGGCCGACGGCGCACAGGATCTTCCAATCGGGCAGGGCCTGACCCGGAGGGGTGAGAACGGGGTTGAGCGCCTGCACCCGACGTTCGGTGTTGGTCATCGTGCCATCCTTCTCCAGCCAGGAGGCAGCCGGCAGGATGACATGGGCGAGCATGGCGGTCTCGTTGGGGAAGATGTCCTGGACGACCAGAAAGTCAAGCGAGCGCAGTGCCTTCTCGACGTGGCGGATGTTCGGATCGGAGAGCATGGGGTTCTCGCCCATGATGTACAGGGCGCGGACCCTGCGCTCCTCGGCCGCCTGCATGATCTCGACCACGGTCAGGCCGGGCTTGGCCGGAAGATCCCCGAGGCCCCAGAGACGGGCGACGGCCCTGCGCTTTTCGTCGTCTGTCACCAACTGATAGCCTGGCAGGAAGTTTGGCAGCCCGCCCACGTCGCAGGCGCCCTGGACGTTCGATTGGCCTCGCAGGGGGTTGAGGCCTGTGGACGGCCGGCCGATCTGACCGCACAGCATGCACAGATTGGCCAGGGTCTGCACCAATTGTGTGCCATTCGACCGCTGGGTGATGCCCATGGCATAGAGGATGGTCGAGCAGCCGCGTTCGCCGCCATAGGCCGATGTCCCGCGCTGCCTCTCGCCGAGGGCGTAGATGCGCGCCGCCTGCTCGATCAACTCCGGTGCCACCCCGGACTCCATCGAGGCCACCAGCGGCGACCAGTGCTCGATGGCACGGGCGAACTCCTCGAACCCTTCGGTGCGCTCCCGAATGAATGCTTCGTCGGCCCAGCCCTCTCGCAGAATGACATGCATCATGGCCAGGAAGACGTAGATGTCGGTGCCGGGCCGGGGCTGGAGGAAGAGCCGGGCATGGGATGCCAAAGGAATCTCGCGCGGATCAACCACGATCAAGCTGGCGCCCCGCTTGACCGCCCGGATGACCTCGTACGCGATCACCGGATGGGCTTCGGTGGTGTTCGAGCCGGTGACGAAGACGCAGTCCGCCTGACGGATCTCGCCGATCGAGTTGGTCATCGCCCCGCTGCCGAACGCTGTCACCAGACCGGTGACACTGGAAGAGTGTCAAAGCCTGGCGCAGTGGTCGACATTGTTGGTGCCGATGCCGGCGCGCATCAGTTTCTGGAAGAGGTAGTTCTCCTCGTTAGTGCAGCGGGCTGAGGCCAACCCTGCCACAGCATCCGGGCCGCTGGTCTTCACCGTCTGGGCGAACTTGCTGGCAACGACCTGCAGCGCCGTATCCCAGGAGATCGACACAAAGCTGTCGATGCTGGGCGTGGTCTCCAGGACCGACTTCTCAGGGAGTTGCCAGGGCTCCTTGGTGAGGCCCACCTCAAACGCGAGATCGCGACGGATGAGCGGCGAGGTCAGGCGGTCGGGCTTGGAGGCGAAGTCCCAGCCGAAGCGTCCCTTGACGCACAAGAACTCGCCATTGGCCGGTGCCTCGGGGTACCCTTGAGCCTCCACAATTGCTCCATCGTGCAGGCGAAACTCGATCTTGCAGCCCACGCCGCAGTAGCCGCAGACGGTGCGGCTGCTTTCCAGCTCCCATGCGCGACCTTTCCGCAGGCGCGCCTTGGACATCAGCGCCGCCGTCGGGCAGACCTGGACGCAGTTGCCGCAGAAGACACAGCTGGAGTCCGCCAATGGCGAGTCGAAGGGGGTTCCGATATGGCTGAAGAAGCCGCGGTCGACGTACTCGATGGCATTGGCGCCCACGACCTCGTCGCATACCCGGACGCAGCGGCCGCAGAGAATGCAGTACTGGTGATCGCGCACGATCATCGGATTGTCGTCTTGCAGGAGGGTGCGCGAAAGCTCGAACGTGTGACTGGTCTCGGAGATGCCATAGCGGTAGGCATACTTCTGCAGGTCGCAGGCACCGTTCTTGTCACACGTCACACAGCGGAGTGGGTGATCGGAGAGGAACAGGTCAAGCGCAGTGCGCCTCAGTTGAGAGAGCTGCGCGCTCTCGGTGGTGACGACCATCCCCGGCTCGCACTGCAGGCTGCAGCTGGCGACGGGGGTTGGGCGGCCGTCGATTTCCACCAAACACAGACGGCACCCGCCGGCGACACTCAGTGCAGGGTGGTAGCAGAGATGGGGAATGTCAACGCCATTTTCGAGGGCCGCCTTCAAGACCGTGGTGCCGGCGGGGACGGTGAGCGTCCGGTCGTCGATGCGCAGGCTGATCACATTCGCCTCCCCGGTGCCGCCATGGGCTCGAGGGCCATGGCGCACACCCCTGCTGGGCAGTGCTGGTCCTCCACGTGAGCCCGGTACTCCTCTTCGAAATAGTGCATGGTCGTGAGGACCGGGTTCGGCGCCGTCTGGCCAAGGCCGCACAGGGAGGTTGTGCAGACGGTTTCGCACAGGCTGTAGAGCTTGGGCAGGGTCTCCGGCGTGGTGTGCCCGGTGGTAATCTGATTGAGCAGTCCGAGGATCTTGCGCGTCCCCACACGGCAGGGGGTGCACTTGCCGCACGACTCATCTTGCGTGAAGGAGAGGAAGAACTGGGCCAGCTGGACCATGCACGTGGTCTCGTCAACCGCGACCAGGCCGCCGGAGCCCATGATCGCGCCCAGGCGCTTCATGTCCTCGTAGTCGATGTGGGTATCGAACAGGCTTACGGGGATGCAGCCGCCGGATGGGCCTCCGATCTGCACTGCCTTGAGCGCCAGGCCATCGCGGGGGCCGCCGGCGATGACTGTCAGCAGCTCGTGCACGGTCTGGCCAACCGGGATTTCCACCAGGCCGGTGCGTTGAACGGCGCCGGTGACCGAGAAGGCCTTGGTGCCACCGCTCTGCGGCGTCCCCAGCCCGGCGTACCAGGACGGGCCATTCAGGATAATGCTTGGAACGCTGGCATAGGTTTCGACGTTGTTGATGTTGGTCGGATAGCCCCACAGCCCGTACTCGGCCGGGTAGGGGGGACGGATGCGAGGCATGCCGCGCCGGCCTTCAATCGAGTGCATCAGCGCAGTTTCCTCGCCGCAGACGAAGGCTCCCGCACCTTCCTTGATCACAACGTCGAAGTCCAGCCCACTCCCCAGGATGTTGGGCCCGATGACGCCGTATTCGCGTGCCTGTTCAATGGCGGTGCGCAGTGCGCGTACGGCCAGTGGGTATTCAGCCCTCACGTAGATGTAGCCGCGAGTTGCGCCGATCACCCAGGCGGCGATGAGCATGCCCTCCAGGATGCGGTGAGGGTCCCCCTCGATCATACTGCGATTCATGAAGGCTCCCGGATCGCCCTCGTCCGCGTTGCAGATGAGGAACTTCATGCTGGCCGGTTGGCTGCGGGCAATTTCCCACTTCGTGCCGGTTGGGTAACCCGCGCCGCCCCGTCCGCGCAGGCGAGAGTCTTTGATCATCTGCACCACCTTCTCGGGGGGCATGGCCAGCGCCTGGCGCAGCGCTTGGTAGCCGGCGTGGTGCAAGTAGTCTTGCAGCGACATCGGGTCGATCACGCCGCACAGCTGCGTGGAGACCTTCACCTGCCTGCCGAGAAAGGGGTAATCGCGCCATCCGGGCTCTTGCGCAACAATCCAGCTCTCGGGCGGGGGTGCCTCCCGGGCGGTGAAATGGTAGGCCAGGATCGGCCCAACGCGCTCCGGGGTGACCGGTCCATAGAGGATGGATTTCTCTGCTTCGGCAACCTCCATCAAAGGCTCGCGGTGACATGCTCCCAGACAACCCGTCCGCTGGACAGCCAATGGGAGTTGATGTCGCTCGACGTACTCCTCAACGGCCGAGACGACGGCCGCCGACCCGGCCGCCAGACCGCAGGTGGACGTGCCGATCCGGACGGTACTTCTCATCCGGCAACCTCCTCACCCTGGGGCGCGGCTTCGCGCCTGAGCTCGGCAATAATGCCCCAGGCTTCATCCGGCGTCATCCGGCCGTACGTCCGCTCGTTGACCACCATCACCGGTGCCAGGCTGCAGGCGCCAACGCAGGCCACGGGCTGCATGGTGATCAAGCCGTCGGACGTGGTTTCCTCCTCCCCAATCCCGAGCCCGTCGAGGATGCGCCGCAGGATGGTGCCCGAACCGCTCACGTGGCACGCCGTCCCCTTGCACACCCGGACGAGATAGCGTCCGGGAGGCTTGAGCAGAAAGAGGTTGTAGAAGGTGGCGATGCCGTACACCCGGCTGAGAGGGAAACCCAGCTCGCGCGCCGCGTAGCGCAGGGGACGTTCCGGCAGGTAGCCGTAGTGCAGCTGAATCTCCTCCAGCACTGTGATCAGTGCGTCAGGCTTTCCACGATGACGCTCGAGAATCGGCGCCAACTCTGGTGGGACCGGCTCCGTCAGCGGATCGCCGCGATAGACGTGTCTCTTTGGGCCTTTGTCTTCGGATTGGGCTTGCACGCGTGCCGTCTCCTTGAAGCCAGTCGCGGGGCTGTCTTGGCTCTTGTCGGGGTATGGCCCCCAGTATAGCATCGGCCTGGGAGGGGCCCTACCGACAATCGTCACGCCCTGGTCACGAACACCCTCCGCATCCCCAGGCGCCGCCGTAGCGGGCTCGGTTCCCGGATTGACTACTCATCGCCACGAAGATAGAATGCCCCTCATGCTGCAGGCCGGTTCCGTCCTTCACAACCGCTACCGCATCGAGCGCCAGCTGGGCAAGGGCGGCATGGGGGCCGTCTATCTGGCCTTTGACGAGCGCCTGCAGATCAATGTTGCGGTCAAGGAGAACCTCAACCTCAACCCGGAAGCGGAGCGGCAGTTCCTGCGCGAGGCCCGCCTGCTGGCCAGCCTGAATCACCCCAACCTCCCCCGCGTCACCGACTATTTTGTCCTGGAAGAGCGGCAGTACCTGGTGATGGACTACGTCGAGGGCGAGGACCTGCACAGCCGCGCCGCCCGCCAGCCGCCCACGCTGGCCGAGGTCATCCGCTGGGCAGACGCCATCGGCAGCGCGCTGGCCTACCTGCACTCGCGGCAGCCGCCTATCATCCACCGCGACATCAAACCTTCGAACATCAAACTGCAGCCCGACGGCAACGCGGTGCTGGTGGACTTTGGCATCGCCAAGGTGTTCGACCAATCGGCCACAACGACCGGTGCACGCGGGCTGACGCCCGGCTTCTCACCGCCTGAACAGTACGGCGGAATGCGCACCGACGCCCGCAGCGATCAGTACGCGTTCGCAGCCACCCTATACAACTTACTCACGGGGCAGGCCCCCGTCGACAGCATCGAGCGCATGTTGAATCACGAACGGCTGCGACGGGTGCGTGAGTACGCCCCGGCCATCCCGGACTATGTTGAGGCGGCCCTCGAACGCGCCCTTTCCCTCGAGCAGGACCAGCGCTTTCCCGATGTCTCGACCTTTGTTGGTGCGCTGCATGGCCAGGCGATCGCCCCCACTGTGCGCGCGCCGGCGCTGGCCCCGGGCCGCCGTGGCAGGCCGTGGCTGCTCTTTGGCGGCCTGGGAGCAGCCGGGCTTGCGCTTCTTGGCGGCGCGGCGCTGCTGCTGGGTGGGCTGTTTGGAGGCGGCCCGGCGCCGGTGCCGGCAGCGACGGTGACGCCTGCGCCGACGACGGCTCCTCCGCCGAGCCCCACGCGCACGCCGACGGAGACAGCCACAGCCACACCCACCGCTACGCCGGAACCCACTGCTACGCCTCTTCCCGCCTCAGCCCTGATCGGCGGCGGCGGGCGCATCGCCTTCGTGAGCGACCGCGGCGGAGACGGCATCCTGCAGCTGTGGACGATGAACCCGGACGGGACCGACTGGCGGCAGCTCACCTTTGGGCCCGGCAACAAGGCGCAGCCCCGATGGTCCCCCGACGGCCAGCGCCTGCTCTTCGTCGCCCCGGGCGGCGGTGAGAACGGCCTCGATGTCTGGCTGATGAACGCGGATGGCACGGGATACGTCAACCTGACCCAGTTCCCAGGTGACGACACCGACCCGGCTTGGTCGCCCGACGGCCGACACCTCGCCTTTGCCAGCACGCGCCACACCGACTTCGACCGGGTCTACATCATGGACCTGGCCTGTGAACCACCGCCAGGGACATGCACCCCATCAGCGCTCAGGATCGTTGGCAATTATGCGCACGAAGATTGCCCGGCCTGGCATCCGCTCGACCCAACGATCCTGATCGTCGGCGGCTCGATCAACAATGCGCCCAGACGCATCCTGGTTCGCTCCGCCGAGGGCGGCGACCCGCCTCGCCACTTCGACCGCAGCGACACGCTGATGGGCGCGACTGACCTGCGCTTCTCGCCCGATGGCCAGTGGATTCTCTTCACCTGGCGGAGGCCCGGATCGCACGAAATCTACGTGGTCCGCTGGGACGACCCCCGTTCCTTCCAGCGCCTGACCAACAGCGCCGGAAACCGTGAACCGGTGTTTTCCCCAGACGGCCGCTACATCGCCTTCAACTCGACTCGAGACCAGAACCCCGAGATCTACCGAATGACGGCCAGCGGGGCCGACGAGATCAATCTCACGAATTCCCCTTCCACGCGTGAGCTGCAGCCCGATTGGCAGCCTGTGCCCTAGTCTGGCGGTTTCTACCTGAGTCGTACCGCATTTCCGGAGCGAGCAATGCAAGTCCTTGCGGTGGATGTCGGCACCGGAACACAGGACGTATTCCTCTTCCGCTCGGGCCTGAGCGTGGAGAATGGCTTCAAGCTGGTGCTGCCCTCTCCGACAATGATCGTGCGCCAGCGGCTGCTGGAGGCGGCGAGGTGTCGCCAGGACATCGTGCTCAGCGGAGTGACGATGGGCGGTGGGCCGAGCCAGTGGGGGGTGGAAACACTCCGGCGTACCGGCGGACGGGTCTTCGCCACGCCGGATGCAGCGCGCAGTTTTGACGATGACCTGGAAGAGGTCCGGCGCAGGTTGGGCGTGGAGATTGTCAGTGAAGACGAGGCCGCGAGGCTGAGCGGTGTGATGCGCATTGTCCTGGGTGATTTCGACTTCGCGGCCCTGGAGCGAGCGTTTGCGCTGTTTGGCGTTGAGCTGCGGCCGGCCGCCGTGGCCGTGGCCGTCTTCGACCATGGGGCTGCACCGCTTGGCATCTCGGACCGCCAGTTCCGGTTCGACTACCTCGAGGCCCGGCTGCAAGCAGAGAACCGCCTCACCGCGTTCGCCTACCGTGCCCAAGAGATCCCCGAATTCCTCACCCGGATGCAGGCGGTTGCCGTGAGGGCCACGCCGCTTGACTGCCCTCTGGTTGTGATGGACACGGCGCCGGCGGCCATCCTCGGCGCCAGCTTCGATCCGTGCGTGGGTCGCCAGGCGCGGCGGGCGATGGTCAACGTCGGCAACTTCCACACACTCGGATTCCGATTGGGACCGGAGGGCATCGAGGGGCTGTTCGAACACCACACCGGCCTGCTGGACCGGGAGCGACTGGAAGGACTGGTCGAGCGCCTCGCGGCTGGCACCCTGACGAGACACGAGGTGTTCGAAGATTATGGCCACGGTGCGCTGGTCTTCGATCACCCTCCCCTGCGCCTCGACGGGCCGGACTTCGGGGTTGTGGTGACGGGCCCCCGCCGAGACCTGCTTGCTGGCTCGAGTCTGCGGCCCCATTTCGCCGTTCCCTTCGGCGACATGATGCTGAGCGGATGCTTCGGTCTGCTGGCAGCAATGGCGGACCTCGTGCCGGAAGTGGCCGAAGGTCTGCGGGAAGCGCTGCTGGGCAAGGGGGCTCCGGCGGCTCCCTGGGACGAAGTGGGTTGAGCTGGCAGCATCGAAACCCCTGAGCGGGGGAGGAACTTGGTCACCCTTCGGCAGGCTTGATGCTCGCGCCTCTCTGGCGCGACAGCTCCCCTGTGAGAGCGATCGGAGTCAGCCATCGGCGCCGCGTCTGCTGCACGAGGATCGGTGTTCTGCGTCGGACGGTGAACCGGGTCGTGGTGGTCGAGGACATCGCTCTGGTGCCCAGCCCAGGATTGTTCCTCCTCGCCGAGCCGGGCGTTGGCATGGGTCCGGTTGGGGCGCGCGAGGTGCGTCGGCTGCGCACATGAAGGCAAGGATGCATCGCAGGTTCCCGGACATTCAGGGAGGCCGGAACGATATGCGGCGCTGGTGTTTCCGTGCAGCGCGGCTGGTTATTGAACAGGCTTGTCGACGAAGGCTCGGAGCGACGGGACGTAGGGCTCCTTGACGCCCAGGGGGTTGGGGGTGGGGATGTGGGAGGGTCGCCTCGCGATGTCCCGGATGCTTGGGGTTCCTCAACAGGCTTGGGGACGGTGTTGATTGACAGCGGCGCGCAGGGCGTGATATCATAGTGATGCCAAGCGCGACACGGGCCGATTATTTCCGCTGGCGCGCGGGCCCGGTTTCATCTGTCATCATCCTTTTCCTGCTGCAGGATTCCGGTCCAACGGCTCGTGGTGGAGGGACCGGCTTGGGACTGAAAGGGATGTGGCCTCCTTTGGGGCGTGCGCCGAAACCGGGCGCACGCCCCGTTTGCTTTAGAGGCGGGAGACATGAGCTTTGAATTTGTTGTGCGGCTTGTCGGGATGGTGGCCATGGCCGTTGGCGGGGTCTACCTGGGCGTCTACCTGGGACGGCTGGCTGGCGATCAACCGGAGCTGTATGCAAGCGTGTTCTCGCTGGTGGGCGCGATGGTAGGCCTGATCATCACGCCCTACATCACGACCCGCCCCCTCCGCCGGTTCCGGGCGCTGATGTCGCAGATCTCAGCCCAGACGATGCTGGCGGGGTTGATGGGCCTGATCGTCGGCCTGATCGTCGCGGCTCTGGTTTCGTTCCCGCTGTCGCTGCTGCCCTCCCCTCTGGGTCAGATCCTGCCGTTCATCGGTGCGCTGCTCTTTGGCTATCTGGGGGTGGCTGTCTTCATCGTCCGTCAGAACGATGTGCTGGGTATCCTGCGAAGCCGGCTGTCGTCGCTGGGAGAGGATGGTCGCAGCGGAGGGCCGGGTGGGCGCAGCGTGCTGCTCGACACGAGCGTCATCGTGGATGGCCGCATTGCGGATGTTGCCCGCACTGGCTTCATCCCGAGTCCGATGCTTGTGCCTGCCTTCGTTCTCAACGAGCTGCAGCACATTGCCGATTCCTCGGATGGGCTGCGGCGACAGCGAGGACGCCGAGGCCTCGACATCCTCAATCGGCTGCAGAAGGACACAACCGTTCCCTTCCGCATCACCGATCTGGATGTGGAGGGCGTGCGCGATGTGGACGACAAGCTCATCATCCTGGCGCGCCGGCTGCGCTGCCCGATCCTGACCAACGACTACAACCTCAATCGCGTCGCCGAGCTCCAGGGCGTGGCGGTGCTCAACATCAACGAACTGGCGAATGCGGTCAAGGCGGTCTTCCTGCCCGGGGAGAGCCTTGAGGTGCAGGTCATTCAAGAGGGAAAGGAAGTCGAGCAGGGTGTGGGTTACCTTGACGATGGGACGATGGTCGTGGTGGAGAGCGGCAAGGGCTACATTGACCGAACAGTGCAGGTTGTCGTGACCAAGGTTCTGCAAACGGCTGCCGGACGGATGATCTTCGCCCGGCTGCAGGAGAATTGAGTTCGGCCTCACCTGAGGCAGCCCACTTGCATGCGGAGCAGCCCTTCATGGCCCTCATGGTCTACAGCACCCTGACGCGTCGCAAGGAGCGGTTTGAGACCCTCGAGCCTGGCAAGGTGCGGATGTACGTCTGCGGCCCCACCGTGTACGACAAGGCGCATGTGGGCCATGCCATGTCGTCGATCGTCTTCGACGTCATTCGCCGCTACCTGGAGTATCGCGGCTATCAGGTGCGGCACGTGATGAACTACACTGATGTGGAGGACAAGATCATCGCCCGCGCCAAGGCGCTGGGAGTGGACCCGATGCAGCTGGCCGAGGGCTACATTGGTGAGTACGATCAGCACCTGCGCGACCTGAATGTCCTGCCAGCCACGGTCTGCCCGAGGGCCTCGCAGGAGATCGGGGCGATCATCGAGATGGTTCAGGGGCTGATCGAGAAGGGATATGCCTACAGCGCCAACGGAGACGTCTACTTCCGGGTGGAGCGCGATGAGGACTACGGACGTCTGTCGGGGCGGCGGCGGGAGGAGATGC
Organism: uncultured Anaerolineaceae bacterium; assembly: GCA_964575425.1. Lineage (GTDB taxonomy): Bacteria > Chloroflexota > Anaerolineae > Anaerolineales > E44-bin32 > DATEAV01. The sequence goes on along the minus strand of CAZNRD010000029.1, from coordinate 2,285 downwards.
TGGCCGGGGCGCGGCTGAGCGTGGACGAGCGGAAGGAGGCGGCCGGCGACTTCGCGCTGTGGAAGGCGGCCAGGCCCGGCGAGCCGGCCTGGGACAGCCCCTGGGGCCCCGGCCGCCCGGGGTGGCACATCGAGTGCTCGGCCATGATCCTCCACCATCTGGGAACCCAGATCGACATTCACGGCGGCGGGAACGATCTCATCTTCCCTCACCACGAGAACGAAATCGCGCAGAGCGAAAGCCTGACGGGCAAGCCCTTCGCCCGGTACTGGATTCACAATGGTATGCTGCAGCTCGGCGGCGAGAAGATGTCGAAGTCACTGGGAAACCTGGTGACCGTTGAGGCGTTTCTGAAGGAACACGAGGGCGACGCCTTGCGCATGCTGATCCTCAACTCCAGCTATCGCAGTCCCCTCACCTTCACCGATGCCGTGGTGGCGCAGGCGGAGCGGGCGCTGGAACGCCTGCGCGGCGCATTGCGCCCTGCAAGCCCCTCGAGCGAGGCCGGGCTCGAGGCGGAGCGCGGTCTGGCGGCTCAGGCCGAGGCCGCCCGCCGGGGGTTTGAGCAGGCGATGGACGACGACTTCAACACGCCGGGCGCGCTCAGCCATCTGTTTGAGCTGGTGCGAGCGATCAATCAAGCGCGCGATGCCGGCGTTGGGGCGGAGGCACTGGGCGCGGCGCAGGCTGTCCTGCGTGAGCTGGCAGGCGTGCTGGGGCTGCAGCTGGAGGCCGAGCCGCGCCGGGCGCGCGAGGCTGCTCCTTTCATCGACTTGCTCGTGGAGATTCGCGAGGAACTGCGGCAGGCGAAGCAATGGGCGTTGGCCGACCGCATCCGCCAGCGGCTGCAGGAGATGGGCGTCGTCGTGGAGGACGGCAGGAGCGGCACCCGCTGGAGGCTCGGCTGAGCGCGGGTCGGAGGCCGTCGGCGCGGGAGATGGTCGGCGGCAGGAACGTCGTGTACGAGATTCTGCGTGCCGGCCGGCGCCGGGTGCACCGCCTGGTGCTGGCGGAAGGCCTTGAGCGGCGCGGGCGATTCGCCTGGATTCTGGAGCGAGCGTCGGCGGCCAACATCCCCGTGGAGACTGCCCCGCGAACGAAGCTGGAGGCCCTGGTCCCCGGCGGCCCTGGGGTCGTGGCGGAAGTCAGTCCTTACCCGTATGTGTCTCCAGCCGAAATCCTCGATCGTGCCCGAGAGACAGGGGAGGCGCCACTGGTCCTGGTGCTGGACGTGCTCCAGGATCCGCAGAACCTCGGCACGCTGCTGCGCACGGCTGAGGCTGTAGGTGTCCACGGGGTAATCCTTCCCCGCCACGGCAGTGTGGGCATCACCAGCGCTGTGGTGAGCGCCTCCGCTGGCGCGTGCGAGCATCTGCTGGTGGCGCGCGACAACCTGGCGCAGTGCCTGGACTGGTTGAAGGAGAACGGGCTGTGGGTAGTTGGCCTGGAGGGCAGTGCCGAGGTGCTGCTTCTGGACCAGGTGGACCTGACCCTGCCGCTGGCGCTGGTGGTTGGGAGTGAGGGGGAGGGGATGAGGAGGCTTGTGCGGCAGCGGTGCGATTTCCTGGCACGACTGCCGATGCGGGGCAGGGTGGAGTCCCTCAACGCAGCGGTGGCGGGTTCGGTGGCCCTGTATGCGGCCTGGGCAGCCCGTGAGTACAGGGGGGCTGGGGTTGTTGGGGCGGGAGAGGCACAGGCCAGTGCGGGCGCTGGCCTTCATTGACGGGGCCTGGAATTGTTGATAAACTGGGTGCCTTGTCGGCTGAGCAGGCGTTTGGTATAATGTAGATGCGCCGAGCTGGTGAGGCGCGTTTTTATCGTATGCCGACGTAGCTCAACGGAAGAGCAACCGCCTTGTAAGCGGTAGGCTACGGGTTCGAGCCCCGTCGTCGGCTTGGGCTCGTGGCGGAGAGGGATGGCGTGGCCTCGACCAGCCCCAAGCGGTCTCGAACCGGGTGGGAAGCTGGCAAGGAAAAGGACATGGGCGGTTACCCAAGTGGCCAAAGGGGGCTGACTGTAAATCAGCTGGCAGAAGCCTTCGGAGGTTCGAATCCTTCACCGCCCACTGGGTCCCCCCGGAAACCGTCGGACGGGGTGGACGGGAGAAGGCCCTCATAGCTCAGGCGGTAGAGCACACCCTTGGTAAGGGTGGGGTCATGGGTTCAAATCCCATTGAGGGCTCTGGCTGACGGCAGGGCTCAAGCGGACAACACAGCGAGGAGAAAGCGTCATGGCCAAGCAGAAATTTGAGCGGACGAAGCCGCACATGAATGTCGGGACGATGG
>CAZNRD010000028.1:0-39068 GCA_964575425.1 uncultured Anaerolineaceae bacterium | reverse complement strand
GCTCGCCTGCGCGGCTGCGGGTGTGGTCCGCTTCGGCGTGGAGGTCGAGCAGCAGCGTCGAGACCCGGCCCGATCGATGCTCGCCTTCGTCGAGCGCTCCCGAGCCTCCGGGCAGGTCTACCTCATCCCGCCGCGCCTGCAGGAATTCCGCCTGGCCACGGGCGCGCCTGTCCTGGTCGACTTCAAGTCCATCCCATACCGCGATGCCGATGTCCTCGAGTGGGATCGACGTCTGCGCTTGGCCCAGTGGTTCTACCGCGACCGCGTAGAAGACGTCGACTGCAGCCTCCTGCAGACGGCGCGCTCCGAGTACGGTGTCACCCATGTCGTCCTCGATCAAGACTTGCTCGCTCTCGCCTGCCCCGGCCTGCGGATCCTGTACCGCGACCCCTCGTTCGCCGTCGCCCAACTTGAGAGCTAGGAGTCATCATGGAAGCTACCAGCCACCTCGTACGCGAGAAACTCAGCCAGGCCGCTCGCCTGCTCGCCCAGGCGGACCTTGACCTCTGGCTGACCTTCGTCTCCGAGACCTCCCTTCGGCGCGATCCGGCTCTGGACCTGATCTGCCCCTTCGGGCTCACCTGGCACTCCGCTTTCCTGGTCACCCGCGACGGCCAGAGCCTTGCGCTGGTGGGCCGCCACGATGCGCCAAACCTGGAACGGCTGCAGGCCTACTCCCGAGTCGAAGGCTACGACCAGTCCCTTCGCCCTCTCCTGGTGGAGACCCTGAGGCAGCTCCGCCCAGGAGCGGTGGCCCTCAACTTCTCCCGCAGCGACCCGGCCAGCGACGGCCTGACCTACGGCCTCAAGCTCACGCTGGACGAGATCCTCCAGCAGGCAGGCATCCCGGCAGAGCGCGTCGTCTCCGCCGAGGCCGTCCTCGGCCGCCTGCGCGGCTGCAAGACGCCGGGGGAAGTCGAGCGCATCCGGCGGGCCGTGGCCACGACCGAGGCGCTGCTGCAAGAGGTGGGCGAACGCATCCGGCCGGGCATCAGCGAACGCTCGCTGGCGCACTTCCTCCACGAGCGACTGCGCTCCAAGGGATTGGAGCCCGCCTGGGATCTGGAGGCCGATCCCCTGGTGAACACGGGCCCCAGCCCGGAATCCCCCGGCCACTCACTGCCGACGGATCGGGTGGTGGAGCCCGGCCATCTCGTGCACTTCGACTTCGGGGCCCGCCAGGAGGGATTTTGTGCCGACTTGCAGCGGATGTGGTATGTGCTCAAGGAGGACAAGCGGGACGCGCCGGAGGACGTGCGGCGGGTGTGGCAGGGGGTGCGGGGCGCACTGCTCGCGGGCGCGGAAGCCCTGCGGCCCGGCGTGCAGGGCTGGCAGGTCGACCAGGCCGCGCGGCAGTTCCTGCTCGGCCAGGGCCTGCCTGAGTACATGCACGCGTTTGGCCATCACCTCGGCCGCCGCGCTCACGACGGCTCAACCGTGCTGGGGCCGCGCTGGGAACGATATGGCAATGCACCCTACGGGGTCGTCGAGGTGGGGAACGTCTTCGCCATCGAGCTGGGCGCACCTGTGCCCGGCAGGGGCTGGGTCTACCTCGAAAAGGATGTGCTCGTCACGGAGACCGGGGTGGAGTGGCTCAGTCAGCCTCAGATCGAGCTGCGCCTGGTGGCAGCCTCCGCGTGACGGTCAGGCCGGGTCCAGGCCGTGGAGCAGGCGCTCGCGGCGGAGGGACCACAGGAACAGCAAAGCCAGGAGTAGCAGGCTCCCGAACAGGTTCAGCGAGTCGAGGACCGGGTAGCCATACACTTTTGCCTGCAACAGCAGCGCGCTGAACGCCACCGCTACCAGGTACCACCACCGCACCGGTTGATGCAGCAGGTAGGTCAGCAACAGCGCCATTGGCATGATCATCCACACATAGGCCATGGACCAAGCCTTCCCGGAGAAGACGAGGATCGCGGCCAGGTTCATCACGAACAAGCTCTCGGAATGCCAAGTCCCCAGGCCGAGCGGCCATGCCGGCTGGCGCTGTGCCGCTGGGTGTCGACGTGAGATCCACCAGGCGTACGCGGCAAACAGCCCTAGCCCGAGTGCCGTGATGAATGGGGCAATCTGGGCGGTGTCCGGCGGAACAAACCGCAACAGCGACTGGTTCAGCCAATACCTGGTTCCGCGCGCGACGGTCGGCAGCACATCCAGGACGTAGTCGCGGTACAGGTTCGCCGGCACGAAGGCGAGCGAGACCAACACCATCAGGACCAGGGTTGAGACAAATCCCATTAGGAAGCGCCGATCACGGCGATAGAGCACGAAGTAGATCAGCAGCAAGGCAGGGTTGACCTTCAGCAGCGTAGCCAAGGCAAACAAGCCCGAGGCGAGGAGCCAATGGCCGCGGGCATAGGCCAGCCAACCGCCCAAGACCAGGACGATCACGAATACGTCCGATTGCCCGTTGTGGATGTGCATCAGCAGGGGGAAGCTGCAGACCGTCAGCAGCGTCGAGAGCGCCAGCAGCGTCCTTCGATGCTCCGGCAGTGCCGCACGCACGATGGCCGCCACCAGAGCGACATACGCGGCGAGATACAGGGCCAGCCACAATAGGCGCGCCTGGTCGTACGCGAGGGCAGACAGCGCGCGGAAAACCGGGAGAAGGGTCGGGGGGTAGAGGTACTCCGCGTAGCGCCGATCTTGCCCCTGGCCGAAGTAGTACGGGTTCTGGCCTTCCCCGAAGCGGTCACCAGCCAGATAGTAGGCAAAGAAGTCGACGTTCCGCAAGTCCTGGCTGCGCTGCTCGCCCGCCTCGGTGACATCGTTGTAGAAGTCCTCGGCCAGCGGCAGCCAGTAGTTCCAGGCCACGGCCAGCGAGAGGACCAGGATCATCACCTCGCGACCGCGACGCAGCGAACTGACCATACGCCTCCGCCTTCTCGGCTCCTCGCATAGTATGCAATCGAGACGGGCAGGACACAAGCGCCGCGGTTTTGGCGCGCGGGAGATAGAATCTGTCTGCGGGTGTCTCGATGACTTCGCTCAAGTCCCACTTCCTGCTGCGATCCGATGTCGTGTACCTGAATCACGGGGCCTTCGGCGCCTGCCCGAGGCCCGTGTTCGAGGTCTATCAGTCCTGGCAGCGCGAGCTCGAGCGCCAACCGGTGGAATTCCTCGGACGTCGGGCCTCGACGCTGATGGCCGAAGCCCGCGCCAGGCTGGCGGCGTACCTGCACTGCGAGGCCGACGAGGTTGTCTACTTTCCCAACCCGACCACGGCCATCAACATGGTGGCGCGCAGCATCGGCCTCGGACCCGGCGATGAAATCCTGGCGAGCGACCAGGAGTACGGTGCCATGGATCGGACCTGGCGCTTTGTCTGCCAGCAGACGGGGGCCCGCTACGTTCGTCAGCCGATTCCATTGCCCCTGACAGATGCCGCGGAGTTTGTCGAGCACGTCTGGCGCGGCGTGCGACCGCAGACTCGGGCGATCTTCCTCAGCCACATCAGCAGCCCGACCGCGCTGAGGTTCCCGGTCGAGATGGTCTGCGCCCGGGCTCGTGCCGCTGGCATCCTGACCATCGTGGACGGCGCGCACGCCCCGGGACAGATCGCCCTGGACTTGCCTGCTCTGGGCGCGGACCTGTACACGGGGGCCTGCCACAAGTGGATGTGTGCGCCAAAGGGAGCAGCCTTCCTGTACGCGCCGCGCGAGGTCCAGCCAATGCTCAAGCCGCTGGTTGTCAGTTGGGGCTGGGAGGCGGAGAAGCCGAGCGCTTCCACTTTCGTCGATCATCACGAGTGGCAGGGGACGCGCGACTTGGCCGCCTTCCTGTCGGTTCCGGCGGCCATCGACTTTCAGGAGCAGCATGACTGGGAGAGCGTGGGGGCGCGCTGTCGCGCCCTTGCCCGGGAGACAAGGCGCCGCGTGCACGCGCTGACTCGACTGGAGCCAATCTGCCCGGAGGAAGGAGGCTGGTTCAAGCAGATGTTCGCTGCCCCTTTGCCGGTGCCCAACCCAGAACTCTTCCAGCGCAGGCTGTACGAGCGGTACCGGATCGAGGTCCCGGTCTACCGCTGGGCCGACCAGGTTCTCATCCGACCGTCCTTTCAGGCCTACAACGACGAGGCGGATGCCGACCGGCTGGTCGAGGCCCTGCAGGAACTGCTGCCGGATGCCCTGGGCAGGGAAGTGGTATAGTGAAAGCCCCGATTTCTGTCCGGATTAATCCGTGCGATTCCCTCGTCGCTTACTTGCGTTCGCCTCAATTTCTGCCCTATAATCACCTATGGCTGCGCTATGGGCTATACCACAAACCACTTGTGAACCTCCTTCGGGCGATGCTTGGCTGTTTGGGAAAAGGGGGCTAGCGTGGAGAGGCTGATGGTGGCCGCTGGGGCCTCGGCCAGAGCCGGGGCCGAGGGACTGCCCACTGACCTTGACAAGCCGCTCTACATCCAGGTCCGAGAGTACCTGGCCGAGCAGATCTTCCGGGGGGAGCTGCGCCCCGATAGCAAGCTTCCCTCCGAGCGGGAACTCAGCCGCGAGCTGGAAATCAGCCGCATGACCGTCCGCCGGGCGATCACCGAGCTCGTCAACGAGGGGTTGCTGACCAGGCACCACGGCTCGGGGACCTTCGTGGCCAAGCCCCGCGTCTCCTACCAGGCACACGAACTGGTCAGCTACACCCAGGCCATGCGCGCCCGCGGCATCTCCGTGGGAAGCCAGCTGCTGGAGTTCGGCCAGGTCGCGGCCAGCCGGCGGCTGGCCGAGCAGATGCAAGTTGAGATCGGACACGTCCTGTATCATGTCGCTCGTCTTCGCCTGGCCAATCGCGTGCCCACCGTGCTGGAGAGGAGCTTCCTCTCCACCGAGCGCACTCCCGGCCTGGAAGAGTACGACCTGGAGAAGACCTCCATCTATGACCTTCTGATCGCGGGCTACGGCGCCCGCATCGGCCGCGTCACCCAGACCATCGAGGCGGTCACCGCCAGTGACATTGTCGCCAAGCAGCTGCGTGTGGACGACGGCTTTCCGCTGCTGATGATCACCCGCACGATCTGCCGCGCCCAGGACAGCAGGCCGGTCGTCTACAGCCAGGACCTGCTGCGCAGTGATTACGCCCGAATCTGTCTCGAGGTGGAGGGATGGCCGGGGAGCTCCTTGGGCTCCCTGGACCATGCCCAACGCCAGGAAGGAGGCCCAGGCAGAGACACCCATCCAATCCCCAACTCACCCGCGTAACAGTCGAAAAGGAGGAATGCCATCATGACCGAGATGGTTTCGGCCGGCGAGGCAGGCGAGCGCAAGCTGTACGCGCGCAAGAGCTCAGGGCTGATCCGCACCATCGGTGTCTTCGGCGCCATGGTCTTCGGCGTGCACTGCATCAGCCTGTCGTCCTCCGGCCTGATCCCCTACTCCTGGGTTGCCGGCGTGTGGCCGGGCAGCAGCATCATCGGTGTGCTGACGGTGGCGGCCGTCCTATGCCTGTTCCACGCCTACACCTACGCCACCATCGGCGCCACCATGCCCCGCTCGGCAGCCGACTACACTCTGGCCAGCCGCACCCTCAATGCCCCGCTGGCCTTTGCCGCCTCCTGGACCCTGGTGATCTTCAGCGCCATGGTCGCCGGAGCCCTGATCGCCTGGATCCCGAGCACGGCCATCCCGACCTTCGCCCAGATCATCGGCATCGTCTTCCAGAACGAGGGCTTCCTCAATCTGGCCGCCTGGTCGGCGTCGTCCACCGGGATCATTGTGATCGGCACCATCTGCGCCTTGATCACCTTCGTCACGATGATCCTGCCCACCCGCACGATCGTGCGCATCCTGGAGATCGGCTTCTTCCTGGGGCTGCTGGCCTGGGTTATCCTCTACATCCAGCTCGGCAGCGCGCCCGCCGACGCCTTCCCGGCCGCCTGGGATCGGTTCATGGGCCAGGGCAGCTATGCTGGCCGGATCGCCCTTGCCGAGGAGTACGGCATGGTCATCGATCCCAACGTGGCGGTGATGACTTTGGCCGGGCTGATCATGGGCTTCTGGATCTTCTACGGTTACTACATCCCCACCTTCTTCGCCGGCGAGGTCAAGCAGGCCGACCGCACCCTGCTGGCCGGAAGCTGGTCGTCCCTGATCGTCACCTGGGCCATCTTCGTCCTGGGCGCGATCCTGCTCCAGCGGCTGGTGCCCCTCAACTGGCTGGCGGCGGAGAGCTACCTGGGCCAGTCGGACTACGAAGGGCTGGCCATGCCCTGGATCACGTTCTACGCCGCCATCCTGCGGCCGAACTTCGTGCTGGTGCTGATCGTCGCGGTGGCCTGGGTCTACACTCTGATCAACTTGGCCCAGACCTACTTCTTCTACTGCAGCCGGATCATTTTCGCCTGGTCGTTCGACCGCCTGATCCCGGAGTTCGTCTCCTGGATCCATCCCAAGCTGCACAGCCCGATCTGGGCCATCCTGATCATCACCATCATCGCCGAGATCGGCATCATCGACGCCGCGCTGGGCGGCGTCATGGGGGCACAGCTGAACTTCGTCTTCTTCGCCGTCTGCACCCAGCTCGTGCCTGTGACCGCCATGACGCTCTTCCCCTACCTCAAGCCTGACCTGTTTGAGGCCTCCAGCGCCATCGTCCGGCGCAAGCTGGGGAAGGTCCCGGTCATCACCATCATCGGCGCCATCACCCTGGCTTACCTGCTGTGGATGATCATCGCCTCCTTCGCCTTCCCCGCTGTCGGCGGCCGCATCGGTGCCGGTACGTTGGGAACGCTGGCCGGCTTCGTCCTCAGCGGCATCGCCGTCTTCTACATCGCCCGGGCCTACCGCCTGCGCAAGGAAGGCATCGACATCGCCTGGACCTTCCAGTCTGTGCCGCCCGTCTAGGAAGCAGCCGCTTCCCGACCTATGGACCCGGGAGGGGGATTCCCTCCCGGGTCCCATCCGGAAACGTGCATCATGGGTATGTTCCGCATCCTGTACGCCTCTGATTTCCACGGCTCCGAAGCCTTCTTCCGCAAGTTCCTCGGCGCCGCGCTCCAGTACAAAGCCGATGCCCTGATCGTCGGTGGCGACATCACCGGCAAAGCCATGGTCCCCGTCGTCCACCAGGGGGGCGGCCGCTACGAGGCTCACCTCTTCGGCCGGCGGGAAACCCCCGCCACGCCCGAGGCCCTGGCCAGACTGACCCAGACGGTCAGCAGCGTGGGCTTTTATCCCATCGTCCTGGAACAGGACGAAGCCGCCGCCCTGGAGGCGGATCCCTCCGCCATGGCCCAGCGCTTCGAGCGGGAGATGGTCAACCGTCTGCGCCAGTGGATGACACTGGCCGAGGAGACGATTGGCCCGCGCGGCCTCCACCTGTACTTCATGCCAGGCAACGACGACATCTTCGCCATCGATGCCGCCATCGTAGGGTACGAGCACATCCACAATCCCGATGGCCGCCGCTTCTGGCTCAACGATGACCATGAGCTGGTGGGCCTTTCCTACGCCAACATGACCCCCTGGCGCTGCGCGCGCGACGTCGAGGAAGAGGTGCTGCAGCAGCGCCTGACAGACCTTGCCGGTCTTCTGGAGGCATCCGAACGAGCCGTCATGGCCATCCACGTGCCGCCCTACGACTCCGGCCTGGACGTCTGTCCCGAGTTGGACGGGAATCTGCAGATCGTCCATCGCGGCGGCCAGGTCCTGATGAAGCCGGTGGGCAGCACCGCTGTGCGCCAGGCGCTCGAGAAGGTCCAGCCTCTGCTCAGCCTCCATGGCCACATCCACGAGGCCCCGGGCCACACGCGCATCGGGCGCACGCTGTGCATCAACGCCGGAAGCGAATACGCGGAAGGGATCCTCAAAGCAGCGATCATCAACCTGGAGCGCGACCGGGTCAAAGGCCATGTCCTCATCTCCGGCTAACGCTCCGGGCCTCTGGGAGTGAACCGGTGACGTCTTACGGAGCCATCCGAGAGGATTTCATCGAAGAGCGAGACCGCATTCTCGCGGCGCTGGCCCGCCCGGAGAACCAGCACATCCTGCTGCGCCTCATCGGAGCCCTCGCCTTTCGCACGCACTGCCCCCGCTTTGGCTACTTCCAGGAGGCGATGGGCCGCGTCTTCACCGACATCGACTTCGCCTCCTATCAGCGCTTCTACAAGGACATCCAGCGCCTGCTGGCCGAACTCGGATACCAAGAGGACCGCATGGTCTCTCGCCTGTTCGGCGAGCAGCGCATGCTCTTCCACGACCCGCTCTTCGGGCGACACATCGACGTCTTCTTCGACCGTCTGCATTTCAACCACGTCATCCCGCTCAACGGCCGGCTGGAAGCCGAGCACCTCACCCTCCCCCTGGCGGAACTCCTGCTGGGGAAGCTGCAGATCGTCCGCATCAACGAGAAGGACCTGATCGACGCCATCATGCTCCTGCGGGAACACCCCGTCGGCCCCGGCGACGACGAGACGATCAACGCCGAGGTCCTCACCGGGCTGACCTCGCGAGACTGGGGCATGTGGCGCACCGTGACCGGGAACCTCTCGCTGGTGAAGGAGTTCCTGCCCAAGTACCCGCAGCTCACCGAAGAGGACCGAAGGGTCGTCGCGGAGCGCCTCGATGACCTCCATTGGCGCATCGATGAGACGCCCAAGAGCATTTCGTGGAAGCTGCGCGCCCGCCTGGGCAATCGTGTCAAGTGGTACGAAGACGTCGAAGAACTGGCCGGCCGCTGACCCGACCCGCTTGAGGTCTCATGCCCGACGCGAAATACCTCCTCGCCCACGACACCGGCACCGGCGGCGACAAGGCTGTCCTCACCGACCTGCGCGGCCGCATCCTGCACACGCACTACCAGCCCTACCCCGTCAACTACCCGAGGCCCGACTGGGCCGAGCAGGATCCCGACGAGCTGTGGCGCACGGTAGCCAGCACCACCCGCCAGGTCATCCAGCAGTCCGGCATCGAGCCACGCGACATCCTCGGCGTGGGCATCTCCGCCCAGATGTTCAACCTGCTGCCCGTCGACGAGGCCGGCCAGCCCCTCACCCCCATGCTCTCCTGGCTCGACGTGCGCAGCACGCGCCAGGCAGACCGCATCCTCGCCGGCGACCTGCCCCGCCTGCTCTTCCACCACACCGGCAACATCCCCACCGCCAAGGACATCATCCCCAAGATCCTCTGGCTCCAGGAAGAGCGGCCCGACCTCTGGGAACGGACAGCGCTCCTGCTCGATTGCAAGGAGTACATCCTGCTCCAACTCATCGGCCGCGCCGTCACCGACTACCACGGCGCCTCGGTCTACTTCCTCTTCGACCCCCACCGCAAGACCTGGTCACCCGAAGCCTGCACCGCACTTGGCATCCCGATCGAGCGACTGCCTCCGGCCGTCCCCTGCACCCAGGTCATCGGCGAGGTGACCGAGAGCGCTGCCCGCCTGACCGGCCTGCGCGCCGGCACACCCGTCGTGGCGTGCGCGGGCGATGTCGCGGTGGCTCAGTCCGGCTCCGGCGCCAACGCCGCCGGCAAGGCACATCTGTGCGTCGGCACCGCCACCTGGGTCGGCGTGTCCAGTCGAACTTTCGTCAACGACTCTGCCAAGCCCTTCTGGGCCCTCAACCACATCGACCCCGACAAGTGGATCCTCGCCGGCGAGATGGAGACCGGGGGTGGCGCGCTGATGTGGTTCCGAGATGCCTTCTGTCAGGCGGAGGCAGCACAGGCCGAAGCCCAGGGCATCTCCACCTACGAGCTCATCAGTCAGATGGCCGCTTCGGTGCCACCGGGAGCGGATGACTTGCTCTTCGCCCCGTGGCTTTCCGGCGAGCGCGCTCCAGTCCTCGACCACTATGCTCGAGGCGCCTTCGTCGGCCTCGGCCTCAGCCACACGAAAGCCCACCTGGCCCGCGCCGTCATGGAAGGAGTCGCCTTCCACCTTCGCTGGATCATCGAAGCCATGGAGGCCATCGGCTTGAGCATCGGCCCGCTTCAGGCGATCGGCGGCGGCAGCACCAGCGCCGTGTGGACTCAGATTATCAGTGACATCACCGGCCGCCCACTCCGCGTGCTGAGCCACGCACAGGAAGCGGGGGCTATCGGCGCAGCGCTGACCGTCGCCATCGGCCTGGGGCTCTATCCCGGCATGGAAGCCATCGACGACCTGGTGGAGATCAGCCACACCGTCGAGCCGGCCCAGGATGCACGGAAAGCGCGGTACGATTCGCTCTACCGCCAGTACCGCGACCTGTATCACGCGCTGGCACCGCTCTACCGCGAGCGACACGGGGGCGCCTGAACGAGGCACGGCGAAGCGAGACAGCCAGAATGAAGGTCATCCTCGATCAGCAGGCGCTGCAGCGCCGCCAGCGCGCCGCCCACGCCGCAAGCCTCGGCGGACTCCTGGCGGTCCTTGCCAGTGTTGCCCTTAACCTCTGGCGCCCGGGCTGGGCAACGGTCAGCGCGGCCTTGCTCCTGGTCGGCTTCGCCGTCGCCAGCGTCGGCATCTATCAGGCCAACCGCTGGGTGAAGAAGCCCCGGCCTGAGGAGGTCCTCGATCACGCACTTAAGGGCCTCGACGACCGATGCCGCCTGTACCACTACCTGCCCCACGCCCCACAGCATCTGCTGCTGATGCCCATGGGCGTCATCGTGCTCGAGACCAGAGCCGGGGAGGGCATCTTCGAATACAGGCGAGGCAAATGGCACCAGAGGATCACCCTTGGCAAGGCTCTCCGCTTCTTCCTCGAGGAGCCCCTGGGGGACCCGATCACCGACGCTCAACAGGCCGCGGCCCGGGTGAGCCAAGTCCTGGAGGCGAAGATGCCGGACGGTTCCCTAGTCCCGGCTCATGCGGTGGTCGTCTTCACCCACCCCGCCGTCTCGATCAGTGCACAGTCGCCCGCTATCCCCGTGTGCCAGCCCAAGCAACTGCGCAGCCTTCTGCCCAAGGGGCGTGAGCCCATGCCACAGGACACGTACGATCGGCTGCGGTCGCTGCTCGACGACGGATCCGCGTTCGGATAGGCCGGCCTCGGGCGTATGTTGTCTGCCTGGTTCTCTTCCCGAAGGCGACGCCGGCAGCGACAGACTGCAGCCGGGTTGGCCGAGTGGTTCGACAGCCTTCAGCACATCCTGGATGGCTGTGCAAGCGCCATCGCCACCCGCCGGCCGCCCGACAGCGGGACCACGCTCGATGCCATCGACCGCGCCTTGATGCGCTTCAATCAATGCGCTTCGGAGGTCCAGGCGCCGCTGCGCCGCTCCCACCCACAGCTGGCCGGCCAACTGCGCCGCTGCACCGACCTCGCCTACGATCTTCGCAACCACACTCGCACCTATCTCCTGCGCGCGGCGGATGCCCTCGCCCTGGAGATCCGCGGCCGCCTCCCCGGCGCCCGCGCGCAGGACGGACTCGACGAAGCCCATCGGCAGGCGGCGGCCTCCGCCGCCCTTCTGCGCCAAGAACTCGCCGCCCTCGGCCCTGACCTGCGCCGCCTGATCGCCCACTGGTCAAACCCGGAGTAAGCCCGCCCGGCCCAAATGCCAGGCCGGCCTGAGGCTTCGGCCTTGTGAGAAAAGTCACTGGACGCGTGCTCAGATCCGTGCTACCGTGAGGACGCTGGTCAGACCTCATACCACGCTATGAACTGGCCGCGCCCGCTCCGCCCCACGGAACTCGCCGAGGCCCGCCTCATCGGAGCCATCCTCGACGGCCATTTCCCCATCGGCAGCAGCCTGCCGCCCGAACGCGACCTCGCCCTCGCCCTGGGCGTCACCCGCCCTACGCTGCGCGAGGCCTTGCAGCGCATGGCGCGCGACGGCTGGCTCGAAATCCACCACGGCCTCCCCACGCGCGTGCGGGACTATTGGCACGAGGGCAACCTCGGCGTGCTGGCGGCCATTGCCCGTCATCGCAACCACCTTCCGCCGCACTTTGTCCCGGACTTGCTCAGCATCCGCCTGGCCCTGGCTCCCGCCTACGTCCGCCTGGCCGTCGCCCGCACGCCGGGCCAGGTGGCCCAACTCCTTGAGCCCTACCTCTCGCTCCCGGAAGATCCCGACTGCTACGCCCAGGCCGATTGGGACCTCCATCGCTTCCTCACCATCGCCTCCGGCAATCCGGTCTTCACCCTCATCCTCAACGGCTTCGGCGACCTGTATCTCACCCTCGCCCTACGCTACTTCGCCGTCGCCCAGACACGTCAGCACTCGAAGGCCTTCTACCGCGATTTGCTGCGCGCCGCCCGCTCCGGACGCGCCGACAGAGCCGAGGCCATCGCTCGACGCGTCATGCGCGAGAGCCTGGAGCTGTGGCAGCAGACCGAGAAAGCCGCACCGGCCGGGGAGGCAAGATGAGACGCTGGAACGGTTGGGGGGATGAAGCCACTCACTACCCACTGCCGGAGTCGGCGGCCAATTTCCTGGCCAGACGGCTCGGCCCCGGGCAGCCTGCGCCCGATGCCCCTTTCCAGAGCGTCGTGGCCAGCGTGCCTCCTTCACGCCTCCCCTCCCATCCTTCATTCATCGCTGACCCTGAAACGCGCCTGCGCCATGCGCGCGGCCAAAGCTTGCCGGATTGGGTGGCGCTGCGCTCCGGCCGCATCCCTGCCTTCCCCGACGCTGTCACCTATCCAACCTCCGACGAGGAAGTGCGCGCCCTCTTCGACTTCTGCCGCACAAGTAGCACTTGCTTGATCCCCTATGGCGGCGGGACCAGCGTCGTCGGCCACATCAATCCGCCTTCAGACAGCCTCCCCTCGCTTACCGTCGACGTGTCTCGCCTCCGCCGCCTGCTCGACCTCGACGAGGTCAGCCTCCTGGCGACCTTCGAGGCCGGCGTGAGCGGGCCGGACCTCGAAGCTCAGCTCAACGCTCGCGGCTACACCCTGGGCCACTACCCACAGTCCTTCGAACTGTCCACCCTCGGCGGCTGGATCGCGACACGCTCCAGCGGGCAGCAGTCATACCATTACGGGCGCATCGAGGACCACTTCGCCGGCGGTCACATCGAGACCCCGGTCGGCGTGCTTGACCTCCCACCCTTCCCGGCCAGTGCCGCCGGCCCTGATCTGCACCACCTCGTGCTCGGCTCCGAAGGTCGCCTGGGCATCATCACCCGGGCCGTCATCCGCATCCGTTCCCTGCCCGAGAGAGAGGAATTCCACGGAGCCTTTTTCCACGACTGGCCTACCGGCGCCGAGGCCGTGCGCGAGATCGCGCAGTCCGGCACCGCCGTGTCCATGCTGCGCCTGAGCGACCCCCTGGAGACTCAGACCACGCTCGTGCTCTCTGGTAAGGACCGCCTGGTGGGCTGGGTCGATCGCGGTCTGCGCACCCTCGCATATGGTCCCGAGCGCTGCCTCTTGGTCTACGCCGTCACCGGCAGCCGCAGCGATACCTCGCATGCCCGTCGCGAAGCCGAAGCGGTGATCCGCCGCCACGGGGGCCTGCCCAGTGGGTCCTTCATCGGTCGCAAGTGGCGCAAGTCCCGCTTCCTCACGCCCTACTTGCGCAACACCCTGTGGGAGCGCGGCTACGCCATTGACACCCTGGAGACCGCGCTGCCCTGGGCTCGCCTCTTTCCTGCCGCTGCCGGTCTCACGGCGGCTCTCGCCAGCGGCCTCGAGCCGTTCGGTGAGCGCGTCCTCGCCTTCGCCCACCTCTCCCATGTGTACCGCGACGGCGCCAGTCTCTATCTCACCTACCTCTTCCGTCGCGCCGCCGATCCCGATGAGACCCTGCACTGCTGGCACACCCTCAAGCATGCCGCCAGCCAGGTCATCCTGACGCATGGCGGCACAATCAGTCACCAGCACGGCGTCGGCACGGATCACACCGCGTATCTCACAGCAGAGAAGGGCGTGCTGGGAACGCAAGTCCTTCGGGAAATCTGCCGCACATTCGACCCGGAGGGATGGATGAACCCCGGCAAGCTTGTGCCCCTGGGGTGAGCAGACGAAAGCACGAATGGTTCGATGAAGTGCCACTGGTGACCGACGCTGGCTTCGCTGTGTTCCACCGCCCGCACCCCAACCACTGGCCACTATCTGACGGTCGATGGCGGCCCGGGCGTTGCTTGGCCACCCGGACGTGGTGGCGGGAGGCTGACCATGTGGGATCGCGGCTGGCGTGAGCGCACCTGGTCGGAACTCAACAGGCCCTGGGATGTGATCGTCATTGGCGGAGGCATCACCGGCGCCGGAATCCTGCGAGAGTCGGTCCGCGCCGGGCTGCGCACCCTGCTCGTCGAGGCGGACGACTTCGCCTCCGGCACCTCCAGCCGTTCAGGGAAGCTCGTCCACGGGGGCTTGCGCTACCTCCGCAACGGCCAGATCAAGCTCACCTGGCAGTCAGTGCGGGAGCGCGAGCGCCTTCTGCGTGAGGGCCGCGGGTTGGTCACCTCGCTCCCGCAGCTGATGGTCTGTCTCCGCCGTGATCCGATACCACCGTGGGTCTTTGGCGCTGGCCTGGTTCTTTACGACGTGCTTGCTCTCAAATGGGGACACCGCCGCTACGACGCCGCGGGTCTGCTCGACCTCTGCCCCCCGCTCGCGGGCGCCGACGTTGTGGGCGGCTTTCGCTATTTCGACGCTCAAACGGACGACGCGCGCCTAGTTCTCCGGCTGCTCCGCGAAGCAGTTCGTCAGGGAGGCCATGCCCTGAACTATGCCCGGGCCGAGAGCCTTCTGCGCCAGCGTTCGGGCAGCGTGGTCGGTGTTGTGGTGAGCGACCAGGCTCCCGATTCCGGCGGGCGCACCGCCGAAGTCCAGGCCTCGGCGGTTATCTCAGCCACAGGAGCCTGGGCGGATGAGCTGCGCTCTCAGGTGGGCGGCGTTCCTCGCCTGCGCCGACTGCGAGGCAGTCATCTCTTCCTCCCCATCTCCCGACTGCCTCTCACTCGCGCAGTGTGCTTCCTCCATCCTGTCGACCACCGCCCTCTCTACGTGTACCCGTGGGAGGGTGTGGTCCTCGCCGGCACAACGGACGTCGACTACGGCCGTCCTGCTAAGACCGATCCCGCCATCCAGCCCTCCGAGCTCGACTACCTGTTGACCGCACTTGGTCACGTCTTCCCAACGCTTGAAATCGGCCCTGGAGATGTCCTGTCAACCCAGGCCGGCATCCGCGCCGTTGTCGATACCGGCAAGGCCGACCCTTCGAAAGAGTCGCGCGAACATGTCCTCTGGGAGGAGGACGGCCTGCTCACCGTCAGCGGCGGCAAGCTGACCACGTTCCGCCGCATGGCCATCGACGCGCTGCGCGCCGTGCGCTCGCGCCTGCCGCGTGAGGCTCGCTTCGAGCAGCACGGCCGCGTCCTCGACCCGCCGGCGCTCGAATCCGCCCTGCGCGCGCCGCTCGACCCCGCAGCCCGGCTGCGCCTGCTCGGCCGTTACGGGGCCGATTCCCCGGCCCTGGTCGCTGCCGCCCAACCCTGCGAACTCGAGACCATCCCGGGCAGCCTCTCACTTTGGGCCGAGCTGCGCTGGGCCGCGCGGGCGGAGGGCGTGGTCCATCTCGACGACCTGCTGCTTCGGCGCCTTCGCCTGGGCCTTACCAGCCTTGACGGAGGTTTGCCGCTTCTGGACCGCATTCGCTTCATCGTCCAGCCTGAGCTGGGCTGGGACGACGAACGCTGGCGGCAAGAAGTCCAGGCGTACGCTTCTCTGTGGAAAACATGCTACGCTGTTCCCCGTTGAACCCCATCGGGGTGGAGGAGACTGATGAGCCGCGAACACATCCTGGCAATCGACAACGGCACGCAGAGCGTCCGGGCTCTTCTCTTCGACGCGCGAGGCGCGCTGCTGGCGCGCAGCCGGGTCCCCATCGAGCCCTACTTCTCGGACGCCCCGGGGTTGGCCGAACAGCGCCCAGAGGCCTTCTGGGAAGCCGTATGCCAGGCGTGTCAGGTGCTGTGGTCGATGCCCGACGTCCGCCGCGAATCGCTCGCAGGAGTTGCTCTCACCACCCAGCGCTCGACGGTCATCAACCTGGACCGCGACGGCCGGCCGCTGCGTCCCGCCATCGTCTGGCTCGACCAGCGCCGCACGGAGGGCCTCAAGCCAGTCGGGGGGTTGTGGGGGGTGGCATTTCGCCTCGCCGGCATGTCCGATACTGTCGCCTACCTTCAGGCTGAGGCCGAGGCCAACTGGATACGGACCCATCAGCCGGGAATCTGGGATCGCACCCACAAGTACCTGTTTCTCTCCGGATACCTCACATATCGGCTCATCGACCGTTACGTCGACTCGGTCGGCTGCCAGGTTGGCTATGTGCCGTTCGATTACAAACACCAACGCTGGGCGAGCAAATGGGACTGGAAGTGGCAGGCGGTTCCGATGGACCCGAAGCTCCTGCCCGACCTTGTCCCGCCAACGCAGCCATTGGGCGAGATCACGGCGGAAGCCTCGGAAACCACCGGCATCCCGGCCGGCCTGCCACTCATCGCCGCTGCTGCCGACAAGGCATGCGAGGTGCTCGGAGCCGGCTGCCTCGACCCCCACATCGCCTGCCTCTCATACGGCACAACGGCCACGATCAACACCACCCATCGCAAGTACGTCGAGATCATCCCCCTCATCCCGCCGTACCCCTCGGCCGTGCCCGGCGCCTACAGCCTCGAGCTGCAGATCTACCGCGGCTACTGGATGGTCACCTGGTTCAAGCACGAGTTCGGTCTGCGGGAGCAACGAATCGCCGAAGAGCGCGGCGTCGAGCCTGAGGCCCTGTTCGACGAACTGGTCCGCGCCGTTCCGCCCGGCTCACAGGGGCTGACCCTCCAGCCCTACTGGTCGCCCGGGCTGCGCCACCCAGGACCAGAGGCGCGTGGCGCGGTCATCGGTTTCGGCGACGTACACACACGTGCCCATCTCTACCGCGCCATCCTCGAGGGACTGGCCTACGCGCTGCGCGAAGGCGCGGAGCGGACTTCGAAGCGCAGCGGCGTCCCCATCACCGCGGTGCGCGTGGCGGGCGGCGGCAGCCAGAGCGAGGCCGCCATGCAGCTCACCGCCGATGTCTTTGGCTTGCCCGCCTCGCGGCCGCATATCTACGAAGCCTCGGGCCTGGGCGCAGCCATCGACGCCGCCGTCGGCCTTGGCCTGCACCCCGATTTCGAGACCGCCGTGAACGAAATGACCCACCCGGGGAAGACTTTCGAGCCCGAGCCGGAGGCGCACGCCATCTACACCGAACTGTATCAGCGCGTCTACCGCCAGATGTATTCGCGCCTGCGGCCGCTCTACGAGCAGATGCGCCGCATCACCCGCTAAGACGGATTCAATCCCCAGGACTCGCGGCAGCGGGCGCAGGCGTCATCCAAAAGCAGTCCACGATGTGCTTTCAACGCACCTTCGCGCAACCACACACACCTGCCCATTGCGACTGCGTCTCACCTCACCTTGAAAGCGACCGGAGGCAATACCATGGAAAACCGCGCCGGCATCCGCATCAGCACCCGCTCCTTCGCACAGGCGGCCTTGATTCTGTTTGCACTGATGATCGGTGCTGGAATCCTGACCCGAGTCATGCCGGCGGGCAGCTACGCTCGCGCGGAGTCGGAGGGACGTCAGGTCATCATCCCGGGCTCGTACCGCACCCTGCCCCAGCCGGACTACCCGGCTTGGCGCTGGCTAACAGCGCCGCTGGAGGTGCTTGGCAGCCCCGATGGCCTGACGATCCTCACCATCATCGTCTTCCTGCTCTTCGTCGGCGCATCCTTCGCCGTCCTCGACGGCTGCGGGCTGCTGCGCCTCGTGCTGCAGCATGTGGTGGCGCGCTTCGGCGGTCGGAAGTACGCGCTGCTCCTTGCGATCTCCTTCCTGTTCATGAGCCTGGGGGCTTTCTTTGGCATCTTTGAAGAAGTTGTCCCTCTGGTGCCGTTGGTGATCGCGCTTTCCTATTCCCTGGGCTGGGATGCCCTCCTCGGCCTGGGCATGAGCATCCTGGCTACCAACATGGGTTTTACCGCCGCCATTACCAACCCGTTCACCATCGGCATTGCCCAACGGCTGGCCCAACTGCCTCTCTTCTCCGGCGCGTGGCTGAGGGTGCCGATCTTCATGGTGATGTACGCACTTCTTGCTCTGTTCCTCGTTCGCTATGCCCGGCGTCTGGATAAGGAGGCGGCCAGCGGTGCTGCCAGCCACCAAGGCGAGGCGCATCGGTTTCCTGTCCCATTGCCCAAAGCCTCCACTCAGCTCACTATGCGCCAAGCCGCAGCGTGGTTCGGCGTCTGCCTTGCCCTCATTCTGCTGGTGCTGATTGCTGGCCCGTTTGTCCCTGGCCTTTCGGACTACTCTCTCCCACTCGTCGGCCTCCTGTTCCTGGCAGCCGGCGTGGGTGCGGGCTGGCTCTCCGGCGCAGGTCGCCGCACCGTGCTTCGCTCGGTGGGCCAGGGTCTGGCCGGCATCGCCCCCGCCATCCCGCTGATCTTGATGGCAGCCAGTGTCAAGCATATCGTTAGCCAGGGCCAGGTCATGGACACCGTCCTGCACCACGCCTCGCTGGCCTTCGAAGCGAGCAATCCAGTGGTCGCCGCAGCCGCCGTCTACCTTGTCACTCTCCTCATCGAATTCTTTGTCGCCTCCGCCTCAGCCAAGGCGTTCCTGCTCATGCCGATCTTGATCCCGCTGGCCGGGCTGATCGGCCTGACGCGCCAGACGGCCGTCCTGGCCTACTGCTTCGGCGATGGATTCTCGAACTTGGCATACCCGACCAACCCCGTGCTCCTCATCTCGCTGGGACTGGCCGCCGTCCCTTATGCAAAGTGGATCCGCTGGACCGCGGGCCTCTGGGCTTTGATCGCGGCTCTGTCGCTGGCCTTCCTCGCCCTGGCCGCCGTCATCGGGTATGGCCCCTTCTGAGACCGCCATGGACCCGCTCTTCCTTGACTCCTTCGACGACTGCCAGCGCCGCTTCCGCTCCAGCCTGGACTTGGTGCGCCTGCAGTGGCCCCAGGCGATCTGGTCGGAGTGGCCCTTGGCCTCGGGCCTGCCAATTGCCGCCATCGAGGCGGAGGCAACCCGCGAGCCCGCGAAATCCCTCGTCTTCACCGTCGGCGAACACGGCATCGAAGGCTACGTCGGCTCCGCCATGCTCGAAGTGTTGGTGCGCGAATTCCTGCCGCGCCTGGATCCCACCGAAACCAGCCTGCTCCTCGTCCACCCCATCAACCCTTGGGGCATGAAGCACCGCCGCCGCACCAACGCCAGCAACGTCGACCTGAACCGCAACTTCGTCACCGGCCCCGCCTGCCTGGACCCGCGCTCAAACCCTGACTATCACCGCATCGCGCGCTGCCTCGAACCGCGCGCCCCAATGCGGAACCTCGCCTCAGCCCGGCTGCGCTTCGCCGCCGGACTGCTGTGCGCGCTGCTGCGTCTGGGTCCGGCGCGCCTCCGCCGCGCGGTGCTGCTCGGCCAGTACCGCTCGTTTCGAGGTTTGCACTACGGTGGGGATTCGTTGCAGGAGGAAACACAGGTGGTGATGGGCCTCTTGCGACAGCAGGCCGAGCGCCACCGACAGATCCTTCACCTCGACATGCACACCGGCTACGGCCCTCGATATCGGATGACCATCGTCAACTCCTACCTCGAGCCCGCCGACTCCACCTCCCTCGCACGGCGCTTCGCCTACCCACGCCTCGCCAAGACAGATCCCGCCGAGTTCTACAGCATCCTCGGCGACATGATCGACTGGGAGTACCAGACCTTCCGGCAAGAGTGGCCTCGGCGGCATCTGTACGCCACCTCATTCGAGTTCGGCACGGTCGGCGAAACGGTCGGCGCCGTTCTCCACAGCCTGAGGACGATGGCGCTCGAAAACCAGGCGTACTGGTACGGCGCGCCGGAAGGAGTCCGCCAGCAGATCGAGGATGCCTTCGAGGCCCTGTTCTTCCCCCGCGAGAGGCAGTGGCAGTCCAAAGCCCTCGCCGATGCCCGTCAGGCGTTCGAGGGCATCTTGCGCGCTGAATACTACCTCGCTCCATAATCTTGGCGCGCGCATCCAGTCCCGAGTGATACAATCGGGCACCATGCTCAGCAAGACCGAGAAGACTCAACGGCCAAGACACTGGCTGCTTTGGCTAGCTGCCGGCCTGCTGACCCTGGCGTTCCTGGCTGCTGTCGCGCTGCTGGCGCTCGTGCTCCCCCCACCCTTCGCCGCCATGCACACGCCCACCGCCACGGTTCCCCCGACAACCCCCTTGCCCGCACTTCCCTCGCCTTCGCCCGGTGTTCCCTCGCCGACCATTGCCGCAGGTCTCCCCCCTGAAGTCGAAGCCGCGATGGATGCCATTGAGGTCCAAGTCAGCCATCTGCGCGGCCTGCGTCCGCGTTTCCCAGTCGAGCGTCTTCTGATCTCACACAAACAACTGCAGCAGCGACTTGTCGATGAGCTGCTGCGCGACTACTCACCAGAGGAAGCCGAAGTCGATGCCCTCTTGTTTTCGCTGCTGGGTGCGGTCGAACCGGGCCTCGATCTGTGGGGGCTGTATCAGGCACTGTACTCCGAACAGGTCGCCGGGTACTACGACGAGCGCACCGGCGTGATGGTCATCGTCTCCGACCAGACCTTTGACGGCGCCGAACGCCTAGCCTACGCACACGAATTCATCCACGCACTGCAGGACCAGACCTACGACCTCGACCGTGGCCTCGGCTACAACCCCGAGGCCTGCCGCGCCGAACCCGAGCGCTGCCGCGCCGTCCTGGCCCTGCTCGAAGGCGACGCCACTCTGCTCAGCACACAGTGGCTCCGCATGTATGCCTCCGCCAATGACTGGCGGGACCTGCAGGACTACTATCGCTCCCTCCAGACCCCCATCTTCAACACCGCTCCCGAATTCATCCAGCAGGATTTGCTCTTTCCCTACCTTCACGGTCTGAACTTCGCAACGGATTTGTATATTGAAGGGAACTGGGCCGCGGTCGATGCCGCCTATGCCCAGCCGCCTGTCGCCAGCGAGCAAATCCTGCATCCCGAACGTTACCCTGCGGACATTCCCGCCCTACCCGAGATCCCTGAGGAATTGGCAACCACGTTGGGCGGGACCTGGCACGAAGTCGACCGAGGCACCTTGGGGGAGTGGATGCTGCGCCTGACCCTCGAAACGCAGCTTCCCGACGCGGCCGCGGCCTGCGAGGGCTGGGGTGGGGACCGCTATGTGACACTGAGAGACGATGCCTCTGGCGAGAGTGCATTCATCGTGCTCATCCGCTGGGACCGCTTCGCCGACGCGCAGGAGTTCTTCTCGGCTTTCCACGCCTACGGTCAGGCGCGCTTCGGTCCGGGCTCCGCCTCCGCCTACCGTCTGACCTGGAGCAACAGCCCGGGCGAAGTGTTACTTGAGCGGCAATCCGACCAGACACTATGGCTCCTCGCCCCCAATGCCGACACCCTGGCTGCACTGCGCAAGGCGATTCCCTTCCCCGCCCGCCTCCCATGAGCCAAGGCTTCGACCCCGCTCGCATTCGCGCCTTGCTGTTCGATCTCGACGGCACCCTGGCCGACACCGACGACCTGTACATCCGGCGCCTGGCTGCGCTGTTGGCCCGCCTCCTGCCCGCCGAGAGTGCATCGCACATTGCTCGCCGATGGCTGATGGCGAGCGAGGGTGTGGCCAACGCCGCCTATGCCACTGCAGACCGACTCGGGCTCGACAACCTGCTTGGTCCGTTCCTGACGGGCCTCCACGCCCTGCGCGGTGAGAGCCCCAGGGACGGTCTCCAGCCTGTCTCTGGCGTGCCCGAAGCGCTGCGCCGCTTGTGCGCGCACTATCCGTTGGCCATCGTCACGGCGCGCGAGGCCCACAGCACGCATGCCTTCCTCGAAGCCTGGTCGCTGTCTTCCTACTTCCAGTGTGTTGTGACCGGCCGCACCTGCTGGCGGGCCAAGCCGCATCCGGCCCCCGTGCTGTGGGCGGCGCACCGTCTGGGCAGCCCACCATCCGACTGCCTGATGGTGGGCGACACTACAGTCGACATTCGCGCCGGCCGCGCCGCCGGTGCTCAGACCGCTGGCGTGTTGTGCGGATTCGGCGGCGTTGATGAGCTGACAGCCGCCGGCGCCGACTTGATTCTCACCTCTACCGCCGACCTGGGCGCACACCTCCTGCCCCCGGACCCGAACTCGTCAGGGGTGGAGCATGCTCCGCAAGAAGCAATCTAGAAACCTCCTCGCGTCGCCACCCCAACGCTCACCCACATCCTGTGAGCAGTGATGGGGGTCCCGCATGAACAGCGGGTGCGCCTCGATCAACCTCCCGCCCAGGCCGCCAGCGCCGCCGGCAGCCAGAAGTCGCCAAACCCCATTGCCCGGGCCCCGAGCGAGCCAAGCAAGATCACCACGCCCAGGCCGATCAGAACGTAGTCGCGCGGCTGGTAGACCAGCTCGTCGGCGCGCATCCATGTGCGCCGCCTGGTCCCGAAGGCCCGCAAGTCCATCGCGTCAACCACTTCCTCGCCGGCGACGATCGCCTGCATGGTAACCGGCACGAGCAGCGGCGCCAGCCGGCGCAGGCGCTCGACGATCCCCCCGCGCGCCCGCTCGAGTTCGTAGCCCCGTGCGCGCTGCGCGTCCATGGTGATCGCGAAATCCCGGCCCAGCGTGGGGACGAAGCGGAAGGCTAGGTCCATCGTGTAGGAGGCCTTGTCCGGCAGGCCGAGGCGGCGGAAGATCACGCCGTACATGCTGGGGTCGAACGTGTAGGCCACGGGCACCGCCAGCATCGCCATCGTCAGCAGGCGCACAAACTGCGTCAGCGCAAACCAGGCGCGGGCGACGGTGATGGTCACCGTCAGGCTCCAGGGTGTGAAAGGAATCCGAAGCGTCGGCGTCTGGAAGAGCACTACCGGCGACGCCTCCTGGAGCACCGCCATCGGCCCGCCCCGGCCGGCGATCAGGGCATTTAGGCCGATGATGAACACCAGGATGACCGAGATCAGCAGCCAGGCTCGCCGGACATCCTGCCACTCGATGCGCGCCAGCAGGTAGAGGATCAACACCAGGATGAACAGCGGCAGCAGCAGGCGGATGTCCCACACCTGGGCCAGCGTGATGGCCAGGATAACGCAGACCATGAAGATCAGCCGCGCGCGCGGATCTAGGCGCTGGATCAAGGTCTCCCGGGGGCGGTACTTCCAGGCGACGAGCACGGGATCAGCGTCCCCGGCGTGCGGCGATGGCCTTGTAGGCTACGAACAGGATCGGCAGCAGCACGATCGTCACAACCAAGTTGCCGAGAAAGGCCGGCGTGAAGTAACCGATCAGTGCCGTGTTCAGGTCGATGCCGCCCACAAACATCTCGGTCAATGAGGCGAAGAGCATGCCTACGGCGATGCCAATGGCACCGTAGATAATCCCGGTGACGATGCCCTTGCGGCTGCCATAGTCTTTGATGATGCCCGCCGCCAGCCCGGGAATCATGCCCATCAGGCCGTTGCCCACATTCCAGTTCCAGTAGAAGCCCCAGCCAGTGAGGGCGTCCCCCAGCGTATTGCCGATCACGCCAGCCAGCAGGCCCACCCACGGGCCGAAGGCCGCGCCGAAAAAGATCAGCACGGCCACCGCTGGCCGGAAGCTGATGTTGCCCGCCGCCGGGAGCGGGAAGATGTTGGTCAGCCACGACAGCACGCCGTAGAGCGCGGCGCCGATCGCGCCATAGACTACCTCGCGCGTCCCGAACGACCAAAGGCTCTTCTTGTCCATTATGATCTCCTCCTCTTCGATGCGGAAAGACCCCGGTGTTGATCCTCTCAAAGGAACACCGCCGGCGGGCCGCCGACGCGCCCCTCCACCCTGCAACTCAAGCGCCTGGGTAGGCCGCCAGCGCCTCCGCAGGCAGGAAGCGCCCGGTGCGCTTGAGCATCTCGCAGTTCAGGCGCAGCAGCGATGTGGGCAAGATGCGACAGCGCTCGAGGCGTTCGAAATCGGCCAGCACCTGCTCGGGGGGGCCATCCCCGACGATCCTCCCCTGGCTCAGCAACACCACCCGATTGGCGTAGGTCACGGCCAGGTCCAGGTCGTGGCTGATAAACACCGTGGCATCGAAGGTTGTATCCAAGACGGAGCTGCTACCGCCCTCAGGCGGCGCACACAGTGCATCCATGAAGCGCGTGCAGTTGGCATAGTCCTGGCCAGCGGTCGGCTCATCCATAATCAGGATGCGTGAGCGCATTGCCGCCACAGCTGCGATCGTCGTGCGCTTTTGCTCGCCAAAGGACAGCCCCAGCGGGGGATGCTGCTCGAGCCCCGCAAGGTTGGTAACGTCGACGCTGGTCCGCACGCTGGCTTCAATCGTCACAGCGTCAAACCCCAGGTTGCGTGGCCCAAACGCCAGCTCCTCAACCACCGTCGGGGCGAAGAGCATGTGGGTCGGGCTCTGGAAGACGTAGCCCACCGTACGGGCGGTTTGGGCCACCGACAGGCGTCGGCTGTCGACGCCTGCGACCAGCACGCGTCCCTGGCGCGGCTTGAGCAGCCCGATGGCATGCTTGACCAACGTCGACTTCCCCGCACCGTTCGGTCCGAGGATTGCCACCCGATCGCCGCGCCGGATCGTCAGGTCGATGTTGTGCAATACGGTGGGGCCATCGCCATAGCCAAAACTCACATTCTCAAACGCAACCAGCGGCTCGCTCGGCGCAGCTGACGGTTGCGGTGCTGCCCAGGCGCGGGCTGCGTCCGCGGCTCGCACGCGCTCCACCACCCAGGGTGCGGGCAGCTTGACTTCGCGATGGTCGATTTCTATCAGCAGATCTCGCACCGGGCCGAGGTATTCCACACGCCCGCCTTTGAGGTACAGCAGGCGGTCGGGGCGCGCCCGCAATGCTTCTTCCACACGGTGCTCAATCAAGACGATCGATGCGCCCTCATCGGCCAGCCGACGGAAGATCGCCAGCGCCTCACGCGCCGAGGCCGGGTCCAGTGAGGCCAGCGGCTCGTCGAGCAGCAGGATCGAGGGCTGCATCACCAGGATGCCGGCCAGGGCCACTTTTTGCTTCTCGCCGCCCGAGAGCGTGAAGGTCTGGCGGTCGCGCAGCGGACCGATACCCATCCGCTCGATGACCTCGTCGATGCGCCGACGGATCTCGTACGGCGGCAGGCCCAGATTCTCGGGCCCAAAGGCAAGTTCCCCGATTACACTGCTGTTGACAATCTGGCGCTCGGGGTCCTGAAGCAGCGTGCCCACGATCTGCGAAACCTCGGCCAGATGGATGTCGGCGACCTCGCGCCCCTTGAGCCGGACGGAACCCTGGCACGTCCCTTTGTAGGAGCGCGGAATCAGGCCGTTCACGCAACGGGCGATCGTGGTCTTGCCGCAGCCACTCGCGCCGGCCAACAACAGGATCTCGCCGGGTTGAAGGTCGAAACTGACATCGATCACCGCGGGCTCGGTGCGCGAGCGATACTGGAACGTCAGGCTTTCCACAGAGAGGAGGGGGTCAACCGTCATAGCCATCTCTCGACGGCCGCGTCCCAGCAAGCACCTCTACCTCGACCGGCGCACCGACGTTCACACGCAGGCGGGCAGCGGCATTACCGTTTACCTCAGACACGATCAGGCTCCCGGTGCTGCCGTACAGAGCCATCATCTCGCCGGCCGGGAGCTCGCCGAACGTTCGGAAGAGGCCGGCGATCTCGTGGCCCGCCACACGGACTACTATCGACTCGACTCCTTGCAAATGCTCACGAGATAGATTGGTGGCCACATTGCCGAAGTGATCGATGTGGATCACTTCGCCGCGCCATCCGTTGGCGGCAGGCTGTGGCTGCGGCAGCGTCACGCGCGCCGGGTCATCGATGGGCGTGCCCAGCTCCTCCAGCGCTACGCCCCTGGCCCAGTGTGCAGCGACAGGGGAGAAGATGTCGCGGCCGTGGAACACATGACTGATCTGCGGCAGCCAGTACGCCGGCCGGTCAAGGTGGACAAATCGCACCGGGCCGGCTTGGCGTTCCGCCCACTCAAGCAGCAAGCTGCACGCGCCGTTGTCTGGGCCGACAAAGCGCTGAGCCGCCAGCTGCGCGGCGATCGGGCGCCTTTCAGTCCCGACGCCGGGGTCGACCACGACAACATGGATCGTATCGGGCGGGAAATAGGGTGCCGACCGGGCAAGCACCAGCGCCGCCTCGCGCACGTTCTGGGGCGCAATCATATGGCTCAGGTCGGCGATGTGCACGTGCGGCGCCAATCCCCATATCACGCCACGCATCACGCCGACGTTGCCGTCCTTAATCCCGAAGTCGGTCATCAGGGTGATAATGCTCAAGGTTGCCGCCGTGTCACCCCGGGGGGAAGCCTCTTACCCATGATACACGAAAGCGCTCCCCCGACCAAGTCGGCCCGACAGGCGCCGGCAAGCCGCAGGCCCCGTCTGCATCTCCGGGTGTTGAGCTCGCCTTTGTCCACTCAATCCCCGATCGCGTCCCCCGTTGGTGGGCTGTCCCCAAGCGCCCGTTCCACCTGTTGACGCAATCGAGTGCGATCCGGGCGACGCCGGCCCGTCCCTCGCAGCCGGTCAATCACTCCCTGGCTGATGGTCCGGGACAGTCGCTGCATCTGTGCGCGCGACAGCCGTTCCCCACGGTCGAACCAGGCCGCTGTGGCATACCCCATCGCCGCCGTCGTCCCTGCCGCCACCGCTGCGGCCACCAGCCAGCCCGGGGGGCCGCCGAGGCGGCTTAGCTCGTAAAAGAGCCCCCGCCCGAGCAGCCCCAGCCCGAAGGTCGCCAGGAGTTCGCGCAGCCGTGCCGGCGTGATCCGGTAGGCGTAGATCCGCGCTATGCCCAGGACCATCGCCGACTGGACTGTGATAAGCGGGATGAAATCGATCAGCGGGAGCGGGGTGATGGCGATGGCGGCCGCGGTTGAGGCGGTCCGGGCAATGGTGACCTGCGCCAGCTTCCACCGGTAGCCCGGCAGTGCCGCACCCAGGGCCGCCACGATGCCCGGCTCGCTCTTGGCCACTGCCAGCAATACGCGCTCCACGCCTGCGCCTTGTTTCGCTGACAAGGGGATGATTTGCTCGGCCTGCAGGCCAAGGTCTTTCGCCGCCCGCGCCAGCACTCCCGCTCGTTCGCCGCGCGCCAGATCAACCTTGTTCAGGGCGACAACCATCGGCTTGCGCAACAGGAGCAGCTCCCGGTAGAGGGTCTGCCCTGTCGTCCCAATGCCGTGGGCCGCATCAAACATCAACAGCACCACGTCGCCGCTTTCGGCCGCCTTCAGCGCCCTTTCTTTCTCGACCTCCCCCACCGGCCCACCGGCGTCCGCACCTGGTGTGTCGATCACAGTGAAGAGGCCTGCATCCGCCTGCTGGGCCTGCCGCGTCGTGCCGGGCACAGCACTGACTGCCGCCCGATCCCGGCTTGAGCGAACAAGTTGGTTGTAGAGGGTCGACTTGCCGACATTCACCGGTCCGACTATCACCACCCGCTGCTTCCCCCCGCCGGCCACCCGCAGGTGCTCGACCGCCTGCTCGATTAGACCCCGCCACCGCTTCAGGTCACCGGGGAGCGCCCCCACCGCGCGCAGCAGGCTAGAACGCATATCCGGCGGCAGGCGGGCCCACGCCTGGCGGATTGCCTCCGACCAGTGGCCGGCATATTCCTCAAACCCGTCCTGTCTCCGCTCCATGCGCCTATTCTATCGCCGCCCGGCTTTTTGCAGGAGGCCTGTGGATAACGTGGCTCAAACTGTGGAAAACCGCTTTCCACTGGGGACAACTGCCTACCCCCTATCGCACGCGAGGGCAAGCACGTGTCAGGTCTGGCGCCCCCCATTGCACAGACCGCCAGATATACGGGGCCAGGCGCATCCGACCGCCGCCGTTGCGAACCATCCCCAATTCCTGCACAGCCGCGATGTGGATGTCTTGTCTCTGCTCCCTGCAAAGCCCTGGTGCCTCCGTTGCAGCCCCCTCCCAGATCTCGGCTGTGCGAGAAGATCCTCGCCGTTTTCCCACATGTCCCCAAGCCCTACGACGACGACGAATTCTTTCTGACTGCACAACATGTTTGTGGAGGGTAATAAGAGACACAGGTATCCCGGCCTGTGTCTCTGTTGTGGCTGATTGCCGTGGCTATGCCCAGCCGCGGAACTTCATGGCCTGAACGACGCGGTCGATAGCCACCATATATGCAGCGTCGCGCATGAAGATGTCTTTCTGTGTGGCCACATCAAGCACGGAGCGGAAAGCGCTGGTCATCTTCTCGTCCAGACGGCTGAGGACCTGTTCGCGTGACCAGTAGTAGTTCATGTCGTTCTGAACGCCCTCGAAATACGAGACTGTGACGCCGCCGGCGTTGCACAGGAAGTCCGGGATGAGGAAGATGCCGCGCTGCTTGAGCACAGCATCGGCCTCGGGGGTGATTGGTCCGTTGGCGCCCTCGGCGACGATGCGGACCTTGTTGCTGATGGAACGGATGTTCTGGCCCGTGATCTGGCTTTCCTTGGCCGCCGGGATGAGCACATCCACATCCTGGACAAGCCAGGCGTCGGCATCGAGCAGGCTGTAGCCGGCCTTGCGGGCCGCCTCCTTGTTGATTGTGCCGTAGATGTCGGTGATGCCCTGCAGGAAGACGGGGTCGATGCCTTCCTTCTTGTAGAACGCGTAGGCCTTCTCGTCCTCGCGGTCCCAGCAGGAAACGGCGACGACCTTGCCACCGAGCAGGTCGCGGAAGCCGATGGCGGCGTACTGGGCCACATTGCCGAAGCCCTGGATGGAAACGGTTGTCTTGGCGGGATCAATCTTGAGGCGGGCCATGGCTTCGCGCAGCGTGTACACGACGCCGAATCCGGTGGCCTCGGTGCGGCTGAGGGAACCGCCGGCGCCGACGGGCTTGCCGGTGATGACGCCCGGCGTGAACACGCCGACGAGTTTGGAGTACTCGTCCATCATCCAGCCCATCATCTGTGGATTGGTGCCCACGTCGGGGGCCGGCACGTCCTGCCGCGGGCCGAGGTTCTTCCATATCTGGCCAATCCAACCGCGGCACAGGCGTTCCTTTTCGCCATCGGAGAGGGTGGCCGGGTCGACGACGACGCCACCCTTACCTCCGCCGAGGGGGATGTCGGCAACCGCCGTCTTCCAGGTCATCCACATGGCCAGGGCGCGCACGGTATCGAGCGTCTCGTCCGCGGCAAAGCGGATGCCTCCCTTGGTCGGCCCACGCGCGTCGTTGTGCTGCACGCGGAAGCCGAAGAAGACCTTCATGCTGCCGTCGTCCATGCGCACCGGGATCTGGAAGCGAAACTCCCGCATGGGCCAGCGCAAGACGGTGGCAAGGCCGGTGTCGAGCTTCATCTGTCCGGCGACAGCGTCAAACTGCGCCTGAGCCATTTCAAATGCGTTCACAGTTCATCCCTCGCTCTGGCAGGTGATGAGCGGGCGCCTAGGACGACACCCGCAGAGAGCGCGTCGCGGTTGGATTGCATCGCCCGTGCTGGCAGCCCCATGCCCAACGGTAGATGAGCGATCAGCGCCCGTCAAGTGACACTGCTCACCGCGCCCGGCGACTCTCGTCCAGCGCCCGCAGATGGTGGTCGAGGCTTTGGCGGGCCAGGGAAGGATTTGCCCTGCCGCCGGCGGCCCGCATCACCTGGCCGAGCAACCACTCGGCAATCGCCACCTTCCCCTGCAAGTAGAGTTGGACCTGTTGGGGATGAGCGGCGACGACCTGCTGCACCAACCAGTCGATCTCGCCGCGGTCGCTCAGCTGCGACAGGTTGCGGCGCTCCACGACCGCCGCCGGCGGCTCGGCCGTGGTGAAGCACTCTGCCAGCACGGCCTTGGCGCTGGTCGTGTTGACCACGCCTTGCTCGACCATTCGCACCAGCTCGCCCAATTGGGCGGGGGAAACCCTGCACGACTCGATGGGGAGTGCATGTTCATTGAGCAGCGCGAAGAGATCGCCGCTGATCCAGTTGGCAAGCTTGGCCGGAGGGACGTCAGGGGCCGCGGCGGCGCAGGCCTCGAAGTAGTCGGCGACGGCGCGCTCGGCGGTCAATACGCCTGCGCCGTAAGGGGTGAGCCCGTACTGTTCGATTAAGCGGCAGCGCTTCGCGGAAGGCAGCTCGGGCAGTGAAGCCGCGATCTGCCTGAGCGACGCTTGCTCAATGTGGAGTGGCGGCAGATCCGGCTCGGGGAAGTAGCGGTAGTCGTCTGCCTCTTCTTTGCCGCGTTCGGGGCAGGTGACGCCGCGCACGTCATCCCAGCGAAGCGTTTCCTGCTGGACCTGGCCGCCCTGTGCCAGGATGTGGGTGTGGCGACCGATCTCGTACTCCAATGCGCGGAGCATGGCCCGAAACGAGTTCAAGTTCTTGATTTCCGTGCGCGTGCCCAGGGAGGCGCTGCCGGCGGGCCGTAGCGAGATGTTGGCCTCGAAACGGATGGCGCCTTTCTCCATATCGCCCGTGGTGATGTCGAGGTAGCGCAGCAGGGATCGCAGCGCGATGGCGTAGCCCTTGACGTCATCCAGCGAGCACAGTTCCGGTTCGGTGACCACCTCGAGCAAGGGCACGCCCGCGCGGTTGTAGTCGACGAGCGAGACGCCCTGACGATGAACGAGCTTGCCGGTGTCCTCCTCGAGGTGGACGCGGCGGATCGTGATGCGGCGGGTGCCCGACGGCGTGTCGATTTCGAGCCAGCCGTGCTGGGCGAGGGGCAGCTCATACTGGGAAATCTGATATCCCTTCGGCAGGTCGGGATAGAAGTAGTTCTTGCGGGCGAACAGACTGGCTTCAGCCACCTGGCAGTGGAGAGCCAGCGCGGCGCGCAGGGCGAACTCGACGGCGCGCCCGTTGACCACCGGCAAAGTGCCGGGCATGCCAGTGCACACCTCGCACACCGCGCTGTTTGGCTCGGCCTGGGAGGTGTCGAGGACCGGGCAGGCGCAGAACATCTTCGACTGCGTCAGCAGCTCGGCGTGGACTTCCAGACCGATGACCGGCTCGAAGGACGCTTGGCTCATCCCGGACAGCCTGCCTCAGCCATGGCGTGCCATGAAGCGGCGCATACGCTCGAGCGCCTCTTCGATCTTCTCATAGGCGGTGGCATAGGAACAGCGCACGTAGTTGCCGTCGGCACTGAAGGCGCGGCCGGGGATGACGGCCACGCGCTCCTCATGGAGCAGTCGCTCGGCGAAAGTCTCATCATCCATGCCGGCAGCGGCAATGGAGGGGAAGGCGTAGAACGCGCCCTTCGGTTCGAAGGTGGCAAGGCCCAGTTCGTTCAGGCCGCTGACGATCAACCTGCGGCGGCGGTCGTACTCGGCAACCATCGCCTGCACCTGGTCCTCGCCGCGCGCTAGCGCCTCGACGGCGGCCCACTGCGCCGTCGTCGGAGCCGACATGATGGTGTACTGATGGACCTTGCGCAGTTCCGCCAGGAGCGGGGCGGGAGCGGCGGCGTAGCCGATGCGCCAACCCGTCATGGCATAGGCCTTGGAGAAACCACTCAGGGTGATGGTGCGCTCGCGCATGCCCGGGAGGGAGGCGAAGCACACATGCTGGTGGCCGGCGTAGACGAGGCGATCATAGATCTCGTCGGAGATCACCAACAAATCCTTGCGCTCGGCCAACTCCGCCAGTGCCTGCAGCTTGGCGCGCGTCATCACCGCGCCGGTGGGGTTGTTGGGGTAGCCGATGAGCAGCGCCTTGGTGCGTGCGGTGATCAGGGCCTCGACGTCCTCCGCCTGCACCTGGAACGCGTCCTCAACGCGGGTGGGGAGCGGAACAGGTACACCCCCGGCGAAGACGACCTCCGGCTGGTAGGCGACGAAGCATGGCGTGGGCACAATCACCTCATCGGCGGGATCGAGGGCGGCGGTCAGTGCAAGGTACAGGGCCTCGGAGACGCCGACGGTGATCAGGATTTCGCTGCGGGCCTCATACTCCACGCCGTAGAGCCGCTTCAGATGAGCGGCGATGGCCTCGCGCAGTTCGATCAGCCCGGAGTTGGAGGTGTAGTGCGTCTGGCCCTGTTGCAGGGAGCGGATGCCGCGCTCGAGGATATTGGGCGGTGTGGTGAAATCCGGTTCGCCGATGCCAAGCGAGATGACATCTTCCATGGTGGCCGCGATGTCGAAGAAGCGCCGGATGCCAGAGGGCGGCACGGCGGCGATGCGGCGGGCAACGAAATCGCGCATGGGCATGGCTCCTCAGGCTGACCTCTGGTTAGGGAAGGTGGACGTGCCACACATCGTCGCGCTCATCGTACGATAGCTCGAAGAGCCGTCCATCCTCCGTGCGTAGGCGAAAACGTCGGCCGTCAGGCAGGCGCCAGGTGGCTTCGACGTCGGCCACAATGAGGCGTTGCCCCTCCCACTCGAAGGCGATCGGCCTCTCGCCGTAGGTGTATCCCGAATGACATTCGACGGCGTTTGCCACTCTATGGCCCCTCCTGATGGGGGATCAGGCAAACCCGATCTCCGAGGAATCACCGACGTTGAGCGAGTGATCGCGGCCGACGACGCGCGCCTCGCGGCCGATGAGGGACGCGGAGAGGGAGGTGTCGAGGATGGCGGACCCGGCGTCGACGATCGAATCGCGAATCAGCGAGCGCCGGATGACACAGCCCGGGCCGATGCTGACGTGCGGGCCGATGACCGACTCCTCCACCTCGGCCGTCGGGTCGATGTAGACGGGCGGCACGACGACGATTCCCTCTCGGCGCGAGGCCTGGGCGGAATTGTCGCGGCCGTGGTCGAGCAGGTAGCGATTGGTCTCCAGCAGCGTCTCCGGCTTGCCGCAGTCTTGCCAGACCTCCACCGGCTGGACGCGCATCTTCAGTCCGCGTTCGAGCAGGATATTGATGGCGTCGGCCAAAAAATATTCCCCTTTGAGTTGCAGCTGGCGCTTCATCTGCGACTCGATGGCCTCGATCAAGCGGAGCGAATCGGCGAAGTAGTAGACGCCGACCACGGCCAGGTTGTTGCTGGTATCCTGCGGCTTCTCCACCAAGCGGCGCACCAGGCCGCGCTCGCCGAGTTCGGCCACGCCGAAGGGGCGCGGATCCGGCACCGCCTTCACCCATGCAACAGCCTCGTGAGGCTCCTGGGCTAGGCCATGGAAGTCGGCCTCGATCAGGGTGTCGACGAAGACCATGAGCAGGGGCCCTTGCAAGCGTTCGCGCCCCAGCCAGATGGCATGGGACTGCCCGAGCAGGTCCCGCTGCTCGATGTAACATGCGTTCAGGTGTGGGTAGGTGCGCGAGACGAAGGCTTCGACTTGCTGGCCGAGGTAGCCGACGATGAAGATGACCTCGTCGATATCGGGCAGCCGGCTGAAGGTGTCGAGAACGTGGCCCAACACAGGTTTGCCCGCTACCGAGACCATGGGTTTGGGCTTGGACCAGGTGTGCGGGCGCAGCCGGGTCCCGTAACCGGCCATGGGGATGATGATCTTCATCCCGATGCCTCCTTGGGAATGCAGTGGATGACAATCACAGTGGCGCACGCTCCTTGTGCCAGTGCGTGCTGCCCTGATACGCGTGGCAGGCCTTCAGCAGCAGGGCCTCGCCCAGGTGTGGGGCGTTGAGCTGCATCCCGATGGGGAGGCCGTTTGAGTCGAATCCCACGGGGAAGGCAATGCCTGGTACGCCGCCGAGATTGGCGGGAAGGGTGAAGACATCCTCCAGGTACATCGACAGCGGGTCGTCCCCATGGGCTCCAATTCCGAAGGCCGTGGTGGGCGAGACCGGACACGCGATCAGGTGGACCTCATGGAAGGCAGCCTCGAAGTCGGCCTTGATCAGCGTGCGCACCTTCTGCGCCTGGGCATAGTACGCGTCGTAATAGCCAGCCGAGAGAGCGTAAGTACCCAGCATGATGCGCCGTTTGACCTCGGCCCCGAACAGCGCACCGCGCGTCTCGAAGTACTGCTCCAGCAGGGTTGGCGCCTCGAGACGAGGCCCAAAGCGGATGCCGTCGTAGCGTGCCAGGTTGGCCGAGGCCTCGGCTGGGGCGATGAGGTAGTAAACGGGGAGCGCCAGGTCGGTGTGGGGCAGGCTGATGGGTTGCACCTCGGCGCCCAGGCTGCGGAAGACATCGATCGCCTGGCGCACGGCGGCCTCGACCGCGGGCTGCATGCCCTCGATGAAATACTCGCGCGGCACGCCGAGGCGTAGGCCGCGCAGGTCCGGGTCATCGAGAGCGACGGCGGGCACGGGGTCTGGCATGGAGGTGGAGTCGAGGGGATCGTGGCCGGCGATCGCCTGGAAGAGCGGTGCTAGGTCGGCCGCGGAGCGCGCCATGCAGCCGACGGTGTCGAGGGAAGAACCGTAGGCGATCAGCCCGTAGCGCGAAACGCGGCCATAGGAGGTCTTCAGGCCGGTGATGCCGCAGAAGGCCGCGGGCTGGCGCACCGAGCCGCCCGTGTCGGTGCCGAGGGCGGCGAAGCACAGGCGCGCGGCGACGGCTGCCGCTGAGCCGCCTGAGGAGCCGCCGGGCACGCGGCTGAGGTCCCACGGGTTGCGGGTGGGGCCGAAGGCCGAGTTCTCGGTGGAGGACCCCATGGCGAATTCGTCGGTATTGGTCTTGCCGAGGAGGACCGCGCCGCTGTCGATCAGACGCTGGACGCTTGTGGCGGTGTAGGGCGGGCGAAACCCTTCGAGGATGCGCGAGCCAGCAGTGGTGCGGATGCCCTCCAGGCAGAGCACGTCCTTGACGGCCAGAGGGATGCCGCAGAGGAGCGGGGGTGGGGGGCCGCCGCGGCGTCGCCATTCCGCCAGGGCATGGTCAGCCGCATCGGCCTGGCGCAGCGCCAGGTCCGGCGTCGGGGTGAGAAAGGCGTTGAGTTGTGCGTTGAGAGAGGCGATGCGGTCGAGGCAGGCCTGGGTGAGGGCGCGGGCAGAGGCCTCGCCGGTGCGGAGAAGAGCTGCGGCCTCAAGCAGGGAGAGATCGGTCAGGGCGGGCACCAGATGACATAGTCGGGGCGCGGCCCCTATCTCCCGTCGTCGAACACCGGCGGGATGCGGAACATGGCTTCCTCCGTTGCGGCGGCATTGGCCAGGATGCGGTCGCGGGCGATGCTGGGGCGTGGTTCGTCGGCGCGGAGGCGAGCGGTCAATGGCAGGACTGTGGCTGTGGGCGGGATGGCTGTGGTGTCAACCTGCGCCAAACGGGCGGCGTAATCGAGGATGGCCGAGAGCTGTTCGCGGTAGCGGCTCTCCTCATCCGGCGTGAGGCGCAGGCGGGCCAGATGGGCAATATGACGAACCTGTTCGAGGGTGAGCGCCATAGCGCGCGAATTATAGCAGAGGGCCGGTCCGGGCACTGGCGTGGGTCAGTTGGGAGGGGGGTCAGAGGGCGTTGGTTCGAGGCGCTCGACCTGCGTCAGGGTGGCGCCGAGTTCATGGACTGCGATGTCGACCATCCCTCCGAAGCGGACATAGACGCGCCTCCGACGCGATCGGCCGTCCACCAAGGGCACGGCCACCAGACCGGAACGCAGCCGACGCTTGCGGGCGACACGCCGAATGAGGGCCTTCGCGCACACCGTTCGGTCAAACCCTCCTGCTGCCAGAATACGGCAGATCGGGCGGGCGGGGACCTTACAGCCCGCCTGCGTTTGCTTAGTTTGGACACTGAGGCTAAGCTAGTGGGTCCACGACCCGCGCGGGAAACAAGGGAGGAGAGGACCATGAGGCTCTTACACTACGTCCTGGCAGCCGCAGCATGTCTGATTGCTGGATTGGCTTGCTCCCTCCCCCAGCTCGCGCCAGCGGTTTCCGCGCCGACCCCCGCGGCAGGAACGGGGTCTGACCTTGCGGGGCAGATCGCGGCAGGACGTGTCGCGGCGCTGGACATCCACGCCACGGGGGAAGACATTCAGGGTCCGGTCATGGTCGTCCAGGTAGCGAATCTGCAGGAAGAGGAGGTCACTGTCACGCTACCCTGCGGTCTTCTGTTCATGCCGCAGGATGAGGGCGAACAGCGAATGATGATCATCCAGGAGGCTTCGGCCACCCTCGGGCTAGGGGAACAGACGACGCTGACGCCCTACGTGATTTGCGTAGACAGCGGCCGCTCGGCACCTGGAGAGTCCTCGGCCTATGCGCTCGGAAGCATGGCAACCGGGGATGTGCTGACGATGGCCCAGTGCTTGTGCCAACAGGATCTGGAAGCGATGCTGGACCCGATGGCTCCACTTGCGATTCAGCTCGCCGTGTGGATGGCGAGCGAAGGCAAGTCGTTCAGCGAAATGCTGGAGGAGGACACGGGGGAAGGGGCCATGGGCAGCCTGCTGGGCGGTGAATCGGCGCAGATGCTGCAGGGCGTGCTCGACGTCATTGAGGGCCCTGCGCAGGCCTGGCTTGACAGATGCGGGGTCACCCTCAGCGGCTGAGGCTGACGCTCAGCCGGTGTGGGACGAGGGAGCGCGACGGCGGAGCAGCAGCGGGCCAAGCCGATCGATCAGCCAGCCAAAGGAAAGTTCGAGCCATGGGACCAGCGACAGCACGGGCGGAATGTACGCGGAACGACGCGGCCGGCGAAGCAGCGACCAGATGCAGTCGGCGACCACCTCCGGTCGGATGGCGAAGCGCTCTGCTGGGATAGGACCGCCTTGAGATTGTCGGGCGGCAGTGGCGTAGAACTCCGACCGCACTGGGCCCGGTTTGACCACGCTCACCCACACGCCAGACCCTCGCAGCTCTCGGTGTAGGGCGGAAGAGAACGAGTCCAGGAACGACTTGGTGGCGCTGTAGAGAGCGACGCCCTGGCTCGGAAGGCTGCCAGCGATGGAGCCGATGTTGATGATGTGGCCCCGGCCGCGCCTGCGCATCTCCGGCAGGATCGAGAGGCTGAGGTCGACCACCGCCTCGGCGTTGATCTGGAGCATCTGCCTGGCCACCGAGCGCGGCATCTGATCGCCGTAGCCATACCAGCCGATGCCGGCGTTGTTGATGAGGACGTCGGGCACTCCGCAGGCAACGGTCGCCTGCTGGACGATCCG
The DNA here is from genome assembly GCA_964575425.1 of uncultured Anaerolineaceae bacterium. Lineage (GTDB taxonomy): Bacteria > Chloroflexota > Anaerolineae > Anaerolineales > E44-bin32 > DATEAV01. Next base: position 2,186 of record CAZNRD010000028.1, on the reverse strand, counting down.
CTCGCGCTCGGCCTCCAGAGACAGGTCGGCCGCGAGCGGAAAAGCGTGGCCTCCAGAGCGCGTGAGTTCATCGGCCAGGGCGTCGAGACGGTCTTGCCGTCGGGCCAGCAGGACCAGGTGAAGTCCATGGCTGGCCAACGTGCGCGCCGCTGCCGCTCCAATGCCGCTGGAGGCGCCAGTGATCCACGCCACCCTTCGTGTCCACACCTCCCGCCGGTTTGTCATCGCGCTACCCTTTGCTCGCGGCGGAATAGGAAGTGTGCAGGAGCCCTCGCTGAGCAAACCACTGCAGAGTATCGGCGATCGTCATCTCGGCGGGTCGGCTGCGGTAGCCGAGTTCTCGCTGGGCTTTCGCCGCGGTGATCCAGCTGTTGCTCACCAGGGTGTGCAGGGAGTATGGGGTGAAGCGAGGCCTCGTCCGCGTCAGGCGATAGTAGAGTGGGGTGAAGCGCGCGGCCAGGCTTGCCAGCCAGAAGGGCAGGCGCAGGTGCGGGCCCACGGCGCCGGAGATCCGCTCCACCAGTGCTATGATACGGCGCACGGTCAGGCGCGTGCCGCTCAAGATGTAGCTCTCCCCCGTGCGGCCGCGCTCGCACGCGAGGATATGACCCTCGGCCACATCGCGCACGTCGACGAAGTCGTATGCCCCGTCGACGTACACCTTTGGCCCCGGCCGGGCGCAATCGAGCAGGAACTGGCCCATCTCCGATCGGCGGAAGTCGTAGGGGCCGATCACGCCTGTGGGACAGACGATGACCGCATCCAGGCCCTCCGCAGCTGCGCGGCGGACCTGTAAGGTGGCCTCGGCCTTGGTGCGATCGTAGTCTCCCCATGTCTGTTCGGGGTCGAAGGGCAGACTCTCGTCAATGACGCTTCCTGCTGGCGGCACGGCGATGGCATGGATGGAACTGGTGTAGACAAAGCGGCGGACACCAGCCTCCAGGCTGGCCCGGAGCACATTCTGGGTGCCGACGACGTTGACCTGATGCAACAGTGGGCGCATGCCGGGCAGGATTGAGATCAGCCCAGCCAGGTGAAAAACCTCGCTCACATCGTGCAGGGCGCGCTTGAGGCTGTCCGGATCGAGGATGTCACCCTCTATGCGCTCGACCGGCAAGCCCTCCAGAGGGGTAACGTCCTCGCCGGGCGGAATCAGGGCGCGGACGCTTCGGCCGCGGCGCACCAGCTCGCGAACCAACACATTTCCGATGTGGCCGGTGCCACCGGTGACCAGGATCATCACTCGTCCTCCTGCGGTGAACGTAGAGCGATCAACATTGATTCCACTGCTTCCTGGGCCGCGCGGCCCCAATCGGCACCGTCCGGATCAAGGACCGCCTGCAGCAGCAGGCCAACCGCCATGGATACCAGCCACAGCGAGACCGACTCCGCCTCGACTGGGCGCAAGCTGCCTTCCTCGATCCCGTCGCGAATCAGACTGCCGAAAAGTCCGCGGTAACGGCGATAAGGCTCAATGGTGGCCTGCCAGACGGCGGGGTCGCGACGGGCCTGAATCAAGAATTCCAGGAAGAGGGCAATCTGTCCTCGTGCGGTTTCGACGATGGCCGGGAGCATCGCCGCCATGCTGCGAAGCCCGTCGGGGATGCTGGAGGCCTGGCCGCGCAGCGAGGACAGCTGGCCCTCGAGGTCGGTGAGCCACTGCAGGAGCAGTTCGAGGAAGACCGACTGCTTGCTCTCGAAGTGGTGATAGAAGGCACCCTTGGTGACGCCGGCAGCGGCGCAGATTTCCGAGACGCCCGTGGCGTCGTAGCCGGATTGAGAGAAGCACTGACGGGCTGCTTCGAGGATGCGGGCCCGAGTCTCGAGGCCGCGGGGTTGAGGGGGCATTTGGCCTCCATATTACATACCGACCGGTTGGTATCATTATACCACATGCCCACTCTGTGAGAATTGGGAAAGAGGTCTAGCCAAGTCACACCACAAGAGGTGCGATCTGCAGCCCCCCCGATTTCGCGGTGAGACCCGTCGCGGGACCCGGGGAGCTTACCAGGAAGGTGCAGCGGCTCACCTCGTGGAATAAACCACCGCACCGTGCGTTACCTAACAGGGAGAGCGAATTGCATCTCCGCCCGAAAAGTGCCTCTTGCTCCGGCGGTAGACTTTCTGTACTATGAAACCGACCGCGTGACGAGGGGGTACCGTGAGCGGGCGAAGGTTCCCCCGCC
>CAZNRD010000027.1:0-42209 GCA_964575425.1 uncultured Anaerolineaceae bacterium | reverse complement strand
CACCATTCCCTTGGCAAGAAGACGCCGGCGCGGTATCTTCAGGAATGCTTCCCCAGCTCGGCCCCGGCCGCTTGACTGTCTCACATGTACTGGACGGGTACATACCCTTGTCGTCGAGGGGAAAACGTGCTAGTATTGCCATACTGGGGTCCGGATACGGTTTCATGGAAAAGTGGGTCGCCCCCACTTTTCTGCGTAATGGACGGAGTCCACCAGGCCCCGCGAGGGACAGCAGTCGCATGAAAAGTGAGTTTCGCCTAGCCTTCAATGAGATCACCGAACGCTTTGGCCTGACACGGGACACCGTGATGGAAGCACTCCAAGCGGCGTTGGTGTCCGCCTACCGCCGCTCGGTGAACGCTTCCACCGCCCAGAACGTCGAAGCTCGCTTCGACCCCGAGACGGGCGACCTCCAGGTGTTCGCCGAAAAGGAAGTGGTCGAGGAGGTCCAGAACCCGCAGACCGAGGTGTCGCTGGAGGGGGCGCGCCGGGCTGTGCCCGAGGCGCAGGTAGGCGACATGGTGATGGTGCATGCCACGCCGAAGGATTTCGGCCGCGTAGCGGCCCAGACGGCCAAGCAGGTCATTCTGCAGCGACTGCGTGAGGCCGAGCGCGACGCACAGTACCGGGAATACGCTGAGCGTGAGGGCGACCTGGTGCACGGCACCGTGCACTCCATCACGCCGCAAGCCGTGACGGTCGGTCTGGGGCGGGCGGAGGCGCTTCTGCCGCGCAATCAGCAGATCCCTGGCGAGCAGTTCCGCACGCGGGACCGCATCCGGGTGTATGTGCTCGAGGTGCGCAAGTCGTCGCGGGGTCCGGTCATCGTTGTCTCGCGGACCCATCCCAACATGTTGCGGCGCCTGCTCGAAATGGAAGTGCCGGAGATCAGCCAGGGCCTTGTGGAGATCAAGGCCATCGCCCGCGAGGCGGGCAAGCGCGCCAAGGTGGCAGTGGCGGCGCTGCGCGACGGCATCGATCCGGTGGGGGCATGCGTGGGGCTGCGCGGCGTGCGCATCCAATCCATTGTGCGCGACCTGAATGACGAGAAGATCGACGTCATCGAATGGAATCCCGATCCGGCGACGTTCATCGCCAAGGCCCTCAGCCCGGCGCGTGTCTCCGGCGTCTATCTGGACGAGGATCCGGAAAAGGGCAAGACGGCGATGGTCGTCGTTCCCGAGGACCAGCTCAGCCTGGCCATCGGCCGCGCCGGCGTGAACGCTCGCCTGGCCGCCCGCCTGACTGGCTGGCGAGTCGACATCAAGAGCCTGCCCGAGGCCGCCGCCGAAGCCCTGAAGGCGCTTTCCACCGACCCCCAGTACGCCGAACTGGCGCAGCAGGAAGGAGACGCCCTGCCGCTGGTCGAGGCCATCCTTCTGAAGAAGGCCGAGAACCGCCCCGTGACGCCCGAGGAATACCAGTTGCTGGTGGGGTTCGTCGACCGGGTGGAGCGCGAAGTGCGGGCGCGCCAGGGTGCTGTCCGACAGGCCCGTGCGCAGAAGCTGGCCCAGGCCCGGGCTGCCATCCCTGCCGGCGCGTATCAGACGCGGCTCGAGGACGTTGGGCTTTCGACGCGCGTGCTCAACCTGCTGACGTCAGCGGGCTACGAGACGGCCGGTCAGGTGCTCGAGACGCTGGGGATCGATTCCGACAAGATCCTTGCCCTGCCCGGGGTCGGCCCGAAAACGCTGGATGAGGTGAATGAGACCCTCAAGGCGTTCGCCTATCCGGTTCCGGAGGTCATGCCGGTCGTTGAGGAGGCCGTGCCCGAGGAGGCCAGGGCGGTTGAGGTGGAAGCCGTGCCGGCCGAGGTCGCGCTGGTGGCATCGGAAGGACCGGTGGCCGAGATCGAGGCCGTGCCTGCGCCGGTGGAGGCAGTGGAAGCAGTTGCAGAGGAGCCCGTTTCCGCCGAGCCCGTGGTCGAGGAGATCGCCTTCACCCCTGAGGTGCTGGGGATCGAGCCGGCCGCTGTCATCGAAGAGGACGACGAAGAGGTCGAACCCGAGGCCGTCCTGACGCCCAGCAAGAAGAAGAAGGCCAAGAAGGGCGTCCGGGTTGTGGAATTCGATGAGGAAACGGGTGAGATGGTCGTCCGCCGGCGGCGCAAGCCCGGTCGGCTGGGTGACCTGGTAGGACTGGATGATCTTGAAGAGTAACGCGGGTGTGGGCCGACCGCGAGATCGGGACTGTGCCGACTAGACGACCGCGCCGCAAGCATCTGCCCCAACGGACCTGTGTCGGGTGCCGTCAGGTGCAGGCGAAGCGATCCCTGATCCGGATCGTGCGCGGCGCAGACGGCGTCCGGGTGGATCCGACGGGGAAGGCGCCGGGGCGAGGGGCGTACCTGCATGACCTCAGGTCCTGCTGGGAAGCGGGCCTGAAGGGGCCGCTGGCTCGGGCGCTGCGCACCGAGCTCTCGGCCGAGGTGCGGCAGGAACTGATGGCCTTAGCTCAGTCCCTCGCCGACGGCGAGCGCGCGGCAGACAGTTCGGGCGCGCGATGATCGGCGCCGATGTGATGCCGAGCAGGTCTCCTGCCTGACCGCCAGGCCACTCGCTCGGCGCGGCCGGCATAGCCCGGGCCGGAGGTGCGTGATGAGTGAGAATGGCCGCAAGACGATCGAACTCCCTGCCAGCCTGACCGTGCGCGACCTGGCAGAGCGAATCGAAGCCAGCCCGATTGACGTGATCAAGCAGCTGATGGCCAACGGCGTGATGGCCAACATCAACCAGCAGATCGATTTCGACACGGCCGCCATCGTCGTGGAGGAGTTCGGCTTCGAGGCCAGGCCCCTGGCTCCGCCGGAAGCGCAGGTCCTGGAGGAGCCTACGGCAGCGCCGCGCTGGCGCAAGATGATCGGGGAAGAGGACGCGGCTAGCCTGGTGACGCGGCCCCCTGTGGTGACCATCTTGGGGCACGTCGATCACGGCAAGACCACCCTGCTGGATGCCATCCGCGAGACCAATGTCGCCGAGGGAGAGGTTGGCGGCATCACCCAGCACATCGCCGCCTACCAGGTGCGGCATCGGGGACGCCTGATCACGTTCCTGGACACGCCCGGTCACGCCGCCTTCACTGCCATGCGCGCCCGGGGTGCACAGGGCGCGGACATCGCCGTGCTGGTGGTTGCTGCCGACGACGGCGTCATGCCTCAGACGCGTGAGGCGCTGGCCCACGCGCGGGCTGCCCGGGTGAAGGTGCTGGTGGCCCTGAACAAGATCGACAAACCGAACGCCAACCCGGACAACGTCAGGCAGCAGCTTGCCGACCTGGGGCTGGTCCCGGATGACTGGGGAGGGGACACACTGGTGGTTCCGGTCTCGGCCAAGAAGCAGACCGGCATCGAGGACCTGCTCGAGGCCATCCTGCTCGTAGCCGACTCGATCGAGATCAAGGCGAATCCGAGCGGGAAGGTCCTGGGGACCGTGATCGAGGCTGAGCTAGACAGGTCGAAGGGCGTGGTGGCCACGCTGCTGGTCCAGAACGGCACCTTGCGGGTCGGAGATGTGGTGGTCGCGGGGACGGCGTATGGCCACGTGCGGGCGATGTTTGATTTCCAGGGGAATCCCCTGCGTCAGGCCCCGCCCTCGACTCCCGTTTCGGTGCTGGGGTTGTCGGATGTGCCGGCGGCTGGCGAGGTATTCGTCGTCACCGCCTCCGAACGCGAGGCCAAGGGGATGGTCAGCGAGCGCCGCCAGCGCGACCAAGCGGCGGAGGCCAGGCCGCGTGCGGCCAAGACGCTCGATCAGATCTTCGATGCCTTTCAGAAGGGTGAGACGCAGGAGCTGCGGCTGATCATCAAGGCCGACGTGCAAGGATCGCTGGAACCCATCATCTCTTCGCTCACGGAGTTGAGCGCCGGCGATATCAAGGTGAACATCCTGCATGCTGCCACCGGCAACATCACCGAGAACGACGTCATGCTGGCGGCGGCCTCGGATGCGATCGTGGTTGGCTTCAACGTCGCGGTCGAGAGCGGCGCCCGGCGGGCGGGGGAGGCCGAGGGCGTCGACCTGCGCCTGTACGACATCATCTACCGCCTCACAGAAGATATCGAGAAGGCCCTCAAGGGCATGCTCGAGCCGGAGACGCGCCAGGTCGTGATCGGGCGAGCGGAGGTCAGGGCTATCTTCCGCATCCCGAAAGTGGGCAACGTGGCAGGCTGTCTGGTGATGCAGGGGGAGCTGAGGCGCAACGCGAACGTCCGGGTGCTGCGCGGGCGGGAGGTCCTGTATGATGGCCCTTTGACCTCACTGAGGCACGAGAAGGACGACGTACGGGAGATACGGGAAGGCTTTGAATGCGGCGTCGGTCTGAAGGGCTTCAATGACTTCCAGAAGGGTGACATTCTTGAAGCCTACACCCAGGAGACCGTGGTCGCATCCTGAGGACGGCGGATGACGAGTGAAGCGCGCGCGCGGCGCATCGGTGAACGCATGGCAGAGGAGTTGGCGGAGATCCTGCAGCGCGAGACGGCGGATCCACGCCTGGCCGGCCTCACGGTCACCGGGGTTGACGTCGATCGTGAGCTGGCGTATGCCACGGTCCATGTGTCCTCGAGCATGGCCGCCGATCGGGCGGCGGAGATCCTGGCCGCCCTGCGGCAGGCCCGTGGCTTCCTGCGCAGCGAGTTGGCCCGCCGCATCCCCCTGCGTGCCTTTCCCGACCTGCGCTTCCGCTGGGATGCCTCGACAGAGCGGGGGGCGCGCATTGAGGAGATTCTGGAATCCCTGAAGAAAGAACGGGGGGGAAGGTCGGGGAAGAAGGCGTGAAGGACGCGTTCGACGAAGCCGGCCGCATTGTATCTGCGGCACAGTCGATGGCGGTGGTGAGCCATGTTCGGCCGGACGGCGACGCCATCGGCTCCCTCCTGGCACTCACCCTCAGTCTGCAGCAGCAGGGCAAGCAGGCCACGCCCGTGCTGGCCGACGGGCTGCCGTCGCGCTATGGCTTTCTCCCTGGGGCGAACCTGGTCTGCCGGGACATGCCGAAGTCGGTGGAGGCGATCGTGGCCGTGGACTGCTCCGACGCGACCCGCCTCAGCCTCCCGCTTTCGCAGCAGCAAGGGTACGTGGCCATCAGCGTCGACCATCACGCCACCAACGCCCACTTTGCCAGAGTGAACCTTCTCGACGTCGAGGCTGTCGCCACGGCGGAGATCCTCTACCACTGGTTCCTCGATCAGAGGTTCCCCCTCGACCGCGCGGTGGCCACCAATCTGCTGCTGGGCCTGGTGACGGACACCATCGGGTTTCGCACTCCCAACGTGACGCCAAAGACGCTCCATCTGGCGGCGGATCTGGTTGCGCGAGGTGCGCCGCTGGCTGAGGTGTATGAACGGGGGCTGAACCGCCGCAGCCTGGCGGCAGCCCGTTACTGGGGGCAGGGGTTGCAGCGCCTCGAGGGGGATTCGGGGCTGGTGTGGACGTATCTGAACTCGGAGGACCGCCGGCACTCGGGTTACTCGGGCCTGGATGATGCCGACCTGATCAACCTGCTGAGTGCCGTCGACGGCGCGCGGGTGGCGGTGATCTTCGTCGAGCAGCCAGGAGGAAAGGTGAAGGTGAGCTGGCGCTCCCGCGCCGACCTGGATGTGGCGCGGCTGGCGCAGGAGTTCGGGGGCGGCGGCCACGAGCCCGCGGCGGGGGCCATGATCGAAGGCCAATTGAACGAGGTCGTCGAGCGCGTTCTCTCGGCGACGCGCAGATTCCTGCAGCCCATCACGGAGGCCAACGCATGAAGGACTATGGGCTGATCATCGTCGACAAACCCGTGGGCCCGACCTCGCACAACATCGTCACGCTCGTGCGTCGCGGGACGAAGATCCGCAAGGTGGGCCACGCTGGGACGCTCGACCCCCGCGCCTCCGGGGTGCTGGTCCTGTGCCTGGGTGCGGCCACTCGCCTCAGCGAGTACCTGTCATCGTCGACCAAGACCTACGAGGCGGTCATTCGCTGGGGCGCATCCACCCGGACGTACGATTCAAACGGGGAGGTGACGCGCACCACGGGAAAGGTGCCCAGCCTCAAGCAGATCGAGGCCTTGCTGCCGGATTTCGTTGGCGAGATCGACCAGGCCCCGCCGCCTTTCAGCGCCATTAAGGTCGGAGGGAAGAAGGCCTACGATCTCGCCCGATCGGGCGAAGAGATCGACCTGGCGCCGCGCAAGGTGCACATCCATCGCCTGGAGATTCGGTCCTACCGCCTGCCGGACCTGTCGCTCCTCGTGGAGTGTTCGGCCGGGACCTACATCCGCTCCCTGGCCCATGACCTCGGGGAACGCCTGGCGACGGGAGCCCACCTGGCGTCGCTGCGACGCACCAAGGCCGGCCCCTTCACGCTGGAGGATGCCGTAGCCCTGCCGCGCCTGGAGGTCTCGTTCCTCACAGGGAAATGGGAGCAGTACGTCCGGCCAGCGGCGGATGCCTTGCCCGAGTTCCTGGCGGTTCAACTCGATGCCGAGGCGCTGGAGAAGGTGCGCTTCGGTCACCGCATTCCGGCTGAGGCGGGCTCCAGCGGGATGGCCAAGGCGGTCACCCCGGAAGGTGAGCTGGTCGCGGTCCTTGAGGCGATGGAAGGCGGGACCGTATGGCACCCCCGGAAGGTCTTCCTGAGTTGACCGCCTGATGCCCCACCTACACGATCTATCGGAAGTTCGAGTCCAGTCTTCTGTGTTGACCGTGGGCTCATTCGATGGGGTCCACCTCGGGCATCAGGCCCTGGTGCGCGCGGTCGTCGGGGAGGCCAGACAGTCGGGCATCCCCTCCGTCGTGCTGACGTTTCAGCCGCATCCGGCATTGGTCCTGCGCGGTGCGAGGCCTGCCTTCTACCTCACCACCCCTGAGGAGCGGGCGGCTATTCTGCTGGGCATGGGCGTCGACTACGTCGTCACCCAGCCCTTCGATGAGGCCTTGTCGCGTGTGTCGGCCGACGACTTCCTCGACCGGCTGAAGGACACTCTCCATCCGTGCAGCATCTGGGTGGGGGGGAACTTCGCGCTGGGGCATCAGCGGCAGGGGGACGTGCCGTTCCTGAAGCAAGCGGGCGAACGGCGTGGCTTTCGCCTGAACGTCCATCCGCCAGTGACGGTTGATGGCGAGCCGGTCAGCTCGACGCGCGTGCGCGAGGCGCTTGGGGCGGGGGACGTGATGCGCGCCGCGCGCTACCTCGGGCGGCCCTTCGTCGTGGCGGGCATGGTGGTTGCGGGAGCGGCCCGGGGCAAGCGTCTGAGCATGCCCACGGCGAACCTGCAGCTTGGGGAGGAGAAGGCCTGCCCCGGCTCGGGCGTGTACGCCTGCTTCGCGCGCGTGCAGGGCCGGAGCTGGAAGGCGGTGACCAACATCGGCGTCCGCCCCACCTTCGAGGACGATGCCCGACCCCGCGTGGTCGAGGCGCACCTGCTGGATTTCGAGGGAGACCTCTACGGTGAAGAGATGAAGGTCGCGTTCATCGAGCGGCTGCGTGACGAGAGGCGCTTTGCCAACGCCCAACTGCTGACGGAACAGATTCAACTTGACATCTTCCGTGCCCGCTCGCTTCTCGACAGCCGGCCAGAGCCCTTCGATGAGTGATACCTCCGCCCGCCGCGTCTACCTGCTCGACCCTCGGCAGCTCAGCCCCGAGACCATCGCCGTCACCTTTGCCAAGACCTCGCGCCTTCCCCAGCCGTTTGATGAGATCGCGGCCGGGCTGACGGAGGAGGCGTCGGCGCAGTTTCACGAGAAGTGGGTGGTCGGCTATGGCCATGCCTCGGTGGCCGAGCACGCCGTCCTGCACATCGCCTTCGAGAATATCTCGCGCCTGGCGACCGAGGCCATCGAATCGGCGCGCCTGGCCTCGTACACAGAGAAATCGAGCCGCTACCAGAAATGGGCGCCGGGCAGCTACGTTCTGCCTCCGGAAATCGTTGGCAGCGGGCACGAGGACCTCTACCGGCAGACGTGCGACCGGCTGCTCGCCGCCTATCAGGCCTCGCTGGAGCCGCTGCGCGCCTGCGTGCGAGAAACCGTTCCGCCGCAGGTGGGAGAGCGCGAGGAGAAGTGGGAGGCGCGCATCCGCAGCCGCTACGTCGATGCTTGCCGCTTCCTGCTCCCCGCCGCAGCCCTGGCCAACGTGGGCATGACGGCCAACGCGCGCGTGCTCGAGCACACGATCCGCAAACTCCTCTCGCATCCGCTGCAGGAAGTGCGGGACATCGGGGCCGATCTGCGCCGGACGGCGCAAGCCGAACTCCCGACTCTGCTGAAGTACGCGGATCCCTCTCCGTTTGAACAACAGCGTCCTCCCCTGCGCGAGGCGATCGAGACCATGCCTACCTCATGCCCATCATCGGGCATCCGACTCTTGACCTGGGATCCCCAGGCTGAGGAACGGCTCCTGGCGGCTGCCCTGTTCGCCCAGGGTGGAGCCGGCTTCGAAGAATCCCGGCGGAGCGTGGAGATGCTTCCTCCGCAGGCGCGCAAGGAGCTTGCAGACCGGCTGCTGGCCGGGATGGGGCGTTTCGACGTCCCGCCCCGCTGGATGGAGCACGCCTGGTACACGGCCGAGGTCATCCTCGATCAGGGCGCGTACCTCGAGCTGAAACGTCACCGCATCATGACGCAGACGCCACAGGAGCTGACGGCAAACCTCGGGTTTGCCGTCCCCCGGCTGATCAGTGAGGCGGGTTTCGAGCCGGACTACCTCCGGACGATGGACGCGGCGCGGCGGGCCTATGACGTCCTGGCTGAGTGGAACCCCCACGTGGCAGCCTACGTCGTGCCCAATGCCTTCAACCGCCGCGTGCTCCTCACGTTCAACCTGCGGGAGGCCTACCACTTCTGCGAGCTCCGCTCGGCCGCGAAGGCTCACTTCTCGATGCGGCGAATCGCCCTGCAGTTGGCCGAGGAGCTCCGCCGTGTGCACCCGCTCCTGGCCGGCTACATGCGCCTGCCGCAGGGCGCCGACTGGCGGGCCGTGGAGGCCAAGACCTTCAGCCAGGTCTGATTCCTGCCCGACTGTGGAGCGTAGGAACCCTGGCTGATTGTCGGGTGCAGGGGCGCCCTGCTATAATCGCAGCGCGATGTACCTGATCGAAACGGACCACCTGACGAAGCGCTTTGATGCGCTGACAGCCGTCGATGACCTTAGCCTGCGCGTGGCTGCGGGGGAGGTCCTCGCGCTGCTTGGCCCCAACGGCGCGGGCAAGACAACGACCATCCGCATGCTGGCCTCGATCTTGCGGCCAACCAGCGGACGGGTCGTGATCGCCGGGCACGACGCCGCGCAGGATCCGGTCGCCGTCCGGCGCTCGGTGGGGCTGCTGACCGAGCACCACGGCCTGTACACGCGTATGAGGCCGCGCGAATACCTGCAGTTCTTCGGTCGCGCCTACGGCCTGGATGGACCTCCCCTGTGCAAGCGCATCGATGCCTTGTGCCGCCACTACGACCTCGAGCAGGCGATGGACCAGCGGCTGGGCGAGTTCTCCAAGGGCATGCGTCAGAAGCTGGCGCTGGTCCGGGCACTTTTGCACGATCCCCCTGCGCTCCTGCTCGATGAGCCGACTTCCGCCATGGACCCATCGAACGCGCGCCTGGTGCGGCAGGGCATCGTAGAACTGCGTTCGGCGGAACGGGCCATCATTGTCTGCACGCACAACCTTGCGGAGGCCGAGGCGCTGGCGGACCGCATCGCCATCATCCAGCGCGGGCGGATCGTGGCCGAGGGTAACCCGCGCGAACTCAAGCGCGCACTACTCGGCGACCCGATCATGGAGCTCACCCTGGCCTGCTCGCTGGATGGCCGACTCAAGGACCTGCCGGAGGGTGTCGATCTTCTCGGGCGAGGTGAGAACTGGCTTCGCTACCGCACGGCGCGCCCGGAGGAGGTCAACCCTCGCCTGCTCGCCCGGCTGACGGCAGCGGGCGTTCCTGTGCTCGCCCTGGCCGAGGTCAACCGCAGCCTCGAGGATGTGTATCTGCAGGTCATCGGCGCAGAAGGCGTGGCGGAGGAACACGGGCCATGAGCAAACGGCTCGGCGCGCGGCAGCTGATCTCCGGGGCCCTGCTCGTCGCCGAGCGAGAGATTCGGGACCAGCTGCGCGATTGGCGCATCCTGGTCCCCATTTTGATCCTGACGCTGCTCTTTCCAGCCCTGATGAACTTCACCGCCCGACAGGCGGTGGATTTCGTTGCTCGCTACGGCGCTCCCATCATTGGGGAGCGCCTGGTGCCTTTCCTGTTGATGGTGGTGGGCTTCTTCCCGATCTCGATCTCGCTGGTGATCGCCCTGGAGAGCTTCGCCGGCGAGCGCGAGCGGCTGTCGCTGGAGCCGCTGCTGGCCACGCCCCTGACCGACAGTCAGCTCTATCTGGGCAAGACCCTGGCTTCGCTCGTACCACCGCTGAGCGCCTCCTACCTGGCCATCACGGTGTATCTGATCGGGCTGGCCGTCCAGATCGGCTGGTATCCCTCGGCCAGCCTGCTGGCCCAGGTGCTGCTCCTGACGACGGCCCAGGCGGTGGTCATGGTGAGCGGCGCGGTCGTGGTCTCCCTCCAGACCACCTCCGTCCGGGCTGCCAACCTGCTGGCCTCGTTCATCATCATCCCGGTCTCGCAGCTGATCATCGGTGAGAGCATGATCATGTTCTGGGGGCGTTACGCCGTCCTGTGGTGGATCGTGGTGGGGCTGCTGTTGCTGGCGGTCGTGCTCAGCCGGATGGGACTGCACCTTTTCAACCGCGAAGACATCCTGGGCCGCGAGATCGACGTCCTCAACCTTCGCGGCGCGTGGCAATTGCTGGCGGAGGCCTTTCGCCGTGGGGCGCACACGCCGCTCGAGTGGTATCGGGGGCTGTTCACTCAGACGCTGCCTCGACTGCGCGTGCCCCTGCTCATCATGGCGGCCGCACTGACCTGCGGCTATGCCATCGGGTTCAATTTGGCGGGAGAGTTCCGGCTGCCGACGGATCTCCTGGACTTTGACTGGCTGAGCTCGGACTTCCTGACGCGCCTGCAGGAGTTTGGCCTTCTGACCGCTCGCGGCTGGTTGCTCGTGCTCGGGAACAACCTGCGAGCGATCGTGCTGGCCAGCCTCCTGGGCGCGTTTTCCTTTGGAGTCCTGGGCGTTGTCCTGCTCATGGCACCTGTCGGCCTCGTTGGATTCTTCGCCGGCAACTTCGCCCTGGCCGGACAGGACCCCGGGCGGCTGGTGCTGGCGCTGGTGGCGCCTCATGCTATCCTGGAAGTGCCGGCGGCGCTGCTGGCCGGCGCGGCGATCCTGCGGCTGGGGCTGGCAGCCATCAGCCCGCCGCACCAGCGCACGCTGGGCCAGGCCTGGCTGGTGACCCTGGCCGAGTGGGCGCGCGTGAGCCTGGGACTGGTGGTCCCCCTCCTGGCGGCTGCGGCGGCGCTCGAAGTGTTCCTTACCCCGCGGGTGGCATTTATGCTGCTCCGTGGACCGGGATGACCATGGCCAAACTTGTCGTGCTTGGCACCGCGAACGCCATTCCCGACCCCAATCGGGAAAACACCCACATGGCCGTCGTCGGCCGTAGCGGCACCGTGCTCATTGACTGCGTCGGCTCTCCGACGGTCCATCTGGCGCGGGCGGGGATCGGCGTCGAATCCATCACCGACATCGTCGCCACCCACTTTCACCCCGACCACGTCTCGGGCATTCCGCTCCTGCTGATGAACATGTGGCTCCTGGGCCGGGATGAGCCGCTGCGCGTCTATGGCCTGCACCACTGCCTGGAGCGGTTGGAAGACATGATGGGCTTCTATGCGTGGGACAACTGGCCCAACTTCTTCCCCGTGGCGTTCCATCGCCTCCCCGAGAGGGAGCTGGTGTCGGTCCTGGAGAAGGAAGACTTCCGCATCCTGTCGTCGCCCGTGCGTCACCTTGTGCCCACCATTGGACTGCGCATCGAGTCGACAGCCAACGGCCGGGTCATTGTCTACTCGGGCGACACCGAGCCCTGCCCAGCGGTGGTGCGCATGGCGAGCGGCGCCGATGTCTTGATACACGAGGCTTCGGGCGGTGGGGCAGGCCACTCCTCGGCCTCGCAGGCCGGGGCGATCGCGCGTGAGGCGGAGGTGGGCAAGCTGCTGCTGATCCACTATCCGGGAAGCAGCGCTGCCGCCAGCTCGCTGGTGGAACAGGCGAGAGTGACCTTCGCGGGCAACGTCGCGCTGGCCGAGGATTTCGTGGAGCTCGAGCTCTGAGAGCCTGTGTCCGGCCGACGTCTCAACCCGGGGCGGGATGGAGCGTCACGTGCAGGAAGTGGAAGTGGCCGTGGGGCGGGATCAGTTCCTGGACCTCGAGGACTTCGAATGAGCGCTCGCCAAGTTCCACCCGGTCGCCGACCCTGGGGCGCTTCCCGACGTTGAGAATCGCCCCGGGGTGGTCCTCCCCCTGCACCACATAGCTGACCTTGAAGATCTCGGCCATCGCAGGCGTCCCTCAGCGTCCTGCCAGGTGGCGATGGCGCAGCTTGAATGAGAGATCCGAGGCCATGTTACGCATGACCACGTAGCCCAGGTGGTGGTTGTCTTCGCACAGCGCGTTGAAATCCCGCCGACGGATGACCTGGAGCACGGTGTCGTTGGTCACGGCGCGGACGGTGGCCGAGCGCGGCCCGTTGTCAACGAGCGCCATCTCACCGAAGATCTGCCCGCGCCCGAGGTTGACCATGGCGCGCGGGGCTGGGTCGGAGGTCGAGCGGCTGAGCACGACCTCGACGAATCCCTCGCACACCACAAACAGCTCCTCGCCCATTTCGCCCTGGGTGGTGATGACGTCGCCGGCGCGGTGGCTGCGCTCCCGGCACAAGGCGGAGACGGCTTCGAGCTCCTCCTGGGTCAGGCCCTCGAAGAGCTCAACGCTCCGCAGGACTGCGAGCAAGTCTTCTTTGGTCGGCTCGGCCGTCCTTCCCATGGGTGCCCCCGACGCAGCTCTTATCCCCATTGTACAACTTCCCTCGCCCAGCACAAGCCCACCCCCGGACCGGCGCCGGGCCGTGTGGTACAATCAACAGCTAGCCAGGATCGGGGTGAGGATCAAGTCTCGATGAGCCGGAAGCGCATCTCCATCGAAATCCAGGGCGTGTCGCTGGCCTCGCGCGGCACAGGCCCGGTTCGTGAGGTGGAGCAGGCGGGGGCGTGGACGGTGCGGCAGCGCTCGCACGTCTGGCGGCCCCCGACCGACATCTACGAGGTCGAGGATGCCTTCGTGGTGCTGGTGGAGGTGGCGGGGATGCGCGAGGCTGAGGTCGCCGTGACGCTGGACCGTCAGCTGCTCTCCATCCGGGGAGTGCGGGCCGACAGGGAAGGACCGAAAGCCTATCATCAGATGGAAGTGGCGTACGGCGAGTTCGTCGCGGAAGTCCAGATTCCGGTGCCGGTGGAGGCGCCTCGGATCGAGGCGTATTACGCCGATGGCTTTCTGCGCGTCCGCCTGCCGAAGGCGCGCCCCAGGCAGATTGCTGTTTCCGGGTAGGGCAGGAGCAGCAAAGCGATGACAGGTGCGATGCCTCCTGCCGGAGCGAGCGCCGAGCGGCAGATCGACGCTGGGCTGCAGCTCTCCGATACGGACGATTCACCGCAGGTGGGGGAAGGGGCCGTGGTCAGCGAGGGGAGTGCCCGCGTCCAGATCGAAATCCCCGAGACGCTGCCTATCCTGCCGCTCCGTGGAGTGGTGGTCTATCCCTTCACCGGGGTGCCGCTCACCGTGGGGCAGCCGCGCTCGGTGAAGTTGATCGATGATGTCGTCGGTTCCGGCCGCATGATCGGCCTGGTCACCTCCCGCGATCCTGAGCTCGAACTGCCTGGACCGAACGACCTCTACCGCTTCGGCACGGTGGCGACGATCCAGCGGCTCTTCCGTGCGCCCGATGGGACCATCCGTCTGATCGTCCACGGCCTGGCGCGCTTTGAGGTGGGCGAGTTCACCAGCCTGGAGCCGTACCTGGTGGCCCGCATCCAGCTGCGGCCGGAGACGGTGGAAGAAGGGGTCGAGGTCGAGGCGCAGATGCGCGCTGCTCAGGACCTCTTCCAGCAGATCGCCGACCTGGCGCCGTCGCTCCCGCGCGAGGTGGTCGGCGGGGTGCTGCTGTTGGAGGATCCCCTCCAGGTGGCCTACACCATCGCCAACTACCAGCGGATGGACCTGGCGGAGGCGCAGGCCCTGCTGGAAGAGAACTCGGTTGTCGCCAAACTCAAGCGCATCAACACCATCCTCAGCCGCGAGGTGGAGGTGCTGTCGCTGGGGCAGCAGATTCAGAAGGAGGCGCGCACCGAGATCGAGAAGGTCCAGCGCGAGTACTTCCTGCGCGAGCAGCTCAAGGCGATCCAACGTGAACTCGGCGAGACCGATGAGCAGGCGGTCGAGATCGCCGAATTCCGCAAGCGCATCGAGGCCGCGGGCATGCCTGAGGAGGCAGAGAAGCAGGCCCGGCGCGAGCTCGATCGCCTGGCCCGCCTGCCGAGCGCGGCGGCCGAGTACGGCGTCATCCGGACCTACCTCGACTGGCTGGCGAGTCTGCCCTGGTCCAAGACGACGCAGGACAACCTCGACATCGTCCATGCCCGCGCCGTTCTCGACGAGGACCACTACGGGCTGCAGGATGTCAAGGAACGCATCCTTGAGTATCTGGCTGTACGCAAGCTGCGTCTTGAGCGGCAGGGGGAGGCGGCGCCCGAGCCGCAGGACGTCATCCGGCGCGAGCGCGAGGGCGTCATCCTGTGCTTCGTCGGGCCGCCAGGGGTGGGCAAGACGTCGCTGGGACGCTCGATCGCCCGGGCGATGGGCCGGGAATTCGTGCGCATTTCCCTGGGTGGGGTGCACGACGAGGCGGAGATCCGCGGCCACCGGCGCACCTACATCGGCGCTCTGCCCGGACGCATCCTGCAAGCCCTGCGCCGCGTGGAGACGCGCAACCCGGTCTTCATGCTCGACGAGGTCGACAAGCTGGGCCAGGATTTTCGCGGCGACCCGGCCTCGGCCCTGCTCGAGGTGCTCGACCCCGAGCAGAATCGGGAGTTCCGTGATCACTACCTTGAGGTGAGCTTCGACCTGTCGCAGGTGATGTTCATCACCACGGCCAACTGGCTCGATACCATTCCGGGGCCTCTGCTCGACCGCATGGAGGTCATCCACCTCTCTGGGTACACCGAGCAGGAGAAGAGGGCGATTGCCCGGGGCTACCTGATCCCACGCCAGATTCGCGAGAATGGCCTGCGGCGGGATGAGATTGGAATCGAGGACGATGCGCTGCGGCTGATCATCCGCTCCTACACGCGCGAGGCCGGCGTGCGCAACCTGGAGCGCGAGATCGGCCGGCTGTGCCGCAAAGTCGTCACTCGCTTCGCCGAGGGGCAGCAGGAGTCGGTGGTGGTGACGGCGGAGACAGTGTCGGAGGTGCTGGGCAAGCCGCGCTTCTTCGGCACGGAGGAAGTGGCGGAGCGTACGTCGGTGCCCGGGGTGGCCACGGGCCTGGCGGTGACGCCGGTGGGCGGCGAGGTGCTGTTCATCGAAGCGACGGCCATGCCCGGAGGGAAGCAGTTCCTGCTGACAGGCTCCCTGGGCCAGGTGATGCAGGAATCGGCGAGGGCCGCGCTGTCCTACGTGCGCGCCAAGTCGGGGGAGCTGGGCGTCTCGGTGGACTACTGGGCCAAGCACGACATCCACCTCCACATCCCTGCCGGCGCTCAGCCCAAGGATGGGCCCTCGGCGGGCGTGGCCATGGCGTGCGCCCTAGCCTCGCTGGCCACCTCTCGACCGGTGCGGTCCGACGTCGGCATGACAGGCGAGATCACCCTGCGCGGGCAGGTGCTGCCCGTGGGCGGGGTGAAGGAGAAGGCGCTGGCAGCGCACCGGGCCGGGTTGAAGGCGGTCATTCTGCCTCGGCGGAACGAGCGCGATCTGGACGACATCCCGGAGGAAGTGCGGCGCGAGATCCGCTTCGTCTTTGCCGAGACGGTGGGGGATGTCCTTGAAGCGGCGCTGGAGGCGAAGGGCGTTCGCAAGGCGGCAGGCCGACGCGCCGCCGGCCCGCGTGTGGCGAGCGATGGCCGCCAGAGGCGCAAGCCAGCGCGCCGCGCCGTCGCCGTCAGGGGTTGACGATGCCCAGAGTCATGGTCATCGACGACGACGCCACGATGGTCTCGCTGCTCAGCATGCTGCTCGAGATGGAGGGATTTGAGGTCTGCCAGAGCCCTGCGCACGACAGCATTCTGGAGAGCATCCGCGCGCAGAGGCCGGACGTGGTGTTGATGGATGTGTTCCTGCCGGGCGCCGACGGCATGGAGGTCCTGGGCCGGATGCGCGCCTCAGCCGATCTGGCATCGGCGGTGGTGGTGATGACCTCGGGGATGGATCTCGAGAGCCGCTGTCTGGCTGCCGGTGCCAATGCGTTCCTGCTCAAGCCCTACGCGCCCGAGCAGCTCATCTCCAAACTGAAGACGAGCCTGTCTGGCGGCGGCCCAGCCGCCGCTGCGTCAGGCCTGGAAAGAATCATCACGTGACCAGGAAAAAGACCAAGCCCGGCGCCAATCAATGGCGTGCCATCGATCTGCATTTGCACACTCCGGCGTCCGGCGACTATCAGGAGCCGGATGCTTCGTTTCTCGATATCCTGCATCGCTGCGAAGCCCGCAACCTGGACATCGTCGCCATCACCGACCACAACACCGTGGCCGGCTATCGCAAGATGCACGAGGAGATTCAGCAGCTGGAGCTGCTCGACCAGCTCGGCCGGATCAACGCCGAGGAGCGCGCGCGCTTGGCCGAGTACCGCCGGTTGCTGGCCAAGGTGCTTGTGCTGCCGGGATTCGAATTCACGGCCACCTTTGGTTTCCACATCCTGGGGATCTTCCCGCCGCAGAAATCGGTTCGGGAGATCGAGCACCTGCTGCTCACCCTCAATGTCCCGGCGAGTGTCCTCGACAGCGGCTCATCGACGGTTGGTGCCACCAGCGACGTCCTGATGGCCTACAGCAGGATCGCGGAGGCCGGCGGCCTGGTGATCGCGGCGCATGCCAACTCAACGAACGGCGTCGCCATGCGGGGCTTCACCTTCGGCGGCCAGACGAAGATTGCCTACACTCAGCACTCCGGCCTGCACGCCCTGGAGGTGACCGACCTGGATCAGAAGGGGCGCCGTTCGACGGCGGCTTTCTTCAGCGGCACGAAGCCGGAGTATCCGCGGCGCATGCACTGCATCCAGGGCTCGGACGCCCATCGCCTGCGCACCGATCCGAACAACAAGAAAAACCTGGGCATCGGCGACCGCGCCACGGATGTCCTCCTGCCCGAGGTCTCCTTCGAGGCGTTGAAAGAACTGTTCCTGAGCAATGACTTTGCCCGCACACGGCCGCACGTCGCCGCGTCGGAAAGGATCTTCGACTTCGTGCAGCAGGCGCGCGAGGAAGGCCCGAGCATTATCCAGGACTTCCACGAGAGCATGACGGCGCGCGGCGGTCGGCTCTATGCCATCATCGCCGACGTGTGCGCCTTCGCCAACACCAACGGCGGCACGCTCTTCATCGGCGTGACCAGTGATGCGTCGAAGGAGCCGGTGGGAATCCCGAACCAGGCGGCGGCCATCCGTCAGTTGGAACGGGAGATTCGCGGCAAGATCAGCCCGCCGATCGCCTGCAAAGTCGACACGCTGGAGACCCAGGGCAAGAAGGTGATCCGAGTTCTGGTGCCCAGAGGGGATGACCCCCCCTACGCCGTGGACGACAACAAGATCTACGTGCGGCAGGAGGCCGACACCGCCCTGGCGGTGCGCGATGAGATCGTACAGCTCGTGCTGCGGGGGCAGCGAGCGGCAGCGGCCGTCGAGCCGCAGGCGTTGCATGAACCGGAGCATGTCGAGGCGGAGGCTCCGGGCGGCGAAGTCGCGCCGCCGCGCACCGGGGTCGAGGTCGTGGGCTTCGAGGAGCGCGACGGGGTGCGCTACTACACCATGCGCGACCTCCGCAACGGGAACGTGGTCAAGAATGTGACCATGTCCTCCGCCCGCCGCCTGTGGCACTACGCCATCAGCCGGTCTGCCCGCCTGCCTCAAGACCTGGCCAAGGCGCCCATCGCCTGGCAGGGCGACCTCGGCATCCTGGGGAAGCGAAGCCTGGGCAGGCGTGAGCGACTCGACCTGGCGCAGAGGACAACCTCCGGTATCCACCTGTACTTTGGCGTCACCGAGGACGGTATCCACGGCGAGTGGAAGCGTCTGGTCGGCGCAGACGCGGAGTAGACCCGGAGCACCACGCTTCCTCACGCCTGGGCTTCCGATGAGAATCCGCGACTTCGATTTCGACACCGATCTCAATCCTGTCCTGGGCCTTTGGGTGCGCTCCAGCCCTGGCATCCACCTCGGCCGTTCGGATGCTCCCGAGGAAATCCGCAAGAAGCTCGGGCGCGACCCCGACCTCTTCCTGGTGGCAGAGGAGGAGGGGGTTGTCGTGGGCGCGGTCATGGGTGGCTATGACGGCCGGCGCGGAATGGTCTACCATCTGGCGGTTGAGCCTGCCTACCGGGGTTGTGGATTGGGGCGAAGCCTGATGCATGAGCTCGAGCAGCGGCTGGTGGCCAAGGGCTGCCTCAAGGCCTACCTGCTCGTCACCAGGGACAACCCGGAAGCCCTGGGCTTCTATCGTGCGCTGGGCTGGGATGTCATGGACCTGCACCTGATGGGGAAGGAGTTGCAGTGAGAGCCCGTGTGCTGACAGTGTCTGATCGCTCCGCTCGCGGCGAACGCGTCGACGAGTCGGGGGCGTTGCTCGCGCGCATGCTCACGGACTGCGGTTGGCAGGTTGAGCAGGTGGCGGTCGTCCCGGACGACAAAGAGGCGATCGAACGCCAGCTCAAGGAGTGGGCGGACTCAGGCTCGATCGACTTGATCCTTACCACCGGAGGCACCGGCGTCGCGCCGCGCGACGTGACGCCAGAGGCGACGGCTGCGGTGATCGATCGGGCCGCACCCGGGCTGGTCGAGGCGATGCGCGCTGCTGGGCGCAAACAGACCTTGCACGCCATGCTGTCGCGAGGTGTCTCTGGGATTCGCGGAAAGACGCTGATCGTGAATCTGCCGGGCAGCCCCAGGGCGGCCAAGCAGGGGCTGGAAGTGATCCTTCCTGTCCTGCCTCACGCCATTGCACTCCTGCGAGAGGAGCCGTCGGCGGAGGCGAGTCACCGGCAGCCGCGGCCGCGACTGCACGGCTGAGGCGGGGATCCCAGGCCAAGGGGAGGTCGTTGTGGCCACGAGCGTCCTGGTCTTCGCACCGCATCCCGATGACGCGGAGTTCTTCGCCGGCGGCACGATTGCCAGGATGGCGGCGGACGGCGCCCGCATCACCATCGTCGTGGCGAGCGATGGCGGCTGCGGCTCGTTCAGCCACGATCGCGCGACGCTCATCCACCTCCGCCGCGAGGAGCAGCTGCGGGCGAGCGCCGTCCTGGGCGTGACGGAGACGGTGTTCCTCGGCCACCCCGACCTCGGCCTCGACACGCTGCCTCCGGGCCTCCTGCGCGAGCAGTTCGTTCGCCAGATCCGGCGCTGCCGTCCCGAGGCCGTGATCGCCGAGGATCCGTTTGCGCCGTACGAAACCCACCCCGACCACCGGGCGGTGGCCTGGGCGGCATCGGATGCCGTCCACTTTGCCTCGCTACCCCTGATGCACCCGGAACATCTGGAGCAAGGGCTGGAACCTCACTGGGTGACGGAGAAGTACTTCTACTCGGAGCATCCACCAAGCGCCAACAAGGTGATCGACATCAGCTCCACCATGGAGCTCAAGCTCGCCGCCCTGGCGGAGCACCGCAGCCAGATGGAATTCCTAGTGGAGGACGTGATTCGACAGGCCCGCCTGGCCGGGCTGGACCTCGGGGCGGTGATGGGCGAGGCCGTGAGCGATCCCCTGGCAGCGGTGCGGTGGGCGCTGGAGACGCAGGCGTCAGAAATCGGGCAGCGGATCGGCGCCGCCTACGGGGAGGCGTTCCGCTACGCACGCTTCCATCCGATTGTGGAAGGACTGTTGCAGGCTTCGCAGCCGGGCTGACGGGACCGTCGGAGATCAGACAAGGAGCTACGCATGAAATCCTCCTCGGCCTATCGCTGGTTCGTCATCGCTGTGTTCTTCTTTTTCATGCTGCTGCATCAGACCGACCGGTTGATGATCGGCTCGCTACAGGTCCCGATCATGGGCGAATTTAAGATCAAGGACACTCAGTGGGGCCTGATCAATACCGGGGCTTTGGTCGTGGCCACGGTCCTCTACCCGGTCTGGGGATACCTGTACGACCGGTACGCTCGTGCCAAGCTGCTGGCTCTGGCCTCGTTCATCTGGGGCTCGACCACCTGGCTGAGTTCCCTGACGCGAGCTTATCTGCCCTTCCTGGTGACACGTGCCTCGACCGGCATCGACGACTCCTCCTATCCGGGCTTGTACTCGCTGGTGGCTGACTACTTCCACCCCGGGCTGCGCGGCCGCGTCTACGGCCTGCTGCAGGTAGCTCAGCCGCTGGGTTACCTGATGGGGATGGTCCTGGCGCTTATGGTGGCTCCGCTCATCGGCGGCTGGCGCTCGGTCTTCATCCTGACCGGCTCCCTGGGCCTGGTGATCGCCGTGTTGATCTTCTTCGGCGTCAAGGAGATGCCGCGCGGCCGGGCCGAGCCGGAGTTGGCGGGCGTGGAGGAGTTGGGGAAGTTCCGGTTCTCATGGGCCGAAGCCCGGCAGGCCATTCGGAAGCGGTCGATGTGGTTCGTCTTCGCCCAGGGCTTCGCCGGTGTCTTCCCCTGGAACGTGATCACGTTCTTCTTTTTCGGCTATCTGATTCGCGAGCGCGGCTACGACAATGACGCTGTTCTCTTCACCATGGCGCCAGTGATCCTGATCCTGGCGGCTGGCTACTTCCTGGGCGGGATGGCGGGCGATGCCCTGTTCAAGAAGACGCTCAACGGGCGCATCCTGGTTTCGTCGGCCGGGGTGCTGCTGGGGGCGATCTTCCTCTACCTGGCCATCCGCACGCCGATCGATCAGCGCGGCACGTTCTTCCTCTTGATGTGCCTGACGGCCGTGTTCATGCCGATGTCCTCGCCCAACGTGATTTCGACGATCAACGACGTGACGACACCCGAGGTGCGCAGCACCACGTTGGCGCTGGAGTATTTCGTGGAAAACAGTGGCGCGGCGCTGGCTCCCCTCATGGCAGGACTGATTGCCGACGCGACCAACCTGGAGACGGCCATCCTGCTCATCTGCGTGACCGCATGGCTGCTGTGCTTCGTCATCTATCTGGGTGCGCTGTTCTTCATCCCGAGCGATATCCGATCGCTGCGGGCGCAGCTGCGCCAGCGGGCGGAACAGGAACTGCGAGCAAGCCCGGCGGCGGCGAGCTGACCCCGACGCAGTCGTCATTGGTCCGTCTGAGCGAGAAGGAGGGCAGCTGCGGAGTCGAGAGTCGTGAGGCCGTCAGACAATCCTGCACCAGGTCATTTCGCAGGCAATCGTCCATTAGCCCCGAGCGGTTGACTGAATGGGCGCGTGCCACTGGCAGAGAAGAGGCGCGCGCAGTCGGCCAATTGCCTGCGTGACCGGTCTATTGTGTCTCGGGCGATCTCGGGCCCCATCGAGCCTGCCGGAATCTCCGCGCGGGAGCCACCATTGTTCGGCGGGAAGTGACCCATGGGAATGCGTTCGCGCCATCGCTGGTTCGTGCTGGCGGTGTTCTTCCTGTTCATGCTGCTACACCAGGCGGACAGATTCCTCATCGGTCCCCTGACGACGCCCATCATGGAGACGTTTGGGATAGACGAAGCACAGATGGGCGCAGTCTTCACCGTGGCGCTGGCGGTGGGTGCCGTGCTGTACCCGATCTGGGGCTACCTGTACGACCGCTATGCCCGCGCCCGACTGCTGGCGCTGGCGTCCTTCCTGTGGGGGTCGACGACAATGCTGAGCGCCGCGGCACCCACCTTCTCCACCTTCATGTTGAGCCGCGGCTCAACCGGGATTGACGACTCGAGCTACCCCGGCCTCAACAGCCTGATCGCCGACTACTTTGTGCCGCGCATCCGGGGCAAGGTCTACGGCTTGCTGCAGGTCACAGGACCCCTTGGCTACATGCTGGGCATGACCCTGGCTTTGCTGGTGGGCGGGGCCCTGGGCTGGCGGAACGTCTTCTACCTGACCGGATCCCTCGGCATCCTCCTGGCCTTCGTCATCTACTTTGGGGTGAGGGAACCTGAGCGCGGACGCAGCGAACCGGAGATGGCGGAGCTGGCGATCTTGCCTGCCTATCGCTTCGACTGGGATACCGCGCGGGGGCTATTCCGCATTCCATCGTTGGTAGTGCTTTTCATCCAGGGCTTTTTCGGCGTATTTCCGTGGCAGCTGATCACCTTTTGGTTCTTTCGCTACCTCGAGTCGGAGCGCGGTTACACGGAGGGTGAGATTCTGATTAGCATGTCATCGGCTATCGTCGTGATGGCGGGGGGCTACTTTGTCGGTGGGGCGGTGGGCGACCTGGCCTTCCGGCACACCCCGAGGGGCCGCCTGATCGTGGCCTCGATCGGGGTCTTGGCCGGAGCCTTGCTTCTCCTATTCACCCTCAACGTGCCGGTGGTTGAACAAGGGCTGTTTCTCGCAGGCCTGATCCTGACCGCCTTCTTCATGCCTTTCGCCGCTCCCAACTCGCTATCGTCCGTCTACGACATCACGCTGCCCGAGATACGCAGCAGTGCGCTGGCGATTGCCATGTTCATCGAGAACGCTGGCGCTGCTACAGCGCCGCTGCTGGCGGGGTTGATTGCCGTTCGGGCAGACCTAGGGACGGCGCTACTCTTGATCTGCACCACGGCCTGGCTTCTGTGCGCTGCCTTCTACGCGTTGGCTGCGTGGCTGATCCCGAGCGACATCGCCAGGCTGCGCGCTCAGCTGCGCGAGCGGGCAGCATGGGAGAGAGAGCGGCAACAGACCCAGCGTGAGCGCTCACCGCGTCCCGAGAGGGCCCCGACAGGGATATCGGATTGTGGCTGAGCGCTGGGATGTCCTGGTCGTAGGCGACTACTGCCTGGACTTGATCTTCACCGGCATGCCAGGCTTCCTCGAGCTGGGGGCGGAGGTGGTTGCCTCACGCTTCGCCATGACCCCCGGCGGAGCCTACATCGCCGCCGTCGCCATGCACCGCCTGGGGCTGAAGGTCGCGTGGGCGGCGGATTTTGGGAACGACGACTTCAGCCGCTTTGTGCAGATTAAGGCGCGCGAGGACGGTCTGGAGGACCGCTTCTTCGTCCGCCATGATCGGCCCCTACGCTACCTGACCGTAGCCGCCTCCTACCCTGAAGATCGCGCGTTCCTGGGCTACTACGACCCCTCCCCCTCGATTCCCGCAGGCTTCAAGGCGCTCTCGCGCGTGCGAGCGAGAGCGCTCTATGTCCCGGGCTTCTACTGCGGGCCGCTGCTCGACCTCGGCCTGCCCGTTGTGCGCGCCAGAGGCATGAAGATCGTCATGGATGGCAACTCGCCGGAGACGATCACGCTGGAGACACGCGGCGCCCGCCGTGCGGCGAGAAGCGTGGACCTGCTCCTGGTGAACGCGCGCGAGGCCCGACGGCTGACGGGTGAACGAGACCTCGAGAACGCCGGGCGGAGGCTTGCTGCACTGGCGCGCCTGCTGGTGGTTAAAGACGGGGCAAACGGGGCCTATGGCTGGGCGGAAGGCCACCTTCTGCATGAACCGGCCATTCCTGTGGAGCCGGTGGACACGACGGGTGCAGGCGACAGTTTCAACGCCGGCTTCCTGCGCGCCTGGCTGGATGCGCGCCCGCTGCGTGAGTGCCTGCGGTGGGGCAACATCGTCGGCGGCCTGTCCACGCTCGCCCTCGGAGGCACCGGGCAGGTGACGACCCCAGCCGATGTCGAGAAGCATCTCGCCCGGTTGCAGGACCACGAGTCGACAACGTCAGGCTAGTTGCGCGTCGGATTGAAGCACGGATCGTAGTCGTCCCCTACGACGAGCGTGAACATGAACGGAGAGGAGGCGTCCGACTGCATTCGGACGTCGTCGTCTGCCAGACCAAGCGAGCGCAGCAGGCGGCTCCGCTGGGCTTCGTCTGCAAGCGCGTAATCCACGACATAGGTGGCTTCGCCCGAAGCGCGGCGGCCCGCCGCGACGTGGGTGCGGAAGCCGGTGTAGTTCAGGCGAGCCGCCGCCAGTTGGCCCCAGTCGGCGTGCGCTGAAGCGTTGATGACTTCGACAGCGGCGAAGACCTCAGGATGGTCTCCCCCGGCGGCTTCGAACTCGAAGGACCGATCGAGAAACCGCCGGATGGCCTCAGGCTGCGGCAAGAGGACCCGAGCGCCGGTGTGTGGCACGCGCCAGCTCGTGACGAGATCGCGCCCGATGAACCGGCTGCGGACCTGGGCCGAATCCATCCAGGGCGCCAGCAAGGCCAGATGGAGCAGCACGTCCAGCGGGACATCGGTATCGACGATTGTCGTGAGCTGGCGATAGAGGCCGGGTAGCTGCGGGATCAGGCCCAGGCGAAGACTCCTGCGGTAGATGGCTCGCAGCAGCTCTTGCTGGCGGCGCGCCCGGTCGAAATCGGACGACTTCGAGCGCGCGCGGGCATACCAGAGGGCGAAGTCACCGTCCATGTGGACGATCCCAGGCGAGACGGTGAACAGCTCCCAGTTGTCGGGCTGCTCCACGGGCAGGCCGGGGTCCTTCAGCCGCCAGTCGGAGTATGGGCAGGTCACGGCGACATCGACCCCGCCCAGCTGGTCAATGAGCGATCGGAAGCCGTTCATGTCCACCCTGGCCATGTAGTCCACGCGCAGGCCAAGGTTATAGAGAAGCGTGTCCTTCAGCAGCGCCGGCCCTCCGCCGGGATAGCCATGTAACTCGCCCAGGGTGTAGGCGGTATTGACGCGCTCCATCGTCAGGCCGGGGAGGTAGACATAGAGGTCGCGTGGGATCGACAGCAGCACGGCTCCGTAGGCTGAGGGGTAGATGGAGAGCAGAACCAGGGTGTCGGTGCGCACGCCGCCGCTGTTGCGCTGATCGGTCCCGACGAGCAGGATGTTGACCGCGTCGTGGGCGAAGGCGAAGGGCTGGACCGGAGTGGGGATGGGAGTGGCGGGAGGAGTGGGGAGGCCGTAGGTGAACGGAGAAGGCCAGGCGTGGGTGGGCACCGGGGAGGGAGTGCATGCCACGCTCGTCGGGGTGGCGGGCTGGAACGCCGTGGGCGATGGTGGCAGTGGCGAGGGTAGGGCCAGGGGCGTGGGCGGCGCAGTCGTCGGCAGGCTGTGGCACGCGCTAAGCAGCGCCGCAGCCGCCAAACAGACCTGCAGGCGTTTCATGGTTCGAAGGCACCGCGCAGCATGCTCTGGATGGGATCCCGTTTGGGAAGCAGAACCGATCCACCGGTGTAGGGAACGCGCCACATTGTGGTCATGGTCGAGTCAATGGCATAGTGGCGGATGGCGGAGGGGTCCGTGCTGACGTGGGCGGCCAGGGGAACAAGCGGGAGGACGGCGTCGAGCGTGATATCGGTCTGGACCAGCCGGCTGAACTGCGCGTACAGATCCGGGACTCGCGACAGGCCGTCGAGGGAAATGAGGCGGTTGAAGATAGCCTGGATGACTTCCTGCTGGCGCCGCAGGCGGTCGAAATCGCCGCTGGCCTTGCGCATGCGGACATAGCACAGCGCCGTCCAGCCGTCCATGTGGACCGTGGTGCCCGGCCGGTATGAGTAGTAGGTCTTCCCGCACCTGTCGTAGAGGTAGCCTGTCACCTGGACGTCAACGCCGCCCAGGGCATTGACGGCGGCCACAAAGCCAGAGAAGTTGACGCGCGCCCAGCGATCGATGCGGATGCCGAGGTTGTAGAGGATTGTCTCCTTGACGAGTTCGGGGCCGCCGCGCACGTCGGCGACGTTGATGCGGTCGACGCGCCAGCCGGGGATGTAGACGTACAGGTCGCGCGGGATTGAGAGCAGCGTCACCGTCCGGGCCTGAGGGTCGAGCGAGGCGATCATAATGGTGTCGGTCCGGTGACCGCCCTCGTACGGGCGCTGATCCGAGCCCAGCAGGACGACGTTGACCACGCCGTCCGGGAAGCGGATGGGCTCCATGGGGCGCGCGATTTCGATGGCCGAGGGCTCTGATGGGCCCGGGAAATCACCCCAGGGATTCAGCGGTGTGGCGGTGGCAGGCGGTGTGGCGGTGAAGGGCGCGGTGGGCAGAGGCGTGGGGGTCTGAGGGAGCGGCAGGAAGGGTGTGGAAGTGGCCGTCGCGTCGGGCGGCGCGGTCACCACAGGGGCTGCCGACCTAAGGCTGGCGGAGGGGAGGTTGCAGGCTCCGAGCGCTAGGCCGAGGGCAAGAGAGAGTGTGGTTCTCAGAATCCGACTCATCGGTCGCATTGGGCGGTTCATCTGCCACGAAGGCGCGACGATCGCCCGCTCGGACACCGGCACCGCACCATTCCCCGGTTCATATCCCCGAACTGCCGTCACCGCTGCATGCTTCACTGATGCACGACGCAGGCCACCGCCGGGAAGTTCCCGGTAAGGCGGAATCGGACCCAGCCCATCATAACACCACTGGCAGCCTGGGGGCCAGGGGAGCCGGGATCTCAGATGAGGGGAGGCTGTGAGGGTGCAGGGCGGCCCGTCATGCTGCCGCCGTGGGCTCGCTCCCTTCGGCGATGGGCAGCACGAAAGTGAAGGTGCTGCCGACTCCCACGACGCTGTCTACCCAGACCCTGCCGCCCATGGCTTCTACAAGCGCCTTGACCAATGCCAGGCTGACACCGGTGGCGGCGACCCCTGGGATGCGGGCGCGCTGCTCGGGCGAGAGGCGCTCAAAGACGCGGCCGATCTCGCCGGGCGGGATGCCGTCGCCGGAGTCGGTGAAGGAGATGGTCAGGAAGCTGGGGGAGCCTCCTGGTTCGCTGGGCGGGATCTTGACGGCGGCGACGACCTCGCTCCCTTCGGGTGAGACGTTGGCAGCGTTGTGCATCAAGTGCAGCATGACCTGAGTGATGCTGCCGGCGTCGCCGAGGGCAAAGGGCAGGTCTTCTGGCAGGTCGAGGCGCAGGGTGACCTGACGCGCGCGCAGCGTCCCCTCGGCCTGGCGGAGGGCGTGTTCGAGGCAGGCGGCAGGATCGACAGGGGTCAGGGTCAGGTGGAGCTTGCCGGCCTCGACGGTCGCCACCTGCACCAGGTCCCGCAGCAGGACCTGGAGTCGCT
Source organism: uncultured Anaerolineaceae bacterium (assembly GCA_964575425.1). Classification (GTDB taxonomy): domain Bacteria; phylum Chloroflexota; class Anaerolineae; order Anaerolineales; family E44-bin32; genus DATEAV01. Next base: position 14,972 of record CAZNRD010000027.1, on the reverse strand, counting down.
CGCTGGCGCTGCGGACCTTATCCAGCAGTCGGCGCTGAGTGGAGGTGAGGGTGCCAACGGATTCGCCGAGGAGAAGCTTGGTGTAGTCAGCGACAGCGTCGATCGGCGGGTGGAAGTCGCATGCGATGGACACGAGCGTGTCAGCGTTGAGGGCTGCTGAGGACCCCGGCAGCCGACCGCCGCTGGCCTCGAGCGCAGCCAGGCGAGCGCGCGCCTCCGTCAGTTCTTGCAGCACGCTTTCGAGCCTCAGGGTGAGGTTCTCGACCTCCTCCTGTGTTCCTGAGGGGCGATAGGACTGGGCCGCCTTGAGGCGTTCGATCTCGGCCTCGAGGATCGAGATCGTCTCGCGCGCCTCCTCATTCATAGCCAGGAGGGTCGCCAGGTCCTCCGGGCGAGGGGTGGCTATCGCCTGCGGCGTCTCCGAGGCAAGTCGGGTGTTCTCTTCGATCAGGGCCTGGATGCGTCGTTCGGCTTCTTCAAGTGCCTCGGGCGAGGCCTGGGCGGTGCGTGCCTGAGCGATGCGCATCTGCTCGAGCCTTGCTGCCAGCGTGCGGGCTATCGCCTCCAGGGACTGGCGGTCGTCGGCAGACCATTCGTGTCGCGCATAGGGCGAGAGCGTCAGGATGGCGCCATACAGCCTGCCATTAAGGACTATGGGAACGAGCATGGTCGGGCCGGTCGTCTCGAGCACCAAGGCTGTCTGGATGGCCTGCATGTCGGGCGATCGGCTGCGAGCAGGGAGGATCAGAGTGCGGTGCTGGGTGAGGGCGGCGTAGATAATCGGGGCGCGTTGACTGTCGAGTGGGGCGCCCGGCAGGTACTGTTCGCTGATCAGGTCGTAGCCGACATCAATGGCGAAATGACCGCTCTCGTCTGGCGGCGTCAGCAGCAGGGTGTACTCGGCGCGCAGGAGGCGCGCGATCGATCGGACAGCCTCGCGGGCGAGCTCGGAGCTGGTCTCAGCCGTGACCAGGCTGAGGACCTCGGCTACGTGCGATGCTCCTGAGGGTGCCTTCTCTGGCTCTTCCGCTTCCCGGGGCTCGGGGTGGGAGACGGGCGGAGGCTTGATCTCGATGGCCGCGGCCGGGAGTGACCGCGCGAACACCAGCCCGAGCAGGGGGTAGGCGACGAACTCCCCCAGCCGGACGAAACCGAAGAGAGGTTGGGGGGAACCGGAAGAAATCAGCTGCCACGCCTGCGCCGCGAAGCCGGCGAGGAACAGGAGAAGGCCAGTCGATATGAGCCCCCACGCGCGTGGGCGTCGGATGAAGGCGAACAGGATCAAGATGAGGGACAGGACAACTCCGGCAGATGCCCAGCCAATCTCAATCCACACCTGCGCAGGAGTGAGGTCAATCACCGGCAGCGTGGGCACGATCAGCGCGGCCACCAAGCCGACGCCGGCCAGGACGAGGGCGAGGCCGACCGTCAGGTCTCCAGCGTGGCTGCGCTGCGGGAAGACCGCCGCCCAACCCAGGGCGAGAAGCCCGACGAGGGCAGCAAAGTGGCCCAGCGTATCGATCGGCGCCGCGCCGCCTGGCAGGCGCTCGAGATCCAGGGGGATCGCGGCGAGCAGAGTCAGGCGGAGCACGAGGAGTGCCAATGCAGCCAGGGAGGCGCGGCGAGCACCAGCGGCGGCCCTCAGCACTGGCGTTCCGGCCAGAACGATGATGACCGCAAGCATGGTGAGGAGGACGAGGTTGTAGGCCAGGCTTCCTGGCGGAAGCGTGAGGTAGGCGGCCGCTTGGGCTATCATCGGGCAGCTATCGTTGTCACGGACTGCATCTGCTGCCTCATGCTATCTTCGTTCCCCCGGTGCGTCAAGTGGGGGAGGTGCCGGTCGCAGCTATTCGCCGCTCTCGCTCAGGGGGCGGCCGGCCCAGCGGAAGGCGAGAGCACCATAGCCGAGGGGAAGCCACAGGGTGATGCCCCGATAGGCGAGTGCGATCACTGCGGCAGCCGCCAGCGGCACGCGCAGCGAGACCAGCGTCAGCGTGAGGATGCCTTCGACGAAGCCGATGCCGGAAGGCGTGGGCGAGATGATCAGGAAGAGGTAGGCGATGCTGAAGCCGGCGATGAGCGTCCCCACCGAGAACGGCTGGCTGAAGGCCATGAAGATCATGAAGAGGATGGAAATGAGCAGCGCCTTGCCGCTCATGGCGAGGGCGAGCGGCATCAGGAGGTTACCGCGCGAGCTGCGCAACAGCTGGAGGCCCTCGGCAGAGTCATGGGCGAACTCGTCGGCGCGGGCGACATTCAGGTAGTCGCGATGGAGGAACGGATCCAGCAGTCGGTTGATCCCACTGGCCAGCCAGCGCAGGGCCCGGGCGAGATGGTCGGCTGAGCGCATCCCGAGGAAGACCAGGGTGGCGATGCCGGCGGCGATGCCGAAGAGAGCGAGGCTGGCGACGATTTCCGCGGCTTCGAGCTGGTGTCGGCGGGTAAGGACGATCAACCCGAGCGCCAGCACAAGCAGGAAGGCAGCGTAGTCGTAGAGCACCACCAGGGCGGCGGCGGTGGAGACGCGTCCCACCGGATGGCCGCGCCGCCTGGCTTCGGCGATGAACACCGCCATGCCGCTCATGCCCCCCATCGGCGCCACAATGTTCACGAAGTACGCCGCTGCCGCCAGCACCGTCAGGCGCTCGATCTTCTCTTCCATGCCGAGCCCGCGGTAGATGGCGCGAAAGAGGGCGCCGACGTTGATCGTGTAGGTGATCTGCAGGAGGGCAGCGGCCAGCAGCCAGCGCCAGTCGCCGCGGCGCAGTGTCTCGGCGACCTGCTGGGCTTCGGCGAACCGCGAGAGGAAGAAGTAGATCGCCAGGAGCAGGACCAGGGCCAGCAAGAACTTGCGCATTGGACCTGCGCTCCTTGTGCCGTCCGCCGCCCGGTCTAGCCCGCCAGCTGCTCGAAGCTCTCCACGGTGTCGAGGGCGATTCCCCGGGCCGTGGGCTCGATGCGGCGCAGCAATCCGATCAGCACGCTGCCGCTGCCGAGTTCGAGGAACGTGCGCACGCCGCTGGCGAGTAGGCGGCGAATGGTTTCGGTCCAACGGACGGGGGAGGTGAGCTGTGCGCTGAGGTCGGCCCGGATCTCCGCTGCGGTCCGCAGAGGCGCAGCGGCGACATTCCCCACCACGGGGATCTCGGGGTCCTTGACCGGAGCTGCATCCAGGGCGCGGTTGAAGTCTTCCTGGGCGGCCCGCATCAGCGCCGAATGGGCGGCAATGCTGACGGCGAGGCGCACGATTCGCCTAGCGCCGGCCCGTTCGAGCAGGGCGATGGCCTGCTCCAGCGTGGCTTCGTCACCGGAGATGACCACCTGGCCCGGGCAGTTGTCGTTGGCCACCTGGACACTACCGCCGCTGGCACAGGTCTCGCGGCAGAGGCGGCTCACCACCTCCGCCTCCAACCCCAGGACCGCGGCCATGCCCCCGGGGCTTTGCGCTCCGGCCGCCTTCATCGCTTGCCCGCGTGCCCGCACCAGGCGCAGCGCCTCGACGAAAGTGATGGCGCCCGCCGCCACCAAAGCGGAGAACTCGCCCAGAGAATGCCCGGCTACCCAGGCGGGCTGCACTCGCGGAAAGCGCGACTGCAGAGCCCGCAACACGGCCACGGAATGTGTCAACAGGGCAGGCTGAGTGTTGTGTGTGTCGTTGAGGACTTCTGAGGGGCCGTGCCAGCAGATTTGGCTGAGAGTGGTTTCGAGCACCTCGTCGGCCTTGCGGAAGACGGCAGAGGCCTCAGCGTCGCGGGCGGCCAGGGCGTGGCCCATGCCGACGACCTGGGAACCCTGACCCGGGAAGAGGAAGGCCGTCGTCTCGGGCTCGAGGACCATGGTCACTCCAGATCCGGTTCCGATCGGCGCAGGGTTCGAGCGAGGGCCGCCGACCGCCTACTCCCGCTCGACCTCGATGACTTCCTTGCCAGCGTAGTGGCCGCAGCTGGGGCACACCCGATGTGGGCGGTGCTTCTCGCCGCAGTTGGAGCAGGTGATCAGATGCGGGGCGGGAATGGCGTCGTGGGCGCGTCGACGGTTGCGGCGGCCCTGGGAGTGCTTTCTCTTGGGCAGAGGGGGCATATGTGTCTCCTCGTGACTGCAACAGTGAGCCTGCCCCTTGGGCAGGCCAGGGGATTATAGCAGCAACCTTGGCCGCCTGCAAGCAATCCGGCGGAGGGTGTTGAGAAGCATCAGCCGCGGCTGCCGATTCCATGCCGTTCAAGCTACGCGTGCAATGACGAGCGGCCTCCGCCTCACCCCCCTGTCCTCTCCGCCTGCAGGCGCGGCTGCTCTCCCAGGGCTCAATGGCGGAGATGGGGTGGGTTCTTCTGGGAGGTGGGGGAGGGTGAGGGTCTCCGTGCGATGGCCGAGATGCGTGGGGTTATTCAACAGCCTCTCGGCGGGGGAGGATGGGACCCTTGAGCGCTGTCCACCCGCAGCTCTCAAGCCATCTCCATGCCCGTCTCGCTCACGCGCGCGGCGCACCAGTGGAATATAATGTCGCCATGGCCCGCAAGCGCCTCACACACCTCGACGATGCCGGGAGGGTGCGCATGGTCGACGTCGGTGGCAAGCCCGAGTCCGAGCGCTGGGCAAGGGCACGCGCCTCGGTCATCCTCCAGCCCGAGACCCTGTCCCTGGCGCAGGCCGGGGACCTCAGGAAAGGCGATTTGAGGGCGACGGCCGAGTTGGCCGGGGTGATGGCTGCCAAGCGCGCCTGGGAGCTGATCCCGCTCTGCCATCCGATTCCCCTGACAGACGTGCAGGTTCGTCTCGAATTCCGCGACGAGCTTCCGGGCGTGGAGATCGAGGCTGTAGTGCACAGCGTTGGCCGCACGGGCGTCGAGATGGAGGCGCTGACGGCGGCGGCGGTTGCCGGGCTGGCGGTGGTGGACATGGTCAAAGCCATCGACCGTCAGGCGCGGTTGCAGGACGTGCGCCTGGTGGAGAAGCACGGGGGGCTCAGTGGCGATGTGGTGGTGGAGGCGTAGCGGGTGAGGGTTAAAGTCCTCTACTTCGCCACACTGCGCGTCCGCGCCGGCGTGCGCGAAGAGACGCTGGAGCTGTCCGAGGCAGCCACGGTGGCGCAGGCCCGGGCGCGGCTGAGGCAGCGCCGCCCTGAACTGGCAGCGCCGCTGGAGTCCGCGGTGGCGGCCGTGAACCGCGAATTCGCCAGGCCGGAGGATGTGCTGCGCGATGGCGACGAGATCGCCTTCTTCCCGCCGGTGAGCGGGGGTTCGACGCGCCTAGAGCTGACGGAGAAGCCGCTGGATCTCAACGAGGTGGTGCAGTCTCTGGTGGGGCCGACGACGGGCGCGGCCTGCGTGTTCACCGGCGTCGTTCGAGCGCGCACACAACGCGTCGAGATGGACGACACGGACTACCTCGAATATGAAGCATTTGGGCCGATGGCGCAGGAGAAGCTAGCGCAGGTGGCGGAGGAGATGCGGCAGCGCTGGCCTGCGCTCGAGGGCATTGTCATCCTACAGCGAGTCGGGCGTGTGGAGGCTGGCGCGCCCAGCGTGGTGGTGGCCGCCAGCGCTGCCCATCGCGACAGCGGCGTCTTTGAAGCGGCGCGCTACGGCATCGATCGGCTGAAGGAGATCGTTCCTATCTGGAAGAGGGAAGTCGGTCCGGGCGGCGAGCGCTGGGTGGAAGGCAGCTACCATCCGGGCGAGAGGGACCGTCAGGGATGACGGCTCGGCCCACACCCGATCCGACCAGGCCCTTCGTCTGCAGCAACTGCTCTCGCCCGTATGCTTCGGAGGGTTTCCCCTTTCGCTGCCCTGTCTGCGGCGGGCTGTACGACTTCGTCTCGCCTCTGATCTACGCGCCGGAGGACGGCGCTCCGCGGCGCGGGCTTGCGCGCTTTCGCTGTAGCCTTCCCTTGCCTCCCGGCGGGCCATGGGTAAGTCTGGGGGAGGGCGGCACGCCCCTGGTGCGCGGCGAGGTTAAGGGCAAGCCCGTCTACTTCAAGTGCGAACAGCTGAATCCCACGGGCTCGTTCAAAGACCGCGGCGCGGCTGTCTTGGTGAGTGCGCTGGCCGCGGCGCGTGTTGGAGCCGTTGTCGAAGATAGCTCCGGCAACGCCGGTGCCGCTCTGGCTGCCTATTGCGCCCGTGCCGGCATCCGTGCCCGCATCTTCACACCTGCCCAGGCCTCAGGACCGAAGGTGGCGCAGATGGAGGCGCTGGGCGCGGAGGTGGTGCGCGTGGATGGAGCGAGATCGGCCGTGGGCGAGGCGGTGCTGCAGGAGGTGCAGGGCGACGTCGTCTATGCCAGCCACGCCTTCCTGCCTCACGTCCTTGCGGGCATGGCGACGGTGGCGTTCGAGCTGGTGGAGCAGTTGGGGGAGGCGCCCGGTGCGGTAGTGATGCCGGTGGGGCAAGGCTCCCTTGTGCTCGGACTGCAGCGAGGCTTTGAGGCGCTGCGGGCTGCAGGCAAGGTGGGGCGAATGCCGATGCTGGTCGGAGTCCAGGCCCTGGCGTGCGCGCCGCTGTGGGCCGTGCATGTGGGCGGGGCCGATGGACTGCGATCGGTGAGCGAGGGGCAGACGATGGCCGAGGGCATCCGCATCCTGAGACCGCTGCGCGGGGACTGCGTGCTGGCAGCAGTGGAGAACACGGGGGGAATGTTGGTCGCGGTCGAGGAGCGGGCGATTGTCGAGGGCCGCGACGCCCTCGCGCGTCAGGGGTTCTACGTAGAGCCCACATCGGCTGTTGTCCATCCGGCGCTGCTAGAAAAGCTCGACGCGTTGCGAGACCCGGTGGTGGCTGTCCTGACCGGTTCTGGCTACAAGACAGCTGCGCGTGCACGAGGCGGCGTGGCGCGGGAGACAGGAGGCAGATGAACAGGCGAGTGGTCGTCACGGGCATGGGAACGGTCAATCCGCTGGGGCTGACTGTCGCCGAGACCTGGGAGAACGCGATTCGCGGGATCTCGGGCGTAGGCCGCATCACGCTGTTCGATGCCTCCGACCTGCAGGTGCAGATTGCCTGCGAGGTGAAGGACTTCGACCCGACGCGCTCGATGGAGGCGCGCGAGGCGAGGCGGCGAGATCGGTTTGAGCAGTTCGCCACCGCGGCGGTGCAGGAGGCGACGGCCCAGGCCAAACTCGAGATGAGCAGTGAGGAGCCCCAGCGTGTTGCCGTGATCATCTCCTCCGCCATCGGCGGCATTGCCACTGTGCAGGAGGCGGTGGTGACCATGATCACCGAGGGGCCGCGTCGCATCAGCCCCTTCGCCATCCCGATGCTGATGGCAAACGGAGCTGCCGGCATGGTGGCGATCGATCTCGGAGCCAGGGGGCCCTGCTTCTCGGTGGCATCGGCCTGCGCTGCCGCCGCCGACGCCATCGGCCAGGCGGCGGTGCTGATCCGCGCCGGCATTGTGGATGTGGCCATCGCTGGAGGCAGCGAGGCTTCCATCACGCGCATCGGCGTCAGCGCCTTTGACCGACTGGGAGCGCTCTCGCGCCGCAGCGAAGACTACAGCTGCACGCCCTCTCCCTTCGATCGAGATCGCGATGGCCTGGTGATGGCCGAGGGAGCAGCCCTGCTTGTGCTGGAGAGCCTGGAACACGCGCGTGGGCGCAGCGCGCCGATCCTGGCGGAACTGGCAGGATATGCGGCGACGGCCGATGCCTACCACATCACTGCCCCTGCCGAAGACGGCGCAGTCGGGGCTGCGGCCATGGAGGCAGCGCTGCGCGACGCCGGGTTGGCGCCGGCCGATGTCGACTACCTCAACGCCCACGGGACGGGGACGCTGCTGAACGACATCGCCGAGACGCGTGCCATCAAGCGCGCGTTTGGCGAACACGCCTACCACGTGCCGGTCTCTTCCACGAAGTCGATGACCGGCCACATGATGGGCGCCACCGGAGCGCTGGAAGCCATCTTTTGCATCCAGGCCATCCGGGAAGGGATTCTCCCGCCGACGATCCACTACCACACCCCGGACCCGGAATGCGATCTGGACTACGTGCCCAACGAGCCGAGGCGGGCACGGGTGCGGGTGGCGATGAGCAATGCCTTCGGATTCGGCGGGCACAACGCGGTGCTGGTCTTTCGCCAGTTTTCCGACTAGAATAGTCCTCGGCTTCTCGAAATGGAACTGGAGGGACGCGGCGAACCCAGGGGTACTGGGTTGACGGCGTCCCCCGAGTTCGACAGGAGACGATGATTTCCGTTGAGGAGTTCGCCCATCGAGCAGGGCTGGCGTTTCGCGACCTGGGGCTGCTGCGTCGCGCTCTCACGCATCGGTCGTACGTGAACGAGCATCCCGAGACGCTGGAAGACAACGAACGCCTGGAGTTCCTGGGCGATGCCGCACTCGACTTCCTGAGCGGGGCATGGCTCTACAACCGGTTTCCCGAGACCGACGAGGGCCAGCTGACGCGGATGCGCTCAGCGCTCGTGCGCACCGATCAGCTCGCCGAGTTTGCCCGCGAGATCGGATTGGGCGAAGCGCTGCGCCTCGGACGTGGGGAAGAAGCCTCCGGCGGACGCGAGCGGCCGGCACTCCTCTGCGGTGCCTTCGAGGCCCTCCTGGGCGCGCTGTACCTGGACGCCGGGCTGGAGGCAGTGAGGGCCTTCATGGAACCGCGCCTGGCGCAGGCCACCGACGTCCTGCTTGATGACGAGGCCCTGCTCGACGCCCGCAGCCAGCTTCAGGTGTGGGCCCAGGCCGCGCTCGGCGAGACGCCACGCTACCGGACCGTCGAGGCGCGCGGCCCCGACCACGCGCGCGAGTTCGTGGTGGAGGTGACAGTGGGCGAGACTCTGCGCGGCCGCGGCGTGGGGCGCAGCAAGCAAGCCGCGGCGCAGCGGGCGGCGGCGGACGCGCTGGCCAAAGCGCAGCAGGCGGCGTGAGATGGTCGAGTGGACGCCGTAGCCCGCCCCGCCTCTCCCCTCAAGTCCCTCGAGCTGCAGGGATACAAGACCTTCGCCAGCCGCACGGTCTTCGAGTTCGGCCGGACGATCACCGCCATCGTCGGCCCGAATGGCTCGGGCAAGTCGAACATCGCCGATGCCATCCGCTGGGTGCTGGGCGAGCAGTCGTACGCGCTCCTTCGCGGCAAGAAGACCGAGGACATGATCTTCTCCGGCTCGGAGGCGAGGCCGCGCGCCAGCATGGCCATGGCCACCATCACCTTCGACAACAACACCGGCTGGCTGCCGATCGACTTCGCCGAAGTGAGCATCAGCCGCCGCGCTTACCGCGACGGAACGAACGAGTACCTGATCAACGGTCAGCGCGTGCGGCTGCGTGAGGTGGCTGAGCTGCTGGCCCAGGTGGGGCTGGCGCAGCGCACCTACACCATCATTGGCCAGGGGCTGGTGGATGCGGCGCTCTCGCTCAAGGCGGAGGAGCGGCGCAAGTTGTTCGAGGAGGCGGCGGGCATCGGCCTGTACCGCAGCCGGCGCGAGGAGGCGCTGCGCCGCCTGGAAGCGACTCGCCACAACCTTGAGCGCGTGCAAGACATCCTGGCCGAACTGCGGCCGAGGCTGCGCAGCCTTGAGCGTCAGGCACAGCGCGCCCGCGACTACGACCAGGTGAAGAAGGACCTCGAGTCCGCGCTGCGGACCTGGTACGGATACCACTGGCATCGCATGTTGTCTATGGTCGCCCTGGCGCGCGCGGAGGCCGAGCGCCTCGTGAGGCGACGGGACATGCTGCGGCAGGGGGTGGCTGCGGCCGAGGGGCAGCTCACTTCGACGCGCGCCCGCATCGACAGCCAGCGGGCAGAACTGCATCGCCTCGTCCAGCAGACTGCGACGCTGCAGGCTCAGCGGGAGCAGCTGAGCACGCGGGCAGCCGTTGCACACGAGCGGCTGCGCTGGCTGATCGAGCAGGAACGGGTGACCCGCCTGGAGATGAGCGACCTCGAGCAGGCGCGCTCCCGCCTGATCGAGCGGGTGGCAGAAGCGCGCAGGGAAGTCGAAGTACGGCGGCCGGCGCTGGCAGCCGCCGAGGAGGAGCAGCGGCGCGTCCTTGCCTCGGGAGAGGGCAAGGAAGGCGCGCTGGCGCGGCTGCGGGAGGCGACACGAGCTCTTGAGGCGGTGGCCGGGCGCCGGGCTGCGTGGGAGGCACGTCGGTCGGAGTTGAGCGCGCGACGGGCCGAAATCATGACCAGGCTCGAGGGTGCGAGCGCCGAGCTGCGTTCGGCCGAGCAGGCATTGGAGCAGGCTCAAGGACGTCTTGCAGCGGCGGATGAAGCACGCCGGACAGCACAGGCCAGGTGTGAGGTAGCGGCAGAAGCGCAGGCGGACGCGCGCGAGCGCGTGGCGCGGGCCGAGGCGGAGGTGGCGCGCCTCGATGCCCACCTGGCCGACCTGCGGTCGCGCCGCGCCGGTTTCGAGGCGCGGCTGGAGTTCCTGGGGCGCGATGCTTCGGAGGCGGAGAGTCCGTTGACCGAGCTGATACGCGCTGCGGAGCGGGGCGAAGTCACGGGGTTCCTGGGCCGGCTGCGAGAGCAGATAACGATTTCGCCTGAGGTGGAGGCGGCGATCGATGCCGCGCTGGGCGACTTCTCCGATGCGTTGACGGTGCGCACGGCGGACGACGTGCTGGCCGCCCTCTCGCGGCTCGACGGAGGGATGGGCGAGGGTCGGGCGGCCCTGCTGCCGGCGCAGGCCCTTCGCCCGCCGCCGGAGGCGCTTTCCTCGCAGACGGTGGACTGCCTTGGAAACGCGGCCGACTTGGTTCGATGCCCCAACGAGCTGCGGCCGGTCATGAGGCTGCTGTTGGGGCGAACGCTCGTAGTGCGCGACCGACAATTGGCGAGGCGTCTCCTGGACGGGCTGCCGGAGGATGGCCGGGTTGTGACTTTGGCGGGTGAGGTGTTCCACCCTGCCGGCTGGGTGGTGGCAGGCCGGGCGCGCCGCAGGAGAATGAGCGGCGCTGCTGCACGGTCCCAGGCGGAAGCTGAGTTGTCGCGAGTGGTGGAGGAGATCGCGGCAGCCGAGGGTGAAAGGGATAACGCGGTCGCATCGCTGGAGCGGGAGAGGAACCATTGGCGAGAAGCCGAGCAGGCGCTACGCCTCGCGATGGATGCTGAGCGTGCACCCGAGTCCGAGAGAGCAGCGGCGGAGGCGAGGCACGAGGGGGCGGAGGCGCAGGTGAAGGCTCTGCGCGCTCAGCGTGAGGCGGCCCGGGCGGAGGCAGAGGCGGTTGCGTCGATGGGAGAGAGCGCCGCGGACTTCGAAGTCGGATTTGAGGAAGAGCGAGGGTGGTGGGAAGCCGAGTTGCAGGCGGCCAGTCGCGCGGTGGCCGCGGTGGAAGAGGGGGGCGCAGAGTTCCACGCCGCGCAGGTGCGGGCGCGGCTAGAGGCGGCGCGCCAGGCGCTGGAGGATGCCCAGGCGCGCGAGTCCGATCTTGCGGAGCGCCTGGTCATGATCGAGAAGGACCTGGCAGGCCGCCGAGCGCGTCTTGAGGCCGGGGCAGCCGAGTCCAATCGGTTGAAGGCGGAAGTTGAGGAGACGGAAGCGGGGCTGCGCGGCCTGGATGAGCAGCTGTCGCAGCTGCGAGACCGCGCCGAACCCCTGGAGAGTGCACTGGCCGAGGCGGAGAAGGATCGCTCGGAACTGGAGGCCGCGTGGAACCAGGCGCGCCTCGAGGCGCAAGAGGCGGAGCGGGTCCAGGCTCAGGCGCAGATCGACCTGGCGCGGCGGCAGGAGGAGATGAACAGCCTCAAGCGCCGCATCGAGGATGACTTCGGCCTGGTGGCCTTCGATTTTGACGAGAGCACCACGGTGCAGGCTCCGCTGCCGCTCGAGGGACTGGTGGAAAGACTGCCGGTTGTGGAGAGCCTGCCGTCCGAGGTGGAGACGCAGGTCGATCGGCTGCGGGCCCAGCTGCGCCGGATGGGAGCGATCAACCCCGAGGCGCAGAGGGAGTACGTCGAGGTCAAGGAGAGGGTGGAGTTCCTCACAACGCATGTGGATGACCTCCGCCGCGCCGAGTCGCAGCTGGAAGAAGTGATCGCCGAGCTCGATCTTCTCATGGAGCGTGAGTTTCGTAAGACGTTCGACGCGGTGGCGGTGGCATTCCGCGAGGCGTTCACGCGGTTGTTTGGCGGCGGCGTGGCGCGCCTGCGCATGACCGACCCGGACGACCTGACGAACACCGGCATCGACATCGAAGCGAGACTGCCGGGGCGGCGCGAGCAGGGGCTGGCCATGCTCTCCGGAGGGGAGCGCAGCCTGACGGCATGTGCCCTGGTCTTTGCCCTGCTGCGAGTCTCCCCCACGCCGATCTGTGTCCTGGACGAGGTGGACGCCATGCTCGACGAGGTCAATGTGGCGCGCTTCCGGGACATGTTGAGGGACCTGAGCGAGAACACGCAGTTCCTCGTCATCACACACAATCGCGAAACCGTGCAGGCGGCGGAGGTTGTGTATGGTGTGACGATGGGAAAGGACTCGGCGAGCAAGGTGATCGGCCTGAAGCTGGATGAGGCGGAGAAGCAGATCGCCCGTAACTGACGGTGTGCTTGCATCAAATGGAGTGGACCGGGCGGCGACGGCCGCCTGTCTGTTTGTATGCGTAGGTCGTGGGAGTGTCTGGGCTAGAGATTGCGCGGTGAGAACATCTGTGCTATGCTATATACGTGGAAGTTCTGCAGAAGCTGGAACTGGCCGCGTGGGCCTGTGAGGTCGAGGCTGCGGGGGATCCGCCTCGTGCGTGCGGGGATCGGAGGCTCGGGTATGGTGTCCGCGAGCTGCGGGCGAAGTACGGTCCCGAGGGTCCGCCGGCAGCAATGCAGGTCGGGGGCAAGGACCTCCCGATCGCGCTGGTGCGTGCGCCGGGTGGGCGGCAGGTGCCGCTCTTGAAAGTGATGCTGGGCACGGCTTGTGAGCGGAATTGCCTGTACTGCGGCTTTCGCTCGGGGCTGGATTGCCGCCGGGTGGCTTTCAAGCCCGAGGAACTGGCGCGGGCGTTTCTGACGATGAATCGAGCACGGCTGGTCGATGGCCTGTTTCTGACCAGCGGCGTGATCGGCGGCGGGGTCAACACGCAGAACAGGCTGATCGAGACCGTGGAGATCATCCGGCGCGAAGGGTTTCGGGGATATGTGCATCTGAAGATCATGCCTGGGGCTGAGCAGGGACAGGTGCTGCGGGCGATGCAGCTGGCGGATCGGGTAAGCGTGAACCTGGAGGCGCCGACGCCGGAGAGGCTCCAGCGCCTAGCGCCAGGCAAGGACTGGCGTGAGGAGCTGGTGGAGCCGCTGCGCTGGGCGGAACAGGCGCGGCGGGAGGTGCCGCCGGGGCGATACCGAAAGGACGCCTGGCCTTCGAGCACGACCCAGTTTGTCGTTGGTCCGGCGGGAGAGAGCGACCTTGAGATTCTAAGCACCGCTGCGTGGCTGACGCGGCAGCTAAGCCTGGCGAGGTGCTACTTCATGGCGTTCACGCCGGTGGCGGGGACCCCGCTCGAGGGGCATCCGGCGGAGGAGCCACTGAGGCAGCATCGGCTGTACCAGGCTTCGTTCCTGCTCCGGAGCTATGGCTTTGATGTGGAGGACCTCCCGTTTGGTCCTGATGGGCGGCTGCCGCTTGGAGAGGATCCGAAGCTTGCGTACGCGCGAGCGCGGCTGGTGGATGCGCCGGTGGAGGTGAATCGTGCCGAGAGGGGGTCACTGCTGCGGGTGCCCGGGATTGGGCCGCGTGCTGCGGATGCAATCGTGAACGCGCGGCGTGAGGGGCCGCTGCGGGAGATTTCGGACCTGCGGGCGCTGGGGGTGGCCGTCGATCGGGCGGCGCCGTTCATCCTGCTGAGTGGGCGAGGGGTGGTGCGGCAGCTTAGGCTTTTCTGAGGGGGAGGGCCGCGGGGGTAGCCAGCGGGGGCGGGAAAGCGAGGGGCGTTTTGCATGAGGAGAGGCAGCAGCGCTCCGCCCACATTCCTTCGAAGGTGCGGGAGGTTTGGAGGGGCAGCGAGTTGCGAGGCTTGGGCCGGGTGGGATCTCGACCTTGACGGGGCGCGTGGTTGCGTTAGAATTGCCAGTGCGCCGAAGTGGCGGAATTGGCAGACGCGCTGCGTTCAGGGCGCAGTGAGCGTAAGCTCATGTGGGTTCAAATCCCACCTTCGGCACAGGCAGCCCCGGGAGGGGCTGCTGCGTTTTGGGGGAGGGCGAGCCGGCATCTGGCATGGTTTGAGCACCTTTGGTAGTATGGTTTGGGTGAAGGGATTGGCGGAAGTGAGGGCGGATGGGCGTGGAGGGTGAGCCTCTGAAGCCGGGCGTGATGCCGACGCTGTGGATCGTCGTGGCGGTTGTGGCCGGCGTTCTGATTCTGGGGGATCTAAACCGGCGGATGGCGAACGCGCGGCGGCTGGAGCGTGAGGCGCGCCTGGCGCAGACGCAGGTGGCCTCGCTGGAGGCGGAGCGGTCGCGGCTCGAGACGCAAATTGCGGCGGCGACGAGCGGGGCGCTCGTGGAACAGTGGGCGCGGCGGGAGGCGAAGATGGTGCTTCCGGGCGAGCATCTGGTTGTGCCGCTCCCGGCTGCCGGAGGCGAGCCGACGCCATGGCCCACGCCGATGCCGCCCCCGCCGCTGCCAGCGAATTGGGAAGTGTGGTGGGCGCTGCTGTTCGGCGGCTGATTCCTTGACCACAGTTGGAGCGGAGAGGTATAATGCAGTTGACGCTGCGGGGTGGAGCAGTGGCAGCTCGTCAGGCTCATAACCTGAAGGTCGCAGGTTCAAATCCTGCCCCCGCTACCTGGATGAGAAGCTGACGACCTATGGTGAAGTGCCATAGGTCGTTCGCTGGAGGGCGAGGTAGCTCAATGGCAGAGCAGGGGACTCATAAGCCCTTGGTTGTGAGTTCAAATCTCACCCTCGCCACCTGAGAGACCGACCGGCCGATGGGGCCCGAATGCGACCTGCCGCAGAGGCAGGTCGTTTTTCGTTGATGGGGCGGGTGCCAGGAGAGTGGAGGGTTGGAGTTGGTCGAGTGGGCTGCGGACC
>CAZNRD010000026.1:0-44079 GCA_964575425.1 uncultured Anaerolineaceae bacterium | reverse complement strand
AAGCCAAGCAGCTGAAATTGAAACACAATGGTACACTGAATTCTCCTCACTGCCTGAATCAACGCTATCTTCCATGGAATCCTGCGAGATCTCCCAATTCTGGCAGAAGACGCAACGCAGATTGCAGTGAGTCAGGAAGATTGTCCCCGAGCCTCCTCCTCCAACCAGCGGCCTTTCCTCGCCAAAGTGTGGATGCAATGCCGAAATGACCAGCTCAGCACCGGGGGCCCGACAGAAGCCGCCAACTCCCTCGAGCCGATTCACCCCACATCGTCTCGGGCAGAGCTCGCATCTTTCCATAATGGCCCAGAGTTCCTCTGCCCGCTTCCGGAGTTCACCGGATCTGTGGAGTCTCAGATAGGCCGGTTCAAACTCGGCGGCGGGCGTCGCAGGAGTCGCGACCTCTGTCGCCATCTCACCCTCATCGCTCGGCGGCCCCATCTCTGCCTCCGTTTCAAGGCTTGGCGGCGCCGCCCTGACACAGCCGGGCAAGAAGGATGACACCCCAACCAGGAAACAGAATTTCGCCGTGCTCCTCAGGAAATCCCTTCGCGTGAACTTTGCAAGGAGAGACTCATCCATTTCCCTTACCTCCTCACAGACATCGGTTTCGGTTGCGTAGCAAAGACGATCAGACTCGCCAGCTTGCCCAACCCCACAATCGCGCAGCTCCCGGTGAGACCAAGCACTGGTAGAAGCACAACGCCGCCGCCAATCCCTCCTAACCATCCGCCCAGCAGGTCGGAAGCATAGAGCAGCCCCCCCGTCCGCGTCAGACTCGCGCCATTCTTCAGGTACAGCTTGTTGGCCAGAGGGAATTGGGAGCCCGTCAGAAACCCGCAGATCAAAGCAATCAGCAAGAACAAGGTCAGGAGCAGGAATGCACTCAGGCTGCCCGCAACTGCATTCGCGGCCAGGACGACGAGAGGTAACCCAACAGAAAGACATACGACTGCCAGTTCGGTCGCAATGAAGAGCTTCCAGCCGTCTTGCGTTCGCGTCAAGAGCGCCGTCATGAGCATTGCTCCACAAGCTGCGCCTGCCATGAAAGATGCGACAAGAAGCCCAATCCACGAGAATACATATCCATAGATTGATTGGAACGCGAAGATCAACACCAGGTCAAACATCATTCCGGCAAAGCCGGTTGTGAGAATGGAGAAAGAGATGCTTGCCGGGAAGACCCCCTTGCCTCTGGACCGTTGGAAGAAGTACACGACTAGCACGGGGATGAACACAGCAAGAAACACCCCCAGGCTTATGCGCTCCAATTGCCTGAATAGGCGGCCGAAGGAAGGCGCAAACACGGCATGCCAATGTGCGATGCTGTAGAACAGCCCCACTGGCCGCAAATCACGATTGATTTCCTGACTACTCCCTCGAATGAAGTGCGCAAACCAATCCTGCCAGCCGTCATGCAACTTGCTCTCGATATGCCAGGGAATCATCACGCTTGCTGCGATCCCACGCTCGCTCAATCTCCCTGTGATCTGTGCCTTGTCAAGGGCTGCAGCGTCCGGCGACTCTGACGCCAGGAAGATGTTCCTGTCATCGCCAGGAATCACCCGAATATGAGAGAAGACACTGTCCAGAGTGTGAAAGACACAGCTATTCAGGTCTTTCAATTCGTGATTCAAGAGGGTCAGAGAACCGGGCACACCAAGGACAAGCACGCCTCCTTCGTTCAGCCTGTTCTTCGCAAGGGAGAAGAACTCCCTTGTGAAGAATCTGTTTGTCTGCAGATTCGACGGCTCCACACCGACGAAGATCAGGTCATAGGTATTCGGGGTGCCCCTGAGCAGCAGACGGCCGTCTACATGACGTAGCTTCACTCTTTCGTCAGTCAATTCCAATTCTGTCAGCGGCGTGGAAAACCTTCTTAGCAGAGCAAGAAGCAGCGGGTCGAGCTCCGCATATTCAATGGTTTCTATGGATGGATGTTTCAGCACCTCGTTGATCACGCCCCCTGCCCCACCACTCAAGATCAGGACCCTTGCGGGGTCTGGGTGGGCAAGAAGCGGCAGATGTACAAATTCCTCAATAGAGATGACATCCGGGACAGGCGTTATGAGACTGGCGATCCCGTCCTGGAAGAAGATGTACTGTCCCTCGTTTTCGACAACAGAGATGTTGCCGTATGGGGAGTTCTGGTAGTGGACAATCCTGAGGTTCTTCCATTGCACCTGGATTGAATGGAGGTGCAGTCGGTCCGCCTGATTGCCGAATAGCACACAGCCGAGGCATGCCATCAACACACTCAGGCCGAGTAGCACACCTAGTTGAAACCGTCCAGTCTTCCAATACGGGGCAAGCAACACAAGGCAAATGATCACGTTCAGCATGGCGAGTCCAACAGAGACCTGAACAGCAGTCAGATAAGGCACAAAGAGATAGGTGGCTGCAATTCCACCGAGCACTGTGCCGACTGTCTCGTACACATAGACCCTGCCGGCCGAAGAGGAATCCCGTGCAGAGACCATGGAATAGATCCGGCAACTAAACGTAAACAAGGCGCCGTGAAACATGCTTACCGGTAGAAGGATGACAAGAGAGGAACAAAACATGGGGACAAGCCCAAGGCGTTCACCAATGGAAATCCCCAATGCGCTTTTCAGGACGCGAGTCAGGAAGACTGCGGCGATCAAAGACAAGGAAAAGAGAACTGTGAGAACCGCGTATGCCTCGAGCCTGTTCTTGGGTTTCTCAGCCAACCGGCCGGGAAAGAAACACCCAAGAGCCTCGAGAATCAGCCAGTTGGCGAGAACAATGCCGATGCTAAGTTCGTTGCCGGAGAAGACGATCAGGAGTTCCCTCAGAAGAAGGATCTCAGCAACCAGTCCGCTGAATCCCATCACTCCTATGGCGATACAAACCCGCCTCTTCATTCAGCCGGGCCTCTTCCGCTGCCGCAGGTCGCTCATGCCTGACGGTACGCAACTACCGTGTCTTCCAACCGCCTCGAGCCGAGCAGCGCCCACCAGCTGCTTGCCCGGGCGAGATCGGGGCGATGCGCTCCGTTGCAGCCAGGATCACTGCGCTGGCCAAGGAACTGCCTGATCCTGAGCGACTGGTCGATCATGAACACCAATCGGCGAAGACAGCCGACCGCATGCCCAGAGGCTCAATCCATCAGCGTGGCCCGACGGCGAGAAGATACAAGGTGGCTTCATGCTCGCCATCTATGCCGATCAGGCGATTGATCTCGGTGTCGGAGTAGGCACCCACGGCGCAGGCGCCCATTCCGGCGGCCTCGGCCGCCAGGTAGATATTCTGGCCGATGTGGCCAGCCTCCAGCAAGGCATAGCGGTAAGTCCGCTGGCGGTAGCGCCAACGAAGGCGCTGGAAGATGGCGGTAAGCACGAAGACGGCGCTGGCCTGGGCAAGAAATTCCTGCCCCAGCCCAGCCTGCACCACTTCAGCGCGCAGGTCGCCGCTTTGCAGCTGTTCCACCACATGCTCAGCGGGCGCGTAGTGATACAGGCCTGGAGACAACCCCTCAACGCGGTGCGCGACCACATAGGTTTCGATAGGGTACAGGGCGCCGGCCGATGGCGCAGCCCGCAGGCCGGCAGCCGACGCGGTCAGACCGGAGGCACAGTGCAATAGCCAGGACAATTCGGACAGGGTGAAGGGCCGGGCGGCATAGTCGCGCAGCGAGCGCCGCCGCGTCACGGCTTCTACCAGCGACATCCCGGAGGGAGGTGTCACCGCCGGCAGCGGAAGGCGTTTGGCCCAGGCGTAATCCTTGTATGGCGGTGGCTGTCGTCCCCAGTTGAGCAAGCCGCTCAGCGCACCGGCATATCCTGGCGAGCTCCAACGGTGGTAGACGAGGCCCAAGTCCTGCTCCTCAAGCGGAGCGGGTTCATCGGGTGGGCGGATCAGCCAGCCGAGCAGGAAGCCCGCGCTTCCGCTGGCAAGCAGTTTCAGGAAGTGGCGACGTCTCATGTGCGATGGCGTTTCGCCCACGGGGCCGTGCAGAACGCCGCCGACGGGGGCGGGGGACTCCTGTTTCGCTTCATCCTGCTTCGGCTGGAGTGCGGCCGACCGACGCTGAGGGGGAGCGGACCGCCCGCGGCCCAGTTTCCTCTGCCAATAGCCCCTCAATTGCGGCCAGTGGCCGTATAGATGCAATGCCCCAAGGCCGGCCGCAACGTAGCCCGTGTACTTGTGGTAGACGAACTCGCTGAGTCCCAGCGTATCAGACACCAGCCCGGTGGAAGCCAGGAAGATTCCCGCAGGCAGCAGCAGGCTGCCGCTCACCACGCCAATCTCCATTCGGCGCATTCCTGCTACCTCCCTCTCGATACATAACGGCTTTTCCTCTTCGCCTCACAAGGTCTGAACTGGTTGCGGCTGTCTCGAAACCTTTGTCTCCATCCTTCATTGATCGCCAAATGCACC
Organism: uncultured Anaerolineaceae bacterium; assembly: GCA_964575425.1. Classification (GTDB taxonomy): domain Bacteria; phylum Chloroflexota; class Anaerolineae; order Anaerolineales; family E44-bin32; genus DATEAV01. Next base: position 39,678 of record CAZNRD010000026.1, on the reverse strand, counting down.
TCGGCGAACGGCTTCACCGCCAGCCTGCTCCTCACCAACCCGGCCGCTGCCATGCAGGCAGGCTTTCGTCTCGTCCGCCAGCACCTGCGTCAGGCCGGCGGGAAGGTCGAGGGCGTAGATGATGGCCGCCCCAATCACGGTTTCTCTCGTTGCGCTCGGGACGCTTCGCAACGCCTCAGTCGATCCCCGAGGCCATTGTACGCTAAATTGTAGGTGTTTGGACCATGGAATGCCGAGGTCGGACAGTCCGCCATTCCGCTGCGCATCGCGGGTGCTGCGCGAAGCGGATCGTGGGTGTACGCGATGTTGGTGGAAAGGGTGCCGCCCGGCGTCGGGCCGACCTAGATCTGGCGGCGCGGCTCGAAGGCGTCGAAGTAGAGGCTTCCGTTGGTGGTGGCGGCGACGCTGGCCGCTGCACCCAGCCGGACGCGGTCGATGCGTCGAGCGATGTCCTCGACGCCGTGCGTCAGGCGATAGAGGACTCCAAATTGCGGCTTGAATTCCGACGGGCCAGGCAGCTCCCCCAAGAAGGGGGAGGCGACGGGGCGGGCCTCAGGCCCGCCCCTGCTTGTCTGCAAAGCGATCGTAACAATTTTCTGTCAGGTCGGCTTTATGGCTGATCAGCACGTTCTTCTGGATCTTTTCGCTGGCGCTCTTTGGAAATTCCGTCACGTACTCGATGTAGCGCGGCACTTTGAACTTTGCAATCCGCTCCAGGCAGAAGGCGACGATCTCCTCCGGCGGGATGGTTTCCGGCGTCTCGCCTGCCGCCGGCAGGATGTAGGCCTTCACCTCCTCGCCGCGCACCTTGTCTGGCACCGGCACCACCGCTGCCTCGGCGATCTTCGGGTGGCTCATCAGCACATGCTCCACCTCGGTCGCGGAGATGTTGTCGCCCATCCGGCGGATCATGTCCTTCTTGCGGCTCACGAAGTAGTAGTAGCCTTTCTCGTCCTGGCGGAAGAGGTCGCCCGTGCGGAAGTATTCGCCCAGGAATGCTTCGGCGTTGGCTTCCTGCTTCTTGTAGTACCCTTTGAAGATGCCCTGTCCCTTCACCAGCAGCTCACCCACCTGCCCCGGAGGGACGTCGTTGCCCTTTTCGTCCACGATGCGCAGCTGGCGGAACTCCGGCGGCTTGCCCACCGAACCGGAACCGACCATGTGCGCATCTTCGAAGGGCACCTGCGTTCCCACGCCGATCTCCGTCATCCCATACACTTCGCGCGCTGTCACATGGAAGGTCTCTTCCAGCTCTTTGTGCAGCGCTGGGGGGAAGGCGCTCAACAGGGCGTGTTTCAGGTGGTGATCCTTATCCTCTTTGAAGCTGGTGAGATACAGCATCTCCGCAAACGCCCAGAGCGTGGTGATCGGGTACTGTTTGATGCAGCGCGCCAGGGTCTCCAGCGAGATCTTGTCCACCAGCACGATGCCGCAACCGGAATAGAGCGCCATCAGCAGCTCCCACTGCGGATCCATATAGTAGAACGGGCTCATGGTGAGGAAGACATCCGTCTCCGTCATGATCTGGGAGGCGAATTTGCCCAGGACGAGCCAGTATTCGTGGGTTGTGATCGCTGCCTTGGGGAAGCCTGTCGTCCCCGAGGTGTACTGCAGGTTCATGATGTCGTCGAGCGTTGGCTGCGGAGCGCTCAGCTCAGCCGGCATTCTCTCCGCCGCCTTCACCAGGTCGATTGCGCCCTCCCCCTCACCGGCACCCACGCAGAAGACCGCCTGAATGCGATGGCTCTCCGGATTCACCAGACGGTAGGTGGGCAGGTAGTCGCTGTGGATGACCAGCACGGTCGAGTCCGAATCACCAAGAACATATTCCAGGTCTCGGACCTTGTAGCGCGTGTTCACCGGAACCATCACCGCCCCGAGCTTTGCCAGCGCCAGCCAGGTGAGCGGAAATTCCGAACAGTTCGGCAGCATCACGCTTACGTGGCGGCCCCGCCCCACGCCGGCTTGCATCAGCGCGTTGGCAAACTGGTTAACCCGCGCGTTCAGGCTGGCGAAGCTGAAGCGCCTCCCCTCGTGGTCCACGAGGAGAAACTCCCGCTGGCCGAACCGTTCCGCGGCCATTTCCACCACGGTTCCGATGTTCCTCTCCAGCTCCATGGTGCAGTCCTCCTGCCTTCTTTCACTCCAGGTCGAACAATCTCAAGGCGTTCCGGTACATCCATTTCTCTTTGACCGCGTCCTTCAGAGGCAGCGCCAGCATCTCCGCCACGATCTGGCCGATCGGCAAGCCCAGGTCGCTGGCGCCTGAGGCGAACACCACCTGGTCTTGCAGCACGGTGTTGCCGAACTGCATCAGCATTTCCCAGCCCGAACCCGGCGTGGCCAGGTGTTTGGGGCGATGCGAGCTGGTGTTGATGTATACGTTGCGGTGCCGGCGCGCCAGGCCCACCAGCTCCGGGACCCATGGCCAGCCTCCGCAGTCCGCCACGATCTTCAGCTCGGGGAACGCCATTGCCACCGCGTCCAGTTTGACCGGGCGCGCCAGGTCCATCGGCAGCTCGGTGTTGTAGTTCATCGCCGTATAGATGAAGACCGGGATGTCCAGCTCGACGGCCTTGGCATAGAGCGGGAAGAAGAGCCGGTCGTTCGCCGGGATCCTCCAGTCGAAGGGCGAGGCGTAGAAAGCAACCATCCCCAACTCGCGCACCGCTCTTTCCAGTTCGCGCACAGCCCTCATGCCGTCGAAGGGGTTGAGCAGCGCCATGCCTTTGAAGCGCTCGGGCCAGCGGCGCACAAACGCCGCCGTCTTGTCGATATCGTCCGAGTCCACCAGCGCCCACTCGATCCCTGCCTCTTCAAGCTCGTGGACGAACGCTTCCGGCGAGACGGTGAGGGTCTGCGCCACTGTCTCCAGCAGCATCAGGAACTGCGCCTCGCCCAGCTCCCTGCGTCGGGCGTCAATCTCTTCCAGCGTCATCCCCACCGCCGCCGCCCAGCGGGGGCCGAAGATGCGCCGGTAGTTGGCGATGCCCCGACCCGTCGGCTCGCCGAAGATCATGCGCAGCTTCCGGGTGACTTCTTCCGTCGTCGGCGGCGGCTCCAGCCCGAGGTCAATGATCTTCACCCCGATCCCTCCAGACGTGGTGTGTACGATCAACAGGCGTCGCGCAGCAATACACCATGGCCCGACCAGTGCTACAGCGGCCCCACCCCAAAGCCGAAGTACACCCACAGGAAGACCCCGAGCACAGTCAGCCACAACGCCGAAAACAGCCAGTCGCTGCGCGTCATCCGGAGCTCGTGGTGCAGGGAGAAGCGGCTGGTGCCGTATGCCCGGGATTCCACCGCCCGCGTGGTGTCGTCGGCAAGGCGCACCGTTTCGGTCAACACTGGGATGGTGATCGGCAGGAACTGTCGCGCCATGGCCATCGGGTTGCCCAGGCGTGCCTCCCATCCGCGCAGCCGCTGCGCAGCAACAACCGTGGAGAGCTTCTTGAATATGTGCGGGAAGAAACGATAAGCCACCATCACGATGAACACCAGCTTCGGGGGCAATCGCGCCTGGCTGAGGAGGTACACGAGGTCGTTCGGCCGCGTGCTGTAGACAAACACCGCCACGATCAGCACCAGCGTCAGGCTGCGCAGCGTCTGGCCAGCGGTGTAGAGCAGACCGCCGACGGTGACCGCCATGGGACCCAGGAAGAAACGTTCCCCGGCGATGCGCCACAGCGTGACCCCCACCAGCTCCGGATAGCGGGTGAAGATCCCCGGCCGCGCCAGAAACAGGCTCACAAGAAAATAGCCGATGACACCGAGCACCAGCACGAAACCAAAAGGCCTGGACCAGCTTCGCCAGGGCAACCTGCCCGCCAGGAAGAAGGGCAGGTTGATCAGGAACAGAACCACCAGCGGGAGCGGGTCGAAGTAGATCGACAGGATCAATCCCATCGCCGCCACCCAGACCGCCTTGGCGGCAGGATGCAGGCGGTGCAACAACGTTCGGCGTTGGGTATAGACGAAGAGCGCCATTCTCTCTACAGGTGTGAGGCGATCCGCTCTGCCAGGTCCGCCGGCGTGCGCAGGGCGGAGAGGTCGCTCCATCCCAGCATGTTCGCCAGACTGAGGATGTCTGGTTGGGACAGCGATGCTTGCTGCAGAACAGGCAGGTCGGCGAACACCCTCGCCGGCTCGCCCTCGCTCAGGACGTTACCAGCGTGCATCACAACTGCTCGCCGCGCAAACTGCGCCACCAGGTCCATCTCGTGGGTGATGAAAATGATCGTCATGCCGTCTTCAGCCAGCTCCTCCAGGACATGCATGATTTCCAAGGACTCCCGCCGGTCGAGGCCCGTGGTTGGCTCGTCCACCACCAGCACACCGGGCTGCATGGCGACGACGGAGGCGATGGCGATGCGCGTGCGCAGCCCACGCCGCAGGCTCTTCGGCGCCTGGTAGACATGGTCGTGCAATCCGAACAGCTCCAACGCCCTTCCCACGCGGCTCTTGCGCTCGTCTGCGGCGATCCCCAGCTGCTTCAGGCCATACTCGATCTCCTGCTCTGTGGTTTCCTGGAAGAGCTGGTCATCGGGGTTCTGGAAGACGTAATTGATGCGCCGGATCAGATCGCGCAGGGGTGTGACGCGCACGTCCAGGCCGTCCACTGCCACTCGCCCGTCGCGGTTGGTTGGCTTCAGGATACCTACGAGGTGGTAAGCCAGCGTGGATTTTCCCGATCCGTTCTGCCCCACAATGGCCGTGGTCTCGCCTCGCTGGAAGCGGAGGCTCACCGAGTTGAGCGCCTGGACTTCCTCGCCGTAGCGGTGCTCGACGTTCTCCACCTCCACGATGGCGCCGTTTTCGGGCGCGGCGCCGTGCCCTCCCTCATGCCTCGCGGCCACGCCCCTCCCCTCGGCGCGCAGCCTGGGCCTCAGGGCCGCCGCCGCCTGTTCCACCGTGAACGGCAGCGTCCCCGACCAGAGTCCCCTGCGGCGAAGCTCCCAGAAGGTCTCGACCATCGGCGGCAGCTTGGCTCCCACACCCAGCATCGCCTCCACATCGCTGTACACCTCCCGCGGCGAGCCGTCGCGGATCACCCGGCCGCCATCGAAGAGCAGAACCCGGTCCGCCAGTTCGATCACCAGTTCCGGGTTCTGCTCCACCAGCAGGATCGTGGTACTGCTTTCTGCCGCCAAGGACTTCAGGATGGAGACGATGCGTGCACGGCCGATCGGATCGAGCATGGAGGTGGGCTCGTCCAGCGCCAGCACCTGCGGGCGCATCGCCAGGATGCCTGCCACTGCCAGGCTCTGCTTCTCCCCGCCCGAGAGGGTGAATGGGTTGCGCCCCTCAAAGCCCCGCAATCGGGTCTGGCGCAGTGCCTGCTGTGCCGATCGGCGGATCTCCTGCGCCGGCCACCCCAGGTTCGATGGCCCGAACGTCACATCGTCCTCGACCGTCAGCGAGACGATCTGCGAATCTGGGTCTTCGAAAACCAGGCCCACCTGACGCGAGAGCTGGGCCACGCTCTCAGCGCGTGTGCTCACGCCGTTCACCCGGACTTCGCCTTCCATGCGTCCGGGGACATGGTGCGGGATCAGCCCGTTCAGCATCTGCAGAAAAGTGGACTTTCCCGCGCCGGTCGGTCCCGTCAGGGCGACAAATTGCCCGGCGGGGATTTCCAGCGAGACATGCTGCAGCGCTGGCTCATCCGCCTGCCAGTAGGTGAACGAGACGTTGAAAAACTCGATGCTCAACGCGCAGACAACTTCAGGCAGAAGTCCTCGGTGGTCTGGCCGCCTTTCCCCAGCGGGTGCGGTTCATCGCCTCCACTGCCCCGACCGCAATCAGCGTGATCACGGCCAGCACGATCAACCCACCGATCAGGTACTGGAAGGCGTATGGCAGCACCACCGCCGCTCCCAGGTAGCCGATGGACTCAGCGACAATCAGGATGTACCACACCACGAACAGGGTCAGCAGCATGACGGCGTACCGAGTGCTCCGTTTCGCTGCCGAAGGCTCATCGCGAATCCACTGGAAGTAGATGATGCTGCAGAGCGCCACCACCACCGCGTCCGAGCTCATCCACAGCGGCATGGTCGCCAGCGGGTCGGAGTAGCCGCCGACGATGAGAGTGCTCAGGATGTAGCCCACCCAGCCGCCCAGCAGGCCTTCCAGCAGCCCGAAGTACATTGCGCCGAACACAGGCGGGACCGTGCGAATCGACCAGCCGAGCACCGGGATCTTCACAAAGGCGAAGACGATCGTCGCCGCCGCGATCAGCGCAATGCGCACAACGCGCTGGCTGGAGAAGATCTCGATCTTCTGTCCTTCCTCATACCAGGGCAGCAGCCAGGTCTTGTAGGACTGGAAGTAAGCCCACATCATGATGATCAGACCGGCGTAGAACAGGTTGAACAGGTAATCCAGAATAATCCGGCCCGGGGCGCGCGGCACGCCCGAGTTCAGCGGCGTGATCAGACCCACGATGTACGCCGCCAGCCCCAGGATGGCAACCAACAGCCCGGCTTGCATCAATCGGTCCGTTCGCATCAGGGAAAGGATCCGCTGGCCCATCTTCTCTCCTCCTTCAGAGTGGCATCGCCCGTCTCAACGGATTGCGGCAATTGGGCGGAGTGTACATCTGGGCCGCGTCGAAGTCAACACAGTGTGGGTTCAAGATTGGGAAGGCTGGCTCAGCTTGTGGGCCTCCCCCGATGGACATCTCGCGCGGGCTGATCTCCCGGCAGGACACCGGTCGTTGTGACCGATCAGGGCAACGAGTAGCGGATGAATGTGACGGACGTCCCCATTGGTCTCCCGGTTCGTCGACCATCCAGGACTCTCTTCGTCCCGATTTCATCACCGCGTTTCTAACCGATTTCCTCTTCTTCGGGAGCACGTCCGCCGGCAAGAACCTGCATCAACTTGAGTGACTGTTGCGTGAGCTTGAGCCGCAGGGCGGCGGCCACCGCTGCTTTTGGCTCTTCTGCGGTGGGTCTCCAGCTTGCCCGGCCAAGGAGCGCCTCAAACTCAACCTGAGCTCTCTTCAAGACATCGGGCAGGTCCAGCGTCAGGAAGCGCCGGCCGCGCATCAGCACCTGGCCATCGACGATCACCGTGTCCACATCGGCGCCCGAGGCGCTGTACACAACATGCCCCGGCAGGTTGTGTCTTGGCGTCAGGTGTGGCTTTCGCATGTCGAGCAGGATCACATCGGCGCGCTTGCCCACCTCAAGCGAGCCGACTTCGCGATCCAGACCCAGCGCCTGCGCTCCCGCCAGGGTTGCCATGCGGATCACCTGCCGCGCAGGCAAGGCCGCGGCATCTCTGGCAAGCAGCTTGCGCGTCAGAGTCGCGAAGCGCATTTCGTCAAACATGTCAAGGTTGTTGTTGCTGGCAGCGCCATCTGTCGCCAACCCGACGCGCAAGCCTTCTCTCATCCACCTGTCGACCGGCGGAAAAGGCCTGGCGCCCAACTTGGCGCACGCCTGCGGGCAGTGGGCGATGCCGACACCCTGCTTGGCCAGGATGGCCATGTCCTTCTCGTCTATGGTCAGCCCGTGGGCCATCACGAAGTCCGACTTCAGTATCCCCAGCGCGTCGAGATGCTGGACCGACGTGTCTCCCGCCTTGTCCTTCTTGCCGACAAGGCGCATCTCGAATTTGCTCTCGGCCACATGCATGTGCATCCCTACGCCCAGCCTGTCCGCGACCTCGCGAGCCTGAAGGATGAGAGGTGTCGAGCAAGTGTACAGGGCGTGCGGCCCGATGCGTGTGCGAATGCGCCCGTCCGCCCGTCCTTCCCATTCGGCGGCGAACGCCGCGGCGTCTTCGAGCTGGCGCTGGCCCTTTTTGCGGTCTCGATTCTCCAGGATGCCGGCAGCCAGCTGCGCGCGAATGCCCGTCTCAGCCACCGCTCTGGCGACCTGGTCGATCATGAAGTACTGATCGTTGAAGCACGTCGTGCCGCTGGCGACCATCTCGGCGATACCCAACAGAGCGCCGGCGTAGACGGTCTCCGGTCGCAGGTGGGGCTCTATGGACCAGAGCACCGGAAGCCAGGAGGTGGCCTCGATGTCGTCGGCGATGCCGCGGTGCATCGTCATGGAGAGATGGGTGTGCGCGTTGACCAGGCCCGGCATGACGATCATATCGGTGGCGTCGATCACTCCGGCGTCGGGACGCCGCGCTGCAACCTGAGCGGATGGGCCAATGTCAACGATGCGGCCACTGCTTATGCACAGACCACCGTCTTCCAGAATTCTGTCTGCCGGATCGACGGTGATCAGCGTGCCGTGGAGGATCAACAGGTCGGCCATAGGACCTTTCCTTCTCCTCTGTGGAATGCGGAACCCGGTAGTCGGCTGTGCATGCAGCCACACCAGGCAGACATGGGCTGCGATGTTCCACGCGAACAGCGGAGGGTTGTCTGCCTGGCCTGGGAGGTGATTGTAGTGCACCCTGGCCGGCGGACACGCGGCTGCCTCCTGTTCAGGTAACCCATCCGGGGCGGGCGGCTATTGCACGGGGACACGGGTCGCAAGGCGAGCTACACGGTTGGCAACCAGACCCGCATTCCGCCCTGCCCCCGGTTCGCCCAGGCAAAGTATGGGATGGCGGTCAGCGTGAGCGAGGTCGTTCCTGAGACCTCTCTAGACAGTGGGCGGTACAGCCGATCTCCCCATTGGCCGGCGTCTATCACGGCCCCCTGGGCTTCGACCGCCACGATGCCGCCCAACAAGCCCTCGCGCCACTGGTCCTGCAACGCTCCTGGGATCTCGATTCGGATGTCCAGCAAGTCCACGTCATCCGGTTGGTCCGCTTGTTCGAGGCAGTACACCAGGGGGCCACGTTCGATCGCCAGCGTGCCTCTCAGGGCATCGACGCGCGGGTTGGGTTCGGTCAGCCTGCATGCAATGGGGATGTCAAGATCAACCTGATCTCCCACTTGCCAGGTGCGGGTGATCTCGATGTAGCTTCCACATGGAATCGAGGAATCACTGGCCGCTCCGTTGACACGCAGCATCGTTCCATCGGCCCAGGAGGGGATGCGCAGAGCCAGTGTCCACGGCTCGCGCCCCGTCTGGTCGACCGTGAACCGCGCCCAGCCCTCCCATGGATATCCGGTCTCCAGTCGCAGCGCCAGGGACGCCCCATCCGGCCGGCTGACAGCAATTCCCGATGAGATGTATTGGTGAATCTGCACCCCTCCGGCGTTCTGGGTGGCCACATAGTGCCCGAGAGCGCCAATCTGCCGCATCAGGTTGGGTGGACAGCAGGCACAGGGAAACCATGCCTGCCGCTCGCTGCCTGCCCGGCTCTGCAACGGGTTGACGTAGAAGAACCGCCGCCCGTCCAGTGAGACTCCGGCCAGAAAGGCGTTGTAGAGGCTGCGTTCCAGCGACTCGGCGAAGCAGGCGCTGCCGCTGCCCAGCAGCATGCGCCAGTTCCACATCATGGCGGCGATCGCGGCACAGGTCTCGCCGTAGGCGCGGTCGCTGGGGAGTTCGTAGGCCTCGCCAAAGCTCTCGCCCTCGAAACGAGAGCCGTACCCACCCGTCAGGTACATCTTGTGGGCGGTCATGTTGCGCCATTGCCGCTCCAGGGCGCCCATCAATGCAGGCTCGCCGGTTTCCAGGAAGAGATCGGCCGCTCCGCAGTCCAGGTACAGCTGCCGGACCGCGTGGCCCTCGACCTGGCGAGCATGGCGCACAGGCACCCGATCCTGGAAATACGCGGGCTCGAAGCGCCCGCTGCCTGTCATCTTGCCCTGTCCCCGCCGGTCAATGAAAAGGCCAGCGAGATCGAGGTAACGCGCCTCTCGCGTCTCACGGTACAGCTCCACCAGGGCCATCTCGATCTCGGGATGGCCGCAGGCGCCGTCGCGCCCATTCGGCCCGAACACGGCGCCGATATGGTCAGCGAACTTGCACGCCACATCAAGGAGATCATCTCGCCCCGTCGCTCGGTGATGGGCCACAGCGGCCTGGATCAGATGGCCGGCGCAATACATCTCATGACCAAAGTCCAGGTCCGTCCACCGCTTGTCCGGGGCAACCACCTGGAAGTAGGAATTCAAGTAACCATCGTCCTGCTGCGCCGCCGCAATCAGCCGAATGGTTTCTTCGACCATGCCGTCCAACCCTGCGTCCGGGCTGTTGACTCCTTCGTAGATGACGGCCTCCAGCCACTTGTAGAGGTCCGAATCCATGAAGCAGGCTCCTCGATACGAGCCTTGGGCCAATTTGGCGGCCAGCCTCAGGTTGTGGAAGTTTCCCGCCCGTTCCAGTTGGCAGAAACCGTGCTGAAGGGTGATCCGTCGGTTCGTGTCCTGCCGGTGGAACCAGAAGCCGTTGCGCAGGCGGACCGCGCCAAGGGGGAGCGACTGCAGTCTCGTGTAGGGGCTGGAGTGAGTCAGAACATGCATGGCGGGGCCTCCGACGAGGGGTGAGCACAGTCTCCCGGATGCTCTCAGGTCAGCGTTCGTTCCTCTTGCGTTCGGCATATCCGCAGCGGCCACGATGTCCCCTCTCGGCCGCCGTGCCGCGATTCCTGCGCAGCCTGCGAGAACCGGCGCAGCCACCACCATTTCCGCCAAAGCCGCATGAGCCATGGTCGAACGTTTGGCGGGGATCCCCTCCGCGGGCTGCACGCCTGCAGGAGACTCGCCCCCGGCGTCCTCTATCGTCAGCAGCTGGTCTTCACGCCCTGTCCTCGCAGGCTCCGCTCACATATGCGGCGGCTCGGTCATGGCCGCCGGCGCCCCGGACGGGCGCGGCGCCGTTCTGGCGCGCTGCATGTGTCGGACGCTTTCAAGAAAGCGGCGTGCATTCTCAGCCAGATTCGGCCCGGGCCGATGCAAATCCCCGCCGATCAGCAGGATGACGTCCTGGCCGTAGGTGGAGACCATCTCTGGCACTCGCTCCAGGCTCATCCCGCCGCCGGGGGCGGGGAAGACGGGCTTGATGGCACCCATATCCACCGAGGTCCCATCCATGATCTCGATGCACTCCGAGTGGCTGAAACCGAATCTCCCGCCGTAATTGGGGAAGATGATTGCGTCACCGCCAGCCAGCCGGGTGAGCTGGCCGAACAGGGCGAAGTGTGAAATCCCACCATTGGGGTTGGTGACATAGCTTCCCAGGAAAGAGGGATGGATGAGGAGGGGCACAGCGATGCGATCATCCGATGCCAGCTGGCGGACGGCATCGAATCCGGTGAGCCCGGGGCATATCAACAACCCCCCGGCTCCGGCCTCACGGGCAAACATCGCTCTCTCCAGGATGCGATCCGAAGGGGCAGACACGCTGGGCACGTACAGGCAATTGCCGCCCGTGACCGAGTTCGCCTTCTCCACCGCTTCCTGACATCGTGAGACTCTCTCGCGGAACGGCGCCGGGGTCTGGTCGGCCAACCCGTGATCGTCCTTGATCAGATCGATTCCCCCGACCGCGAATTGATAGGCCATCCTCGCGAGCTCCCTGGGAGACAGGCCCATGGGTTTGAGGGCAGTTGCCAGCAAGGGTCGGTCCCAGACACCGAGGAGATGACGCAAGCCCTCTCGTCCAAACCGGGGGCCGCCGAGTCTCTGATACACACTCTCGGGGAACTCCAGCCGCTGCACGCGTATCCCCTGCTTGATGCTGATGTTGCCGAAGAGGACATTGAGCAGCTGTGGCAACTCATCTCCCAGCGTGATCGTGGAGTAACTGATGATGGCTTCGAACGTGCCATCTCCGATGGGTCGGAAGCTCTCCACCCGGCCGACGATCTTCTCCGAGATTTCGCCTGGCGGCAGCAAATCACGCGGGAACTCGACTGTCTGCTCAATGCAGATGTCTTCAGCCATCGCGCGCGCCGCGGCTTCGTCGGCTGTCAGGCGATATGCCACGCGGATCCGTTCGTTGCCGGTGCTCGAGGGGCTGCTGTGCAGGATCATAGAGCGTCCCCTTTCATCCCGCGGTCCTTGGAAGTGCCCCAGGGTCCCAGTAGATCCTCTTCCGTGATCCCCAGGCGTGCGTCCAGAAGCGCTTCGACCTCGGAGACCACTCTCATCGCCCCCAGGCGGTATTCACGTGTCAGGTACGGTCGCGTGCCGCCGTGCAGGAACACGTCTGGAATCCCGATGCGCACCAGCCTCTTCCCCAGGGCCTGCTCCGCGATCATCTCGGCCACCGAAGTTCCCAGTCCCCCCAAGATGGAGTGATTCTCGATTGTGATCACTCCCTTGCGGCAGTGAGAGACAGCGTCCAGCAGGTCGGGGTCGCCAAACGGCTTGAGCGTCGAAACATGAAGATGGTGAATTGATACCCCCCGGCTGTGCAGGGCCTCCGAAGCCCGCATGGCCTCCTCGGTGCAGATCCCACTCGAGATCAGGGCCACGTCCCGTCCTTCCCTGAGCGTCCTCGCCCGTCCGAGGCGCATCGGTTCGGCAGAGGGAAAGAGGCGAGGGATTTCCCCCCGCAGCATGCGAACGTAGACCGGTCCGTCCACGCTGTCGGCGACGTCGATTACCGACTCGACTTCGGTGGCGTCCCCCACCTCGAGTATCGTCATATTCGGCAGGCAGCGCATCACGCCGATATCCTCAATCGCCTGGTGGGTGATTCCTCCCGGTGTGGTGATCCCGGGGAGAAAGCCGAATAAGCGCACCGGCAGATTGGGATAAGCAATCGAGACCACGATTTGATCGTACGCACGTCTATAGATGAAGACGGCGAAGGTGTGGACGAAGGGCCTGAAGCCCTGGCGCGCCAGGCCGCCGGCGAAGCTCATCATGTTCTGCTCGGCCATGCCCATGGAGATGAAACGATCCGGGAACGTGTCCCGGAAGAGATCCACCTCCGTAGAGCTGGTCAAGTCCGCAGAGAGCACCACCACCTCGGGCCTATGCCTGGCCCAATCCACCAAATTGCGGGCATGGAGGCGCGTGAGCATTTCCATGGCAGGCTAGTCCGCCCCCTCTCGCAAGCCGGCACGCAGGCGCTCAAGCGCCTCAGCGTACCGACCCCTTTCTTCCGGATCCCTGAACCGGACATAGTGTAGCTTCGGACACCGGTCGCGGAGGATGTCCAGTCCCTGCCAGGGGTTTGTGTAGGCCAGCACGAAGAGCGGCCTCCGATTGCGGGGAAGCAGCGCAGGTGCGGCAAGGGCCTCCACATCATGGCCGTCGACAGCGTGAACCTCTGCGCCAAAGGCCTCCACCTTCCGTGCCAGGGGTTCGGTCCCCATGACGTCCTCCACCTTGCCATCACATTGGTGGCCATTGACGTCTACATACACACCCAGGTTATCGAGCTCGTAGTGGGACAGGACCTGGATCGCCTCCCATGTCTGCCCTTCCTGGAATTCCCCATCGGACATGAACACCCAGACTTTCCCATTCTCCCCTCGGAATCGCCTGGCCATGGCCACTCCTCCCGCCTGGCTCAGCGTCTGTCCCAGCGAACCGTTCGTCACCTCCATTCCAGGTGAGTGTTCCGCTCCGATCATTTCCACTGTGGAGCCGTCTTGATTGAACTGCGCAAGTGCCTGCGGTGACATTCGCCCCACCTCGATCAGCGTCGCGTAGACCACGAGCGCATAATGGGCCGGCGAAACGAACAACCTGTCGAGGTGGGGCGCGTGCGGGCCATTGTAGGCAGCACCACGGAAGGGCGCAGGCTTCCCTGCGCCTGGCACGCCGGCGAAAGGCGGCGGCACCGCCGGTGCCTGGCTTGGACCCAGGCGCAGGATCCGGGTATAGAGAGTGGCCAGGATCTCGGCAGAAGAGCAGGCCTGGCTGAGATAACCTCCGTTCTGCCGCAGAGTCTGCTCAAGCACTCTGACGCGAATCCCATGGGCCACCTTCCGCGCTTCATCATGCCACATGGTCGGGCTGGTGGAGAAGACGGACTTGCTCATCCTCGGTTCCCCTTTCCTCCGTCCGTCATCAGCCGACACAGCGTCTGACCAGAGGGAGGGACGACAATGCCCGTTCAGTGAGAATGGCCGCGATGAACACTCTGGTCGTGCTCCACTTAGCATGGGCAGACGGCTTGAGCCCGCAGCATCCGTCAGGCATCTCGCTCCGCCGTCAGCGCGACCGGCCCAACTTCACGGGGTCCATGATTGAAGCCGGTCTGCTCGCCCACCACCTTTGCGGGCAGCCTGATGAACACGGTGACCAGGGCTGCCGCGCAGGACGTGACGAGTTGGACCACTCCCCGGTCGCAGCAGCTCACAGATACTCATCCATCGTCTGAAGTTCAGATCTTGCTCCGCAAATACCCCAGCCAATCGGGGAAGCCCGCGTGTGTGTATGATGATGTCTCGATAATCCCTAGGCCGGAATTCACTCTGTGCGCATACTGCTTGCAGAGATCCAGGTTAAAGCGCAGGTATGGCAGGAGATCGATCTTCGTCAGGACCAGGAGCCTGGCGAGGCGAAAGGCGAGAGGATACTTGAGTGGTTTGTCCTCGCCTTCGGTGATACTCATGAAAACGGCAGTCTCGTCCTGGCCGAGGTCAAATGCTGCCGGGCAGATCAGATTGCCGACGTTCTCAATGAAGAGGATTCGGATCGTGTCGAGGGGCAGCTCCTCCAGGGCCCTTTGAACCTGGCGGGCGTCCAGGTGGCAAGACTGCTGTGTGTTGACCTGAACGACGGGGACGCCTGTCTCGGCGATACGCAGGGCATCGTTGCTGGTCTGCTGGTCGCCCTCAATCACCGCGCACGGGACATCCTCTTTCAACTCCCTGAGGGTCTCGACGAGTAGAGTTGTCTTTCCGGAACCTGGAGAGCTCACCAGATTGAGAGAGAACACTCCCTTCGAGCGAAGGCAAGCCCGGTTCCTCGCCGCGATCCGATCGTTCTCCTCGAGGATACTCTCCTCAAGTGCAATCACCCGGATGCCCGATTCCCCGTCTGCCTTAGGTACCTCGGGTTCGGGGAGGCCTTTTCGCTGCGCATTTGGGCCGAGGTCACTGTCCATCGGTCATCTCCGTGATCCATGTGCCTGTCCGCTCCCGGCCCTGAAGGCTGTCGAATGAAGCGCTCAGGCGGACGGGGAATTGTAAGTCCTCTGGTTCTCCGACGTACTCGTTCTGACGACTCCTGCAGAACAGAAGCAGTGGGCGGCAAGCCCCTCGATCTCGGCTCCCACCGTCCGGGTTCCTCCCCTGCGCCTGGAGAGCGATCCACGATTCAGCACTTGTGCATGCCCACCGAAATGGGTCGGCCCCGGCTATTGCCTTCTCTGATCAGATGGACTTGGGGATGATGGCATCCCAGATCAGTTTCTCCCTCTTCAGGGTTCCCCTGACATCTCGCAGAGACAAGCAGACGTACAGACTATCCACGATCGTCGATTGCGCGATTCTGGAGGCGATCGTTTCGGAAGGTGTTTCGCTTGAGAGACTCAAGAGCGTCACATCCGCATAGGCCGTGAGGGGGGATCTCTCATTCCCGGTGATGCAGATCGTGGCCGCCCCGCGGCGCTTGGCCTCTTTCAGTGTCAGGACGGGATCCTTTGAGGCGCCCGACTGGGAGATTGCCACCACCACATCCCCGGGGCTCAGAAGGGCAGCCTTCATCAGTTGCAGGTAGGAATCCGTCTCGGCCGAACAGTTCAGTCCAAGGCGGAAGAGGCGATTGTGCATGTCATGCACCACGGGACCCGAAGTCCCCACTCCGGTAATCAGAATGCGGGCTGCCTTGGCGAGAAGGTCTACGGCCCGACTGAGAGCATCCTCGTCAAGCATCTCAAGGGTATCGTACAGCGCCTGAATGTTCGACGAAAAGACCTTGCGGGCGACGGCCATCGGCGGGTCGTTCTCGTCCACCTCGTCGTGGATCAGCTGGGTTGGGCTTGCCAGGTCCCGGGCGAGCGAGATCTTCAGGTCCGTGAAGCCGTGAAAACCGACGCTTCGGCAGAAGCGAAGGACTGTCGTGTCACTGACGCCGCAAGCCTCGGCGACGCGGGCCATGGAAAGGTGTATGACCTTGTTGCATTCCTTCAGCACCCACCTCGCCACCTCAGCTTCGGATTCGGGCAGGCCAGGGATTGCGCTTCGAATGCGCGCAAGGGAGTTCGTCTCTGGAAGGCGTCGATTGCCTCTCATCGCTCCCGATTTCCTGGGCTACTGCATCCGCCCCCGGCTTGCTGCTTGTAGTTTAACCACTTTCCTATATAATGACAAGTGGTTTTGCTGCGGAACCCTGCATGCGCTCTGGTTCAGCGATGTATCCCAGACAGACCGGTCGATGCCGGCCGGTCCCCCGAAAGGAAAGCCGCCAGGCCAGGGCAACCCCGACCCTGCTGACACTGCCCTCCCCAGGACCGTAAGCGATGAATGTCATTATGGTGATTGCTGATACGTTCCGATGGGATCACCTCCCCTGCTATGGCAACGGCCAGGTGATCACCCCACATCTGGACGACTTTTCCAAGGACGCCGTGGTCTTCCACGACTGTTATGCGTCCTCCTTCCCGACGATGCCCGCCCGGGCCGACATCTTCACGGGGCGCTTCACCTTCACCTGCCTGAACTGGGGCCCGCTGCCCATACAGGAAATCACCCTGGCACAGGTCTTGAGCGAGACCGGCTTCCTGACATGTGCGGTCGCCGACACGCCTTTCCTGCTGAGGAACGGATACGGATATGATCGCGGCTTTGCCGACTTCCTGTGGATCCGGGGCCAGAGGTCCGGGCCCGAAAGGCACGACGTCCTCCAGCAGCGTCGCTCGGAGAGCGACTGCTTCGCACCGATGACGTTTCGACATGCAATCGCATGGCTTGAACGCCACCACCATGAACGCTTCTTCCTGTACATCGACACCTGGGATCCCCATGAGCCTTGGGATCCCCCCGACTACTATGTCCTGCCCTACTTCACCGCATACCAGGGCGAGCGCGTGGACCCGTGCTACTGGTCCTGGAAGGAAGCCGGGTACACCCAACGCGATCTCGAGATTGCCCATGCCTGCTATTGTGGTGAGATCTCCATGGTGGATCGATGGTTCGGACTGCTCATCGATCGCCTGAAGACTCTGCACCTGCTGGAAGAGACGGCTGTCCTCTTCACCTCCGACCATGGGTTCTGCTTCGGCGAGCATGGTCTATTTGGCAAGCGGCGCTTCCGATGGCCCGATGACCTGCCCTTTGAGGAAGGATTCTCCCGAGGCCTCACCCTCTCCCAAGGCTTTCTGTACCGGTCCCCGCTGCATCGGGAGATCACGCGGGTTCCGCTCCTGATGCGCCTCCCCGGTGTGTCCCCGAGGCGAATCCGGGGCCTCGTCGCCCTCCCCGACCTCATGCCAACCGTACTTGACCTCGCGAGCGCGGACACACCGCACACCGTGCAGGCTCATTCTCTTCTTCCCCTCATTCGAGGTGAGGTAGATACTACCCACGATATCGTCGTGACAAGCGCCCCGCTGGAAGAACTGGGAGACGTGACGAAGACGGTCGATGATCAGAGTCGCGAGACGCTGGAACGATCTCCCAGCACCATCACCGACGGCGAGTGGGACCTGCTCTATGCAGCAGAAGGGGAGCCGGTGGAACTGTATCACTCTGCGGTCGATCCCGGCCACGAACACGAGGTCGCAGACGAGCATCCGGAGATTGTGTCCCGCCTGCACAAGCGGTTCGTGGACTTCCTGGAACAGGCAGGCGCCGCGGAAAGGACGATCAACCCCCGCAGGCGGCTCTGAAGTGAGGGAAGTTGGCGGTCCCTATGCTCCGTATGCTCTCCCCACAGCACCGGGGTGACTCGCCCCGACCCGGACAAGCAAGGAGTATGAGGCCATGGCAATCCCCCAAGCACCGAAGCGTCGCTGGCTGTCGGCGGCCGTCCTGTCCGCAGCGGCCTTTGTTGACAGCACCGAAACCTGGACGGTCTCGATCCTGTGGCCCAACATATACCGTTCCCTTCAGATACCTGTTGATCGGCTCGGCTCTGTCCTTGGGATAAGCAACCTCGTCCGCACGCTCACCCTCCCCTTCTGGGGCTATCTGGCAGACCGGTTCTCCCGCAAGGCCTTGCTGGTGGGCATGACCGGCATCTGGGGGCTGTGGACCCTGGCCATCAGTCTTGTCCAAAACCTCTCGCAGCTTCTCACCATCCGTATCATCTCGTCCCTTGGGCTGGCGGTTCTCTGGCCCACAGCCTTCTCCCTCTTGAGCGACCTCTTTGAGAGCAAAGAGCGCGGCCGTGCGACTGGAATAATGGTGGCAGTGAGTTACCTCGGGGCACTCTGCTCCTATGCCATTCTGCCACCGCTGGCCGCTCGGGACCCGGAGGCCTGGCGAGTGGGGTTTGTCATCATGGGGTTGGCCAGCGCTGCTTCCGGGCTGCTCCTGCTCCTGGTGAATGATCCGCCCCGCGGATCGTCCGAACCGGAACTGAGCGACATCATCGATGAGAGGGCGGCGGCGCGATTTGCCTTCCGCATCAGCGATCTGCCCCACCTTGCCCGCGTGCGCACCTGGTGGGTGATGCTGATCCACAGCTCCATCGATCAGGTGGCTCTGGCCGTCCTCTTCGGCTGGGTCTTCACATGGCTTGACGAGATCGGATATGGGGAATCGGCCTTCATGGCCATCGCTCTGGTCTCGCTCGGCAATCTGATCGGGCACGTCCTCTTCGGTTGGCTGGGTGATGTTCTGGAGAAGCGCCATCCGAACCACGGCCGCGCCACGATGGCCATCGTCGGTCTGGTGGTCAGCGTTCCGGCATTGGCGGGCTTCATCGCTCTTGGCGAGCGAAGCCTGTTCTACCTGTTCGTATTTGGCCTGCTCTCCGGCCTCAGCCTGAGCAGCATCGGATCCGGCGCCCAATGGCCGATCACCCAGGGCGTGCTGCGACCCGAGTTGCGTGCAAGTGGAAGAGCCAGCCTCGACATGTCCATCGGCATCGTCGGCGCCCTCTCACTCACGGTTTCAGGGATGCTCGTTGAGAGAACGAATGTGGCGACCATGATGCTTCTGATGGTCCCCTTGCCCAAAGTTCTCAGCATGTTGGCCTGGATCCCGATCTTCAAGACCTACCCCAAGGATCGGGAAGCGCTGCATGTTGAAATGAGTCACCGCAGGGAGAGGCTGCTCACTGACCGGGGAGGCCGATGGTGAGCCTTGATTCCCTCAGTCGGGTCCGATTGCGTCATCGCACCCCAGGGCACAGGTGGAACAGGACCGACTCCGCCCTCTATCTTGGTTGCTCAGCGCGACGGCACAGCAGGCGCGGGGAGTCCTCGTACTCAGCCGATCAAAGACAATGGGCGCCTAATGGGAGTCAACGTTCTTGGACGGGTGCGCAAGCGGCGGGGTTCACATGGATGTCACTCACCCCTTCTGTTCAGCACTTCGTCGTCGGCTTCTGGAAGCAGATGCTGGGCGCCGCTTGCGCATCATTCCCACGGGGACGTATGTCCGCATGAACGGCTTCCATTTCGAGGCCGCCGCCGAGGTGCGTATGCTTGCCCAGGCACGTCTCGAGGATATCCGCTCCTCCCTGCTCGCCCTACTCATCGATGCACTGCGCGCACAAGCGTTGGATCCATGTCGCTGCCAATGTGCGGTGACCGTCATTCACCCACCGTCGGAAGAAGCACGCTTCGGGAAGCGGGCGCATCCATGACGCCAGAAGAGAACTCGCACGCCTACAGGATCCTCATGAGCCTGTGTCTGTTGGGGGAACCAGTCCGGTATGATGGGACAGCAGCCACGTGCCACAGCCCGATCATAGGGAAGTGGAAATCGCAAGACCGTGTTGTGGCGGTCTGCCCAGAGATAGAAGGAGGCTGCATGGTCCCTCGGCCGCCTGCCGAAATCCGCGGAGGAGACGGTGCCGCAGTCCTTGAAGGCAAGGCTCGGGTTATCGAGATTGACGGAAGAGATGCGACGGAGGAGTACCTGCGCGGCGCTCATAAGGCACTGCAAGTCGCCCGAAGGAACGGTGTTGCCGTCGCAGTCCTGAAAGCGCGGAGCCCTTCCTGCGGAAAGGGACCCATCTACGATGGCACCTTCACCTGCAGCCTCAAGCCAGGGATGGGGGTGACCGCAGCCCTGCTGACACAGAACGGGATTCCCGTGTTTGACGAAGAGGAGATCCCCGAGGCGGAGGAATACCTTTCACGCCTGGAGCAGAGCCCGCGGGATTCCCGCTGACCGTCGGCCAAGCCCCAAACACGTTCCAGACTCCCGGCCAGGGGAAGCCAGTGCCCGGCTGTCTGCACAAGCAGGATGATCGCAGCCGCGAGAAGCAGCAGGCCTGCGAGACTCGCCGGAGAGATCCGCCTCACTCGGTGTCGACGCAAGTCCCTCTCCCCTCAAAGAACAAGGCCCCATCTTCCCCGAGAGGACTGGACCCGCACACCTGATGCAGACCGCGCGTCACCGCGCAATGAATGCCAGCCCTGATCGTCCTGGACTGCGCCCTGGACCGGCAACCCAGCGGGTGGTCAAAACCCTGTTGGCCAGGACCGCGCTGGAGCGCCTGACACACCATGCCCACACGCGCGTCATCGTTGCAGCACATTCCTCCTGTATCGTGTTCCGATTGCTTCGGCGGCAGTCATTCAGGAACGGCTGCCGTAGGGGCGGGGGGAGACTCACGCGAGGCGCGATTGCGCCAGAGACGATCAAGCCGCGAGCCTGGCTCAGGTCGCGGACAGTGCGGACACGTCGTTGTCCCCAGTGCCGCTAGACGTTGCGGGCCGCATCCTTTCCCTGGCGAGATAGCACCTTGGGCTGTCCATCCCAGGTTGCCGGGCTCACAAGCGAGCCGGTCCTGATGGTCGCTTGCACCATGGGACATCCCGGAGACGCATTTCGGTGCGTCCCAGGAGCTGGCCGTAGCCGCCTGCAGCTTCCGCATCCGGACGTCCTCTTCCCATCCTTACGACGGCTGTGACGCCATGCCCACGTCCACCCGGGAGAGGCCCATTGGCCCGGAAATGCGCGCGCCGGCGCGTGGGAACGCTTACACAGCCGGACCGAAAGCGCCGACCCACATCGCTTTCGACATCGCCCAGGCTGCCTGCCATGCCGCGTTATGTACATCCATCGGAGCGATGATCGCCCGTCCCACGGGCGAATGCGCAGCAAATGCTAGTTTATGGAAAGAGAATCCATTTCCCGTTCCAGAGGGGAAAATTGGCTCTTGACTTGTTGGTGCTGCTTATGTATCATCGGCATGTAAACGCTTCCATGAAGGCGTGATGTGCGGTCCGGCTGGATCTCCAACGCTGCCGATAGCTGTCCCCGCCGTCACGCCGGAGGAAGCTCCCCGGGCTCCGACCTTGGTGTAGCGCCCCGACAAGCCGATGGCCGACACAGAGCGCAGGGTGACCATCCTGGATGTAGCCGCCGAGGCGGGTGTTTCATCCGGCACCGTCTCCCGTGTACTTAACAACGATGCCCACGTCCGGCCAGAGACGCGCCAACGCGTCCTGGAAGTTGTGCAGCGACTGGGTTTTGTAGCGAACCGGCAGGCGCGGAGCCTAGCCGGGGGAAGATCAAACACCATCGGCGTCCTGGTCCCTGACCTGGGCACCGGCTACATTGGAGAGATCATCCGAGGCATCGACGCTGAACTCAACCTGCACCAGCTGGACCTGGTCCTGTACACCACGCATCGCACGGCCAGCAAAGAGGCCACCTACGTCGCCAATCTGGCAAGCGGCATGGTCGACGGCCTGCTGCTGGTGTTGCCCCGGAATCCTGCCGACTATGTCGGCACACTGACCCAACGCAGATTCCCCTTTGTACTGATCGACCATCAGGGCACCGGCCGAGAGTGCCCCGCCGTAGGCGCCACAAGCTGGCACGGAGCATATGATGCCACCGAGTACCTGATCAAGTCGGGGCACACCCGCATTGGCTTCATCACCGGCTCGATGGACCTGGGATGCGCGGTGGATCGTCTCGCGGGGTACCGGGCGGCTCTGCGCACTTACCACATCCCGGAGGACCCCGCGTTGATCTACGAGGGAACCTTCTTTCAGCCTGATGGCTACGCCGGCGCCTCCGCGTTCCTTGACCTGCCCAATCCTCCAACTGCGATCTTCGCCTCCAACGACGTAATGGCCATGGGGGTGATGGATGCCGTCCGCAACCGAGGGCTTCGCATCCCGGATGACGTCTCCATCATCGGTTTTGACGATATCCCCCAGGCCTCCCTGGTTCGCCCTGCTCTGACCACGGTGCAGCAGCCCCTGGAGAAGATGGGCCGTGTGGCCACCCAGATGCTCCTCGATCTGCTTCAGCAACCCGAGCCGGAGACCCAACGCATAGAACTGCCCACAAAGCTCATTGCCCGCGAATCCTGTCGATCCCTCGGAGAACAGTAGGGTGATGACATTCCCGCGAATGGCAGCTCTGCAAGCGGCGGACCCGGGCCTCTATCCGCAAGTCACCCGGGCACTCACGGCGACCTGCGCCCGCCCCGCTGAAGGGAAGTCGCGGTATCCCGTGGTGGCCCACTGCCGGCTGAGGGAAAGGAGGTGACGAAAGGGGAGGACACGAGAAGAGGACTCCGTCCATGGTGCAGGCCCTGTGGATGTATGCCGGGGAACAAGAGGCCCGCACCAGCGGCCCGACGGGAACACTGTCGGACTGTTCCAGCAGTCTATTTGGAGGAGGAACAAAGCCATGCGTAACAAGTCTATTCTCTCCATCGCGAGCATCGTGGTAGCGCTGAGCCTCCTGGCAGGCTGTGCTACCACCACTCCCACCCCACAGGCGGCCCCCAAGGAAACCCCTGCGGCCCCCGCGCCCACCCCCGCGCAGCGTGAGGAGGCGCCGGCTGTGCTCGGCGTTCTTCCTCGCAGCCAGACACTGATCGCCGCCCAACTCACCGGGCGCGTGGGAGGGCCTGACAACTTCAACGAGTGGGTCGGCTGGAAGTGGCGAGATCGCGGCATGCAGCAACTGATGAACGAGCCGCTGTGGTCCATCGACTTCGCCTCCGGCGAGATCATCCCCGGCCTCGCTGCTGGAGACCCGGCCTACAATGCGGACTTCACCCAGGTCACGATCCCACTGCGTAAGGGAGTGACGTGGAGCGACGGCGAGCCGTTCAGCGCTGCCGATGTGGTCTTCACGGTGGAAACCCTCATGAAATACGAGGGCTTCAATGCTCATTCCTTCTTCGTGGAGAACGTTGACCGTGTATACGCTTCCGACGACTACACGGTCGTGTTTGACCTGAAGCAGTCGAACTCCCGGTTCCATACCACCTTCCTGGATCGCTGGGGCTCCACCTGGATCATGCCGAAGCACATCTTTGAGGGCGTGGACGACCCCGTGACCTTTGCCTTCAATCCGCCCGTTGGAACCGGGCCCTACAAACTCCACAGCTACGATCCGGCCGGATACTGGACCGTCTGGGAGCGGCGGGGGGACTGGGAGAAGAGCCCGACGGGGATCCTCTTCGGCATGCCGAAGCCCAAGTACATCGTCTTCCAGGCCTTCGCCAATGAGGCCACCAAGATCCTCACCCAGCTGACCCATGAACTGGATGTCGCAGACCTCTCGGCAGATGGCCTCAAGGCAGCCCTGCTTCAGGGGAAGACGAACCGTGCGTACCAGTTGAACTTCCCCTGGGTGGTGAACAACGACCCCTGCCTCACCGGGCTCACGTTCAACACGGCCAGGGCGCCATACGACAACACCGAGGTGCGCTGGGCGCTCCTCCTGGCCATCGATATCGTGAAATACGAAGCCCAGGCCGTCGACGGCACCGCCACACTCAGCCCGGTCCACATCCCATCGCTCGGCCAGTACCCCGACTTCTACATCGAGCCGATGCGGGAGTGGCTTGAGAGCTTCACGCTCGATCTGGGCAACGGCCAGACCTTCCAGCCGTATGACCCCGACGCGCCGGTCCGCCTGGCGGAGTATGCAAAGGCGCGGGGGTTTGACGTCTCCGACGAGCCGGAGTCCGTCGCCCAGACTTTCGGCCTCGGCTGGTACAAGTACGCCCCCGATGCGGCCGAGCAGCTGCTCATCAAGAACGGCTTCTCCAGGAACGCAGATGGCAAATGGTTGCTGCCAGACGGCACTCCGTGGAGAATCGAGGTCATCAGCCGCTCCGACATGTCTCACCTGGAGTACAGGAACGCCGCAGCGGCTGTCCAGCAGTGGAGGGAGTTCGGCATTGACGCCGTGCACGTGCCTTCGGACAACGTTTCGGCGTTGACCATGAGCGGCGAATTCGATGTCGCGGGCAACTGGCCAGCCCAGGAGCCTTGGGGGGCCGGTGCAGACCTGTACCGGGTGCTGGACTTCTACAACTCGGCCTATGTGAAGCCCATCGGCGAGACGACCAGCGGACACACCTCCCGCTGGTCATCCGCGGCGATGGATGATGTGATCCGGCGGCTGCGGCAGACTGACCCCACGGACACGGAACAGGTCATCGCTATCGGGATCGAGGGATTGAAGATCCTGGTCCAGGAAATGCCCGGAATCCCGACGTTCGGGTATATCGGGTTCGTCTCCTGGGATCAGACCTACTGGACCAACTGGCCGGGATCCGAGAATCCCTATACACAGCCCTACACGCACTGGGGCCCCTTCAAGTACATGACACCGTTCCTGGAGCCGACGGGGAACTAACCCCCTGCTTCCGCTACAATACCCTTGGGCGGGCGTGGTGTCGCCCGCCCAAGGGCGCTCCCGCAGCCTGACCGACAGGGGCGACGATGACGTTCATCAGGCGGTATCTGATTCCAAGACTGTCTCAGTACTTGCTGGTCCTGTTCGTCGGCGTCACGGCGGTGTTCTTCATCCCCCGCCTTGCGCCTACAGATCCCGTACTGCAGACGATCGCGCAAATCCGCTCCCAGGGCGCCTCTCTGGACCCCGCATCGGTGGACCAATTCATCCAGGATCTGACGGAGTTGTATGGACTGGAAGGCTCCTGGTGGGACCAGTACCTGGCGTTCTGGAAAAGACTGAGTCGTGGAGACCTCGGGGTCTCCTTTTTCCAGTTCCCGACGACGGTGAACAAGCTGATCGGGAGAGCGCTGCCGTGGACTGTGGGTCTGCTCCTGACGACAACGCTGCTGGGATGGCTTCTCGGCAACCTCGTGGGTGGGTTGGCCGGCTACTTCGCCCGCAAGCGCTGGTCGCAGGTCCTTGATTTCGTCGCCATGATTGTTCGGCCCCTGCCGTACTACATCTTTGCCCTAGCCCTCCTTCTCCTGCTCGGGTACGTCGTTCGATGGTTTCCGATGGCCGGAGGCATCCCCATCGGACGCCAGCCCTCGCTGAGCTGGGCCTACGTGGCGGATGTGCTCAGACACTCTTTTCTGCCCGCCCTTTCACTGCTCATCCTCGGCGGCACGATGTGGTTCCAGACGATGAAGTTGATTGTGCAGAACATCAACGCCGAGGATTTCGTGCAGTATGCCAAACTGGGAGGCATCAAGGAGCGTCGGATCGTCTCAAGATACGTCATCCGGAACGCCATGCTGCCTCAGATTACCGGCCTGGGTCTGGCGCTCGGGCAAATGTTCAGCGGAGCGTTGATCACAGAGATTGTCTTCTCCTACCCTGGCTTAGGCATGCTCCTATACAGCGCCGTCATCACCGGGGACTACAACCTGATCATGGGGATCACCCTGCTATCCATCGTGGCGATCGCGACGGCGATTCTCATCATTGACTTGTTGTACCCCCTCTTTGACCCGAGGGTGAGGCATCGGTGAGGAGCACGTCATGAAGATCATCCGAGACCTGCTGAGGGACTACCGGTTCGCGCTCAGTTTCTGCGTCCTTTGCCTACTACTGATCCTGGCTGCCCTTGCCGCCTTCTCGCCCTACGATCCGACCCGCTGGGGAGTCGTCCCCCGAGACCTGAGGCCCTCCTGGGAGCACCTCCTGGGCACGGACTCCAACGGGCAGGATGTCTTCTGGCAGGCGGCGTTCGCCGTTCGCAATTCGCTCATCGTTGCGGTCATCGCCGCGGGGGTGTCGAGAGTCATCGCCGTGATCGTGGGGATGATTGCCGGCTACAAGGGGAAGATGACCGACAGGATCTTGATGTTTGTCAGCGATAGTCTCCTGGTGATCCCGCTGTTTGTCATCATCGTCATGGTCGCCATGCTGATCCGCCGCATGATGAACCTTGTGACGCTCGGGGTCCTGCTGGCGTTCTTCGGGTGGGCCTGGGATGCCCGGGTGATCCGTTCGCAGATTCTGAGTCTGCGGGAACGGGAGTTCACCCAGACAGCCATCCTCTCCGGAACAGGGACCTTCCGCCTGGTGCTGAAGGAGTACATGCCGTTTGCCACCCCCCTGGTGTTCTCCACGTTGATCAACAACATGTCCTGGGCGATCGGGATGGAGATGACCCTCGCCGTTCTCGGCTTGGTGGACATGAACATCCCGACATTGGGAACCATGCTCCAGTGGGCGATCAGCTGCCAGGCCATTTTCCTGGGGCATTGGTGGTGGGTGCTGACGCCGGTCGTGCTGGCGATTCTCCTCTTTGTCGCCCTGTACTGGCTTTCGATCAGCATCAGCGAATACCTGGACCCGAGAACGCGGCTGCAACGGGTCGGGGCGCGCTGAGGCAAGGATGCAGAAGACAACCCTCCGCGCGGAACGTCTCAAGGCCTTCTACGTGCTGGACGTCTTCGGGACGCGCAAGGTGATCCAGGCGGTCGATGGCGTGGACCTCGAGGCCAGGGAAAATGAGGTCTTTGGCATCGCCGGCGAAAGCGGCTGCGGCAAGACGACCCTGCTCAAGGTGCTCTATGCCGCCGTGGAGCCGCCGCTCAGGCTGATGGACGGGAGGGTATGGTACGGCGTGAACGGAAAGGAGGTGGACGCCTGCTCCCTTGACCCTGAGGCCCTCCGCAGACTGCGCTGGAATTACATCTCCTATGTTCCCCAGGGGTCAATGAGTGTCCTCAACCCGGTGATCAAGGTCAAGGAGACCTTCCGCGACTTCCTGGAAAGCCACGTCCGGGCCGCCTCGAGGGAGGAGACCCTGCAGATCGCCAAGGAGCACCTCTCCGCGCTGGGATTGCCGCTCACCGTCCTGGAAGCCTACCCCCATCAGTTGTCCGGAGGCATGCGCCAGCGGGTTACCATCGCCCTGGCGACACTTCTGAAGCCTCGCGTGATCATCACCGATGAGCCCACCACGGCGCTCGATGTCGTCATTCAGCGAGGAGTGATCCAGCTCCTGAAGGACATCCAGAAGTCTCTCGGGAACACGATCATCCTCGTCACCCATGACATGGGGGTGCATGCCAGCATCTCCGACCGGATCGGAATCATGTACGCCGGAAGAATGATTGAAGAAGCCACGACGGTGGAGATCTTTGAGAATCCCCTCCACCCCTACACCAGGTATCTCATCAAGTCCCTGCCGAGGTTTGGAGACAAAGGAACCCGGGAGAGCGTGCCCGGAAGCCCCCCCTCTCTGGCCACTCCGCCAAGCGGGTGCCCCTTTCATCCGCGCTGTCCCCACGCCCTCGCCCTCTGTGGCGAGCAGAGGCCGGCACTTGTGAAGCCGGTGCCCCACCACGAAGTCGCCTGCTGGCTGATCGGTGAGGGGTGAGATGGAGAGACTCCTCGAGGCCGCGCAGTTGGTCAAGGTCTTCACCATCGGCAGCCTGCTCTCCCGCCTCAGGATCCGGGCGGTGGACGACGTGTCGTTTCATATCAGACCGGCCGAGATCTTCACGCTGGCCGGTGAGAGCGGATGCGGTAAGACGACGATTGCCCGGATTCTCCTCGGCTTTGAAGATGCCACCTCGGGGGAGATCGTCTTCGATGGCCAGAGACTCACCAAGCAGGAGAAGGCCCTGCGCAGCCGGAATATTCAGGCCGTCTTCCAGAACCCCTTCGGCACCTTCAACCCGCTGAGAATGGTCGAGCGGTATTTCCTTGAGACCGCTCAGAACTACCGGCTGGCATCTACGAGAAACCAGACGGTCGCCTTGATGGACGAGAAACTGAGGGCCGTCGGCCTCAGTCTTGAGGAAGTGGCTGGCAAGTATCCGAGCGAGTTCTCCGGGGGGCAGTTGCAGCGGATTTCCATCGCCCGTGCTCTGCTCACCAATCCCGTCCTCCTGCTGGCAGACGAGCCCGTCTCCATGGTGGATGCCTCGTTGCGGATGTCCATCGTGAACCTCTTCAAGAAGCTCAGGGACGAGATGGGCGTGAGCCTTCTCTATATTACCCACGACCTCGCAACCGCCTACTATGTGAGCGACCGGATTGCCATCATGTTCAGGGGTAAGATTGTCGAGATGGGGCCCGTGGAGAAGGTGTTGATGGAACCCAAACACCCGTACACACGCCTGTTGCGGGAATCGATTCCCGAAGCGGATCCCAGAAAACGCTGGCGAGAGGAAGTGCACCTCACCGAAACGGAACAGCAGGAGTACCTGCGAGCGGGCTGCAGATTCGCCGGGCGCTGTCCTCAGGTGATGGACGTCTGCCAGCACCTTGTGCCCGATGGTATACCCGCAGATGGGGTGACCGTCCGCTGTCACCTGTATGCCGGCAACTCAGTCACCGGCTGACCGGCAAGCGTCATCTCGCCGGACCTATCCGCTCTCGCCGAGGAGGTTGCTGATGGATCCCTATACGCCCAAACCCGAGCATCGATTCACCTTCGGCCTCTGGACAGTGGGGAACACCGGACGCGATCCCTTCGGCGCGCCGGTGCGCGACCCTAAGTCACCGGTTGAACTTGTCCACCTTCTGGCCGAAGTCGGCGCCTACGGCGTCAACTTCCATGACGACGACCTCATTCCCATCGACGCCACTCCTGCCGAGGCGGAAGCCATCAAGCGGGAATTCCGCAGGGCGCTGGAGGTCACCGGCCTCAAAGTCCCAATGGCCACCACCAATCTCTTCAGCGATCCCGCCTTCAAGGATGGGGCTTTCACCTCGAATGACTCCCGGGTGCGCGCCTATGCTCTTCAGAAGACGATGCGTGCCATCGACTTGGCCGTGGAGTTCGGGGCGCAGGTCTATGTCTTCTGGGGCGGGCGTGAGGGCACGGAGAGCGACTCCACGAAGGACCCGGTGACGGCCATCCAGCGGACGCGCGAGGCGCTCAATTTCCTGTGCGAGTACGTGCTGCACAAGAAGCACAACCTCCGGTTTGCCCTCGAGGCCAAGCCCAACGAGCCGCGCGGCGACATCTACAATCCCACCACGGGCCATATGCTGGCCTTCATCGAAACACTCGACCATCCTGAAATGATTGGCGTCAATCCCGAAGTAGCCCACGAACACATGGCTGGCCTGAACTTCCTGCACGCCGTGGCGCAGGCCTGGGAAGCCGGCAAGCTCTTCCACATCGATCTGAACGATCAATATCCGGGCCGCTACGACCAGGACTTCCGCTTCGGCTCACGCGACCTCAAGGCAGCTTTCTTCCTGGTCAGGTTCCTGGAGGACGTAGGCTACGAGGGGAGCCGCCACTTCGACGCCCATGCCCATCGCACCGAGGACTACGAAGGGGTCAAGGACTTCGCACGCGGCTGTATGCGCACGTACCTCATCCTCAAAGAAAAGGCCGCCCAATGGAATGCCGACGCGGAAATTCAGGAATTGCTGGCCGAAATCAACGCCGACGAAGGGAGCCTCTCCCCCCACATGGGCAAGTACACGCCCCAGAAGGCCGAAGCCCTCAAGACCTACGCCTTCGACCGCCTCGCTCTTGGAAAGCGAGGCCTGAAGTATGAGCGGCTGGACCAGTTGACCGTTGACATCCTCCTGGGCGTTCGCTAGGTCCTGCCATGGCTCTTACCATGTCGCAACGCATAGACGACCTGCTCGGGCGCATGACGCTGGACGAGAAACTGGCGCAGCTGACGTCGTGCTGGATGCAGGAACTGCTGACCGATGGCACACTGGACTCACGGAAGATGGCGGTCCGCCTGCAACATGGGATAGGTCAGGTCAGCCGGCCCGGCGGAAACTCCACGCTTCCCCCTCAGCAGGTGGCCCAAGCGGTGAATCGCCTGCAGCGTTTCCTGGCGGAACGGACGCGTCTGGGAATCCCGGCGATTCTCCATGAAGAGGCCTGCTGTGGGGCCATGGTGCGTGGTGGGACGATCTATCCCCAGCCCGTGGGCGTGGCCAGCACCTTTCAACCTGAACTGGCAGAGCACATGGCGAGCGCCATGCGCCGCCAACTGCTCGCGCTCGGCGCCCGCCAGGCTCTCTCTCCCGTTCTCGACCTGGCGCGGGATCCCCGTTGGGGGCGAGTGGAGGAAACCTTTGGCGAAGACCCCACGCTGGCTGCTCACTTTGGCATGGCGTGGGTGCGCGGCTTGCAGGGCGACGATTTGAGCCAGGGCGTGATGGCCACCGGTAAGCACTTCATCGCCCACAGCGCATCCGAGGGGGGCCTGAACTGTGCACCGGTCCATGTCGGATGGCATGAGCTCCATGATCTCTACCTGGCACCGTTCCAGGCCGCTATCCAACAGGCCAGCCTGGCGTGCATTATGAACGCCTATCCGGAACTGGATGGCGAGGTTGTCGCCGCCTCGCCTCGTCTTCTGACTGACTTGTTGCGTCGTCGGCTGGGCTTTGAGGGCCTGGTGGTCTCCGACTACGAGGCCATCGCGATGGTCCACAACTATCATCGTGCTGCCCCCGACTTGCGTGCCGCGGCCGTCCTGGCCTTGCAGGCCGGGATCGAGGTGGAGTTGCCCACTTCCACCTGCTATGCGGATCCCCTTCGCGCTGCGCTGGAGGCGGGGGATGTGGAGATACAGACAGTGGACGCGGCCGTGCGTCGACACTTAAAGATGAAGTTCGAGCTTGGCCTGTTCGATAATCCCTATGTGGACGAGGCGGAGGTCCAGGATGTCTTCGCAACGCCTCAAGACCGCGCTCTGGCGCGAGAGATCGCCCGTCGGAGCCTGGTGCTGCTCAAGAACGATGGCCTCCTGCCGCTCAGCCGTTCCATCCGTAGCGTGGCGGTCATCGGTCCCAATGCTCATCAGGGGCGCAGCTTGCTGGGCGACTACTCCTACGCTGCGCTGTGCGAGTTGCTGGCGAAGGATGCCGGCCCCACCTCCCAGGCGTGGCAGGAGGCAGCAAGCGCCCATGTGATGACCTTGCTGGAGGGCATCCGTGCTCTGGCCTCCCGCGAGACGCGGGTCGAGTACACGCCAGGCTGCGACAACCTGAATCCAGACACGGGGAGAATTGCCGAGGCTGTGCGACTTGCTCAAGGCGCCGAAGCGGTCGTGCTGGCGCTGGGTGATCGGTCTGGCCTGTCGCCCGATTGCACCTGCGGGGAGCTCCGCGACAGTGCCTCTCTGCGCCTGCCCGGCGTCCAGCACGAACTTGCCCGGGCCATTCTGGACACAGGCCGACCGGTGGCAATCGTGCTGATCACAGGACGCCCCTACGGCGTTCCCGATCTGGCAGCGCGCGCCAGCGCCATCCTCCAGGCCTGGCTGCCGGGCGAGGAAGGCGCCGTGGCCATCGCCGAAGCGCTCTTTGGCGCCTTCAATCCCGGCGGGAGGCTTCCCATCACCTTCCCGCGCTCGGTCGGGCAGGTGCCAGTCTGCTACAACCACAAACCCTCGGGCATGCACTCAAACTGGTACGGCGACTACGTCGACGAGACAGTGAAACCCCTCTACTCGTTCGGACATGGTCTGAGCTACACTACGTTCTCCTACGACAACCTGAGTATTGCCCCGCAGAAAGCTTCTTTCGGCGAAACGATAGAGATCGGGTTGGACCTCACCAACATGGGCAGTCGTCCGGGGGAGGAGGTAGTGCAGCTCTACACGCGCGATGAATTCGCCTCGCTGCCGCGCCCGGTCAAGGAGCTGAGAGGCTACATTCGTCTCGCCCTGGAACCCGGCGAGCGCAAGCGGGTGGTCTTCCATCTGCCCGTCAATCAGATGGCCTTCCATGACCAGGAGCTCCATCTCGTCCTCGAGGCCGGACGCATTCAGGTCATGATCGGCAGTTCCTCGGAGGACATACGTCTGCAGGGGGAATTCGAGATCGTGGGGCAGGGGAAGATGCCCGTCCCTCGCCGCATGTTTGTGTGCCCGGTCGAGGTGAGGTGACCTGCGCCGGAGCCCAGGCGTGAAGACCGTCGAGTTCCTGCGACAGACATGCTTGGTGCTGGAGAACGGCTCGCTTCGGCTGCTGGTCGCGCAGTCGGTCGGCCCACGTCGAAGTGCCCGATGCCACCCTGGAGTGCCCCGGCGCGCCCTGGGCGATCACGCAGTTGAAGATGGGCGGCGTGGCAATCCTGCCGCAGCCTCAGGCCTCCGACACTCCCACCCCCAACCGGGCGCTGGTGCTCTGGCCCTATACAGACCTGGGCTGTCCTTCCTTGCGTCTGGGGAATGGCTATCTCCTCGTTCATGCCCGCATGACCGCCCCCTTCAAGATCGGCCTTCCGAACCCGCGCGGCTGGCTGGCGTACTGGTGGAACGATGTACTCTTTGTCAAGCGTGCCCCCTTCGATCCGCAGGCCGTGTACTACGACAGCAGCAGCTCGAGCGAGTGCTACTGCAATGACCGTTTCCTCGAACTGGAAACGCTGGGACCGGTGACCATGCTTGCACCCGGCCAATCGGTCTCCCACCTGGAGACATGGGAGCTGTACGGCGGGGTTCCTCGCCCCAGCGACGAAGAGGCGGTGCAAGGGCTGGTCGACACCTTGCACCTGGAGGGGTGAAGATGGCCTGCTTCCTGGGAATCGACGTTTCCACCACCGGCACGAAGGCCTTGTTGATCGACGAGAAAGGCGCCGTGGTCGCGACCGCTTCTGCCCCTCACACCCTGCAGGCTCCCCGGCCGCTGTGGTCAGAACAGGACCCGCACGAGTGGTGGCAGGCGACTACAACGGCCATCCGGCAGGCCCTGGCCAAAGGCAGCGTAAGCGGAGACAGTGTGCTCGCCGTCGGTCTGACCGGCCAGATGCACGGCCTGGTATTGCTCGATGAAGGCGGCCACGCATTGCGACCGGCAATCCTCTGGAACGACCAGCGCACCCAGGCGCAGTGTGATGAGATTCACCGCCGCGTGGGGAAGCAGCGCTTCATCCAGATCGCCGGCAATCCGGCTCTGACGGGATTCACCGCCCCGAAGATCCTCTGGGTGCAGCAGAACGAACCGGAAGTCTATGCCCGGGCGCGGCACGTCCTCTTGCCCAAGGACTACATTCGCTACCGCCTGACGGGCAGTTATGCCATGGACAAGGCCGACGGGTCGGGCACTGTCCTGTTCGACCTGCAGCAGCGTGAGTGGTCGCCTGAGGTTCTGTCCGCGCTTGAGATACCCGCCGCATGGATGCCTCCCACCTACGAGGGCCCACAATTCGCGGGGGAGATCAGCGAGCAAGCGGCCCAGGCCACCGGGCTGCGGGCTGGTGTGCCGGTTGCCGCAGGCGGAGGAGATCAGTCGGCTCAGGCGGTGGGGGTGGGCGCGGCCGAAGCGGGCGTGGTGGCGTTGACGGTGGGCACCAGCGGGGTGGTCTTCGCCAGCACCCCTTCCGCCCTTGTCGAGCCCGAGGGCCGACTGCACGCCTTCTGCCACGCCGTGCCAGGCATGTGGCACTTCATGGGGGTGATGCTCTCAGCCGCGGGCAGTCTGCAGTGGTTCAAGGACACATTGGCGCCGGGGAAGGATTTCGACGAACTCCTGAAGGAAGCTGAGGGCGTTCCACCGGGCAGCGAGGGGCTGCAGTTCCTGCCCTACCTGACTGGCGAACGAACACCCCACCCCGACCCGCTGGCGCGCGGGGCCTGGATCGGGCTGACCACTCGTCACGGATTTGGCCATATGACGCGAGCGCTGCTTGAGGGTGTGGCCTTTGGGCTGAAGGATAGCTTCACCCTGATTCGAGCGGCAGGCCTGGGGGAGATGCGCCAGGTGCGCGCATCCGGCGGGGGGACGAAGAGCGCCCTCTGGCGGCAGATCTTGGCTTCCGTGCTGGAGACTGAACTGGTGACGGTGAACACTACCGAGGGCGCGGCCTACGGCGCGGCTCTGCTGGCGGCGGTGGGGGCTGATGCCTGGCCTGATGTGGCCGCTGCCTGCCGCGAAGCGGTCAAGATCACGGGGCGCGTGCAGCCGCTCGAGGCACAGGTGGAAGCCTACCAGCGCGCCTATCCCATCTACCGCGGGCTCTACCCGGCCCTCCGGTCCACCTTTGCCGCAATGTGAACACGCCAGCTGGATGGTGTCCCATGGGGCGGTGGGAGCAGGGCTGGTCAACCATCAGCCAGTGTGCGTCATTTCGCGGTCAGTCCCCGGCAGCTTGACTCATGGTCCCGATTGGAGCCGGTCCAGCCCTTTATCGGTCGACGCGACGGTCCACTTGGGCAGAACACCGCTCA
Source organism: uncultured Anaerolineaceae bacterium (assembly GCA_964575425.1). Lineage (GTDB taxonomy): Bacteria > Chloroflexota > Anaerolineae > Anaerolineales > E44-bin32 > DATEAV01. The sequence continues at coordinate 5,371 of CAZNRD010000026.1, read as the reverse complement.
GGTCGAATGCTGCGGAGCCTGCTTCCTCAGCTGCTCGGCTCGCTCATTGACTGCGCCGGTCCCTTGCCCACAGCTTCCTCAACCGGACGGCCTACGCCTGCCGCCGCTCGTGGGGGCCCGGCAGCTGTGGGCGACGTCCCTGGAGGCCTGCTATAGTATCAGGCCGATCTGCACGCGGTGTGCAGTTGTCGAGGCGTCGGGCGCATAGCAGCTCGTTCCTGGCGCTGCGCGGCCCGCAAAGGAGGAGGGCCCTGCATGGGGTAGGCATCCTTGTCGGCGTCGAGCGTCGTTCATTGCATCCGAATCCCAACAGGACCAGGAGACCGGAAATGAGACTAGATGGGAAGGCAGCACTGATTACCGGCGCGGGTACTGGCATCGGCGCCGCCATTGCCGAGCGGTTCGTCGCTGACGGAGCGAGGATTTGCATCACCGGGCGCCGTCAGAATGTGCTCGATGAGCTGGCCCGATCGTTGCCGGCGGGGACCGTGGCGACATGCGCCGGAGATGTGACGCATCTCGAAGACGCAAGGCGAATGGTTGAGACGGCAGTCGATTTCGCTGGCCGACTCGACGTGCTGGTGAACAACGCCGCAATCGATCCGGGAGGCACAACGGTTGTCGATATCGATCCGGAACTCTGGCACAGAGTCCTCGAAACCAACCTCACCGGCCCCATGTATTTGATGAAGGCATCGATTCCACATATGATTGAGGGCGGTGGCGGTTCCATCATCAACGTTGCCTCCCTAGGAGGCCTGCGCTGCCTGCCCGGCATGCCCGCCTACTGCGCATCCAAGGCGGGTCTGATCATGCTCACGCAGCAGGGTGCAATGGATTTCGGGCCGGAGAAGATCCGATGCAACGCTGTCTGTCCGGGTGGCACAAGGACGGCCATGCTGGAGAAATCACTCAGCCCCTTGGCTGAGGTGCTCAAGACGGATCTGGATGGCGTCTTCCGGGCCATATCCTCGATGACCCCCCTGAGGCGGGTCGCCGACCCGAGAGAGATTGCCGGCATCTGCAGCTACCTTGCCAGCGATGATTCCACGTTCATGACGGGGGCGGTCCTGCTGGTGGATGGGGGAGCGGCGATTGTTGACGTTGCCGGAGCTGCACTGACCAACGCCGGCGTGAAGTGGGGCGTGTGAGTGAGTTCACAGGAGGCGCTCAATGCCACAGCAAGAAGGCAGCACAGACTACAAGTATGAGGACTACTCGTCGAAGATGGCGGTCCATCGTCTGTCGCCGACAGGGGCGCTGGTGAATCAGACGATGAAGATCACCCTTGAATCGGGGGGCTCCTTCGAGCTTGAGTTCGTCGGCCGCAACCAGGTCCAATGGCGAAGCGGCGATGCGCGTGGCACGGACTGGTGTGAGGTGGTGGAAGTGGCGCTGCATACCTACTTCATTGACATGACCTTTGCCCGTGAGCCTCGTCAGACGCAAACGTTTGTTGTCAACACACAGACACGTCGAGTTCTCGGGGTACGCACGATCATGCGCGAGGGCGAGGTCGGCAAGGGACCTCGGGCGGTGCATGAATTCGCGCCCGGCGTGCTCGGCGATCCGGCAGTGCCGCCGACAGGGCGTGCGCCAGGGCCCACGCGGGACTTGATCGGCCTGCGCGCGCTGTATGACTACGGGCCGGAGCACGTTTTCGAACACATCTACTTGAATTCGGAGCGCTATGCCTGGCAGTGCATCATTGGCCCGCTGCGTGGACAGGCAGACGTGGACCTCGCCACGGCCTACAAGTTCGACGACAACCAGTACATCTTTGCCTTTCGCGAGTTTGGCCTGCCCGTCTCGACCGTCTTCTTCTACAACTGGGATCAGATGAGAAGCACCGGCAAGTTCTTCGCCGTGGGCGACGACGGTGCCATGGCCAATACACCGTCCGGCGCCCTCATCAAGAAGCTCTCGGTGGCTTTCTATCCGCTCGACATGCAGCCGATCTAAGGCTTGGCGGAGGATCGCGTCAGTCAACTGCACCGGAGAAGCGGGCCACCCGCCTCCGGCGCCCTTCCGCTGGGGTTGACCGGCCCGCGGCGATGCTGGTATTTGCGGCGGCACTCGCCAACCCCATAGTCTTCCGCGTTCCACGGCGCCCCCCGCTCCAGAGAATATCCCGCCGCCTTCCGCTCCCCCGATCGGCCGCTGCTGATCGTGCTCGCCGGGAACCTCCGGTCAGCGGTGGGCGTCTTTCGGATGCAAGGAGGTACAGATGACCCCACTCGGCAAGACGTCGGTCGCATCCCTGCTTTTCGCATTGGCCATCGGCGCCTGCGCGCCATTGTCCCCCGAGGTGCCGGCACCTACCCCACCGCCAGCCGAGCCAGCCCCGGCCCTCTCGGTCCTGGTCTCCGATCGGCCCCGGGACACCAGCCCTGCCGCCGGCCGGGATGACATCCAGGCTCTCTCCGACGGGAACACCGCCTTCGCCCTCGACCTCTACCATTTCCTGGCGGCCAAGCCGGGCAACCTTTTCTACTCGCCGTACAGCATCTCCGTCGCGTTGGCCATGACGTACGCCGGCGCACGCAGCGACACCGCCAGCCAGATGGCCCAGACGATGCACTTCGACCTCCCCCAGGACCGACTCCATCCCGCCTTCAACGCCTACTCCCTCGACCTTGAGGCCAGAGCCGATGCCGTCACCGAGGGGACACCCTTCGAGCTGAGCGTCGCCAATTCCCTCTGGGGGCAGCAGGGCTTTTCCTTCCTGCCCGAGTTCCTGGACCTGCTGGCGGAGCATTACGGCGCCGGAATGCGACTCGTTGACTACACCGCGGACCCCGAAGGCGCCCGACAGGCGATCAACCAGTGGGTCGCCGAGGAAACCCGAGATCGCATCCAGGACCTCATCCCCCAGGGCGCCATCGACGCCCTCACCCGCCTGGTGCTGGCCAACGCCATCTACTTCAAAACCGCCTGGATGCATCCATTCGAAACCGAGGCTACGGCGCCGGCGCCGTTCTATCGTCTCGATGGCACTTCGGTCGAGGTGCCGATGATGCACCAGGGCGAGTCCTACGCCTATGCCCTCGGCGACGGCTACCGCGCCCTCGTGCTGCCGTACGAGAGCGGGAACGTCTCCATGGTCATCCTCCTGCCCGATGAGGGGTGGTTCCAGGCCGTCGAACAGACCCTCAGCCCGGCGATGGTCGAAGACATCATGGCCGGCCTGTCCTACGGTCCGGTGATGCTCTCCCTGCCCAGGTTCCAGGTTGAGTCGGAGTTCAGTCTCAAGGATGCGCTGGTCGCCCTTGGGATGACCGACGCCTTCGAACCCGATCGCGCCGACTTCTCAGGCATGGACGGCGGGCGCACCGACCTGCACATCGGCGCCGTCCTGCACAAGACCTTCGTCTCCGTGGACGAGAAGGGCACCGAGGCGGCGGCCGCGACCGCGGTCATCATGCGCATCACCTCGGCGCCGATCGGCGAACCGATCGAGTTCCTGATGGACCGCCCGTTCATCTTCCTCATCCGCGACGACCAGACCGGGACCATTCTCTTCGTCGGCCGGGTGCTCGATCCCCAGGGCTAGCATGAAAGGCAACGGTGAGATGGGCTAGCGAACGCACCGTCCTCCTCTTCCAGCCGTTCGACTCGCCTGCACTGGAACGGGACCTCCGTCATGAGGGTTGGGTGAGCCTGAGCACGGGGGTCGGATTGAAGAGTGTGCTAAGCTATCCAAAACGCACCGCCCTGGAGGGTGAGATGTCCAAGACGACGGAGGACCTCCACGCAGCCTTTGCCGGCGAATCGCAGGCGAACCGGAAGTATCTGGCCTTCGCGCAGAAGGCGGACGAAGAGGGGCACCACCAGGTGGCCAAGCTCTTCCGCGCCGCCGCCCACGCTGAGACCATCCATGCCATGAATCACTTCAAGGCGATGGGCGGCATCGGGTCGACGGCCGAAAACCTGAACGCGGCCATCGCGGGCGAGAACTACGAATCGGTGAGCATGTATCCTGCATTTGTGGCAGACGCCGAGGCCGAGGGCGAGAAGAAGGCGCTCCGTTCCTTTCAGTGGGCGCTCGAGGTGGAGAAAGTGCATGAGAGCCTCTACCACCGGGCGCTGGAGGGCCTTGGCCGTGAGGCGCCTGAAGGCGACTACTACGTCTGCCCGTTCTGCGGGTACACGCACTTCGGCGCCGCGCCGGACAAGTGCCCGGTCTGCGGCGCCGCCGGCTCCAAGTTCGAGCGCATCTCCTGACGGCGCTCTCGCCCCTGCGAAATCCAGGCCCCCTTGAAGGGGGCCTGCGCGTTCATCGCTCCTGAGGCACGGACCGCCCAAACGCCCTGAGCCCCCTACGGCACGGAAACCTCATCCGGCTTCGCGGGCCGATACGCCGTCCCATTGCACGACCAGTTCCAGTCGGCGATGTCCACGCCGCTGCGCACCTCGCCTGCCCCGACGGCCACCTCGACGAGGTCCTGCCCGCACGATGGATTCATCCCGGTGTAGGCCCCGGCTACATACGGCAGGTCGGGCAGGCTCGGCAGACCATGGCCATAGGCCACGAGGTGGTATCGGCCCGATGGCACTTGCACCTCGTAGTTGGGATGGGTTGGCGTGGTGTCCACCCAGTACCGTGTCCCGTCGTTGAGGTTGAAGGCCACGACCACGACCGGCACCCCCAGGCCGCCGGTCACTATGGGATCGTTGAGGTAGGGAGGCGCCGAGGCCATGTCCACGCGGCCGGAAAGGACGGCCAGCGGCGGCGGCTGGGCGGTTGGGGTGGGAGGCTGCGCCGTCGGTGCGGCCGCAGTCGCACTCGGAACTGGCGTGGACGGCAGCGGCAGCGCGCACGCCATCACCAGCATGAGCGGCACGATCCATCGCAGCGCATTCGGGCCTCTCATGTCCTTCCCTCCTCCATCCCGCAGCGGACTGTCGCGCCACGAGGATACGGCAGAGTCAGCCGGAGCGCCAGCCTAGCAAGACGGGGGACCGCGGTCGTCTTGGCGCTGGCTGCCAAAGCGCTTACAATGCGCGCACGATGCGCCCCTTGCTCCCGCGAGCACCCATTCCACTCTTCGGCCTTCTCCTGTTGCTCGGGCATCTCATCGCAGCCTGCAGCGCGCCGGACGCGCCCGGCGCACCCTCCGCCGCGCCAAGTGAGACTCGACCCGCAACGACCACGCCCACGGCAACGAGCACCACCACCCACACCGCCGTCCCGACTCGCACCCAATCCCCGACCACGACTCTCACGCCTACTCCAGCGCTCAGCGCGACCCCCACGCTCACTCCCACCCGCACTCCCGTCCCGACTTCCACCCCCGTGCCCACGTGGACGCCGCGGCCAACCGTCCCGACCTGGACCCCGATTCCCACCTGGACCCCGCGCCCCACTCGC
>CAZNRD010000025.1:0-48640 GCA_964575425.1 uncultured Anaerolineaceae bacterium | reverse complement strand
TGCCGAGAGCCAGAATCGAACTGGCGACACCGCGATTTTCAGTCGCGTGCTCTACCAACTGAGCTATCTCGGCATTCGGCGGCATTGTACCCAGGCCGTGGAAGGGTGTCAAGCAACGGGCCAGCCTGCGTCATTCGGCAGGTGACATGGCCTCGCGCCTGGTCCATAATCTACCCGATTGGGGCGGACAATCATGGACGCGCTCGGGATCGCGTTGATAGCGATTGGCCTGGCGATGGACGTCTTCGCCGTCTCGCTGGGCATCGGATCCGGGGGATACGCCGCCGGAGTCCGCCCGATGTTCCGCGTCGCCTTCCACTGTGGCCTGTTCCAGGCGGGGATGACGCTCCTGGGCTGGGTGGGGGGCTCGGGATTGATCCACCTCATCTCCGCTGTGGATCACTGGGTCGCCATGATCCTTCTGTCCGTGGTCGGCCTGCGCATGATTCGATCGGGGTTGATGCCAGAGGCGGCGCCGCGCACGAGCGATCCAACGCGCGGGGTCAGCCTGATCATCATCTGCGTGGCGACGAGCATCGATGCCGCAGCCGTGGGACTGAGCCTGGCGCTGCTGCACGGGAACATCCTGCCGGCAGCTCTGGCCATCGGGCTGGCCTCCGCCGCGCTCGGGCTGCTGGGCAGCCTGCTCGGCGGTCGATTGGGGAAGCTGTTCGGCAAGAGGATGGAGATCCTCGGCGGGCTGATCCTGTTGGCGATCGGGTTCCGGGTGCTCTGGTCCCACCTGGGCTAGCGCCTCCAAATTCACCTACCTTGCCAGGACCGACGCGGTGTGCCCATCGCTGAGGCGGGAATGCGCGCCGTCAAATCGCTGGATCGACCCGCCTTGCCGTGGCAGGAATTGGCCGCCGGCATCTGCGTCACAACGCTTCCAAGCGCAGGTCGCGAATCTCCAGCCACTGCGCATCAGCCGTGGGGAGCACGCCGAAGCCAAAGCCCTTCTCCGGAGACACGACGGCATACTGGTTGTCGATCCAGGCGATGAACCCGAGCGGCGGGGGCGGGGGATTGTGCGCAGCCAGCACGACCCTACCATCGACGCGGAAGAGGGCTTCGCACGGGCGCCATTCCAGGCCATACTCGTGCCACCCGTCAAGCGCGACCGGCAGGACCTGCTCACTGGCCCGGATGGAGGCCAACGCAGCACGGAGCACGAAGCGCCGGGCCAGCGGCACCCGGCTCAACGCGACAGCCGCTGCCGCAGCCGGAAGGACGACAAGAGATGGCACATGCGGCCCGGAGAGGGACATGGCCTTCCAGCCGCAGCCGGGGCTGCCGGGGCAAAAGGCGAAGTCGTTAGGCGGCGAACCGTAGAAGAACCAGATCGCTCGCGGAGGAGCCGGAAGCCGCCGCGCGGCGCCTCCCTGACCCAGAGAGAACGTGAAGGGGTCATTCCAGAAACCGAAGCCCAGCGTGCCGACGGGGGCAGCGCTTGAGGCGCGCGCCTGGACCGTCAGAAGCAGCGGCGGTGACCAGCGGAAACGCCGCCGCGGCAGCCTCTGCGTGTCATCGATCTGTGCGTCCGCGTAATCCTTGCAGACGGGCGGCAAGACCAGGCGCATGCGGCCTGCCGGGAGTTCCTCGATCCTGCCGTCCCCCAAGAGCAGAGTGCTGAAACCTCGCGCCTCGGTGCCCACGCGCAAGATTATACGTGGCCGGGCGGAGGCGCGCCGTTGGTGCCCTCGCCCCGATCTCGCGGTCGGGTATAATCGCGTTGGAGTCTGGAGGGGCCATGGAGATCGTCTGGTATGGGCTGTCGTGTTTCCGGCTGAGCGAGCGCGGCTTTGCCAGCGTCGTGACGGACCCGTATGACCCCAGCCTCGGCCTGGGCACGCTCAAGCTCAAGGCGGACGTGGTGACCATCAGCCACGACGCCCCGGAGCGGAACTACTCGAAGGGCGTACGCGGCGAGCGTCGCGTCATCACCGGCCCTGGCGAATACGAGATCGGCGGCACATTCATCACCGGCATCCCCACCGGCGAACGGAAGGGCAGGCGCAACGGCAGGCCGAACACACTCTACGTGTGCGACTACGGCGGCCTGACCGTGGCTCACCTCGGCGGCATTGCTCAGGTGCCGACTCAGGCCCAGATCGAGGACATAGGCGCTGTGGACATCGCGTTGGTGCCGGTGGGCGGTGGCACTTCCCTCTCACCGTCCCAGGCGGCTGAAGTCATCAGCTTGATCGAACCGTCGATCGTTGTTCCCATGCACTACAAGACGGGACAGGTTGAGCTCAAGCTGGGCGGCGTCACGCGCTTTCTCGCGGAGATGGGCATCAAGGACGTCCGCCCCCAACCCGAGCTGAAAGTCACGAAGAGCGATCTGACGGAAGAGACCCAGGTGGTCGTCCTGGAACCCGGTCGAGGCTGAGCGCGGGCGAGCGAAGGGCGGTTGATGGGATGAGCGTCAAGCTGCTGATGACTTGGGATGTCGTCCCGGGCCGGGAGCAGGAATACTTCGAGTTCGTCGGCCGAGAGTTCGTGCCAGGGATGCAGCGCCTCGGTATCCAGCCCACCGAGGCCTGGCTGACCACCTACGGCCAACGCCCCCAGATTCTGACTGGTGGGATGACCGAGACGGTGCAGCAGATGAATGCCGCTCTCTCGACGGCAGAGTGGCGGAATCTGCGCGAGCGGCTGATGGAATTCGTCACAAACTTTTCCTACAAGATCGTGCACGCCAGCGGCGGCTTTCAGATGTAGCTGCCGTGTTGCGAGGGTGGAAACGAACGGAGCCTGGCGCAGCCAGGCTCCGTCTGCTTCTCAGGCACTCATTCGTCGTCGGCTGATCCCGAGGCCTTGCCCTCGCCGGAGGCCTTGCCGTTGCCCTCAGCCTTGTCGGCCTTGCGCGCTGACCCCTGGCCCGAGGCCGAGCGGTGGTCGGTGGCATAGAAGCCCGAGCCCTTGAAGACGATCCCGATTGGCAGGAAGACCTTGCGCAGCGACTCGCGCCCACATTCCGGGCAGCGGGTGAGGACCGGATCCTCGTATCGCTGTATGCGATCGAACTGGACACCACAGTTTTCACAACGGTACGTGTAGACCGGCATGGCTCTCTTCCCTCAGGTGCCGCATTATATCCAGTGGACCATAAGAAGACAAGGGGATGAAGATTAGACTGGCGTTAACGGGTCGACGCCGTGACGCCGCAATGGCAATTGACGAAAGCGCCTGTGCCGGGTAAGATGAGAGTTGCTTGTCGGTTGGCCGGGCGATCGCGGGCGCCGTGTGCGCCCGAGGAAAGTCCGCGCTCCGCAGAGCACGGTGCCGGGTAACGCCCGGGAGGGGCAACCCTCGGACAGGGCCACAGAAAACAACCGCCCCAGGCAAGGCTGGGGCAAGGGTGAAAAGGTGGCGTAAGAGACCACCGGCGTCGGCAGCAATGTCGGCGGCCAGGCAACCCCCACCGGGAGCAAGGCCAAGCAGGGGCGAAGCCCGCTAGCAGGCGAGGTGTTGCTCGCACCCCTTGAGCCCCGGGTAGGCTGCTCGAGCCGCACGGCAACGTGCGGCCCAGAGAGATGATCGCCCATGTCGGGCTTGGCGGGATGAAGGGTCGCCTCCGGGCGTGCCCAAGGCAGCCCGTAAACCGCTCCCGACAGGACAGAACGCGGCTTACAGGCTGACCGCAGGCAGTATGCGGCCCCGGAGGAAACCCGGGGCCGCTCCATTTCGGCCGGAGTGACAGCATCTGGCAGCATCCGCGCCGTACCCCCTTTGCCCCGAAATGTCCAGCGGCTTTCCGCGAACGGCGCCCCCTTCCGATCTATCTGCCTTTGACCACATCAGTGCCATCATGGAAACATGTGCGCGCGCCCATGATGTGGGGGTGGCGCATGCGCGGGCCCCTGGCGATAGGTAGGACGAAGGTACTGCTTCGGCCCGTTTCCCATGCCTATTGCGCATAATCGAAACTGTGATATATACTGTGGGCACTTGTGGGGAAGAGTGGGGGCTTGTGGGACGCCGAGCAACCGGCGTCCCGCGCATGAAGGCAACGGATAGAACGCATGTTCCTGGGCCAATACACGCATACCATCGATGCCAAGGGCCGCCTGACCATCCCTGTGCGCTTCCGCGCCCAACTCGCGCAGGGCGCTTACATTACCCAGGGTTTCGACCAGAACCTGTTCGTCTACACCACCGAAAACTTCCAGCGGCTGGCACAGCGAGCCTCGATGCTCACCGCGACCAACCCCGAAGCGCGCGCCATCCGGCGTGTCATCTTCGGCGGGGCCACCGAAGTCACGCTCGACAGCACTGGCCGCATCCTGATCCCGCCGTTCTTGCGCCAGTACGCGGGTCTTGATGGCGATACCACGATCGTCGGTGCCGGGGAGTACTTCGAGATTTGGAACGCCGCCGCCTGGAGCAGTGAGTTGGCTTCCGTCACCGATCCGGAGTCCAACGCCAGGCGCTTTACCGAATTCGATCTCTCCGCGGGGTAGGCTGTGGGCGCGTCCTCCGACGCGGCCGGTGCCGGATTACACACCCCGGTACTTTACCAACAAGTGCTCTCCGCGCTCCAGCCGAGCGCGGGGAGCCGTCATATTGATGGCACGATCGGAGCCGGAGGACATGCCCTTGGCATCCTGCAGGCCTCAGGTCCGGACGGCGAACTCCTGGGCCTGGATCGCGACCCACAGGCGCTCCGGGTCGCCCGAGAGCGGTTGAGGCCATACGGCGCGCGAACACACCTGCGCCGCGCCTCGTTCGCCTTGCTTGCCGACTGCGCCGATCACTTGGGCTGGTCACATGTCCAGGGAATCCTACTGGACTTGGGGCTTTCGTCGCTGCAGCTCAGCGACCCCACCCGTGGGTTCTCGTTCCAGCTGGATGGGCCGCTGGACATGCGCTTCGACCCTGATCAGCCCACCACGGCAGCCGACCTCGTCAACGGGCTGACAGAGCAAGAACTGGCTGACCTGCTACGCCGATACGGCGAAGAACCGCGGCCGCGGCGCGTGGCCCGCGCCATCGTCGCCGCCCGCCCGCTGCGGACGACCCGCCAACTGGCCGAAGTCGTGGCTCGCGCCGTGGGCCCGACGCGCCAAGGCCTCCATTCTGCCACTCGGACCTTCCAGGCGCTGCGCATCGCCGTCAACGGCGAGCTGGAGGCGGTGGAGGCTGCCCTGCCGCAGGCGGTCGACCTGTTGGCTCCCGGCGGGCGGTTGGCCGTGATCTCGTTTCACTCCCTCGAGGACCGGTTGGTCAAGAGCTTCCTGCGCGACGAGAGCCGCGACTGCCTGTGCCCGCCCGGCCTGCCCGCCTGCACCTGCGGCCATCGGGCGACGTTGCGGCTGGTCACCCGGAAGCCGGTGAGGCCGGATGAGGACGAGGTTCAGCGCAACCCGCGCGCCCGCAGTGCCCGGCTGCGGGTGGCAGAGAGGCTGGCGGAGGCACAATCCTTGCATGCTTAAGGTAGAAAGCCTTTGCGAGAGGGAGAGATCTTGATCGGCCGCCGCAAGCCCGCGTTCCGCCAGGCACCCTGGCGACTCCAGGTGCGCCTGACGGGAGGCGTCGCGCTGCCCCTTGTGGGTCTGCTCATCGTGGCCGGGATGTACCTGGCGGTGAACGCCGAGGTCGCCGACGCGGGTCGTCGCCTCTTGGTCCTGCGGCAGAGGCGGTCGGAGCTTGAGCGGGGCAATGCGGAGTTGCTGACTCACCTTGCGCAGATGACCTCGCCGCAGCGGCTGCTTGAACGGGCCTCGTCCATGGGGTTCCAGCCGGCCCGGCCGGATGAGATCGAATACCTGGCTGTGCCTGGCTGGACGCCTCCGCCGGACTTCGTCGCACCCAGTCCGCCAGGAAGCAGGCTTTCGACGGCGGCCGGTCTCTCTCCGGCGTTCACCGAGACCTGGGGAGAGTGGCTCAGCCGTTGGCTCGCCGCTGATGAGGGCGCTCCGTGATCCCGCTTGCTGTCGTGCGGCGGCGCATCCGCCTCATTTTGATCGCGATCGGGGTCGTCGCCCTGGGGCTGGTGGTGCAGCTGATCCGGGTGCAGTTTGGACCCTACGCGCCGGTCTTCGCCCTGCGCAGCCAGATTCCCCTGGGATTGGCCGAAGAGGTGCGGCCACCGCGCGGCCTGATCTTCGACCGCGACGGCGTGCTGATGGCGACGAACGCCTCGATGTACTACCTCGAGGTGGAGCTGCGCCAGATGGACGGCAACGAGGCGGTGATCGCCCAGGTGATCTCGCAGCTCCTGAGCCTGCCTCTGGATGACCTGTACGGGCAGCTCACCTTGAAGCGCAAGGCCGCCGGGCCCTACCGCATCCGCCTCACACGCGACGACGGAGGGGCCGGCCGCTGGCCGATCCTCGTCGACCAGACCGTGGCCGACGTACTCGAGAGTTTCCTGGCCGACCCCAAAGCACCGGACCTGAGCGGCCTGGACCTGGTCGCCGCACCGCACCGGGTGTATCCGGGCGGAGCATTCGCCGGGCACGTTCTCGGGTTTGTCAACCAGGAGGGCAAGGGGTTTTTCGGCATCGAGGGTTACTACGATGACTGGCTCACCGGGAGATCGATCACCATCCAGCGTTCAATGATCCCGCCCGAAGCCAGGCTGCCGGCTGACCCACCCGCCGGCGTCAACCTGGTCCTCACGCTGGATGCTGAAGTGCAGCAGGTGGCGGAAACGGTGCTGCGAGAAACCATCGACGCCAGCGGCGCCGACAGCGGACAGATCATCGTCATGGACCCGCGCAATGGCGAGATCCTGGCCATCGCCGTAGTGCCCGAGCTCGATCCGAACCACTACCAGGTGTGGCTTGAGGAAGAGGACCTCGCAGGAGCCGGCGGCCAGGGAACGGGTGAAGGGAAGCCCGATCAGGGAGAGCCGGTGATCAACCCCGCCGTCGGCGCGCAGTTCGAACCGGGTTCGACCTTCAAGGTGTTGGTGATGGCCGCGGCGGTGGATGCGGGGCTGGTGCGGCCGGAGGATGTCTTCATCGACACGGGGCAGATCGAGGTTGGGGGTCACGTCATCCGCAACTGGAACGGCCAGGCCTGGGGTCCGCAGACGATGGTCGGGTGCCTGCTGCACTCGCTCAATGTCTGCCTGGCGTATGTCGCCTCGCAGAAGCTTGGGGCCGAGCTGCTCTACGACTACCTGACCGACTTCGGCATCGGGCGTCTCACCGGAGTCGATCTCGCCGGCGAGGTCCCGGGCCAACTGCGAACCCCGCGCCATCCGCGCTGGACCGAGTCAGACCTGGGCACGAACGCATTCGGGCAGGGTGTGTCGGTGACGCCGATGCAACTGATCACGGCGGTATCGGCCCTGGCCAACGGAGGCGTCATGGTGCAGCCGCATGTGGTGCGGGAGGTCGTCGGCCCCAATGGCGTCTACCGGCCGGGGACGACTATCCTGGGTCGCCCGGTTTCCGCCGAGACGGCCCGCACCCTCACCGAGATGCTGGCCCAGTCGCTGGCCAACGAGACCCGACTGGCGAACGTCGCGGGCTACATGCTGGCGGGCAAGACCGGTACGGCTCAAATCCCCGCCGGCCTGGGCTATGACCCTCATTGGACCGTGGCCTCGTTCATCGGATGGGGACCGGTGTCGGATCCGCGCTTCATCGTGCTGGTTCGTCTCGACCGGCCGGAGACCTCGCCCTGGGGGTCGGTGGTCGCCGCGCCGGCGTTTCAGGAAGTCGTCGAGCGGTTGGTGGCTCTGCTCGAGATCCCGCCGGATGCAGTGCGGGCGGCGATGGCGGGCGGGCAATGAGAGGCTGTGAGGCAACGATGCTCACGCTGGCAGACATGCTGGAGGCCCTGACGGGCCGCAAGGTGGAGGCTGCGGGTCACGTGATTACGGACGCCGCTGTCGACTCGCGCCTGGTCATTCCCGGCGCACTGTTCGTGGCGCTGCCAGGGGAGCGGGCCGACGGGCACGATTTTGTGGGAGAGGCGTTTGACCGGGGTGCCAGCGTCGCCCTCATCCAGAAGGACCTGCAACAGCCCTTCCGCGTCGTCGACTTGCGCCAGCCGCTCCCGACCGAACCTTTCGAATGGTCTCTCCCGCTCTGCCTGCGCGTGGATCACGCGCTGACGGCGCTGCAGCAGATCGCCCGGCATTGGCGCAGCCGTCTCTCGCTGCGCGTCATCGGGGTCACGGGGAGTGTTGGCAAATCGACGACCAAGGAGCTGGCCGCCGACGTGCTCGAGACGCGCTTCCGCACACTGCGCAACCCGGGCACCCAGAACAATGAGATCGGCATCCCGCTCAGCCTGCTGCGCCTCATGGAGACGCACGAGCGGGCCGTGCTGGAGATGGGTTTCTACGTTCCGGGAGAGATTGCCTTCCTGTGCGAGCTGGCCCAGCCGTGCGTAGGCGTGATCACGAACGTCAGCCACGTCCACCTGGAGCGCGCCGGCAGCCTGGAGGCCATCGTCGCTGGCAAATCCGAGCTGGTCGCCAGCCTGCCGCCGGCGCCCGACGGCGTGGCAGTGCTCAACTACGACGAGCCGCTGGTCCGCGGCATGGCCGAGCGCACTCGAGCGCGCCTCTTGTTCTATGGCCTGTCGCCCGAGGCGGACCTTTGGGCAAGTGACGTCCAGGGGCTGGGGCTGGAAGGCGTGCGATTCGTGCTGCACTACCAGGGCGAAAGCATCCACGTCCGGGTCCCACTGTTGGGGCGGCATTCGGTCCACACCGCGCTGAGGGCGGCGGCCGTGGGGTTGATCGAAGGCCTCACCTGGGGCGAAATCGTCCATGGCCTGCAGTCATCCCAGAGCCAGCTGCGGCTGGTGGCCGTGCAGGGACCGAGTGGATCACTCATTCTGGACGACACCTACAACGCCGCGCCGGCGTCGGTGACGGCGGCGCTCAATCTGCTGGCTGAGCTGGAGGGCCGCCGCGTGGCAGTGCTCGGCGACATGCTCGAGCTCGGCGAGTACGAGGAGCAAGGCCATCGCCTGGTGGGAGCGCGGGCGGCGGAAGTGGTGCATCTGCTGGTGACGGTGGGCAAACGCGCGCGCTGGATCGCCGACGAAGCCGTGCGCGCCGGGCTGCCGGTTTCGGCCGTCGTCCACCACGAGGACAATCCTTCGGCTGTCGGCCAGCTGCGGCAGCTCATTCGTGAAGGGGATGTGGTGCTGATCAAGGGATCGCGCGGCATGCAGATGGACCACATCGTCAACGCCCTCGAGGAGACGGAATGAGCGAGACGGCGATGGCTCTCTCCCTGGGCGGGGTGAGCTTCCTGCTCACCGTCATATGGGGCGGCCCTTTGATCCGCATCTTGCACATGCTGAAGATCGGCAAACAGATCCGCATCGAGGGTCCGCAGCGCCACATCACCAAGCTGGGGACTCCGACGATGGGCGGGTGGATGGTGGTCGTCCCGGTGCTGCTCATCACGGGGGTGCTCAACCTGGTGAGCCTGGTCAGCCCGCTGGACGTGATCGGGCGTTCGATCCTGCTGCCGCTGCTGGTGATGCTGGCCTACGCTTTTCTGGGGGCACTCGACGACTGGCAGGGCGTGCGCGGGCCGCTGCGCGGGTTGGGGATGCGCGCCCGCTGGAAGTTCCTCTGGCAGGTGGTGATCGCCGTGGGCGCAGCACTGGTGCTCAAGTACGGGTTGGACGCGCCCAACATGTTTCTGCCCAGCTACCCCGAGGTCATCAACCTGGGGCTGTGGTACATCCCGATCGCGGCCTTCGTCATCGTCGGGTCGTGCAATGCCATGAACTTCACGGACGGCCTCGACGGCCTGGCGGGGCTGATCGCCGCCACCGCCTTCGCCGCCTACGGCGCGGTGGCCATGCTGCAGGGGCAGGTCTTCCTGGTGCGCTTCTGCTTCACCATGGTCGGCGCGCTCTTCGCGTTCCTCTGGTACAACGTCCACCCGGCTGAGCTCTTCATGGGAGACACCGGCTCCTTGGCGCTGGGGGGAACGCTCGGGGTGGTGGCGTTGATGACCGGTCATTGGGCACTGCTGCCGGTGATCGCCATCATCCCGGTCAGCGAGGTCGTCTCCGACATCCTCCAGGTAGCCTATTTCAAGATCACCAAGGGACGTCGCCTATTCAAGATGGCACCCCTGCACCACCACTTCGAACTGGTGGGATGGAGTGAGACCCAGGTGGTGCAGCGCTTTTGGTTGGTCAATCTCCTGGCAGCCATGGTCGGCGTGGCTTTGGCGCTGATCTAGAGAAAGGAGAGGCATATGGACATTGGCATGCTCTGGTTTGATGACAGTGCCCGCCCGCTGCAAGAGAAGGTCAAGCGCGCCGCGGACTACTACGCCCAGAAGTACGGCCGCGTGCCGACGCTGTGTCTGGTACATCCGAACAGTCTAGAAGGTGCGCCGCGGCTGGTCGGGGGCGTGGAGCTGCGCGGGGCGCGCACGGTCATGCCCAATCACCTATGGATTGGCGTCGACGAGAAACTGGAGATCAAGAGGCCGGCGCGCCGCACGGCGTCGAGCGCCAGCCTGCTCGAGAAGCACGCCCTCAAGCAGGCACTCAGTGCCCGTGCCCCTGAGGCAGCGACGGGGCCGTTGGCCGAAGAGCGAGCTCGGGCGGCATGAGGCGAGCGTGGGTGCGTGGCGCGGCCGACGGGTGGTGGTCCTGGGTCTGGCCCGGCAGGGCAAGGCCCTGGCTCGTCATCTGGCGGAGCAGGGCGCTGAGGTTGTGGTGAGCGACCTCAAGCCGGCCGGTAGCCTGGTGCGGGAGCAGGAAGAGTTGGCCGACGTTCCGGTGCAGTTCGTCCTTGGTGGTCATCCGCCGATGCTGATCGACGGCGCCGACCTGGTGTGCCTTTCCGGCGGGGTTCCCGCCGATCTGCCGCTGGTTCATCAGGCGCGCCTGCGGGGCATCCCTCTCTCCAACGATTCACAGATCTTCCTGGAGACCTGCCCCGCCTCGACGATCGGCATCACCGGCTCCGCGGGCAAGACGACTACCACGGCGCTGGTGGGCAGGATGGCCGCCGCGCATCTGGCCGGCAGCGGGCGGCGCGCCTGGGTGGGCGGCAACATTGGCCGCCCGCTGCTGGCCGACCTGGCAGACATCCATCCCGAGGATTGGGTGGTGGTGGAACTGTCGTCCTTCCAGCTCGAAATCATGACCCGCAGCACCCGCGTCGCGGCCGTCCTCAACATCACTCCCAACCACCTCGACCGTCACCACAGCATGCGCGCCTACATCGAGGCCAAGGCCCGCCTGCTCGACTACCAGGAGGCAGACAGCGATGCCGTCCTGGGGCGAGAGGATGCAGGCGCCTGGGGGCTGCGCGGCCGCGTCCGCGGGCGGCTGTGGAGTTTCGGCCTCGAGCCGCCGCGAGAAGGACGGGGGACGTACGTCGCGGGAGACCACATCTGGCTCCGCACGGACGAATCGGAGCGGCCGGTGTGTCCGCTGCATGTGCTGCGCCTGCGCGGCGAGCACAACCTCCTCAACGCGGCTGCCGCCTGTGCTATCGCTGGCGCCGCCGGGTTCCCTCCCGAGGCGATGGAAGCCGGCATCCGCGACTTCCCCGGCGTGCCGCACCGCCTCGAATTCGTGCGCCGGGTGCGTGGGGCGGATTGGTACAACGACTCCATCGCCACCGCGCCAGAGAGGGCGATAGCAGCAATTCGCTCTTTCGAGGAGCCCCTCGTCCTGCTGGCCGGCGGCCGAGATAAGGACCTTCCCTGGGAAAGCCTGGCGCAGCTGATCTGCCAGCGGGTGGACCACCTTGTGCTCTTCGGCGAGGCGGCGTGCAAGATCCTGCGCGCTGTTCAGCAGGCCTGGAAGGGCGAGCGGCCGTACAGCATCGAGATTGCTCCCGGTCTGAACGGGGCAGTGGAGGCCGCCGCCCTGCGGGCGGAGTCGGGAGATGTGGTCCTGCTGGCGCCGGGCGGTACGAGCTTTGATGAGTTTATCGACTTCGAGGACCGCGGCAATCGGTTCAAGGCCTGGGTGCACGAACTGTGAGCGAGCTTCCGCTTTCGGGCACCGCCCGCACCACCTCCCCCGTCGCCCGCTGGCGCCCGCTGGGCTTCGACCCATGGCTCCTGCTCCTGGTGGGGGTGATGACCGTCTTCGGGCTGGTGATGGTGTATTCGGCTTCTTGGGACGTCTCCTGGAGGCTGTACCAGGATCCGAGCGCGATCTTCCGTCGGCAGGTCGGCAACCTCTTGATTGGATTGATCGCCCTGGCCGGCGCATCGATGATGCCCGTTCGGTGGCTGCGCAAGTTGGCGCTGCCAATCATCGCCCTCAGCATCCTGGCGCTGATCGCCGTGCTTGTCATCAACGTCGGCCTCGGCCCCCGTCGCTCCTTCCTCGGGGGATCGGTCCAGCCCTCCGAGATGGCCAAACTGGCGCTCATCGTCTACCTGGCCGTCTGGATGGAGTCGAAGGGCGAGCGTCTCACCGAGTGGGGTTACGGCTTCTTGCCGCTGATGGTGATCATCGGCGTCATCGCCGGATTGATCCTGCTGCAGCCGGACCTGAGCGCGGTGCTCACCGTCGCCGCGGTCGCGCTCGGCATGTTCTTCCTGGCCGGTGCCCGGCCATCGCAGTATGCCCTGGTGACCCTGGGCAGCGGCGTCGTCGGCTACGTGCTCGTCTGGCTGACGCGCACCGGGCGTGAACGCTGGACAGCCTATATGGCCGGCCTGGTCGACATTCAGGAGGCCTCGTACCACGTGCAGCACTCGCTGCAGGCGTTCTACTCCGGCGGGATCCTCGGCCGCGGGCTTGGGGCCAGCCGGCAGAAGTTTGGCTTCCTCCCCGCGCCGCACACCGACAGCATCTACGCCATCATCGGTGAGGAGCTCGGGTTGGTGGGCGCGCTGCTCGTGCTGGCGCTCTTCTACCTGCTGGTGTGGCGCGGCTTCAAGGCCTCGCTCGAGTCGCCCGATCGGCTGTCGATGCTCCTGGGCGGCGGCGTTGTCTTCTGGATCGGGATCGAGGCCATGGTCAACATGTCGGTGCTGCTGGGGCTGCTGCCATTCGCCGGCAACGCGCTGCCCTTCTTCTCCTATGGAGGTTCAAGCCTGGTGACGACGCTGACGGCGGTCGGATTTCTGCTCAATATCTCGCGGCGGCGCCCTCCGGAGCCGCCGCTCCGAGGCCACGATGCGGTTATTGGTATCGGCTGGCGGCACGGGCGGAGGCGTGTATCCCGCCTTAGCCGTCGTGCGCGCCCTCGGCGACCGGGCTGAGGTGCTCTGGGTCGGCGGAGAAAGAGGGATGGAGGCTTCCCTGGTGCAGCGCGCGGGCATCGCCTTCGAGGGCGTGCCGGCGGCGGGAGTCCACGGCGTTGGGCTGCCTGCCCTGCCGGGCAATGTCTGGCGGCTGCTGCGCGGCACGTTCGCCGCTCGCCGGGTGCTGGCCCGCTGGCAGCCGCAGGCGCTTTTGTTCACCGGCGGCTATGTCGGTGTTCCCGTTGCGCTTGCCGGGCATGCGCTGCCCAAGGCAGTCTACGTCCCCGACATCGAGCCCGGCCTCTCCCTGCGCGTGCTGTCTCGCATGGCCGACGTGGTCTGTGTCACAAGCGAGAATTCGCGCGCCTCCTATCCATGGGCCAAGCGCCTCGTGGTGAGCGGCTACCCGACCCGTCCGGAACTGCAGCCGCACGAGCGCGCCGCGGCATGCCAGACACTCGGTCTTGACCCTCGGCGCAAGGTGCTGCTTGTCTTTGGGGGCAGCCGCGGCGCCCGCTCAATCAACCGCGCCCTTTGGGGCTGCCTGGAGCGGATCCTGGCCGAGGCCCAGGTCGTCCACATCACCGGCGATCTGGATTGGCCAGACGTCACCCCAATCCGCGAAAGACTGCCTTGCGCGCTCGCGGCAGACTACCATCCACATCCATACCTGCATGAGACGATGGACGCTGCCCTTGCCGCCGCAGACCTGGCCGTCTGCCGCGCCGGGGCCTCGACGCTGGGTGAGCTGCCGCTCTTCGGCCTGCCGGCGGTGCTCGTGCCCTACCCGCATGCCTGGCGCTATCAGCGGGTGAACGCAGCCTACCTGGCCCAGCGCGGCGCGGCGGTCATCATGGAGGACGCGGAGCTGCCCCAGCGTCTGGCGGCCACCGTTTTCGATCTTCTGGGCGACACCGAACGGCTGCGGGCCATGAGCCAGGCCGCTCGACGCCTGGCCCGTCCCGACGCCGCCCAGGCCATCGCCGGCGAAATCCTGCGCCTGGTCGAGGAGAGGCAGCCGGCATGATCAGCCTGGTCGTCCTCTTCAGCATGTTTGTCGTGCTCTTTGCCGTCATCGGCGCCATGCGCGGATGGGCCAAGGAGCTTCTGGTCACCAGCGCGGTCGTCCTGGGGCTGTTTCTCAACGCCATCCTCGAGACCTACATCACTCCGTACCGCACAGCCCTGTTGCTTCAGCCCGGGGGAACTCAGTTTGCCGTGCGGTCGCTGCTCCTGGTACTGCTGGCCTTCTTCGGCTACCAGACGTCGCACGTCCGGGCGCTGCAGCCAAAGGTGACCCGTGAGCGGCTGGAGGAGCTCCTGTTGGGCCTGGTGATGGGTTTGTTGAACGGTTACCTGCTGGTGGGTTCGCTCTGGTACTACCTGCATCAGGCGGGCTATCCGACGACGCTGATCATCCCGCCCGATCCGGGTTCGCAGCTGGCGCAGCAGATCGCCGCCACCGTCCAGTACCTGCCGCCGGCGCTGCTCGGAATCCCGCAGGTGTATTTCGCCGTCGGTGTGGTCTTCGTCTTCATCATCGTTGTGTTCGTATGAGCCGTCGCGTGCATCTGGTGGGCATCGGAGGGACAGGGCTCTCGGCCATCGCCCGGGTGCTGCTGGAGCGAGGAGATGAGGTGAGCGGATCGGATCAGGCGGTCTCACCCTACGCGGAGGCGCTGCAGCGCGACGGGGTGCGCGTTCGCTACGGCCATCACGCCGAGAACGTCGTCGGGGCCAACCTGGTGATCGTCTCCTCGGCCGTCCCCGAGTCGAACCCCGAGGTGGTCGCAGCCCGGCAGTCGGGCGTGCGCGTCGTGCGGCGTGCCGAGTTCCTCGGCGAGCTGACCGCTGGCAGCCAGACGATCGCGATCGCCGGGACCCACGGGAAGACGACCACGACCGGCCTAGTTGCCTGGCTGCTCGACCAGGCTGGGCTGTCGCCGTCCTTCATCGCCGGAGGGATGCTCAAGGATTTCGGGACCAACGCCCGCGCCGGAAAGGGACCGCATTTTGTCATCGAAGCCGATGAGTACGACCGGACATTCCTGGGTTTGAAGCCAGCGGTCGCCATCGTCACGAATGTCGAGCACGATCACCCGGATTGTTACCCGACGTTCGCCGATTTCCGGGCGGCGTTTCAGGACTTCGCTGCCCGGGTGAGCCACCGCCTGTTTGTCTGCCTCGAGGATGCCGGCGCGTCGTCGCTGCAGCCCGGCCTCGCGCAGCGCTTCACCTACGGATTTCGCGAGGAGGCGGACTGGCGGGCTGAGGAAATCCGCCCCAATGCCGCCGGGGGCTCCGACTTCCTGGTCTCCAAGGGCAAGGAGCTCCTGGGTCTTGTTCGGACGCGGCTGCCCGGGATGCACAACGTATTGAACGGTCTGGCCGCGCTGGCCGCCGTGGACGCCCTGGGAGTTCCCTTTTCCGAGGCGCGCCGCGCGATCACCGAGTTCCACGGAGTCGGTCGGCGCTTCGAAATCACCGGCGAGGTCGGCGGGGTCTGGGTGGTCGATGATTACGCCCATCACCCCACCGAAATCCGGGCGACGCTGTCCGCAGCCCGCGCCCGCTTCCCCCAGGCCAGCGTGTGGGCGGTGTTCCAGCCGCACACCTACTCGAGGACCAGGGCTTTGCTTGAGGACTTCGCCCAGGCCTTCGTCGACGCGGATCACGTCATTGTGACGGACATCTTCGCCTCGCGCGAATCCCCGGACCCGGCCGTGAGCGCCCGGACGCTGGTAGAACGGATGAGCCACCAGGACGTTCGGTTCATCCCGGATTTGGCGGAGGCGGCACGGACCTTGCAGGAGCTGGTTCAGGCGCCGGCGGTTGTGGTCACGCTGAGCGCAGGGGACGGCAACCGGGTGGGCGAGCTCTTGCTGCAGGGGCTGTCTCAGAAGCAAGGAGGGTAGGCCATGGCCACGAAAGCAATCGAACGGGGGCTCTTCGAGGTGGACCGGCGCATGGAGCTGAAGATGCGCCTGGCGGCCAAGAAGGCAAGCCAGCCGGCCCGGCACTCAGAGCCCGTGCCCGTCGGGCAGGAGGTGCTGCCGCTCGATTTCGCGCTGCTCCCCGAGCGTGAGGTGGTGGAGCGGCTGCTGGACCGGGTCCGCAGCCTGTGAGCCAGGGACTGTTGTCGGCCGAGCAGGCGCGGGCGCTGGCTGAGGCGTTCGGGCCGAGGCTTCAGCGGGACGTGCCGCTGGCTCTGTACACTTCGGCCAGGATCGGCGGCCCGGCGGACTACCTGGTCGTGGTTCGTTCGGCCGACGACTTGGCGGAGGCGGTGCAGGCGCTGTGGCAGGCTGGGGTTCCGTTCCGGGTGCTGGGTGCGGGCTCGAACTTGCTCGTGGCCGATGCCGGTGTGCGTGAGGTGATTGTGCTCAACCAGGCCAGGCAGGTGCGCTTTGCCAGCGACGAAGAAGAGACGCCCTGGGTGTGGGCCGAGTCTGGCGCGTCGTTCAGCAGCGTGGCTCGCCGGGCGGTCGAACGAGGGTGGTCCCGGCTCGAGTGGGCAGCCACGGTGCCGGGGACGGTCGGCGGGGCGGTGGTTGGCAACGCCGGGGCATTCGGCGGCGACATCGCCAGGAACCTGCATCAGGCCGAGATCGCAGAGCCGGGTGGCAAACGGGAGAGCTGGCGGGCCGACCGCCTAGAGTACGGTTACCGCGACAGCTGGCTGAAGCGGAATCCCGGAAAGGCTGTGGTTTTGGCGGCGACGCTGCAGTTGAGCCGGGACACGCCTGAGGCGACCCGGGCGCGGGTGGCGCACTTCGTCGCCCGGCGCAAGGAGACGCAGCCCGCGGGCGCGAGCATGGGTTCGATGTTCAAGAACCCGCCGGGGGACTACGCCGGCCGCCTGGTCGAGGCTGCCGGGCTCAAGGGATTGAAGCATGGCGGCGCGCAGATCAACCCGCGCCATGCCAACTTCTTCGTCAATCTGGGAGGCGCCACGGCAGGCGACGTGTGGGCCCTGATCGAGAAGGCGCGCGACGAGGTGGCGCGCCGGTTCGGGGTGGACCTTGAGTTGGAGATTGAGCGGATCGGTGAGTGGCGCCAAGATCAAGCGGAGGTGAGGAGGGGCCAGGGAGGGCAGGGATGAGCGCGAGGCTGAGGGTCGGGGTGATCTTTGGGGGGCGGTCCGGCGAGCATGAGATCTCGCTGCTGTCGGCGCGCTCGGTGCTGGCGGCCCTCGACCCGCAGCGCTACGAGATCCTGTCCATCGCCATCACGAAAGACGGCCGCTGGTTCTGCGGTGAGATAGCACTGGATGCGCTGCGCGCGGGAACGACGGAGGGGCTTGTCCCGGCAGCGCTGCTCGCCGAGCCGGGCCGCCGTGGATTGCTGCTTCTCGAAGGGGAATCGGCCGGCAAGGTCGAACACCTGGATGTCGTCTTCCCGGTGCTGCACGGTACGTACGGCGAGGACGGCACGCTGCAGGGGCTGCTGGAAATGGCCGACGTCCCGTACGTCGGCGCGGGCGTGCTGGCGTCGTCGGTGGCGATGGACAAAGGCTTGTTCAAGCAAGTGATGCGCGCTCATGGCGTACCGGTGGTCGATTCGGTTGTCGTGCTGGCAACGACGATTCTCGAGGACCCCGAAGCCGCGCTGCGCCAGGCGGAATCCGTCGGGCCGTATCCGCTGTTCACGAAGCCCTCGAATCTGGGATCGTCGGTGGGCGTGAGCAGGTGTCGCACGCGCTCAGACTTGCTCGAGGGGCTGCTGGATGCGGCGCGCTACGATCGCCGCGTGGTGGTTGAACGCGGGGTCGAAGCGCGTGAGATCGAGGTCAGCGTGCTGGGCAATGAAGCCCCCGAGGCCTCCATCGCGGGGGAGATCATCCCCAGCGACGAGTTCTACAGCTACCGGGCGAAGTACATCGACGACGCCTCGCAGCTTCTGATTCCGGCGCCGATCGACGGGGCCACGGCCGCCGAGGCGCGCCGCCTGGCGGTGGAGGCGTTCAAGGCCATCGACGGCGCCGGCATGGCGCGGGCGGATTTTCTGCTCGACAAGAACACAGGCGCGCTGTACCTGAACGAGTTGAACACCATCCCGGGATTCACGCAGATCAGCATGTACCCGAAACTGTGGAACGCAACGGGCATCTCCTACCCGGCACTGATGGACCGGTTGATCGACCTGGCCTTCGAACGTCAGCGCCAGAAGGACCGACTGCTGCGCAGCTACAAGGAGGCGGGATGACCGCCAGCGGACGGGCGGCGCTGCGCGGGGGTTCGCGCGCCGAGCAGGTGCGGGCGCGACGGATCCTCGAGGAGCGAGTGATTGAGCCCGCTCCACGCGAGCGTCTGCCGCGGGCGAGGCGAATCCGCCGCCCGAAGCGTCGCCACGACATCGTGCTGCCGGCGGAAATCGGCGCGGAAGCGCGCCTGCCGGCGCTGCCGGTCATCCGGCCTGGGCTTCGCCTACTGACGGCGTTCCTGCTGGCGGGCACGGCCTGGGCGCTGCAGCACGTGCTGACGGCCGCGGCCTTCGAGGTGCAGGATGCAACGGTCATCGGAGCGAAGTTGCTGAGCCCGGGGCAGGTGCGGTCGATTGCCGGGGCTGATGGCCAGCCGGTGGTGATGGTCGATCCGGCGGAGGTCGTCCGGCGCCTGCTGAAGTATCCGGAGATCGGAGCGGCCGAAGTGGTCGTCCGCTGGCCGAACCGAGTGGAGATCACAGTGGTCGAGCGCTATCCGCTGGCCGAGTGGGAGGATGCAGGGCAGGGATGGTGGTTGAGTGCCGAGGGCATCGCCTTTCTGCGGCGGGCCGATTGGCCCGGGCTGGTGCATGTGTCCAGCGAGGAGCCGATGCTGGCTATCCGGGAGGACCCGCTCGTTCCGGCTATTGCGCCGGAGGCGCTGCAGGCCGCGGCAGTGCTGGCCAGCCAGCTTCCCGAGGTGGAAGTCTTTCTGGCAGATGAGCGGCACGGCTTCGGCTTCGATGACCCCCAGGGATGGAGGGCCTACTTCGGACTCGACGGTGACATGGTGATGAAGGTGCGCCTCTACCGCTTCCTGTGCGACTACCTGAGGGCGCGCGGCCTGCGCCCGGCGGTGGTGAGTGTGCAAGATGTAGCGGCGCCCTACTACAGCATGCAGAGGAACGAACCGTGACCGCGCTCGTTGGGCCGGACGAGCCCATCTTCGTCGGAATCGATATCGGGACGACCAAGGTCTGCGCCCTGGTCGGGCACCTGGATGCGGAGCAGCGTCTGCGCGTGATCGGCGTCGGCATTGTGCCGTCGCAGGGGATGCGCAAGGGCGGTGTGGTGAGCCTGGAGGGGGTGGCGCAGGCCGTGGCTGCGGCCAAGGACAAGGCCGAGCGGACGTCTGGCTTCGAGATCACCTCGGCGCTGGTTAGTCTGTCCGGCGCGCAGGTCTCGTCAATGAACAGCAAGGGCATGTCCGGCGTGGCGGGGCGGACGATCAGCCACGAAGACGTCACCCGCGCGCTGGAGGCAGCGCGGTCAGTGGCGCTGCCGTACAACCGCCAGGTGGTGCACGTCATCCCGCGCGGCTACATCGTGGACGGGCAGGATGGGATCAAGTCGCCGATTGGCATGCACGGCTACCGGCTAGAGGTCGAAGCGCACATCGTCACCGCGGCCGCCACCGCGCTGCGCAACTTCGAGCGCTGCCTGCAGGCGGCGGAGCTGGAGGTGGATGCCTGGGTGCTCAGCCCGCTGGCGGCGGCCGAGGTTGTGCTCACCGAGACCGAGCGCGAGATGGGCGTGGTGGTGTGCGATGTCGGCGGCGGCACGGCGGATCTCGCCGTGTACATCGAAGGCGCAGTGTGGCATACGGCAGTCATCCCGGTGGGCGGCGACCACCTGACGAACGACATCGCCCAGGGCCTGCACCTGCCGCAGGAGACGGCCGAGGTTGTCAAACGGCGGCATGGACATGCCCGCGCTTCGGCGCTCGATCCCGAGGAGGCGTTCGCCGTGCGCCCGTTTGGGCAGGAGACGCCCATGCAGATCCGGCGCGTGCATCTGGCGGAGATTATCGAGCCCCGCGTCGAGGAGCTGTTTGGCCTGGTGCGGCAGGAAATCAAGCGCTCGGGTTACGACGGTCTGCTGCCGGCGGGGACGGTGCTCACGGGTGGGACCAGCCTGCTGCCCGCAATCCGCAGCGTGGCGAGCGATGTGCTCGAGCTGCCGGTGCGCGTTGCTCAGCCGGAGAACCTGCGCGGGCTGGTCGATCAACTGCATTCGCCCGCCTACTCCACCAGCCTGGGGCTGCTGCAGTGGGCCCGCATGCAGGAGGAGCAAGCGCAGCTGGAGAGCCGGGGTCTGGCAGGATGGACGCTGCCCCGGCTGGATTGGGGGCGAGCCGCCGACTTCCTGCGGAGGCTCTTGCCCGGATAACTCGGCCCGGGGAGATGGAAGATGCCTGCGAAGCGACATCGCCCGGGAATCTGGCAAGACTAGTCGGAGGAGGATAGCCATGCACCCAGTACCGCAGACGGAATCATTTGCCAGGATCAAGGTCATCGGAGTTGGCGGCGGCGGGAGCAATGCCGTGAACCGGATGATCGAAGAGGGCCTGGCTGGCATCGAGTTTGTGGCCATCAACACCGATGCCCAGGCCCTGCTGCTGTCCAATGCGCCGAAGCGGGTGCGCATTGGGGACAAGCTCACCCGGGGTTTGGGCGCCGGCGGCAATCCCGAGGTCGGAAAGAAGGCCGCTGAGGAATCGGCCGAGGACCTGTACGAGGTCCTCAAGGGCACCGACATGGTGTTCATCGCGGCCGGGATTGGCGGCGGCACGGGGACAGGGGCGGCGCCGATCATCGCCCAGATCGCCAAGGAGGTCGGCGCGCTCACGATCGGCGTGGTGACGCGGCCCTTCACCTTCGAGGGAGCCAAGCGCGCCCAGGTGGCCGAGGCCGGCATCGCCAGGCTCAAGGAGCAGGTCGACACCCTGATCGTGATCCCCAACGATCGCCTGCTGCAGATCGCCGACAAGCGGGCCAGCCTGCAGGCGGCCTTCAAACTGGCGGACGACGTGCTGCGCCAGGGCATTCAAGGAATCAGCGAGCTGATCACCGTCCCCGGCCTGATCAATCTGGACTTCGCCGACGTGAAGACGATCATGTCGGAGGGCGGGGCGGCGCTGATGGCTGTGGGCGTGGCCTCGGGCGAGGACCGGGCGCGGGTGGCGGCGGAACAGGCCATCTCGAGCCAGCTGCTCGACATCACCATCGACGGGGCGCGCGGCATCCTGTTCAACATCACGGGTGGGGCCGACCTCAGCCTGTTCGAGGTCAACCAGGCGGCGGCGATCATCAAGGAGACAGCGCATCCCGACGTCAACCTGATCTTCGGGGCGGTCATCGATCCGAACATGGGCGACGAGCTGCGCATCACCGTGATCGCCACCGGCTTTGAAGGCTCCGGCATGGCGCGGCGGCCGGCGGCCCGGCGCCTGCGGGCGCGGAGCGAGGCGGCGCAGGCGGTGGCCAAGGAAGAAGTGGCCCCAGCAGAGTTCCAGCCGAAGGCCTTCGACATCAACGACCTGGACATCCCGGCCTTTCTGCGGCGCCGTTAGCATGGCGGCTGGCGGCCGCGGCTTCCGTATGTTGTTTCCCCACCCGGGGCGAGCCGGCTGCTCTGGGGCTTGCCCGTCGGGGCGGCGGTGCTGCCGGGCCGGCGCCGGTCTCCTCCTCCCGGCGCCGGCCGGGCGCGCCCGCCGTTAGTACCGAAGTACCGAAAACTTTAAGGTAAGCGCACGGGGTTCGCCTTGCACAGCTTTCGGCGTATGTGCTAGAATGCGGCTCCCATCGCCGAGCATGTGGGGGACGCTGCGCGAACGCGGGTGACATCTGGCGCCAAACGCCCGTTCTACGCGCTGATCCCGGGACGTCGGTCTGCTGATGCGCTGCCCATACTGCCGCAGTCATCGCACGCGAGTCATTGATACCACCCACGATGCCAGAGGCGGCGTGCGCCGACGCCGGGTGTGCTTGGCGTGCAAGCAACGCTTCAGCACGTACGAGCGCGCCATTCTGGCAACGCCTCTCCTCATCAAGCAAGATGGCACGCGTCAGGAGTTTGACCGCGACAAACTCGCGCGCGGTATCCGCATCGCGTGCGCCAAGCGCCCGGTGTCGGCGGCCGACATCGATCGGCTGGTGGGCGAGATCGAGTCTACGCTGCAGGCAATGGGCAAGGCCGAGGTCTCCAGCCGCGTGGTCGGCGATATGGCAATCGCCGGCCTGAAAGAGCTGGACCACATTGCCTACGTCCGCTACGCCATCGTCTACCTCGGCCTCGATGATCTGCGATCCATCCGCAACGAAATCGATCGGCTCCTTGAGGGCTAGCGGCCGGAGTCGGCCAGGCGCGCCCACGGTGAGTCCGCGCACGGGTTGAATGCGACGCAGGTAGGAGGAGGCTCCATGTTGGACACGGCCAAGTCAGACATAGGGGTGAAGCCCGGCTACCGCCGCCCGACCGAGACCCCGCCTCTTCCCGCTGGCCTGCGTACGGTGGAGCTTTCCGACAACGCGCGCACGGTGCTCATGAAGCGTTACATCCGGCGCGGGGAAGATGGCCTGCCCTGCGAGACCGTCGAGGAGATGTTCTGGCGCGTCGCCTACCATGTGGCAGCGGCCGAGGCCGAGTGGGGCGGCGACGTGATGGCCGTTGGCCTCACCTTCTACGAGCTGCTGGCCAGCAAAGCCTTCTTCCCCAATTCGCCGACGTTCACCGGTGCCGGGACTCCCCTTGGGCAATTGGCAGCCTGCTTCGTGCTGCCGATCGCCGACGACATGGGCCGCGATCCGTCGGGCATCTTCCAGACCCTGCGCGATGCTGCCTTGATTCAGCAGACCGGCGGCGGCAACGGTTTCTCCTTCAGCCGTCTGCGCCAGAAGGGCGCCCTGGTTCGATCCTCGGCGGGCGAGGCCACCGGCCCGGTCGGATTCCTGCGCGTCTACGACAAGGCCTTCGGCGAGATCGCCCAGGGCGGCACGCGCCGCGGCGCCAACATGGCCGTGCTGCGCGTCGACCATCCCGACATCCGCGAGTTCATCACCTGCAAGGTCGACGAGAACCAGATCACCAACTTCAACATTTCCGTTGGCGTCACCGATGCCTTCATGCGGGCTGTGCGCGACGATGGCACCTACGACCTGGTTGCCCCCCACACCGGCGAGGTGGTGGAGACCGTGCGGGCGCGCGAGATCTTCGACCTGATCGTGCGCCATGCCTATCGCAACGGCGAGCCCGGCGTGCTCTTCCTGGATACGGCGAATCGCAGCAACCCGGTGCCCCACCTCTATCCGCTCGAAGCCACCAACCCCTGCGGTGAGCAGTGGCTCGGGCCTTATGAGAACTGCTGCCTTGGCTCGATCAACCTAGCCGAGCACTTCGGACCGGATCACAGCGTCGATTGGGAGAAGCTGCGCCAGAGTGTGACCACCAGCACACGCTTCCTGGATGACGTCGTCACGGCGAACACGTATGTGCCCGCCGTGCCGCAACTGCAGCAGGCGGCGCACAGCACGCGCCGCATCGGCCTGGGCATCATGGGCCTGGGTGATCTGCTGTACCATGTCGGGGTGCGCTATGGCTCGGAAGAGGCGCAGGAGTTTGCCGGGCAGCTGATGGAATTCGTACGCTTTCACTGCATGCTCACCAGTGTAGAGCTGGCGCAAGCGCGCGGCGCCTTCCCGGCCATCGACGGCAGCATCTACGACCCGAGCGACCTGCGCTGGACGCCGCCCATGCCGCTCTTCCCTTGCCGAATGGACTTCGGTCGCCCGCCCGTCGATTGGCAACAGGTCGTGGACGGAATCCGTGCCCACGGCCTGCGCAACGCGGCTCAGACCACAATCGCCCCCACCGGAACCATCGCCACGGTCGCAGGCTGTGAGAGCTACGGCTGTGAGCCGGTCTTTGCCCTGGCCTACTACCGCCACGTCGACGATCGCGGCAACGACCTGAAACTGACGTACACCAGCCCCCTGTTCTTGCGCGCGCTCGAGGAAACAGGGCTGAACGAGGAGGAACGGGCAGGGCTGATCGAACAGGTCGTTGAAACGGGAGGCTGCCAGAAGGTCCCCGGCGTTCCCGAGTCCGTGCGACATGTGTTCGTCGTCTCCCAGGACATCAGCGCCGAGGAGCATGTGCGCATGCAGGCTGCCCTGCAGGCCTTCGTCGACAACAGCCTGTCGAAGACGTGCAATTTCCCTGAGGATGCCACCGAAGACGACATAGCCAAGGCCTACATGCTGGCGTGGGAGCTCGGCTGCAAGGGGCTGACCGTGTATGTGACCGGGACACGCGAGCGCGTGGTGCTGGAGACAAAGGCCACGGCGGCCAGAAAGGCGGCACGCCAGGCCGGCGTGACCCAGCTCCCCATCTGGCAGGAGGGAAAGAAACCCCGCCCGTCGCGGCTGGAGGGCTGCACCTACCAGATCAGCACGCCGTTGGGGAAGGCCTTCGTCACCATCAATCAGAACGGAGAAGGGCAGCCGTTCGAGGTGTTCATCACCACGGCCAAGGCCGGTTCGGAGACGGCTGCCGTCTCCGAGGCGATTGGCCGGCTGGTGTCCTACATCCTGCGCGTGGCCTCCCCGCTCTCGCCGCGCGAACGGATGGCGGAGGTGGTGCGTCAACTGGCTGGCATCGGTGGTGGTCGGCCGATGGGTTTTGGACCCAATCGGGTGCTGTCCCTGCCGGATGGAGTGGCGCGGGCGCTGGCCGAGTACATTGGACACACGCCGGCCCTGCCGTCGCGCAGCGCCGAACCGTCGGTGGCCCAGTTGCCGATGCGAATCGGCGATCTGTGCCCCGAGTGCGGCGAGGCGGCACTCGTCAGCGAAGAGGGCTGCCGCAAGTGCTACGCCTGCGGCTTCAGCGAGTGCTGAGAGTCGTTCCCGGGTTGGGCTTGTGAGTGTCCGGCGCCCTGGATGAGGCGCCGGATATGACTCAGACAAGTCGGCCGGAAGGGATCTCTCGGTCCCTCGAACCGATGCAGTATACTGAAACGCGGCCTTTCCCCGGAGCCCTCACATCGGGAGGTGCGATGCCCAAACGCTTCGTCCTCGTCGCGGGCAACATCGGGACGGGGAAGACTTCGCTGACCGAACGCCTGGGCGAGCGCCTCGCCTGGCAGACGGCCTACGAGTCCGTCGCCGACAACCCCTACCTGGCGGACTTCTACGCCGACATGCGCGCCTGGGCCTTCCACCTCCAGGTGTTCTTCCTCGGACACCGCGCCGAGATGCACCTGGCGCTCGCCCGGGGGCCGCAGTCGGCCATCGTCGATCGCTCCATCTACGAAGACGCCGAAATCTTCGCCCGCGCCAGCCTCAAGCTCGGCAATGTCACCGAGCGCGACTACAAGACTTACCGCCGCCTCTACGAACTCGTTGTCGGCAGCCTGCCCGCGCCGGACCTGCTCATCTACCTCAAGTCGACCGTGCCGGTCCTGCTCGAACGCATCCGCGCCCGGGGGCGCGAAATCGAGCGTGGCATCACAGCCGAGTACCTCAGTTTGCTCGAGAAGTACTACGACGAATGGCTCGCCCGCTTCGACATCTGCCCGGTGCTGACCATCCGCAGCGATGACCTGGACTTCGTCCACCGCCCCCGCCACCTGGAAATCGTCGTGGAGCGCATCCACGACAAGCTGGCCGGCAAGGAAATCGTCGAATTCCCGGCCGAGTAGGCGTCTGCCAGGCCAACCACACCGCGGCAGCCTCGCCAGGCCAGACTCCAGGCAGACGCCTGGAATGCGCAAGTCGGCCAAGTCGACGAAGTTGCGCATGTCTTTCCTGACCCTGGCACAGTTGCTCGGGGTGGCACAACCGGCATCGGCCGCCGGCGATGCGTCTGAGGCGGACCACCATGCTGGCCGTGATGCGAGAGCAGAAGGTCGGCGGGGTGAGCTGGGCGCGGGGTGGGTTAGGGGCGGTTGGTCTCGCAGCAGAGCGCCGCCTCGGCCGCAGCGTGATAGTGCAGCCGGGCATCCCTTGCGTGCCCGGCCCGCGTCTAGCGGCTGATCTCGCGCCAGCGTTTTCCGATCCTCCGCAGCGCGGCCTCGATCCGCTCTCGGTTTTCGGGCAGTTGATGCCAGCGGCTGGCGCCAGAGGGGTGAGGCAGGGGGATGACCCAGCGCCCATCGACCTGCACTTCCGATCCGATGATGTCCTCGAGCGGCAAGGATGGCGGGAAGAACAGGCCGATGGCCAGGCGCCCCGCCGGCAGGACGAGGGCCGGGTCGATCAA
Organism: uncultured Anaerolineaceae bacterium; assembly: GCA_964575425.1. GTDB lineage: Bacteria > Chloroflexota > Anaerolineae > Anaerolineales > E44-bin32 > DATEAV01. Next base: position 22,237 of record CAZNRD010000025.1, on the reverse strand, counting down.
GGCGATTTCCCGATCCAGGTATGGCCGGCAAAGCGCCTGCTCCGCGCGACTGGGCACGCGGTCGCCGCCACCGGGCGCCCGCCCCGGGTAGCACTTAGTGACCGCCGTCATGTAGTGCGTGCGGCGGAACTCCGCCTCCTCGATGCCCGCCTGGGCGAGCCAGCGGAAGAGGCGTGAGCCGCTGCCCGCGTTGAAGGGGCGGCCGCTGCTGTGCTCGGTGATGCCCGGCGCCTGGCCGATGACCATCACCCGCGCCCCAATTCGGCCGGAAAAGACCGCGCCGGGCAAGATGTCGTGGCCCGCCTCGAGGCAGAGGCGGCAGGCTCGCATCTTCGCCTGGAGCATTCCGAGGGCCTTGCGGCGATCGGCTCGATTCATGCCTGAGCGTTCAGGCTCTGCCAGGCGCGCTGCATGACCAGCGCGTCACCTTCCAGGTCCGGCTGGCTCTCGCAGAGGATCCGGCCAGAGCAGCCGGCATCGCGCAGCGCCTGCAGCAGGCCGTGTAGGTCGAGATCGGACTCATGGAACTGGACATGGTTGCGTTCGCCCTTGGCCGAGTACTCGATGCCGGAGAGGTGGCAGTGAAGCCGGCGCAGGGCGCGTGCGCCGAGCGCCTTGCGGTAGGTCTTGAGGAGCCCAATCCACTCCGCGTGGGAGTTCAGCGAGCCATCGCCAGCCCGAGCGTGCAGGTGGGAGAAGTCGAGGCAGGGCTCGACCCCCTCGATTTCCTGCGTCATCAGCATCACGTCTTCCAACGAGCCGATCATGGCGCCCTTGCCCATGGTCTCCGGCCTGAGCACGACGGGGTTGTCGTGGGCGCGCAGTTCGTCGACGCACCGGCGCAGGCGGCGGATGGCGGTTTCGAGGACATGATCGCGGGGCCGCCCGAAGTACGAGCCGGGGTGGAAGACGATGTCGGTGGCGCCAGCGAGATGGCCGAAGTGGGCGGCATCCATCAGCCGCTTGCGGCTCCTGGGCCATTCCTCCTTGCTGGCGTTGAGGTTGATGTAGTAGGGAGCATGGACGCTGACGAGCACCCCGGACTCGGTTGCGGCCAGGCGGATGGCCTGGCAGGCTTCTTCGCCGACTCGAATCGACTGGACCCAGGCAAGCTCAAGGGCTCCAAGGCCCAGCTCGGCCAGCCGCTGCACCGCGCCGACGGAGCCGCCCGGCTTCTTGGGAGTTGACCTGGGCGCGCCTACGGTACCAAAGCGAAACGCGGCAGTGGACATTAATTCCCTCCCCCGACGGCGTGAATGTATGATACCGCAGGGCGTGGAGATCCTGTCCCAGGCTGTCGAGAGCAGAGAGCGATTGCCTGTGGTGGATCAGCCTTCGCGACGCAGCGACCCCGTCTTGGGGGTCGGTTCGCGCGGCAGCGTGAAGGAGAAGATGCTCCCCTGGTTCTCGGCGCTGGTCACCCAGATGCGGCCGCCGTGCTGCTCGATGACGGTCTTGGCCAGGGCCAGGCCGAGGCCGGTCCCCTCGACGGGATTGTTCGGATCGCGCACGGCGGCCCGGCCGCGGAAGAGGTGGTCGAAGACGCGCGGGATCTCATCCTCCGGCACGCCCGGGCCGTTGTCCTGGACGTCGACCTGGACGTTCTCATCGTCCCAGCGGACTGAGACCTGGATCAGGCCTCCGGGGTCGGTGAACTTGACGGCGTTGCTGAGCAGATTGGTCATGACCGAATTCAGGCGATTGGGGTCGCCCATGATCAGCACGGGCTCTGCCGGAGGCTCGTACCGGACGGTGTGCTTGCGGGCGTCTGCCAGCGGGCGCAGATCCTCGATCGCCCGGCGGATCAGGTCGTTGACCTGGACCGGCTCAAGGGTGAAGATGGCGGTAGATTCGACGCGAATGGTTTCGAGCAGGGCTGTGATCAGATTGGTCATGCTCTCGGTGGCGCGCTGCATCATGCTCAGCGCCTTGCGCTGCAGCTCGGTCAGCGGGGCATCGCTGAGCAAGTCCGCACCCAGGCGGATGGCGTTGAGCGGGTTCTTCAGGTCGTGGGCGGCCGTGCCGAGGAGCTGCGAGCGCATGTGGTCGATCTGCTTGAGGGCGGTGATGTCCTGCATGACTGCGACGCGGCCGACGTCGCGCACTTCGCTGACGGTGGCGTAGAGCACGCGCTCGGTGGGCGTCCTGATTTCGAGGCTGGTGGGCAGGCTGATGTTGGGGTTGGTCAGCAGATCGGCGAGCGGGTGGCCGCTGAAGATTTCGGCTGCTGGGCGGCCGAGTGCCATGTCGGCGTTGATGCGGAAGAACTGAGCTGCCGCCTTGTTGACCAGGATGACCGTCCCGCTCCGATCGGTGAGCGCGACGGCGTCCGCGGTCTCGACCAGGGTCGCTTCCAGCCGGCTGCGCTCCTCGGCGACGCGCAGGAAGAGGTTGGCGTTGTCGACGGCGATTCCCGCCCAGGCCGCCACCGACGAGAGCAGCTGCTGATCGTTGAGCGTGAAGGCGCCGCGGGGATGGTTGATGGCTTCGATCACGCCGAGGGTCTGGCCGCGCGTTTCGAGCGGGACGCAGACGACGGAGCTGGTGAGCAGGCCCGTCTGACCGTCGATCGAGCTGTGGTAGAGCGGGTTGCTGCGGACGTCGTTGACGATCAGCGGGCGGCGGTTGCGCGTCACCCAGCCAGCGATGCCTTCCTCGAGCCCGATGGCCACATCGCGGATGCGGACGTGACTGCCGCCGGTGGCCTTGAGCACGAGTTTCTCGCCCATCTCGTCCAGCAGGAACAGGACGCAGGCCTCGACCCCGAGCAGGCGCTGCGTGTGACGCATGGCATTCTCCAGGGCGACCTCCAGGTCCAGCGTGGAGGTCATCTCGCGGCCGATCTCGCCCAGCGTCTGGAGCTGGTTGGCGCGGTTCTCGGCGGTCTGGAGGTGTATGGCATCCTGCAGGCCCACCGCGCCGATGTTGATGATGGCCTGGGCCAGCTCCATGTCCTGGTCTGTGATCTGCCGCCCGGGCTGGCTGAAGAGGATACGGACGAGGCCGAGCACCTGATTGCCGGTGGCGAGCGGGAAGATCGCTGCCGCCGAGATGCCCTCCGACTGCAGGGCCGCCAGGTCCTTCGCCGAACCGACCGGTGGCACCTGGCTTAGTGTGGCGGGCTTGAGGTCCTGGATGACCTGGTTATGGGCCGGGTACTCGGGGACCGACTCGCGGATCATGGCCACCACGCCGGTCTGGCCGGGCTTGCCGAGGTGGGGGCGGAAGCGGGTGGTGTGCTTGCCTCCGTCCTCGAAGATCATGATCTCGCAGAAGTCTGCGGAGGTGGCGCGCAAGAGATGAGCTGCGATCTGGCGGGTCGTCTCTTGACGCTCGCGGGTGCTGTTGATGGCATCGCTCGCCTGGTAGAGGAGGGAGAGCTTGTGAAAGAGGTAGCTCTGGCTGGCGGACTGGCGGGCGAAGGTGAGGATTTCGCCGGCGCGGGTGGCGAGCACTTCGAGGGTTTCCAACGCTTCGCCGTCGTAGGCTCCGCGCTTGTCGGAGCCGACGAAGAGCAGCCCGATCGTCTGGCCTCCGGAGACGCAGGGGGCGCAGGCGATGTCGCCCGGCGCGAGCGGCAGGCCGAGCGAGCCGCGCGTGTCGCCGGAGGCGACAGCCCTGCGGCTGGTGAGGGCGGCGCGCAGGGTGGGATGGTCGCCGGACGCCGATAGGCGTCCGAGGCTGCCGAGGGCGATTCCCTGGGCGAAGCGCGGGGCGAAGCTGCCGGCGGTTTCGTCGAGCTCATACAGAGCCGCCCTTTCCGTGCCCACTAGGCCCACCGCCAACTGCAGCAGGCTGGCCAGGGCGGCAGGGGGGTCGAAGTAGTCGAAGGTGGCAGTGGCGGCCCGGTAGAGGTTGCTAGTTCGAGCCGGCTCTTGAGCTTTCATCCGTCGAATGGCCCCCGATCTGTGACGACACGCGGCTGGCCGAAGCCTCTGGCTGAATTATGGCACAGACGGCGGGCGCGTGCAACGGCAGAGGAGAACTACCTAAGGCAGGGACCAGGGAAGGCCCAACCGGAGGCAAAGCGGCGGGCCCATGACGAGCAGCCCGACGGCGGCGGCCGTGAGCGCCGCAATCAACACACCGGCCGCCCCGACGTCCTTGCCCACCCGAGCCAGCGGATTTACCTCCGGGCTTGCCAGATCGACCACAGCCTCGAGCGCGGTGTTGAGGAATTCGGCCATCCAGACGAGCCCGATCGAGAGCAGCAAGACAGCCCAGGATTGGCGGTCGAGCCGAAGCCACGCGGCCAGGCTGATGACGGCCGCGCTGGCCACGGCGTGAATCCAGGCGTTGCGCTGCGTGCGAAGCACGTGCCACCAGCCCGCGAATGCGTGGCGGAAGGATTCGAGCCGGGTGCGGGCAGGTGGGCCGGGACTCATGCTCACTCCGGGGGGCGTCGCAGGCTTATGCCCATCCGGCGAAGGACGGACCGCTGGGCTCGGTCCATCCGTGCCCGTGAAGCGGGGTCTTTGTGATCGTGGCCCAGCAGGTGCAGGACGCCGTGGACGGTGAGGAATGCCAGTTCGTGCTGCAGCGGACGGCCGGTGTCCTCTGCCTGGCGCTCGGCAGCTGGCACGGCGATGATCACATCGCCCAGGTAGGCCAGGCCGCTGTCCGGGTCGGCAGAGCCGCTGGGGAAGGCCAGCACGTCCGTGACGGCATCGCTCCCAGCGTAGCGCCGGTTGAGTTCGCGGACCTCGACTTCGGAGGTGAGCACCACAGTCAGCTCTGCCTGGTGCGTGCCCTCGAGGGTCAAGGCGGTGCGAGCCGCTTCAGCCACGGTCTTGGCGTGGTGGGTGTAGGACTTGCGGGTGCGGATGTGGACACTCAGGGTCATGGTCGGGCGCTGGTGTCGGGCAGCGGTGGCGGTTCCCCCTCGCCTTCGAGCGTTGGGTAGCGGAGGCGGGGGTGGTAGATGCCCTTCAGGGTGTTGACGAGGGAGCGGCGGATGGTATCGATGTCCTTGAGCGTCAGGTCGGTTCGATCCAGTTGGCCGTGCGACAGGCGGTCCTCAATCACCCAGCGGACAAGGCGGTCGATGGCGGCGTCGTCGGCGGGAGACTCGGCGCGCGCCTTGGCCTCGACGCCGTCGGCCAGCATCAGGATTGCGGTTTCGCGTGAGCGGGGACGGGGTCCAGGGTAGGTGAAGTCCTGTGTGTCAATCTGGTGGTTGCTGCCGCCGGCGGCATCGAGCGCGGCCTGGTACTGGTAGGCGGCCTCCAGACGGCCGTGGTGCTCCGGGATGAACGCCTGCACTGCGGGCGGCAGGCGGTGCTTGCGCGCCAGCTCCAGGCCATCGTGCACATGGGAGATGATCACTCCGGCGCTGGTGGTTGGATCGAGCTGCTCGTGGATGTTGTGGCCGGGGAGCTGGTTCTCGATGAAGAACTGGGGTCGCAGCGCCTTGCCGACGTCGTGGTAGAGAGCTCCGACGCGCGTGAGCAGGGCGTTGGCGCCGACGGCCCGCGCCGCCTGTTCAGCCAGGTTGGCCACCTGCAGGCTGTGCTGGTAGGTGCCCGGGGCTTCGCGCAGCAGGAGCTGCAGGAGCGGATGATCGGGCCGGGAGAGCTCAATCAACTGAAGGCTGGTGACGATTCCCAGCAGGTTCCCTACGAGGAGCAGCAGGCCAAAGGCCAGGCTGGCAGAAAGGCCGCCGTTGACCAATGCGGCCGCCAGCAGGGTCGCCTTCCCCAGGGCATCCATCGCTGGATCGGGGAAGCGGAAGACGACGATTACCGCAGCGGCACCGAGCGCTGCCCCCAGGCCTCCCCAGAAGAACGAACTCAGACGATCGGCGCGGCCGATGACGAGGGCGCCAAGCGAGCCGCTCAGAAGGACGTAGACCGCGAGCTCAAGCCCGCGCGGTGCCACGAATCCGGCGAGCGTGGCGATCACCAGCGAGGAGGCGATGCCCATCCCCGGGCCAAACAGCACCGCCAATAGCATCGGCAGGGTGGCGGCCGGGAATAGGTACGGCATCACCGCGCGGCCCGGGACCATCAGCTGGATTCCCAGGGTGACGGAAACGAACAGCACGCTCACGGTGAGCATCATGCGCATGCTGCGTATCTGCTCCGGATGGGCCTGGAAGACATAGAGGGCGAGCGCGCAGCCGAGCACAACGACCAGGAGAGCGCGCACGGCCAGCTGCTGCCAACGGTTCGGGGGGCGCAGCAGGCCAAACGCCTCCAGGGCTTCCAGGTGCTCGGCGGTGACCACTTCGCCGCGAGCGATGATCGTCTCGCCGGCAGCGTAGGACCTGGTCACCGGCTGGACCGCCTGGCGCGCTTCCTGCCGCGCCTGCGCCGTCGCCTCCTCGTTGAAAAAGGAGTTCGGGGCCACGTAGGCGGAGACCAGTTGCACCACCAGCGCCGCCTGGCTCTCGGGGAGCGAGATGCTCACGAGTGCGGGGATCGAGCGGCGAGCCTCCTCAACCCGGTCCTGGCGGATCTCTGCCCGCATCACCTGCTCGAGGACGCCGGTGGCTTCCAGCTTGGTGGCCTCCCAGCGCGCGTCCGGCAGATCAAGAAGCGCTTCGGCAGCCTGGGCGTCGAGACGGAGATCGGCCAGGGCACCCAGGTCGGCCAGGCGTTCATCCCGGCTGGCGAGGGAGTCGGCGCGGACGGTGTCGATGTACTGAAGGGTGGCGCGCAGGCGCTCGAACAGCTGGCGAGCGATGCGGCTGTCGGGCGGGTCGTAGACGTCGGGGACTGCAGCCTCGGCGGCCTGGCGCGCCCGTTCGGTGAGCAGCTCGCTGGTATACGCCAGCGCGTACGGGGCCTGGACGTCTTGCTGAGCAACGTCGTCAATCGTGAGGCCGACAGCCGAAGCGCCGGGGCCGTAGGGGAGGCTCAGGGCGGCGACCGCCCCGGCCAGGCCTGCCGAGAACACCAGCCACAGACGAGCCGAATGCCAGGCAGCTTTCAGCCGCAGGCCAGCCGTCAGGCGCATGGGCGAAGGCTCGTCCATCCGGATCTCACGACGAGGTGAGAACTCGGCGGACGAGGTCGCTGGCGGCTTTCCCGTCGGCCCTGCCCTGGACCTTCGGCATCAGGGCCTTCATCACGCGTCCCATGTCTGCGACCGTGCTCGCGCCCGTCTCGGTGATGGTCTGGCGAGCCAGGGCCTCAAGCTCCTCCGCCGTTAGCGGCCTGGGAAGATACGACTCCACGACCCGCAGTTCAGCCTGGGCGGCCTCCACCAGGTCGGACCGCTGGGCGCGCTCGGCGTCGGCGATCGCCTCCTGGCGTGTCCTGGCCTCCTTCTGCAGCACGGCAAGCAGGCCGGGCTCATCCAGTGGGCCGCGGCGTTCGACCTCGGTCAGCTTCACGGCCGTCAGGATCATGCGGAGCGTCCGCTTCCGCACTTCATCGCCGGACCGCAAGGCGTCCTTCAGATGCGCTTCCAGAACTTGTCTTGTGAGCATGCATTCATTATACAGGTGGGCATGGGCTGGCGGAAGCGTGCGCCGGCGACCTGGTCAGGGCTGCATGACGGAGAAGTTGTCAAACTCGATGACCACACCCGGCTCGTCGTAGGTTCCTGCTATCAAGCCGACATCCCCGCCCGACAGCTCTGCGGTTGTGACCGAGGCAACCGGCTGACCGTTCACTGCCAGCTCAAGGTGGGGTCCCAAGCATAGGGCAGAGAGGTGATTGAGGGCCCCCCCAGTGGCCACGGCCGGATGGGGCAGCATGGTGTCGGAGCTGAGCAGGCGAGCTTCTCCCTGCTGCTGAATCCCGATGCCCGCATAGCCATCGCTTGAGATGAGGAAGAAGTAGAAGTTGGAGCCGTCCTGGTAGCGGCAGAGCACGCCGAACAGGTTATTGTCGGAGCCGGCGACCTTGCGGGCGTCGACCTCGATCTGCGCATCGCCGAAACTCAGGTCAGGCGTGGACCAGGTATCCGTGTTTGGCAGAAGAACCTCGATCCGGTAGGCGCCGCCAATGTAATCGGCGCGGTAGTCCGTGCCCTGATAGCGGTCCCAACCGCTCGACGGGTGCTCGAACGCATCCTGGAAGAGGACGTCCCCGGATTGGGCCGAACGGACGTCGGAACACGAGCCGAGCGTGAGAGCAAGACCCGTGGAGAGCACGACGGCGGCCAGACGTCGGATGGGATGCACTCAACCTCCCGCAGCTCGGCTGCGGATTCTAGCACGCAAGGGAGGCCGCCTAGTGCGAGGCGATGCTCTCCGCCGTCCTGCGGGCCACGGTTCCGATGGGGCCGGAGGGATCCAATTGGGACGCCAGGGTCAGGGCAGCAACGGCGCCGGGGAGATCGCCCTGGGACTGTCGCAGCAGCCCCCAGCGGAGCTGCAGGCGGGCATCCAGGGGTTGGAGGCTGAGCGCCCGGCGCAGGCAGCGTTCGGCCAGCAGAGGTCGGCCAGCCAGGTAGTGGGCGTAGCCGAGCGCGCTGAACGCGAGAGGGCTGCCTTGGTCCAACGCGGCGGTGTTGCGAGCGGCGGGCAAGGCAAGCTCTTCGACTTCGATCTCATGTGAAAGTGAGAACTCGGCCAGCAGGAGCCAGAAGTCGGCATCCATGCGGGCGAGTTCGGCTGCGGCGCGGTAGGCGGCCTTGGCGGCCGCCAGGTCGCCCAGGGCCTTGTGGGTTGCGGCCAACTCGGCGAGGACGGCGGGGCTGTCCGGGTCGAGGGAGGCGGCGCGGTTGAGTTCCTCAAGGGCGCGCTGGGGTTGGCCCGCTGCCCGATAATGAAGGGCAAGGAAGAGATGGGGCAGGGGTGACTGCGGATTGGCCGCTGCAGCAGCCAGCAACTCTGCTTGTCCGTCGCTTCCAACCCGGTCCAGCGCGAGGCCGAGATAGGCACGCGTCTCGTGTAGATTGGGCTGGAGGGAGAGAGCCTGGCGGAAGGCGCTGGCAGCGAGCTGCCACTCGCCGGCGTGTCCGAGCGTTTGCCCGATGCGGGTCAGGAGCACCGCCGGGTCACCTTCGGGCGCGGAGGTGTAGATCAATTCGACTAGATTCTGACAAAGGGGATACCCGATCTGCGCTGCGCGTCGCAGGTGGGAGAGAGCCTGCTGGGGATCGGAGGTGACCCAAAGCAGACCGAGCCGGCGTGCGATGGCAGGGTCGGAGGGGGCCAACTCGGCCAGACGCTGAAGCACGTCAAGGAGTCTTTCTTCATCCTTGAGCAGGCGATAGGCTGTCTCAAGATGCTCAAGGCCCCGCACATCCGACAGGCAAGCCCATTCCGCGCCGAGCCAGGTTTCCGCGGCGGCGTCCGGCTGGCCGGCCTCGAGCAGGGCCAGGCCGCGCAGGCACGGGGTCTCGGGCGTGGCGTGAGGGCTGCCTTCGAGGGCCGCCAGGTGGGCCAAGGCAGCCTCCGGCATGCCAATGGCTAGCGCCGCCCGGGCAGCGTGCAGATGCAGGCTAGAGAGGGACGGCTCAAAGGCCAGGACCGATTCGAGCGCGCGCAGGGCATGGGAGGGACGGTCAGCACGAAGTGCGGTCAGGGCCGTTCGGGTCGGCACGACGATGGGCTGTGCTACCGGCGTAGGGGCCAGGAGCATCAGAACAAGCAGCGTCGCAAGCACGTGCAGCCCGCGGGCGCGCAGGGTGTCGATCACCGGTCGGCCTCTCCTTGGCAATGCGACATTATAGCGCCGGAGCCCACGCCTGACCCGGCTGGCGTGGGTCGGTCGGCAGCATGTCGGGAGCTTGGTTGCCAATGTCATACTCAGCGTGTTCGCGCGTTCCGCCTGCAGCTGCGACGCACTCGCACCCCATCGCATGTCCTGATGGAACGACTGACATCCCTCTCGGCGCGGCGGCGTCTTGTTAGTGGAGGTCGACGCGGCGACAGGAAACGATCGTTGATGCGGCCCTGAGGCGGTTGACTGGCATGGGATGGCGGCGGTTGTTGCATCGGGCCTCACCGCGTATAATCGGGTCATCTCTCCGCCAGTGGTCGAACGGATGGACTTCTCCCTGACAGTTGAGCACGAGATGGTGCGCAAGATGGTGCAAGATTTCGCCCGGCGCGAGGTGGCCCCGATCATTCAGGAGTGGGACCGCAAGCACGACATGGCGCCGCACATCCTGCCGCGCATGGGCGAGCTCGGCATCCTGGGCATCTGTCTCCCGGTGCGCTACGGTGGTCAGGGCATGGACTACCTCGCCCTCGGCCTTGCCTGCGAGGAACTCGAGGCCGTCGACTCGACGCTGCGGGTGGTGATGTCGGTCCACGTTGGCCTGAACAGCCTGGGCCTGTTCCAGTGGGGGAGCGAAGAGCAGAGGCAGCGCTTCCTGGTGCCGCAGGCGCGCGGGGAGAAGTACGCCGGCTTCGCCCTGACCGAGCCCGGCGCCGGGTCAGATGTGGCTGGCATTTGCTCGAGCGCGCGTCGCGACGGCGATGACTACGTCCTCAACGGCGAAAAGACCTGGATCTCCCTGGCAAGCAAGGCCCATCACGTGCTGTGGTTCGCGCGCACCGACCCTCATCCGGCCGATCCGCACGACGGCATCACCTGCTTCATCCTGGAGACTGACCGACCGGGCGTGACGCGCGGCGACCATCACGGCAAGCTTGGCGTGCGCGCCGGCTCGACCGGCTGGCTGCACTGTCAGGACGTGCGCGTGCCGACCGCCAACCGCCTTGGCGAGGAGGGCGAGGGATTTCGCATCGCCATGGCCTGCCTCGACAACGGCCGCTACACGGTCGCCGCTGGAGCGGCTGGCTTGATTCGAGCGTGTCTCGAGGCCAGCGTGCGCTATGCTCGGGAGCGCCAGACGTTCGGCAAGACCATCGCGCATCACCAGTTGATTCAGGCCAAGATCGCTCACATGGTGCGCGACTACGAGGCCGCCCGGCTCCTCTATCTGCGCGCCGGCTGGATGAAGAACAAGGGCCTGCGCAACACGCGGGAGACCTCGCTGGCGAAGTGGTTTGCCACCGACGCCGGCTTTGCTGCAGGCGCCGAGGCCGTGCAATTGCACGGCGCGTACGGCTACAGCGACGAGTACGAGGTGGAACGTCATCTGCGCAACGCCAAAGGGGAAATGATCTACGAGGGAACGAGTGAGATCCATGTGTTGATTCAAGCGGGATACGCGCTCGGCTTTCGCGGCGACACGCCCCTGCGCTGCGAGCTGCCGGCCTACGATCCCGCATTCTGGCACGCGGAGGCGTAAGGGCCTGCGCGCCTGTTCATCTCAATCAAGAGGAGGTTACCTTGAACATCGTCGTTTGCGTCAAACAGACGCCCGACACGGCCGCCACCATCACCGTGCAGGACGGCAAAGTCTCCTGGGGGGATGCCCCTCTGGTGATCAACCCCTGGGATGAGTTCGCCGTCGAGCAGGCCCTGCGTACCAAAGAGGCCCATGGGGGCGAAGTGACCGCCATCAGCCTCGGCCCGGACGCGGCGAAGGAAGCCCTCAAGCATGCCCTGGCCATGGGCTGCGACAAGGCCATCCTGGTTCGCGATCCGGCGTTCGACGGGGCCGACAGCCTGGTGGTCTCCAAGGCCCTGGCCGCGGCCATTCAGAAGCTGGGCCCGGTCGACCTGATCTTCTTCGGCCGGCAGGCAGTCGACAGCGACACGGGCGTGATGGGCCCCCAGGTTGCGCGCCGGCTGGGGCTGCCGATCCTCAGCCTGGTGGCCGCCGTCACCGAGCTCGACCCGGCGGGCAAGTCCATCACCGTCGAGCGCATGATCGACGAGGGGCGCCAGGTGGTGAAGAGCCCGCTGCCAGCCGTCGTCAGCGTGGTCAAGGAGATCAACGAGCCGCGCTACCCGTCCTTCATGGGCATCCGCAAGGCCTCGCGGGCCGAGATCCCGGTTTGGGATGCGGCAGCCATCGGTCTCAGCCAGGTACCGTCGCCGGTGCTGAGCTGGCCCGAGGTCATCGCCCCGCCCAAGATCGAAGTCCAGTGTGAAATCATCCGAGGGGACACGCCGCAAGCTGTTGGTGAGAGCCTGGCCGAACGGATGCTCGCGGAGAAGGTGATCTAATGAGCCACAAAGTCCTCGCCTACATCGATCACTTCGAGGGCAAGGCGACGCTTGCCTCGTGGGAGGCGCTGGGCGCCGCGCGGCAAGTGGCCGAAGCCCTCAGCAGCGGCGTGGCAGCTGTCATCCTGGGCCAGGGCGTCGAACCGCTGGCTCAGGAGGCTTTCGCCCACGGCGCCGACGAAGTGCTCCTGGCTGAAGGCGACGCTCTCAAGGATTACCGGGCGGAAGCCTATGCCACGCTCCTGGGCAAGATCGCATCCGCACAGAAGGCCGAAGTGCTGCTCATGCCTACCTCCGGCCGGACGCGCGAGCTGGCCGGTATGGTTGCGGTGGACCTCGAGACCGGGGTCACGCCGGACGCCACCGCCTTCGAGGTCGTGGACGGTCGCGTGGTGGCGACCCGGCCGATCTACGCCGGCAAGCTGCTCACCAAAGAGGTCTGCCAGACCGCTCGCCCCCACATCATCACTCTGCGCAGCCGAGCCTTTCCCATGCCCGAACCCACGCCCGGGCGCAGCGGCACGCTCACCCGGGTGGACGGGACGGCCGAGGCACCCACGGAGGTCGTGGGACACAAGGCCTCGGAGGGCGGCGTCAGCCTGACGGACGCGGCCATCATCGTGTCCGGCGGCCGCGGCGTCTCCAACAACCCCAAACTCGCGCCGCCTCCCGATATCACGGACGAGAAGCAAGTCGAAATCTGGCGCGCCCAGCAGGGCTTCGCACTGGTGCGCGAGCTGGCCTCGGTGCTCAAGGCGGCGGTGGGAGCCAGCCGCGCCGCGGTCGATGCCGGCTATGTGCCCTACTCGCACCAGGTGGGGCAGACCGGAAAGGTGGTCTCACCCGACCTGTACGTTGCCTGTGGCATCTCGGGCGCCATCCAGCACCTGGCTGGGATGCGGACCTCGAAGACGATTCTCGCCATCAATAAGGATCCCGAGGCGCCGATCTTCAAGGTGGCGCGCTTCGGCGTGGTGGGCGACCTGTTCGAAATCCTGCCCGCCTTCACCCAGGCGCTAAGGCAGAAGCTCGGTCGCTAGCAGGCTGCTGAGGAACGGCGCGTCATCGTCCAACCCCCTCCCCTGGCCCTCGCGTGCACCACGAGCAGAGCGAGGGGCTTCCCCTGCTGGGCCGAGGTCCGCGACCACACGAGTCCCGCAGGGGGAGGGGTGGGTATTTCTGGGGGGTGGGGGGAGCGAAGCTCCCGCCACCCCCCAGATCCTATTCCCCCTCTCCGCCACGGTTCATGTGGTGGAGCCTGATTGCCCGCGGGAAGCTTGGGAGGGGTACCTGCCTCTGCTACAATTGCGCATTGCCGCCGGAGGATCGACATGCCAAGGATCGGCGCGTTCACCTTTCTCTTGCATTCGCACCTGCCCTACTGCCGTCAGGCGGGCCGCTGGCCGCACGGCGAAGAGTGGCTGCATGAGGCTGCCGCCGAGACCTACGTCCCCCTGCTCAACGCGCTGTACCGCCTGATGGACGAAGGCGTTCCGGCGCGCCTGACGCTTGGCCTGACGCCCGTGCTGCTCGAGCAACTTGCGGACGACGACGTCCGGGCGAACTTCCTCACCTACCTGGATCAGAAGATCGACGCCGCTTCTGGCGACATCCCTCGCTTTGAGCGTCAGGGCAACGCCCACCTGGCCTACCTGGCGGCCTTCTATCACGATTTCTACCAGTCGGTGCGGCGCAACTTCCTGGAACGCTATGAGGGCGATTTGGTCTCTGCCTTCCGCCGCCTGCAAGACGCCGGGCTGATCGAGGTCGTCACCAGCGGGGCGACTCACGGATACCTGCCCCTGCTCGACCGGGACGAGTCGATCAACCTCCAATTGCGCACTGCCGTCCAGGCATACAAGCGGCACTTCGGCCGAAGCCCGCGTGCCATCTGGCTTCCCGAATGTGCGTACCGTCCCGGGTACCTGAGCGAGGATGGGCGCGAGCGACCCGGGCTGGAGGTGTTCCTGGCGCGGCACAACCTCGGCCTGTTCTTCGCCGAGACCCATCTGATCGAGGGCGGGCGGCCAGAGGGGGTGGCGGCCGGCGAGGCCATCGGCCCCTACGGCATGATCACGCGGCGCTACCTCGTTCCCTTCAGCGAGGTGCAGCCGGAGCAGCCGGCCACGACCTACCTTCCTTACTATGTGAGCCAACCGGAGGTTGCCGCCATCGGCCGCAACAACCGCACCGGGCTGCAGGTGTGGAGCGCGGATTGGGGCTACCCCGGCGACTTCGACTACCGCGAGTTCCACAAGAAGGACGGCGTCTCGGGCCTGCAGTACTGGCGTGTCACGGGCGCCCGGGTCGACCTGGGGGACAAGGACCTTTACCACCCTGACTGGGCGGCCGGCAAGGTGGCCGCGCACGCCGACCACTTCTCGCGCCTCGTCACCGACCTGCTGCAGGGTTTCCACGGCGAGACCGGGGAGTTCGGCATCCTGGCCGCCAACTACGACACCGAGCTCTTGGGCCACTGGTGGTTCGAGGGCATCGCCTGGTTGGAGGGTGTCCTGCGTCACCTGGCCCGCTCCGAACTGGTGGAACTGACGACGGCCTCCCACTACCTGCAGGCTCATCCGCCCAAGACCGTCCTCCACTTGCCGGAAGGCTCCTGGGGCGCTGGCGGCGGCCACTTCACCTGGGACAACGCCGACACTCACTGGATGTGGCCGATCATCCATGCCGCCGAAGCACACATGGCAGCGGCCGTCGCGGCGAACCCCTCCGCTTCCGGCGCCGCCCGACACGTGCTCGATCAGGCGGCGCGCGAACTGCTGCTCCTTCAATCATCCGATTGGCCGTTTCTGGTCTCCACCGGTCAGGCGGCCCAGTACTCGATCGAACGCTTCCGCAGCCACCTCGAGCGATTCGAGAGCCTGCTGGCTTCGCTGGAGCAGGGGGAACCCGACCGCGTCCTGGCCAGCAGCCTGTGGGAACGCGACAAGGTGTTTCCGGAAATCGACTACCGCTGGTACCAGGCATGAAGGTCCTCCTGCTGGCGGCCGAAGCCGCGCCGTGGGTCAAAGTCGGGGGACTGGCCGACGTCGCTGCGGAGCTGCCGCGCGCGCTCATGGCGCTGGGAGTGGAGGCGCGCCTGGCGCTGCCGCTTCATCCCTCGCTCGACGCGTCCGGTCTGAGGCTGCGCTTCGCCGGCAGGATGGACATCCCCAGCCGCACTGGATTTCAATCCTGTGAGTTGCTTACGTCGGAGGCCGATGGACTGCCCCTCCTCCTGATCGACGGCGAACGGATTCGGAGAGCAGCCCGTGTCTACGGCGATCCTGAGGCGGACGCCTACTTGTACACCTTCTTCTCCCTGGGGGCGCTGTGGACATGTGAGCTGCTCGACTGGCGCCCGGACGTCGTGCATGCGCACGATTGGCATGCCGCGCCGGCGATCGCGCGGCTGAACACCTGCTGGCCCGAGCATGACTTCTGGCGTCGCACAGGCACGGTCCTCACCATCCACAACCTGCCGTTCATGGGCAGCGGCGGCCAGGCGGCACTCGATGCCTTCGGCTTGGGCCCCTCGCCCGATCCCGATCTTCCCGATTGGGCACGCCATCTTCCTCTGCCACTCGCCATGGCCTCCGCTGATTGGCTTACGACTGTCAGCCCGACCTATGCAGAGGAAATGCAATCTGCGGACTTCGGCTGCGGACTGGAGAGATTCTTGCGCAGCCGCGCCCCACGCCTCACGGGCATCCTCAACGGCATCGACCAAGCGCGCTGGAACCCTGCCAAGGATCCCGACCTGGTCGAACGCTTCACCCCCGAGACGCTCGATGCGCGGCTGATCAACAAGCGCTGGCTCCAGGCCGAGTTCGGCCTGCCCATCGACCCATCCACCCCGCTCCTGGCGATGGTCACCCGCCTCGACCCGCAGAAGGGGGTCGACCTCGCTCTCGAGGCCCTCCGGGGGCTCCGCCATGTACCCTGGCAGTTCGTCGTGCTCGGCACGGGCGATCCTGCTCTGGAAGCGCAGGCCCGCACCTATGCCTCTGAGTTCCCCGAGCGGGCGCGCGCCCTTCTGCGCTTCGACGAGGCGCTCTCGCGCCGCGTCTATGGCGGCGCCGACGCGCTCCTGGTGCCTTCTCGCTACGAGCCGTGCGGGCTGGCGCAGATGATCGCCATGCGCTACGGCTGCCTCCCCGTCGTGCGCGCCGTCGGTGGATTGAGGGATACGGTCAGTGAAGAGACGGGTTTCCTCTTCCAACGACCGGAGGCGGCGGAGCTGGCCGAAGCCGTGCTGCGCGCCCTGCAGCTGTATCGCAGGCCGGAGGAGTGGCGGGAGCGGCAGCGGCGGGCGATGGCAGTGGACTTCGGATGGGAGCGGCCCGCCCGTCAGTATCTCCAGGTATATGCCATGGCGCGCCAGGTGGCGACTGCACGCGCGGCGTAGCGGAAGGAGCGAGTGCCCAAGGGGATGTCCGGATGAGCGATCCACAGGTGCCGGCAATGCCCTCTGCTCGCCTCGGAGGTGTCCTGCTTCACCCGACCTCGCTGCCAGGACCTCACGGGATCGGCGATCTGGGGTCGGCCGCGGAGGCGTGGGTGGAGTGGCTTGCCGCCGCCGACTGCCGGCTGTGGCAGGTGCTGCCCCTCGGCCCCACCGGATACGGCGACTCGCCCTACCAGTGTTTCTCCGCCTTCGCCGGCAATCCAATGCTCATCAGCCTCGAACTCCTCAGGGAAGAAGGCATGCTGGAAGCGGATGACCTGGAGCCGATGCCCACCTTCCCGGAAGCTCGGGTGGACTACGGCGCGGTCATCGTCCATCGGCAGCGAGTACTGCGGCAGGCGTTCGAGCGATTTCGCCGTGGGGCAGGGGCCCATGGGAGGGCCGACTTCGAGCGATTTCGCGAGGAGAACCGCGATTGGCTCGAAGACTTCGCTCTGTTCATGGCCCTCAAGGACGAGCATGGCGGCGCCCCGTGGACAGAGTGGGAGCGGCCGCTGGTGGCGCGCCAGAGGCAGGCCTTGGGCGAGGCACGCAGACGTCTTGAGGTCGCGTTGGAGGATCAATGCCTGCGGCAGTTCCTATTCTTCCGCCAGTGGGGCCGCGTCAGGCAGCTAGCGAAGTCGCGCGGCATCACCCTGATCGGCGACGTCCCGATCTTCGTCGCCCACGACAGCGTCGACGTCTGGAGTCACCCGGAGCTGTTCTACCTCGACGCCAGCGGATACCCCACTGTCGTCGCCGGCGTCCCCCCCGACTACTTCTCGCCCACCGGACAGTTGTGGGGAAACCCTCTCTACCGCTGGGACCGGCTCCGCCGCGATGGCTACGCCTGGTGGGTGCGGCGATTCCGGATGGCCCTGCAGACGGCGGACCTCATCCGCCTGGATCACTTCCGCGGGTTTGCGACCTATTGGGAAGTGCCGGGCGGTGCCCCCACGGCCGAAAACGGACGATGGGTTCCTGGTCCGGGCGCGGACTTCCTGAAGTCAATGTCACGGGCTCTTGGCAGGCTGCCTATCATCGCCGAAGACTTGGGCGAGATCACGCCCGACGTGATTGCCCTGCGCGATCGCTTCGACCTTCCGGGGATGAGGATCCTGCAGTTCGGCTTTGAGGGCGACCCTCTGCACGATTTCCTGCCTCACAACTACCCGCGGCGCTGCGTGGCCTACACCGGCACACACGACAACGACACCGCCGTGGGTTGGTATCGCGCCGCCAGCGAAGAGCAGCGCGATTTTTGCCGCCGCTACTTGGCCTCGGATGGAAGCGATGTCGCCTGGGACATGATTCGCGCGGTGTGGAGTTCGGTGGCGGAGATGGCCCTCGTCCCGATGCAGGACGTGTTGAGCCTGGGGACGGAGGCGCGCATGAACTTCCCCAGTCGAGCGGAGGGGAACTGGTCTTGGCGTCTGACGCCTGGGCAGCTCACGTCGGAGCTGGCAGCGCGCCTGCGAGAGTTGAACTTCCTGTATGCGCGTGGAAGGAGGTCGGGGGGGAGGCCAAAAAAGGGTTCGGAACCAGACGAGGGCGTCGGCGTGTGAGGTGAAAGATGAAGATCGCAGTGCTCAGCGACTCGCACGACAACATCTGGAAGCTCGAGGCGGCGATGGCCCACCTGCAGGCGGCCGAAGCGGTCATTCACTGCGGCGACCTCTGCTCCCCATTCATGCTGCGGGCGATCGGTGAGGGGTTGGGGCAGAGACCCTTTCATCTCGTGTGGGGAAACAACGACGGGGATCGGCTGCTCCTGGCGCGCGTCGCAGCCGGGCTGCCGAACGTGATGCTTCACGGGGACCTGGCCCAGATCGAGCTGGACGGCTTGAGGGTCGCCGTCAACCACTACCCCGAGATCGGGAGGGGATTGGCGCTGTCGGGCTTGTATGATCTCGTGTGCTGCGGCCACAACCACGAGGCCCATGAGGAATGGCTCGGGAATTGCCTGCTGCTCAACCCGGGGGAGGTGATGGGGTTGAAGGGCCGAAGCACCATTGCTCTGCTCGACACTTCGGATAGGGCTGTGAGGCCGATCGAGGTCTGAGAAAGATGTTTGCGCCCCGGACGCGGGCCGGGGCGGCTGGCGCCCCTGCGGCGACTCGAACGCCGGCATCTGCCTCCGGAGGGCAGCGCTCTATCCTCTGAGCTACAGGGGCGATCGCACCCTATTGTACTGCAGCAGCACGCGGCCCACAAGCAGCACACGCCGAGAGTGTTGAATTAACACCGGACGTGGCTGCCAATCCCATCCAGATCAAGCTGCGCGTGCAATGGCATGCCGCCATCGCCTCACCCCCCGATGACCTTCCCCCCTCCCCCTGGGCACACATCGACGGCGCGCAGGGCCCCAAGGCGCGCAGGGGAGGCGGTTCGGGGGTGGGGGGTGCGGGGGTCTCCGCGCGATGTCCGAGATGCGAGAGGATATTCGACAGTCTCACACGCCGGTTGAGTCATGGCGAAGGGGGCGATCCGCCAATAGCAGCAAGAGGGTCTCGAGCCAGGCGCAGGCACACGCTCTCCCGAAGCCTTCCAGCTTGCGAGATGCCTGCAAGTCCCGATGGACCAGGGACGCCATCACCGCCGTGGACCATCGCACCGAAGCCAGTGCGGCCCCGACCGCAACTTCCGTTTCCTGCGCATGCCACACAGGCCCGTTGGGAACCCTGCCCGCCGGGCCGCCTTCTCACCCTGCCTGGCGGTGCTTCAGACGCTGCACTGGCCTGCCAGCGGATGCCCCCCCGCCGGCGATCGGCGGGATGATACCGACTCGATCTCCGGCCTCGAGCACGTGGTCGGGCTCGTGGATGATGCCGTTCACGAACACCACCCGCACGGTCTCGGCAGGCACAGCCAGGACCTCGAAGAGCTTCGACACAGGGGAGCCGACGGGCAGCGACAGCGGTACGGCCTCGCCCGGTTTGAGGCCAGGCCTGAAGTCGCGCAAGTGCCCGTACAGCCGCGCCTCAACCTCGATCATGCTTCGTGCCTTCGGTCTCTCCCCTGGAGCAACGGACCGCCGCGGCGGAAGCGGCCAACACGGCTGAGCACTCCGGTCATCCTCCGCGCGAAACCTCACTCCTTCTTGGGAAAGTATTGGCGGTAGAGCAGCCCCATCTCTCGCGGGAAGATGGCCAGTCGATCTCCGGACTGAACCCGTCTCCAGGGTCCCGAGTACTCGGGGTTGAGGAACAGGTGGCTCACCTCGCCGGGATCGATGCCAAGCCGTTGCAGGATGCTTTCGATGACATCACCGGGTTGCACCTCGACCAGCATCGCCGCGTTGCTGGTCACGCTGGGGTCTGGCATCAGACGGCGAAACTTGCCGTAGAGGTGGACCCCGAGAGATCCTGAACTTGGTTGATCGGGCATTGCGCTCCTACAGCATTGCATCATACAGCCGATGCCCGGGCTTTGCAGGTGACCGGCTGACGATGCAAGATGCACATGAAGGCCCCTCTACCCTTCGGAAGCGGGCGTCCGTGCGCGGCCAGAAGACTTCCCAGGGTTGCCCGCCGGAGCGGACAGCACCCGGATGGATTTTCCCCGCTGTCCGGAGAGGCGCGGCAGCTCGGGCCGCCGCGCCTCTGCGCATGCCGCTCCTCGGCCAGGGCTCGGCGTATGGGTCGCGCTTGCGGTTTCCCCGCAAGGGCAGCCCCTTCCTCTGCCCCGCTCATCCGACGGGGATTGACTCCCGGAGCGGACAGAGCCCAGCCCGGCTAGGATACCTCCTTCGGCCTTGAGCCTTCCGGCCACTTGCTGAAGTCGTAGACGGCGTCAAGCAGTTCGGTCGGTACGTCGAAGACCGTGTTGTGGGGCGGCAGGGGCTCGGTGGACATGAAGTCCGGCAGGCGGTCTTGTGCCCTGGTGAAGCCAGCCGCCTCGTTGAAGCGCCGCTCCACGGCCAGGACCTCCAGCCCCAGCGGTGCGATGTCGCTCACTTTCCAGTCGGTGCCCAGCACCGCGGCGCACGATTCCACCATCCCCTCCAGACCTTCCGGGATATCGAGCACGGGGAACGCATCGAACAGGCAGTAGCCCGTGCTGTCGATGAAGGCCGTGGCGGCCTGGAAGTTGCGCGACAGATCGGCCTTCTCGATGGCCATCGGATCTGCCTTCCCGCCCACCGACAGGATCTCGGGGGCGATGGTGTAGCCCGCCGTGTGATCGGCACCCATGGTGCTGGTGGCATAGGTCACGCCGATGCCCTTGACGGCCCTTGGCTCGTAGGCGGGCATCGACTGACCCTTGACGACCGGGACGCGCGTGACGCCGAAAGCCCTGGCAGTGGTGGCCGTGCCACAGCCAATGATACGGCCCAGCGGGGTCCCCTGGCGCGCCTCTTCGTTCAGCAGCTTGATGGCCCCATCGGCATCCCCGAAGGCGAGCAGCCCGCCTTCCATGGCCACGCCGATGGTGCCTCCCATTTCGATGGTGTCCAGGCCGACGTCGTTGCAGGCCCAGATCAGATCGGCGATCTTGTCGAGGTCCCCGATGCCGCAGTTGGCCCCCAGCGCCCAAACGGATTCGTACTCCATGGCCGAGACCTTGAAGGTCCCATCCGGGTTGGCCCATCGGTCGGAGCACTGGATGATGCAGCCTGGGTGGCAGGGATGGCCGGTGGTTCCCTGGCCTCCGCGCTTGTGGATGGTCTCCGCCTTGGCTTCGCCGCTGATCTGGTGGGTGAGCTCAAAGCGGCCGCTGGAGAAGTTGCGGGTGGGGTAGCCCCCGGCCTCGTTCAGGATGCCGGCCAGGACGTTGGTTCCATAGGTGTTGAGGGCGCCGCCTTTCTTGCTGATGTCGTGTTTGAGCGAGGCGTCGGTGATCTTCTCGATCGCTGCCTTGAACCGTTCGCCATCGGCGATCTTCACGCCCGGCCCCCCTTTGTCATCGATGACGATGGCCTTCACGCCCCGCGAGCCCATCACGGCTCCCAGGCCGCCGCGCCCGGCGTAGCGGCCAGCGGTGTTATCCGGGTCGTTGATGCAGATGCCAGCGCCGGTGAGCCGCATCTCCCCGGCGGGGCCGATGCCAATGGTGGCCGCCTTTTCGCCGTGCTCCTTCCACAGCGTGTCGCAAACCTCGTACGTGCCCTTGCCCTTGAGGTGGTCGGCTGGGAGGAGCTCGGCCTTGTCTTTAGTCACCTTAAGGAGCCACAGCTTGCCCTTTTCCTTGGGCTGGCCTTCGAGGATGATCGCCTTCAAGCCCACGCGGGCGATCTTCTGCGACGAGAGGTCGCCGGAATTACTTCCTTGATGGTTCCGGTGAGAGGCGACTTGCCGCCGAAGGAGGTGCGGCCTGAGGTCGGGGCGGGGGTGCCGCTGACGATCCCTGGCGCGATAAAGAGCTTGCTGTCGGGCCCGAGGGGGTGGCAGGTGGGTGGGACCTCGTCAGCCACCATCCGTGAGGTCAGCCCACGGCCGCCCCAGGTGCGGTACTTCTCGGGTACGTCTTGGTAGGTGCAGGACAGGTCGGTCATGTTCACGCGCAGGAACTGGGACATAGACATCCATCCTCTGTGCTAGCTCAACGGATCTGTTGAGAACGGGGACGGGAAAGACACAGGGAGACCTCGAGCGAAGGCGAGCCCGGCTGAGGCCTCCGTTTCGCATGCCGCTGCGGTTAGCTGAGGCGGCAGGATCACTTACATGGAACTGCGCTGGCTGGAGGGATCCGCCGATGCTAGACCCGCTCCTGTGATGTATTGTACAAGCAGTTGCTGGTCGCTGTCAAACGCGTGTATGAGACTGTTGAATAAGAATCCTGCGAATCCCCTTTGGGGCTGCGGGGTTTGAGC
>CAZNRD010000024.1:0-48921 GCA_964575425.1 uncultured Anaerolineaceae bacterium | reverse complement strand
GCATGGCTTGCCTCCTGCCCAGAGTATAGGACGTTAGTTATACAGGTGTCAATAGTTGTCGGTAGAACGCTTCTGCCTCGCACATCACGTCGGGATAGGAGGCGCGCTGCGCAATGAGCCGAGCATTGTGTTCGGCGGACTGACGGCGCCAGGTGGGATCGGCCAGGGCGCGCAGGACGGCCTGAGCCAGAGCGATGGGATCGGTGGGGTCGACGAGGAGGCCGTTGATGCCGTCGTCGATCCACTCGCGCAGCGACTCGAGGTCTCCGACGACAGGCAGGCAGCCACAGGCCATGGCTTCCAGGACGGAGTTGGGCGTACCGTCGTGCAGGCTGGGAGAGACGGCGACATCGGCGCGGCGGAAGGCCGAGGCCATTTCCGAGGGGCCGAGTGGCGGGAGCAGATGCACAGCATGTTGGATGGCAAGTCGGCGCAGCCAGCGCTCAGCCAGAGGGTCGTCGGCCATCGCCGGACAGAGGAAGCGCGCCTGTGGGACGCGCTTGAGGATGAGCGGGATGGACCGGAAGAAGGTGTCGCTGCG
Source organism: uncultured Anaerolineaceae bacterium (assembly GCA_964575425.1). Lineage (GTDB taxonomy): Bacteria > Chloroflexota > Anaerolineae > Anaerolineales > E44-bin32 > DATEAV01. Next base: position 48,380 of record CAZNRD010000024.1, on the reverse strand, counting down.
CACGTAGGCGCGAAAGCCGCGCGGGTTGATGATGACGGGCGCGTTGGGAGGGATGGTGGCGAAGACGGGCGCCAGACGTGAGCCCGGGTCATCGGGGCTCCGACCTCGCGGGAAGAAAAGTTCGGGCCGAATGCCACCCGCGCCGGGCAGGGCGATCGAGGGACTTGCAGCGGAGAAGCACCATTGGCGCGCCAGGCGCAAATCGCGCTGGCAGTCGGCGTGGAGCGCGTCGGCGCGGGCCAGGGCGCGGCGCGTGAGGTGAGCCAGGAGAGGCATCGAGGACGCGTGGAAGGTGAAATCGTTTCCCCAGACCGAGAGAAGCAGGGGGCAGGGCGGGTCGGCTGCGGCGGCGAGCATACCCTCGAAGGGGATGCGAAGTGCGTGCACCAGGTCGGGGCAGATGTTGAGGATCGCACCGCGGACGATCTTCGCGGCCCGCGGCAGGGTGAGGGGGCCGAGCCAGCGCCTCAGCCAGAGGCGCAGTGGGAGAGCGGCTGCGCCGCCGGTGAGAGGTGGTCTGCCAGAAGCACCGATTCGACGTGCGGCGCCGGTGAAAGCAACCGGGGCCCGCACGATCGACCGGACCGGCAGCTCGGGGCCGACGGAAGTGGTGATCCAGTGCACCTCGTGCCCGGCCTCGACGAAGTGTTGCACCCACGAGCGGGCGATTGAGCTCTGGCCGTCGGCGACGTAGACGATGCGCATGTTACGCCTCCACGCAGACGGCGTTGAGCGCCCGGATGAAGGTCTGCACCATGGCCTGGAGGTTGTAGCGATCGCGCACGAGTTGGTATGAGGCCAGACCCATGGAGCGAAGTTGTGCGGGATCGGCGAGGGCTCGGCGCAGCGCCTCGGTGAGTGCATGTAGGTCCCCCTCTGGGATCAGCCACCCGTTTTCGGCTGAGACCAGGTCGTGCTGGGTGCCATCGCCTTCGCCCACGATCACCGGCAGCCCGTGCGCCATTCCCTGCTGGACGGCGAGGCCGCCAGTGCCCGGCAGGACGAGAAGGTCGGCCTGGAGGAAGAGATCATCCAATTCGGCTCCGTACCGTGCGCCGAAAAAGCAGGCCTGCGGGAAGACCTGACCGGCCAGACGTTCCAAGGACAGGCGCGCGGGACCATCGCCGACGATCCACAGATCAGGCGCTGCGCGCAGAGCGGCGCAGGCGCGCAGCAGAAGGTCGACTCGCTTGCGCGCCTGAAGCCGGCCGACGAATAGAAGTCGAGGTGTTTGAGCTTTGAGCGCGGGGCGGGGTGGAGGCGAGGCCGGCGGAGAGACGACGGCGTTGGGGGCGACGAAGAGACGGTCGGCAGGGAAGCCGGCGGCCTGGTATTCGGCTGCCCCAAGGCTGCTGTAGGCAACGATGGCATCCAGGCCACGGATGGCGCGCCGACGCAGCCATTGGCGCAAGAAGGCCGGACCGCGGCTGCCCGGCGGCATGCCAAGACCCCAGCCGATGGCAGGACGGCTGCGCCGGTGCATCCAGGCGATGGCGGCAGGGTTGCTCACCAGTCGCGGATTGGCTTCGAGGATCAGCACGTCGGGGTCCCACGCGTCCAGCCACTGTTGCAGGCCTCGCTGATACCAGATGTAGAGGGGACCGCTGAGCAGGTGCAGGTTGTGCGCGCGGGCCCAGGTCGCCAGGCGGAGCTCTGTGGCGGGCTGGATGCCTTCACCGGGGCGAGGGTCGCCCGCGAAGACGCTCAACCCTCCGTCACAGGATTCGGCCAGCCGATCGAAGAAGGCGGCGCGGTAGGCGGGCAGGACGCGCTGCACGATGCCCACCCGGCCGGCAAACTCCGTCTCGCTCATCGGCCTCCTGCCTCGAAGCCCGGAGGCAGGGCGAGGAGGTAGGTCTTCCATGGCAGGAAGCGCGCCGGGTCGAGGGGTGGGTAGCCTGCCTGCAGGTGGTGGAGTCGGTAGGGTCGGTCCTGGAGGGTGCGCAATACGGCGGCGGCAGCCTCGGGCCCGTGCAGTTCGACCAGGAGGATGGATGGGTGTTCGCTCAGCAGGCGCGCCATGCCCAGGAGGACTTTCCCTTCGCCGCCTTCGATGTCGATCTTGACCAGGTCGGGCGGCGGGTTGCAGCGAGCGAAGACGAAATCGTCGAGCGAGAGACACTCGACCTCGATGGCTTCCGGGTAGATGTCAGACCGGCCGGCGGAGCCCTCAACCTTGCCCATAGCGCTCGATGGGTGGGCGAGGAAGCGGGCGCGGCCAGTATAGTCGGAGACCGCGGCGGGGATTGGGTGGACGTGTTGTCCCAGATGATTGAGTTCGATGTTGCGGCGGAGGCGGTCGAAGTTGGCAGGGAGCGGCTCGAAGGCGAAGACTAAGCCGTCCGGCCCGACGGCGCGGGCCAGGAGCAGCGAGACGTAGCCGATATGAGCGCCGATGTCGTAGGCGGTGGCTCCGGGGAAGGCGAATTCGCGCAACGCTTTCTGGAGATCCGGCTCGTACGTCGCGAGCCAGAGGTCCTTCTCGGACTGCAGGTCGAGCAAGAGGCGTGCGCCGCGCAGGCCGCCGGCGGCGACAGGGACTTCGGTGAGGCCGGTGGGCGCGGCGCGGTTGAGGGCGCGGCGCAGTAGTCTCGATACCGGCCCGAGGCCGTACAGCGCCTGCCGAAGCGATGCTGGTAGGATGCGAGCGGCCAGGGCAGCGAGGGCGAGGAGGGGGGATGAAGCGGAAGTCCACAATTTCGTAATTGCCCCGATCTACAACGGCCGAAGCACGAGGGATAGCGGGTATGTCACCACGCTAGACCCCGAGTGTAACCGCGTACCATGGCCTCGAGCCCAAGACCCGCCTCGGCACGCGCTCGCGCGGCTGCGCGATAGTGAGACTGGTCGGCCAGGATTTCGAGGGCAGCATGGGCAAGGGCTGCAGTGTTCGGCGGCTCCAAGTGCCAGGGATCCGCACCATATGGGACGAGGCGGCCGGCGTCGCCGGTGACCAACTCGGGCAACGCGCCGGTGTCAAAGGCAATCACCGGCAGGCCGCACGCCAGGGCCTCGATGACGGAGTTCGGGCAGGCCGGGTTGGGGTCCGCGGCGAAGAGCAGGTGGGCTGAGCGGTCGAGGGCAGGGATGTCTTCGGTGGGCACTGCGCCCAGCCAGCTCGCCGCCGCGGTGGTGAGGCGGGACCACGAGGCGCGAACGGAGGTAGCTGCCTGCCCGGCGATAGCCACTTCGACAGGTTGGGCCAACAAGCGCGCCAGATGCTCGGCGAGGGAGGCCGCATGCTCCAGCCCCACCTCATAGCCGCCAGCGAGGTTGCCTTCGACGATCAGCAGGCGAACGCAATCGGTCGGGGGCCGTTCTGGGCCTACGGGCGTGTAGCGGTCGAGGGGAACGCCGTTGAGGACGACGTGAGCGGGAACCGGTGCCGGACGAAACGTCTGGTCCCACCAGGTCTGGGCAAAACGGCTCTGGTAAACGACGGCGCTGGCGATGTGATTGCGGATCAGGCGCAGCAGCAGGTTGTTGGCTTCGGCGCGCAGAAAGTGTCTCAGGCCGGTGCGGCGGCGGCGGTGGATCCAGTTCATGCCGTCCAGCCGCTGGATGATCGGGATGCCGCGACGGCGCGCCCGCTGCAGGTTGGCCAGTCGGCGCGTCCCACCGATGACGAGCACCGCATCGTAGGGCGTGTCCTCAAGGTCATAGCAGGTCTCGTGGCCGAGGGCGGCGAGGCCCTCGGCCAGGCGGTGTTGGAAGGAGGCCGGGCCGGCCAAGCCGCCGAGGCGGGAGGCGAAGCACAGGCGCATCGTGCCTCCCTAGGGCTTGGCGTTGCGGCGGGCCTGCAGCAGAGCGGCGACGATCCGTTCGGCTGCGCGTCCATCGCCGAAGGGGTTCGCGGCGCGGGCCATTGCCAGGTGTGCTGCGGGGTCGTCGAGCAGGCGGCGGGTCTCGGTGACGATGCGCTCGGGATCGGTGCCAACCAGCCGTGCCGTCCCGGCCTCGATCGCCTCCGGTCGCTCGGTCACCTGACGCAGCACCAGAACCGGCGTGCCCAAGGCCGGGGCCTCCTCCTGAAGACCGCCGGAATCGGTGAGCATCAGATAGGCACGCTTCATCAGATGGACCATGGGCAGGTAGTCGAGCGGATCGGTGAGGAGCACGTTGGGCAGGTCAGCGAGCAGGCGGTGGGCCGGCTCGCGCACGTTCGGGTTGAGGTGGATGGGGTAGACCAGAAAGACATCCTGGGCGTAGTCCAGCGCGATCTGGCGCAGCGCGGCGAAGATGCGTTCGAGCGGAGCGCCGAAGTTCTCACGGCGGTGGGCGGTGACGAGCAGGATGCGGCGGCCGCCGGGAAGAGGAGCGAGCGGGCCGGAGCGAAAGTCGTAAGGGCGATCCGTGACCGACAACAGTGCGTCGATGACCGGGTTTCCGGTGACGATGATGGATTCGGGCGCGACGCCCTCGCGCAGCAAGTTGCCGCGTGCCCACTCGGTGGCGGCGAAGTGCAGGTCGGCCAGGCAGCTGATGATGCGGCGATTGATCTCCTCGGGGAATGGCTGCCACTTGTCGAGGGTGCGCAGGCCGGCCTCGACGTGGCCGAGGCGCCCTCGATGGTAGTACGCCAGAAGCGAGGCGGCCATGGCGCTGGTGGTGTCGCCCTGGACAAGAATCCAATCGGGGCGGAACTCGCGCAGCACCGGATCGAGTCCGGCGAGGACGGCGGCGGTGAGGTCCGGCAGAGGCTGATCGGGTCGCATCAGGTCGAGGTCGTAGTCGGGGCGGATGTCGAAGAGGGCAAGGACCTGGTCGAGCATCTGGCGGTGCTGGGCGGTGACGCAGACGCGCGCTTCGACTTCGGGCGTGGCGGTGAGGCGGGCGACGACCGGGGCCATCTTGATGGCTTCGGGGCGCGTGCCGAAGATGGTGAGGATGCGAAACCGTGCCTCAGGCATGGTGAGGGCCGACGCCGAGGACGTAGAGACGGAAACCGGCTGCGCGCCAGGCGGCGCGGTCCCATGCGCCGCGCGCGTCCACGGCCACGCGTCCCGGCATGCGCCGGGCGACCCGGTGCGGGTCGAGGTCGCGGAAGCGGCGGTGATCGACCAGCAGGATGACTGCCTCGGCGGTTTCGAGGGATTCCTCGAGGTTGAGGGCGGCTTGGCAGCCGGGGGCAGCTGCAGAGGGAGCGAACGGCTCGAAGGTGTGCACCGCGGCGCCGGCTTCGGCCAAGAGGCGGGCGACCTCGATGGCAGGGCTGCTGCGCAGGTCGTCGACGTCGGCCTTGTACGCCAAGCCGAGGACGGCCAGACGGCGGCCGATCAGGCCGCCCAGGGCGCGCTCGACGAGGGAAACGGTGTGAGCAGGCTGAGAGTCGTTCACCAAGCGCGCCTGGCGGATGAGCGAGGAGAGATCGGGCGCCGCCTCGACCAGGAACCACGGGTCGACGCTCAGGCAGTGCCCGCCGACGCCCGGCCCGGGGCGCAAGATGATGACGCGTGGGTGGCGGTTGGCCATGGCGATGGCCTGCCAAACATCAACGCCGAAGCGTTCGGCCAAGCGGCTGAACTCGTTGGCGATGGCGATGTTGACATCGCGGTACGTGTTCTCCATCAGCTTGACCATCTCGGCGGTGGTGGCATCGGTGAGCAGGATCTCGCCGCGGGCAAAGGTGAGGTAGAGATCACGGCCAGCCTCCGCCGAGGCGGGGTCGATGCCGCCGATGACGCGGGCGTTGTCGATCAGCTCGCGCAGGATCTGGCCGGGCAGGACGCGCTCGGGGACGTAGGCCAGGTGGAAGTCCGTGCCGGCGCGCAGGCCCGAACGCTCCAGGATTGGAGCGACGCGGTCGACGGTGGTGCGGGGCGGGGATGTCGATTCGAGAATGACGAGGTTGCCGCGTCGGAGGTGGGGCACGATCGACGCAGCGGCAGCATCGACGTGGCGCATATCGGCGCGCTTGTCGTCGAGGATGGGCGTGGGGACGGCGATGATGAAAGCCTCGGACGGCTCGGGGTGGTCGCCGATGCGCAGGTTGCCGGAGCCGAAGGCTGCCTGCACGAGCGTGCGCAGCCCTGGCTCCTGGATGTGTAGGCCGCCGTTGCGCAGGACGTCGACCACGTGCTGGTTGGTGTCTACGCCTAGGACGCGCAGGCCATGGGTGGCGAAAGTGCTGGCTGTGGGCAGGCCGATGTAGCCCAGACCCAGCACACAGAGCTGCTGGAAATCCACGATGGGTTCTCCCTGGTCGATGGATTCCATTATCTCATAATCGTGCGGGCAGGAGGCAAGAGCCGCCGGCCTGTGGCAGGCTATAATGCGCCGAGGCGAGGGAGCCAGGGTGACGAGGGGCAGTTCGCAGAAGCGGGCCTTCGGGACGGCGTCCGCCGGGGAGCCGGGCGGGTTTCAATCCTTGATGCTTCCGGCTGCTGGGTTGGTGGTGGGCCTCCAGTCCGTCCGCGCCTTTCTCCCCAACCTGGTGTGGTATCTGGGGGATACCCGAGGGATCTCGCAGCCAGGGCTAGCGGCCTGCGCCTCTGCCGCGTTCCTGTGTGCGTTCCTAGCAGCACCGCTGCGGCGCCTGGTGGGGCCGGGGCTGGCGTTGTGGGTGTCTGGCGCAGGACTGGCGGTGGCGCGTGTAATGGAACAGCTGGTACCGGTGCCGGCTTCAGATTCCTGGCTGAGCCTGGCCGCAACAGCGCTGTTCGCCCTGTTCTTGCCGCTGATGGTGGGTCAGATATGCGCCCACAACGGACGCGGCGGGGGAGTGCCAAGGCTGGCTGGAGGCCTTGTGGTCGGTCTGGCGCTGGACAGTGCCCTCAAGGGAGCGGCTACGACGCTCGACCTTTCCTGGATCAGCGGCCCCATCTCGTATTTCATCACTGTTGCCCTGGGCGCGGCTCTGTTGTGGTCCCTGGCTCTGGAGCCGATGGCAGACGGGGATGCGACCTGCGAGGCCAACCCGATGGAGGTTCTTGGGCTGTTGGTGATTGGCCCGTTTCTGTTCCTGGAAGCGATGGTGTTACAGAATCAAGGGTGGATATCTCAGGTCCTGGGCTGCGGTCTGCCGCAGACGTTCCTCGTGGTGATGCTGGGGAACGTAGCTGCCGCGTTGGGATTGATACTCGGGCTGCGCAGCGGCTTCGGCGAGGGGCGATGGCCCGCCGCGCTGGGGTGCGGGGTCTTGGTGATGGCCTTTGCGGTGGCGCATCGGGAAGGCCCGGGCGTGGGAGCGCTCTTGATGGCGGCGCAGGTTGTGCTGGGCTGGATCCTTGGGGTGGCGGCGACCGCGTCGATGAGGCCGAGGCAGCGTGGGCTGGGCTGGACGACGATCTGGCTTGGACTAGGCCTGACCCTGTTCCTGGTGCTGGCATTCGTCTACTATGGCTCGTTCTACATGGCGCTGCCTGCGCCGCGAGTGCTGGTGCTGCCGCTGGCTGCGCTGATCGTGGTGGCTGCGGGGCTGGGGGCAGCAGGGAGGGCAGGCGAGGGGCCGCGCATCGAAGGAGGCGGGGTGGCTGTGGCTTCGACCATGGCCCTGCTGCTTGTGCCCCTGGGTTACTGGAGCACTGTGGGAGGCGAGCCGCGAGCGCAATCGCCTCATGCAGGGACGACGCTTCGGGTGATGACCTACAATATCCATTCGGCCTTCAGCAGTCAGGGCAGGCAAGACCCAGAGGCGATCGCCCGGGTGATCGAGGACAGCGGCGCCGATGTCGTCGCTCTGCAGGAGGTGTCGCGGGGATGGCTGATCAATGGGGGAACCGACCTTGCCACTTGGCTGTCGCGGCGGCTGGGAATGCCCTTTGTATTTCGCGGCACGGCCGACCTTGCCTGGGGCAATGCCATTCTCAGCCGACATCCCATCATCGATCAAGGTTGGGGCGAACTGCCGCTGGAGGGAACGGTGCCGCAGCGGGGCTACCTATGGGCGCGAGTAGACGCCGGCCTTGGCGAACCCGTGCTGGTCATCAACACACATCTTCACCACGTCAGAGAGGATCACGCTGCACGCATGGCTCAGGTGAGGGTGTTGCTGGAATTCTGGGGCGGCCAAGAACGGACGATCCTGCTAGGCGACCTGAACGCAAGGCCGGAATACGCGGAGATGGCGGTGATCGCTGCAGCCGGGCTGGTGGACTCGTGGGCAGAGGCGGGCTCGGGAAGTGGGCTGACGTGGCCGGCGCGGGACCCCTACGAGCGGATCGACTGGGTGTGGCACACAACGGACCTCAGGGCAGTCTTGGCTGAGGTTGTTGCGAGCATGGCGTCGGATCACCTGCCCGTAGTGGTGACACTCGAACTCGGCGGCTAGGCGCGAACGGGCTGAAGCCTGCTTTGGAATAGTGGGGAGACTTTCTTTGCGGAGGGACCGATGCGGATCGCGGTGGGATCGGATGAACGGACCTTCCTGACCGATGCGGTGATGGAGGAGCTGAGGCAGCGGGACCACGAGGTAGTAGCCCTTGGCCCGCTGAGCGGTGAGCGGCAGGCCTGGCCGAGCGTCGCCCGTCGGGTGGCGGAGGCCGTGGCCTCTGGCCAGGCAGAGGAGGGCATCCTCTTCTGCTGGACCGGGACGGGCGTGTGCCTGGCGGCGAACAAAGTCCCGGGCATTCGCGCCACGCTGTGCGACGATGCGGAGACAGCGCGCGGCGCGCGGCTGTGGAATAGGGCAAACGTCCTGTGCCTCTCGCTGCGGCGCACCTCAGAGGCCGTGGCCGGCGAGATCCTCGACGCCTGGTTCGGCACTGCCTATCAGCCGAATGCCGAGGACGACGCATGCCTGGCCGAGGTCGAGCGGTTGGAGAGGGACTACCGCGCATCGGCTCATGGGCAGTGAATGACGCCCCTTGGATGGTGGGAGAACCCTCAGGACCCTGCATCCGGCGACGCCGATCGCGATGCTTCCAGCCGGCGTTGACAATGGGGATACAAAGGGTCACCTCTTCGTCGACGGGAGCGCCCCAACCCATTCTCCGAGAAGCCAGGCTGAGATCCGCGGTGAGCCGCGCTCCTTTCACTGGTCCGAGCCCTGCTCGCCGACTCACGGCGCACTAGCGTGGGAGCAATGGAGCACCAAGCGTCGTGCTGCGGGTGTGTTGAGGCGGGTAAGGCGCAATACCGGCGGCTGAGGCCTTCTGTCAGTGGGCTCTTCCTGCTGATCGAGTTCTTCGACGAGCTGGTCTTCGGCTTCCTGGTGTCTGCCCTTCCTGTCCTGCGCACTGCCCTTGGCCTGGGCTATGCCCAGGTGGGGCTCTTGCTGGGCTTGCCCGCGGTTTTCAACCTGGTGCTTGAGCCCGTACTGCTGCTCGTTGGCGACACGCCCCGGCGCAAGGCACTGATGGTAGGGGGTGGGATAGCCCTCGCCGTTGCACTGGGGGTCATGGCCAGCGCTCGCGGCTTTCAGGCTCTTCTGATCGGCTTGGTGCTGGCCTTTCCCGCCAGCGGCGCCTTTGTCACGCTGTCACAGGCGAGCCTGATGGACCGCAGCCATGGCCGCGAGCCACAGGCGATGGCGCGCTGGACTTTGGCCGGTTCGCTCGGGAATCTGGTGGGGCCGCTCCTCCTGGCGGCAGGGCTGGCACTCGGCGCAAGTTGGCGCTGGGGATTCGCAGGCCTGGCAGTCTGTGGGCTGCTGCTCACGTTCGGCGTGGGACGGATGGCTGCCATGTCTCTCGACAGACCCCGGGAGGCAATCGCTGGCCTGCTGCGTGGGCTGAGGGCTATCGCAACGCCGGGCGTGCTGCGCTGGGTCGGCCTGCTCAAGATCTCAGACTTGATGCTTGACATCCTGCTTGGCTACGCCGCTTTGTACCTGACCGATGTGGTAGGCCTTGGGCCGGCGCGTGCCAGCCTGGTGATGGCCGGCCTGATGGCAGCCGGCCTGATGGCGGACTTCGCCGCCGTCCCCCTGCTGGAGAGAGTCTCAGGCCGTGTCGTAGTCCGGGTCTCGTCTGCCCTGGTGATTGTGCTGTTTACTGGCATGCTCCTCGTTCCGGAGCCGCTCGCTAAGGTGACGCTGCTGCTGACTACGCGCCTTGTGACGCTGGGGTGGTATCCGGTGCTGCAGGGAGAAGCGTACGCCTCAGCCGGCGGCCGATCGGCCACGCTGATGGCGTTGGTGTCGGTGGCGGGTGTGGTCGATGGCGGGCTGGCGTGGGCCATCGGATGGACGGCCGGTCTGGCGGGCTTGCCTGCGGCCATGGCCTTGATGCTGGCCGCGCCGTTCTCGCTGCTGCTTTTCGTCCCGGCGAGGCCTCGGGGTGTAGAATACGGCGGTCATGCCGAGTGACTGTCACCGATGGCTTCCTGGCGCATTCTGATTACCGATGGTCTTGCTCCCGAAGGCACGGTGCTGCTGCGGCGCGAGGCCGAAGTGATCGAGGCCGCCGGTCTCGAGCAACTGCCGCAGGTCGAGGCGGTGATTGTGCGCAGCCGCACGCAACTGGGACGGGAAGCGCTGTCAGCGGCAAAGCGCCTGCGAGTTGTCGGACGAGCAGGTTCCGGCGTGGACAACATCGACCTCGCGGCAGCACGGCAGGCGGGGATCGTGGTGGTCCACGCGCCCGAGGCGGCCACGGTGGCGGTTGCCGAGCACACGCTGGCGCTGATGCTGGCCTTGGCGCGGCAGATTCCGCGTGCCGATTCCGGGCTGCGGCGAGGCGAGTGGCTGAAGGCAACCCTGATGGGCGTCGAGCTTGCGGGCAAGGTTCTCGGCGTTATCGGGTTCGGCCGGATCGGGCGGGCGGTGGGACAGCGCGCCGCTGCGCTCGGAATGCGGGTGCTGGCGCACGATCCGCTGCTGAGCGAGGACGTCGTCCGAGAAGCCGGCGCGGAGCCCGTCTCGCTTGGCAGGCTCCTCGGCGAATCTGATTTCATCAGTCTGCATGTGCCGCTGAACGAGAACACGTGTCATCTGCTGAACCGGAAGAGGCTGAGGATGGTGAGGCCTGGGGCGAGGCTGATCTCGACGGCGCGCGGGGGCATCGTTGAGGAGAAAGCCTTGCTCGAGGCGCTTGACAGCGGGAGGCTCGCAGGCGCGGCGCTAGACGTCTTTGAGAAAGAACCGCCGCCGCTGGCTCCGCTGCTGGAGCATCCGAACGCTGTGACCACGCCCCACATCGCCGCGCAGACGGTCGAGGCGCAGCGGCGGGCCGCCGTCGACATCGCCGAGGAAGTGCTCGCCGCGCTGCGGGGGGAACCGCTGCGCTGGCGAGTGACCTGACACCTAGACCTGCACAGGAGACACATCATGGGGCATCACCTAGACAAGTTGCGAGGGTTGCTGGGAGAGGTCGCCGACCTGTCGGCGGCGGCCTCTGTCCTGGGATGGGATCAACAGACGTACATGCCCCCCAAGGGCACACCCGCCCGTGCGATGCAGTTGGCGACGCTGGGCCGGCTGGCCCATGAGAAGTTCATCAGCGACGAAATGGGCGAGGCGCTGGAGCGAGCCGGGGAGGAAGTAGCGGGTCTCGATTCCGATTCAGACGACGCCCGGCTCGTGCTCCGCGTGCGTCGGGAATTCGAGAAGCAGCGCAAAGTGCCCGCCGAGTGGGTGGGGGAATTCGCGCGCGTCACCTCGCTGGCGCATCAGGTGTGGGAGAAGGCGCGCGCGGAGAAAGACTTCGCTCAGTTCCGCCCGTCGCTGGAGCAAATCGTCCAGCTGCGAAGGCAGTACGCCGACTTCTTCGGACCCTACGACCACGTATACGACCCCCTGCTCGATGACTTCGAGCGCGGGATGAAGACGACCGAGGTCATGCGGGTCTTTGGCCAACTGCGGCCACAGCAGGTCGAGCTGGTGAAGGCCATTGCCGAGCGGGGACGGGTGGTGGACGACTCCGTCCTGCACCGATCCTTTGACGTGGAAAAGCAGCGCGAGTTTGGACTGGAGGTGGTGAAACAGCTCGGCTACGACCTGGAGCGGGGGCGGTGTGATACGTCCGCCCACCCATTCACCACGGGATTCAGCATCGACGACGTGCGCATCACCACCCGCTTCGACCCCAACTACCTGCCCGACTTCTTCTTCAGCATTATCCACGAGGCAGGCCACGCCATGTACGACCAGGGCTTCGACCCCGCCTTCGAGCGCACGCCGCTGGCCTCCGGCGCATCGTATGCCGTGCACGAGTCGCAGTCGCGCATGTGGGAGAACCTGGTGGGCCGGAGTCGTGCCTTCTGGCAGCACTTCTACCCGCGGCTGCAGCAGTACTTTCCTGCCAGCCTGGGGGACGTCGACCTGGAGACCTTTTACCGGGCCATCAACAAGGTCCAGCCATCGTTCATCCGCGTCGACGCCGACGAGGCCACGTACAACCTGCACATCATGCTGCGCTTCGAACTCGAGGTGGCGCTGATGAGTAATTCGCTCGCTGTGGGCGACCTACCCGAAGCGTGGAACACCAAGATGCGTGACTACCTCGGTCTGACCCCGCCCGACGATGCCAAAGGTGTGCTGCAAGATGTTCACTGGTCGTCGGGCCTGATGGGCTACTTCCCGACGTACGCCCTGGGCAATCTGGTGGCAGCCCAGCTCTGGGAGAAGATCTGCCAAGACATCCCCGATCTCGAGGGGCAGATCCGTCGTGGCCAATTCGGCGGGCTTCTAGCCTGGCTGCGAGAGAAGGTCCATCGGCATGGGGCGAAGTTCGAGCCGGCCGAGCTGGTGCAGCGCGTGACGGGGCAGGCGCTGACGCCCGGGCCGTTCCTGCGCTACCTGCAAGGGAAGTTCGGTGAAATGCACGGGCTTCAGGTCTAGCCGCAATCGGCGCTCAGGAGGCGGAGCATGAGCTGGCTTCTGATTCGCGCCCGGTTGGCAACTGCCATCGTGGTCGGTAGCCTCTTTGCCGGGACCGCGCTGAGGGTGGGCACCAAAGGGTAGGGGCGGAAATGGCGACGAGAGCAGCGTGGGCACGAAGCTGGGTCGGATGGGCACTGATGGGTGCGGCCCTCACCGCTGGCTGTGCCTCCGCAGCACGAGGCGCGCCCATGCTCTCGACTCCGCCGGTGGTGAGAGAGGGGCACCTTTCAACAGAAACCGCGACTGAGCCCAACCCGGTGGTGGAGGCGACGGAGACCCGGGCCCCACTGACTGAGGTCACACCGGGCGCGGTGCTCGAACCTCCTGGGCCCACCTCCACAGCCACGCTGCCTCCCTTGCCCGTGCGGCTGCCGCAGGAGCGCCTGGCCATCTTGAGCCCGGGCCCTGGCTCGCAGGTGCGCAGCCCCTTCACAGTCTCCGGGCGCAGCGGCCCCTGCCATCAGAACCGCGTTCGCATCCGGTTGATCGGTGAGGACGGGAGGGTGATCACGCAGCGTGTCACGTACCTGTGGGCGCCGGCCGGTCATTCGGGGATATTCATCACCGAAGTCCCGTTCCGCATCGAGGCTGTGGCCGAGGCGGCGCGCCTGGAGGTCAGCACCGAGGATGCGCGCTCCACTCGCCTGGGGCACCTGACGACGCTCAATCTGGTTCTCCTCTCCGTCGGCGCGCCGCGGGTTTATCCGGCGCTGGATGGGCCGGAGCGCCTGACGATCCTTTCCCCGCGCGAGGGGGTCTCCGTGTCCGGGGGGGCTATGCGCGTGCGAGGCGCGGGTTGGGTGGAGGCTGACGTTCCGCTCGCGGTGCAGCTGCTCGATCGCGATGGCGTCATCCTTGCTTCGGCCGAGGTGGAGCTGGCCGCGCCCGCTGTGGGGCAGCTGGGAACGTTCGAGGTTGACCTCCCGTATCACACCCCATATCCCCAGTACGCCTGGGTGGCGGTCTTCGAGCGCACTCCGGACGGCGCTGGGCTGGTCCACTTCAGCAGTCACGAAATCTGGCTGCAGCCTTGAGTCGCAGGGAACCAACAGCAGGTGGCCGACGTCCCCTGGATGCTATAATGCTGCGCTTTGATCGGTGAACCTATGGGTGTGTCAAACGCCCTACCCCGCAGCCGCCGCGACGCGTACTTTCTCGCGGTCAACCTTCTCCTGGCGTTGTTTGCCGCCGCTACCACGATCCTCATCGGTGTGGGGGTGTTTGCCCTCGGCATGCGGCTGGTCTGCTTTGGCCGGGCGCTGCCGGGTGTGAGCGCAGCCGCCGTCAGCCTGGGCGGGCGCAGCCAGGCCGAGATCGAGGCTGCATTGTCTCGGGTGCTCACCTATCCCGAGACCGGCCTGATCGCTTTTCGGGATGGAGACCGGCTCTGGGCGGCGCGCCCCATCGAGCTCGGTGTCTGGATCGATGTCTCGGCCATGGCGCGCCAGGCGCTATCGGTGGGGCGGCGCGGCAGTCTGGTCGACCGCTTTCAGGAGCAGTACGAGGCGTGGACGCAGGGTGTCAACCTACCGCCTGTGGTCGTGTTCGATCAGCGTCTGGGCGCAGCGTACCTGGAACGGCTGGCGGAGCAGATCGATCAACCGAAGGTGGAGGCCGGGATTTCGGTGCGCGGCCTGGAGGTTGAGCTGCGCCAGGGGCAGGTCGGCCGGTGGCTCGACATCGATGCCACATTGGCGGCGCTGGAGCCGGTGGTCTCGCGCCTGTACGACGCGCAGGTGCCGCTGATGATCGAGGAGAGCCCGCCGGTCGTGCTTGATGCCAGCCAGCAGGCGGCCCTGGCGCGTGAGATGCTGAGTCAGCCGCTCGTGCTCACTGCCGAAGGCGCTGGGCCATGGAGCATTGATCCGGGAACGCTGGCAGACATACTGCGCTTCGATATCCTGCGCGACGACTCGGGCTCTCGCTACCAGCTGGGAATCGATCCCGAGGCCATGCGTCAGTTCCTCGAGCCCCTGGCCCCCACCCTCAAGCGTGACCCCGAGAACGCGCGCTTCATCTTCAACGATGAGACGCGGCAACTCGACCTGCTGCGTCCGGCCATCATCGGCAGAAACCTCGACGTTCCGGCCACAGTCCAGGCCATCAACGATGGCCTGAACGCCGGACAGCACGAGATCCCCCTGGTGTTCCAGACCACCGAGCCGGCCGTCACCGATCAGGCCACCGCAGACGAGCTGGGTATTACGGAAAACGTCGTCGCGGTCTCGACCTACTTCGCCGGTTCGAGCCCGTCCCGTGTTCACAACATCGCCACCGCTGCCGGCGCATTCCATGGGCTGCTCGTCGCCCCTGGCGAGACGCTCTCCATGGCCGAGATTCTGGGCGACATCAGCCTCGACACGGGCTATCAGGAAGCCCTGATCATCTATGGCGGCCGCACCATCAGCGGCGTCGGCGGGGGAGTCTGCCAGGTGAGCTCCACCCTCTTCCGCGCCGCTTTCTTCGGCGGCTACCAGATCGACGAGCGTCATCCCCATGCCTATCGCGTGGTCTACTATGAACAACCCTGCAGCCTGGGGTCGACCTGCGCTGGCTTCGATGCCACCGTCTTTGCGCCCCGGGTCGACTTCCGCTTTACCAACGACACGCCGTACTGGCTTCTGATGGAGACCTCCGTCTACGGCACGCAATTGCTATGGGAGTTCTACTCGACCTCGGATGGTCGCCAGGTCGGGTGGACGACGACAGGGCTGCGCAATGTGGTCGAGGCGCCCGAGCCGCTGTACCGCGAGAACCCGGAGCTGGCGCCTGGTGAGATCAAGCAGGTCGATTACAAGGCCGACGGCGCGGACGTCACCGTCACCCGCACCGTGAGGCGCGGTGGACAGGTGATCCATCAGGACACTTTCCGCACCCGCTACCTCCCCTGGCGCGCCATCTACGAATACGGCCCCGGAACTGAGCTCCCCCCCGGCGCCAAGACTGAGTAGCCCGGCGGGCCTGTGATACAATCGCCGCGAACCAAGGAGTGGGGCATGATCCCTCAGGACCTGTTGGAAATCCTGCGCTGCCCGGCGTGTGTGCGGGAGAAGGAGGGCCAACTCAAGTTGGTCAAGGACAGCTGGCTCGTCTGCCAGGAGCCGGACTGCGGGCGCAAGTACCCCATCCTCGACGATATCCCTGTCATGCTGATCGAAACCGGCGACAAGTGGGTTCGGATCGCCGAGGCCGACCTTCCTGTCCCACCCCCGGAAGACTAGCCCGCCGTGGCCGACCTGGCTGCGCTGTTGCAGGAGCTGACCTGTGGGGACGACGCCCGAGCGGAGGCGGCGGCAGCTCAGCTGGCCGATGCCGGCGTGGAAGCTGTCCCCGCCCTGCTGAGCCTGCTTGGTTCGGAAGACACCGATCACCGGTGGTGGGCCACGCGCGCTCTGGCAGCGATCGATCAGTTATCAGCGCGCAGCGGGCTGGTGCATGCCCTGTCGGATGCAGACGCTTCGGTGCGGCAGTGCGCCGCCCTCGGACTGCGGAGCCGGCCGACGGCGCAGGCCATCCCAGGGTTGGTCCCCATGCTTGGCGGAAGCGATCCTCTCTTGGCACGCCTGGCGGCCGATGCGCTGGCAGCAGTCGGGGCCGAGGCCGTGGCACCGCTGCTTCAGGTGGCCACCAGCGGCTCGCCTCGAGCGCGCATCGAGGCAGCACGGGCGTTGGCTCGCATGGAAGACCGTCAGGCGGTCCCTGCCTTACTGGCTTTGCTCGACGACCCGTCGGCTGTCGTCCAGTATTGGGCGGACGAGGGATTGGAGCGGATGGGGCTGGGGATGGTCTTCTTCGAGCCCTAGCCGATCACCACCCACGCCAGCCAGGCGGCGATCACGCTCACCCCCAGCAGCAGTTTCACCCCGAAAGCAGCACCATAGCCGATGGCCGACCCCAGTGCAGACTGGGCTGACTTGCGCCAGTCCTTGAGCCGCAAGTACTCGACCCCGATGATCCCCCCGATCAGGCCGACGACTGCACCTGGAATTCCGAAGCCAAGCAAACCTACGAGGGCCAGCGCCAGCCCGGCCAGGATTGCCCAGCGAGAGGCACCTGCAGCGCGGGCGCCAGCTCCGGTCACAAGAACCTCCGCACCCAGCCCGGCCAGCGCCAGGAGACTTATCAGCCCAAACAACCATGGGCCGGACGTGCCCCACCCGATAAACAAGCCGTAGCCCAGCGCGGCAACCCACATCAGGGCCAATCCAGGCAGCACAGGCAAGACGACCCCGGCCAACCCGACGAGCATGAGTAGACCGACGAGCAGCGTGATGAGGGTCGGGGTCAAGCAGGTCACCTTTCGCTGACCTCAGGCCTGAGGACATCCACCCCGCCCATCCAGGGGTGTAGAACCTCGGGCACGACGACAGAGCCGTCCGCCTGCTGGTAGGTCTCGAGGACGGCGATCAGCGTGCGCGGCAGGCCCAGGCCAGATCCGTTGAGGGTGTGGACGTACTCGAGGCGTCCGCCGGAGGTGCGGCGATAGCGCACGTTGGCGCGGCGGGCCTGGAAGTCGCCGCAGTTGGAGATCGACGACACCTCGAGCCACTCCGCCGATCCCGGTGCCCAGGCCTCGACGTCGTAGGTCTTGCGCGCGGCGAAGCCTAGGTCGCCGGTGCAAAGCTGTTTGACGCGGTAGGCCAAGCCGAGTCCAGCGCAGGTGGCTTCCGCGTGGGCCGTCATGTGTTCGAGTTCCTCGTCCGAGGTCTCCGGGGTGCAGAAGGTGTACATCTCCACCTTGTCGAACTGGTGGCCGCGCTTGATGCCGCGCACGTCGCGCCCGGCAGACATCTTCTCTCGCCGGAAGCAAGGGCTATAGGCGGTGTAGTGGCGCGGGAGTTCCCCGGCAGCGAGAATCTCATCCATGTGAAGCGCCGTCAGGGGCACTTCGGCGGTGGGGACCATCCACAGGTCTTCCTCGGCATCGTGGTAAAGGTTGTCGCGAAACCTGGGCAGCTGACCAGCAGCGAAGAGGGCCTGCTCGCGTACAACGAAGGGCGGGTAGACCTCCGCGTAGCCCTGGCGGCGGTGCAGGTCCAGCATCCAGGCGATCAGGGCGCGCTGCAGGCGGGCGCCGTCGCCACGCAGGACGTAGAAGCGCGAGCCTGTCATCTTGACGCCGCGCTCGAAATCCAGGATGCCGAGAGATGAGCCGATGTCCCAGTGAGGCCTGGGAGCGAAAGAGAAGGGGCGGGGTTCGCCGCCGCTGCGGATGACGACGTTGGCGCTTTCGTCGGGGCCGTCGGGGACGGTGGGGTCCACCAGATTTGGCAGTTCGATGAGGAGGGCGTGGAGGGTTTGCTCGACCTGGTGCACCTCGGCGTCGAGGGCTTCGATGTGCTCGCCCATCTGGCGCATGTGAGCGATGCGCTCCGCGCGCGAGGCGTCGTTGGGCTTGCTGCCGATTTCCCTGGAGACGCGGTTGCGCTCCGCCTTGAGCTGCTCGACCTGAGTGAGCAGGGAACGGCGAGCCGCGTCGATCTCGAGGATGCGGTCGATGGGCGGCTCAATGCCGCGCCGGCGCAGTGAGGCTCGCACCTGGTCGGGGGCTTGACGAATGAGCTGCAGGTCCAACATGGCGCACCTCCGCTTCGACGAACTCGCCCCCTCATCTGCAGGACGAGGGGGCGCTCGTGGTGCCACCTGCGTTCGCCCCGCGAGGCGGGACCTTGAAGCGCAGTAACGGGCGCACCCGGCTTGCCTTACGGTGGTCTGCCCACCCCTGCGGCAGCGACGGGCCGAAAGGCTGGCGGAGGGGATGCCGGCCGGCGACCCTGCCGCCTCGCACCTCCCGGCGGTTCTCTGAAGGGTCGCCGAGCGGGATGTCTCCGCGCTCGTCGGTCAGGGCAGACTGCCCTTCGCTTGTGTGGCTGATTATACGGCGGGAGGTGGAGGCGTCAAGCCGGTTCGCGCAGGACCGGTCCGAGGTAAGATAGGCCAGGCGCGGTGGGTTTGGCTTGGCAGCAATCCGGGGACATAGGAGGGGCTTGGCGATGGACATCTTCGAGAAGTGCCGCATGTACACGGATGCGCGCGCAGCGCAGCAGGCGGGACTCTATCCGTACTTCCTCCCGCTGGAAGACACCGAAGGCACCGAGGTGGTCATCGGCGGCCGGCGCGTGCTGATGATTGGCTCGAACAACTACCTCGGATTGACGACAGACCCGCGCGTCCGCCAGGCGGCGGTCGAAGCAGTGAAGCGATACGGTACGTCCTGCACAGGCTCTCGCTTCCTCAACGGCACGCTGGCGCTGCACCAGGAGGCGGAACGGCGCCTGGCGGCCTTTGTCGGCAAGCCGGCGGCACTGGTCTTCAGCACGGGTTTCCAGGTGAACCTGGGCGTCATCTCGTGCCTGGTGGGGCGAGGGGATGTGGTGGTGGCCGACAAGGACGATCATGCCAGCATCGTGGACGGCTGCATGCTGGCGCTGGGCGAGATGCGGCGCTTCAATCACAACGACCTCGAGCACCTGGACCGGATGCTGGGCAAAGTGGATGAGAGCGCCGGGCGGCTGGTCGTGGTGGACGGGGTGTACAGCATGGGCGGCGACCTGGCGCCGCTGCCGGGCTTGATTGAGGTTTGCCGCCGGTATCAGGCACGGCTGATGGTCGATGACGCACACAGCCTGGGCGTGATGGGCAAGGGCCGCGGCACGGCAGCACATTTCGGAGTGACCGATCAGGTCGACCTGATCATGGGCACCTTCAGCAAGTCGTTCGCCTCGCTTGGCGGCTTCATCGCCGGGGACGACGACGTCATCCACTACATTCAGCACCATGCGCGGTCGCTCATTTTTTCGGCCTCGATGCCGGCCGCCAACGTGGCGGCGGTACTGGCGGCGCTGGAAATCATCGAAAGCGAACCCGAACGCATCGAGCGGCTGTGGGCGGTGACCGAGCGCATGCGCGCCGGGCTGCGCAGCCTCGGCTTTAACATGGGCCCGAGCGCCACGCCAATCATCCCCATTGTCATCGGGGATCGGATAGCCACACTCGTGGCCTGGAAGAAGTGTTTTGAGAAGGGTCTGTATACCAACGCCGTGCTGGCGCCGGCAGTGCCGCCGGACCAGTGCCTGCTGCGCACCTCCTACATGGCCACGCACACGGACGAGCAAATCGACCGCGCCCTGAACATCCTGGCCGAGGTAGGACGGGAGATTGGCCTGATTGCCTGAGCGCATTCTGGTCACGGGCGCCAGCGGTTTCATCGGCGCGGCGCTGTGCCGGGCGCTGGCCGAGCGCGGGCATGCGGTGCGTGCCCTCCACCGCGCCACCTCATCGTTGCAGCTGCTCGAGGGGCTGACACTTGAGCGTGCGGTGGGAGACATCCTCGACCGCGAGAGCCTGCGCGCCGCCTTGGACAACGTGGAGTTCGTCTTTCATGTCGCGGCGCAGGCGGCCTACTGGCGGCGGCCGGAGCTTGTGGTGCGCTCGGCAGTTGAAGGCGCGCGCAACGTCGTGACCGCCGCCCGGGAATGCAACGTTCGGCGGCTGGTCATCACCAGCTCCGTGGCGGCGCTGGGCGTTCCGGCATCGGGGGAGCTGCTGACGGAGTCGCACACCTTCAACCTCACGCCTCAGGCGTTTCCCTACGGCTATGCCAAACATCAGGCGGAGATGGAGGCACTGCGCCTGGCAGCGGATGCGCTCGAGGTGGTGATCGTCAACCCGTCGATAGTGCTCGGCGCGGGCGACATCCATCAGATCAGTGGCTCGCTGGTGGTGCAGGCGGCCAGAGGACGCCTGTTCTTCTGGGCCGAAGGAGGAGCCAACTACGTCCACCTGGCAGACGTGGTGGAGGGACACCTGGCGGCACTGCAGCGCGGGCGGGCGGGGCAGCGGTACATCCTCGGAGGCGAGAACCTGACGCACCGGCGGGCGTTCGATATCCTGGCCGAAGTCACGGGCACGCGCGGGCCGTGGCTGCGGCTTACCGGATGGCAGATGGCCGCGGCCGCCTGGGTTGTCGATGGCCTGCGGCGCGTTGTGCCGCTCCCACTGGATGGGGCGCAACTGCGCCTGAGCCGGCAATACCTTTACTGCGACACTTCCAAAGCGCATCAAGAACTCGGGCTGGCCGCGCCGCGCCCGTTTTGTCAGGCGGTTGAGGAAGCCTACGCCTGGTATCGGGCGCAGGGCGTGATACGCTGACGCCGGCGCCTAAGCGCGCGGATCATCGTGAGCGAGAGGGGCAACTCCGCCCCGAGTCATTGGCAGCAGTTCTTGGGGTGTGAGGCGAAAGACCGCGCGAGGTGTGCCGGCCGCAGCCCAGATCTCGTTGTAGGCGAAAAGCGTTTCATCCAGGATTGTGACCAGGGGCTGCGCGTGGCCTACAGGCGGCACACCGCTGATGGCGTAGCCGGTATGCTGGCGGACGAATTCCGCCTCGGCCTTCTCTACCACCTCGCCGACAAGCGCGCTCAGGCGGGCCTCGTCCACGCGATGGCTCCCGCTGGCGACGACAAGGATGGGACGGCCGCTGGCCCGGCCGCGGAAGACAAGCGACTTGGCAATCTGCCCGACCTGGCACCCCACAGCCTGCGCCGCTTCCTGGGCGCTGCGTGTGGACGAAGGCAGCTCGATCACGCGGTGTCCGTGGCCGAACTCGTCCAGTACCTGCTGAACCCGTTGGGCGCTGGCGCTCAGTTCGGGCTGGTGACCCGGGATGGCTGCGGACGGCGGCTGGTCCTTCATGGCCTCTTCCCCCTGGCAGCATGGGCCAGCCGGTGCAGTCGATCCAGGTCCAACTCTCCGGCGGCCCCCCATCCGCGCGCGCCTCGCGGCACGTCGGGCCGGAACTGCTCGTAAAGGCCATACGCCTGTTGCGCCAAAGCTTCGGGGCTGAGCGAGGCCGCAAGCCCCTCCATGGCGCGCCGGACGGCGGGCAAGTGCTCGCCAAACTTGCTTTCCAGGTAGCGCTGGACGCTTTGCGGGTTGATCGGCTGATCGTTAGCTGCCGCCCGAATGCCCTGCGGGGTGTTGAGCGCGGGCACGTGGCGGCCCATGAGTGGGATGGCGACGCGGCGCTGTGGCCGCTGCGTTTTCGGCCGCGCATCGCCTTCCGCTCTGGGCTCGTAGAGGCCGAGGCGGCGACCCTTGGACTGCGCGTTCAATCCGGCGAGTGCCTTGCCCAGCGTAAGGGCCGTTGCCTCGTCGTATCCAAGGTGCCGCGCGACGACAGCAGCCCACAGAGTGAGAACTGGAGCGCGGTTGACTCGGATCACGGCCACCCTGCCGTTATCCTCGGAGTGAAGGACGAGGCCCTGCAACGTGCCTCTACTTCAGTTTAGCGCGAAATTCGGGTACGAGGCAACGCAAGGCTAACGAAAGGGCCTCAATCCTCGGACATCGCCTTTGGTCGTTTCTCCGACCCCAACCTGGACAGAGCCGACGTTGATCTTCGTTTGTCGAGGGGAGCGCGAGGACGAGGCGTCCATGGGCACGCACGGCCTTGACGGCCCACTCCGCCCGGGCTATACTCTTTCCACAATTGACTGACGACGCGGGCTGAGGTGGCTCATCGCCCGGATGCGATGGCCGCAAAGGGGAAGCCGGTGACCGCACGTTGGAAGTCCGGCGCTGTCCCGCAACTGTAGGGGCTGGGCACCGATAAGGTTCCCGCCCGAGCCAGGACACCCACCTCAGCCCGGCGCTTACGAGCCTTCGCGGAAAGGAGGTGGCGCACGACTCGCTTTCGCCTGGCCTTCCCTGCAATCCGTGAGGGAAGGCCGCATTGTTTCGCTCCGGCTGAGGCGGCGTTCCGGCCCAGCCTTTCCCACCAACAAGAACAGGAGCAACGCGATGGTCCGTCGTCTGCTTGTGGTTCTCCTCACCGTGTTCGTCTTCACGGTTCCCGCGCTGGCTCAAGGAGAGATCGATCCTGTGATCGAGCGCGCCTCGGCTTGGCTTCTTCAGCAGCAAGCGACCGATGGAGGGTACAGGATGCCGGGCTCGGAGGCCAGTGATGTCGGCCTTACCGCGGACGTGGTGATCGCCCTCGCCAGCGCGGGCGTGGATCCGGGCAGCGCGCAGAGCGGCGGCCGCAGTTCACTGGAATTCCTGGCAGCGCAGGCGCAGACTCTCAGTGCCAGTGACTTTGGCAGGGCCGCCAAGATCGTGCTTGCGTATCAGGCCGCTGGCCTCGATCCACGAAAGGCGCTTGATGTGCGCGTGTTCGACTCGCTTCTGGGAGCGTTCGACGCCGCGGGCACCTTCCAGGGACAGGGTCCCTACGAAGGGGCGCTGGTGATCCTGGCGTTGGTGAACGCAGGCGAATCGGTTCCGGCGGGGGTGGTGGATTCCCTGCTCGCCTCCCGCCTCGATGACGGCTCTTTCTCCTTCACTGGGGACCGGACTCCAGGGATGGGAGACAGCAACACCACAGCGATGGTGGTCCAAGCCCTGGTTGCCGCAGGGGCGCGCCAGAGCATTGGTCCCTCGCTGGACTACTTCCGTGCGGTGCAGAACGAGGACGGGGGCTGGACCTACCAGAAGCCCAGCCCCTATGGAGAGGAGACCGACGCCAACTCGACGGCGCTTGTGATCCAGGGGCTCGAAGCCGCAGGCGAGTCGCTCGAGGGCTGGGGTGATCCAATCCAGGTGCTGCGCGCGTTCCAGCTGCCGTCGGGAGCCTTCTCCTACAACAGCAGTTTCCTCGATGAGAACCTGCTGGCGACGGCTCAGGCGATCCCGGCGCTTGCTGGGGTGAATTTCACCGAAGTTGCGGGTCTGCCGGAGAGGGGCGAGAGCGCCTCCGCCTGGCTGCAGCCAACGACAATTGTCTTGAGTGTCCTCGGCCTGCTGATCATCGTGCTCGTAGGGGCCTTCGTCCTTGCGCGGCGACGAGGATGAGGCTGCGATGGGGGCGGAGTGAGAGCACATCAGGCGTCGGTCATGGATACTGTACCCAGACGGCGGATGCATCCATCCGCCTGGTTGGTATGGGTGTTCTGCGCTGTCACGGTGGCCTTGCTGATGCGGAACCCATGGTATCTGGCTGAGGTGAGTGCGATCGCCCTGGCAGTGCGGTGGCGCCTCGGCCGCCGACCTCCAGGTCGCTCGACGCTTCTGTTCTTTGCCAGCCTGATCGCATTCCCGACGCTGCTCAACCTGGCCTTCAGTCGCGCCGGGGAAACGGTGTTGCTCCGCCTCCCTGTTCCCTTCATCGGCGGGCCCTACACGCTTGAGGCGCTGCTCTTCGGGGTCTCGGCCGGCATCCAGATCGGCTGTGTCCTGGCGGTGCTGATGGTCTTTAGTGAGGTTGTGACGCCGGCGGACCTGTTGCGGCGTACCCCTCGCGGTCTCTACGCGGTTGGCGTGAGCGCCACGATCGCGCTGACCTTCGCGCCCCAAGCGTACAAGGCCTTCACCGCGATCCGTGAGGCCCAGCAGATCCGGGGCCATGAACCGCGAGGCTGGCGAGATCTGCCGTCGCTGTTCACTCCGCTGGTGGTGATGAGCCTGGAAAGCGCCTTTGGTCTGGCTGAGGGCATGGTGGCGCGCGGCTGGGGCGGGAGCGGCTTGGAGGGCTGGCGCCGTTGGCTGGCCCCGATCGGGTGGGTGCTCCTGGCGGCGGGCCTATCCTTCGCGGCGCTCATCCCCGGAGCTGGTCCGTGGCCGCTGTTCATCCTGGCGGCGGGGATTGGGGTGACGGCGACGTGTCTGCGCCGGCAGGGTACGGGAGGCCGCTACCGGCCGGAGGCTTGGCGGAGGGCCGACACCATCGCATCGGGTCTCGCGTTGGGCATGCTGTTTGTCTTCCTGGTGCTTTCCCTGGTGGTGCCGGAATGGTTGGGCTACTATCCGTATCCCCGGGCGGAATGGCCAACGTTCCGTCCGGCCCTCGCGCTGGCCCTGGGCCTGTTGGCTGCGCCACTGTGGGGCAAGTCTACCAGTGGTTGAAACAACGCGGCTGACCTACTCCTATCCAGAGAGTGCGAGCCCGGTGCTCCGTGAGCTCGACCTGCGCCTCGAGGCCGGCGAGATGCTGCTTGTGGCCGGAATGTCGGGCAGCGGCAAGTCGACGCTGCTGCGGGCAGTCAACGGTCTCGTGCCGCATTTCTATGGAGGCCGGTTCGGTGGGCGCGTCGTGGTGGACGGGCTCGACACTCGGCGCGCCGCACCGATAGATCTGGCGGGTCGGGTGGGGTTCGTCTTCCAGGAGCCGGAGGGACGCTTCGTCACCGGGAACGTCGCCGATGAGATTGTCTTTGGCCTGGAAGTGGCCGGACTGCCCGGCTGGGACATCCGCCGACGCGTCGAGGAGATCGTCGAGAGGCTGGAGTTGACAGCGCTGCTCCATCGGCCGCTGGATCGCCTTTCCGGTGGTGAGCAGCAGAGGGCGGCGGTGGCGGCGGCGCTGGCGCGCCAGCCGAGCGTCCTGGTGATGGATGAACCGACATCGCAGCTCGATGCGCAGTCGTCGGAGGAGGCGTTGGCCTGGACGATGACGCTGCGCCGCCAGTTTGGCCTGACCGTGCTCGTGGCGGAGCATCGACTGGGACGCTTGATCCCGGGGGTGGAAAGGATGCTCTACCTCGCGGACGCCGGTCCTGTTGGTGCCGGTCCGGTCCATGAAGTGCTGGGAGCCATGCCTTACCTGCCGCCGCTGATGCAGGCAGCCCGTGCACTCGGCTTGCCGGCGGCAGCAGGAATGGACAACAATGCCGAGTTCCGCCGGAGGGTGCTGACGGCTGCGGAAAGGTCGCGACGGGTACGGCCGGAGCCAGGCTCGGTCCTGCTTGCGGGCTGTGACCTGTGCTTCAGTTACAATGGTGTGAGGGCGCTGGATGGAGCCTGGCTCGAGGTGCACGCGGGCGAGGTGGTGGCGCTGGTTGGCCGCAACGGATCGGGCAAGACAACGCTGCTGCGCTGCTTGATGGGTCTGCTGAGGCCAGAGAGAGGGCAGGTCCGGTTCGAGGGTCAACCGATCGACGGGTGGCCGGTGTCGCACCGGGCGCGGCAGGTGGGGTTCGTGCCCCAGTGGCCTTCGGGGCTGTTGTTCGCTGAGAGCGTGCGTCAGGAACTATGGCTGACGCTGCGCAACCATGGCCTGGAGGCTTCACCGCCCATCGACCCGGAGGCTCTGCTTGACGGTCTCGGGTTGCAGGCGGTGGCCGACCGTTCTCCGCGAGATCTGTCTTCGGGGGAACGGCAGAGGGCGGTGATTGCCGCCGTGCTGGTTAGCCGGCCGAAGGTTGTGCTCCTGGATGAGCCCACGCTTGGGATCGATCCGCTGGCTCAGCGTGACCTTGGGAATCTGATCGAAGCCTGGCGCGGCGAGGGGATGGGCGTGGTGCTGGCGACGCACGACATCGAGTTTGCTGCCGCGCACGCGGACGTGGTGGTCATCCTGGAATCGGGGCGGGTGGAGGAGTGGGGTCAAGCGGCCGAAACCCTGTTCTCGCACCCCGCGTTGCGCACGGGGCTGCAGCGGCTGACCGGGCGTCCGCGGCCGGCCAGCGTGGCGGAGCTGGGGCTGGCCGACGGATGCGATGGAGGGTCCCATGCCAACGGTCGAGCAGGCCCATGCCTGGTATGACGGGCAAGACCCCGTTCACGGTTTCGACCATGTGCTGCGCGTCCTGCACCTGGCGGATTGGCTGGCGCGTGAAGTCGGGGCGGACCGGGAGATTGTCCGGGCGGCGGCGCTGCTGCACGACGCCAGCGGCGCGCATCCGGGCGAGGGTGGGCGTGCGCAGCATGAGGAGGCCTCGGCGGAGTTTGCGCGCGTGGTGCTGACAGGTGAGGGATGGCTTGCGGAGAGAATCGAGGCCGTGGTGCACTGCATACGCGCGCATCGCTATCGGAGTGATGCCGCGCCGGAATCGCTGGAAGCGCAGGTCCTGTTCGATGCCGACAAGCTGGATGTCATGGGTGCATTTGGTGTGGCGCGCACCATCGGCTATGCCATCCAGGCGGGGGAGCCGATGTTTGCCGAGCCATCGGCCTCTTTCCTCGAGCGTGGCCAGGCCGAGCCGTCCGAACCGCACAGCGCCTACCATGAATTCCTGTTCAAGCTGCAGCGCGTCAAAGACCGCTTGCAGACCGAGCCGGCACGGCGTCTGGGGGAGCGGCGGCATCAGGTCTTGACGGAGTTCTTCGAGCAGCTGGCGGCCGAGGCGCGAGGCCAAGCCTGAGCCGGCCTCAGCCGGTGTCCACAGCCCGTCGTCCGGATTCCTCGCCCAGAGGAATGGGCCGCTTGCGATACGACTCGTAATCGAGCACGAGCCGGTCGTAGGGGCTGTCCATCAACGGCGAGGAGATCATGAAATCGGCCGATGCCCGATTGCAGGCGGTGGGGATGTTCCACACAACGGCTAGGCGCAGCAGTGCCTTGACATCCGGATCGTGCGGCAGCGGCTCGAGCGGGTCCCAGAAGAAGATCAGGAAGTCGATCTCGCCGTCGACGATCCTGGCTCCGATCTGCTGGTCTCCACCCAGGGGGCCGCTCTGGAGTTTGTGCACGGGGATGTCCAGCGCTCGCTCAAGCACCTCGCCGGTGCTGCCGGTAGCGTAGATCACGTGGTGGGCCAGCAGGTCGCGGTTGTACTTGGCCCATTCGATGAGATCGCGCTTCTTGTTGTCGTGGGCGACGAGGGCGATCTTCTTCTCGGCCTGCATCGGTATCCGTTTGATGGCCATCTCGCCTCCTGCACACAGCCAGGCAGTCAAGGTGCGGCGGACCGGATTGGCTCAGACAGCTGGCTCGTTGACCGTGCGCGCCGTGACTGGTATTATGGACTCCGGCGAATGATACATGCGCGATAATGGTCGGCCCCAGATTCTGCTCACCAACGATGATGGCATCCGCTCACCCGGCTTGTGGTCGGCGGCGGAGGTGCTCTCCAGCCTGGGCTTCGTGACCGTGGCCGCGCCGCGTGACCAATCGTCTGGCGCCGGGCGCAGCATGCCTGCTGCCTCGGACGGAGCCATTCGCGAGGAGCAAGTCTCGGTCGGTGGCAAGACGTGGACGGTGTACGCCATCGGCGGCACGCCGGCGCAGACCGTGCTGCATGCGGTGCTCGAAATCATGCCGAGGCCGCCTGACCTCGTGGTCTCGGGCATCAACTACGGTGAAAACCTGGGCAGCGGCGTGACGGTCTCGGGCACGGTTGGCGCAGCGCTGGAGGGCGCCGCCCTGGGCGTGCCATCGCTGGCGGTGTCGCTGGAGACAGATGCTCGCTACCATCTGTCACACTCAAAGGACATCGACTTCTCCACCGCGGCGCACTTCACGCGTCTGTTCGCCGCCAAACTGCTCGCTGGCTTGCGTATGCCCGACGTCGACGTGCTGAAAGTCGACATCCCCGCCGAGGCGACCCCTGAGACACTGTGGACCCTCACCCGCCTCTCCCGCGTCAAGTACTTCGTCCCCATCAAGCCGCAGCGCGACCGTCTTGACGAGCCGGCCGCGGTGGGATATCGGGTGCAGGTCAACCCCGACGCCGTCGAGCCGGACTCGGACATCCACGCACTGTACGTGCGCCGCGTGGTGGCCGTCACTCCCTTGAGCCTCGACCTCACCTCGCGCGTCGACCTGGCGGCCCTGGAGCAGGCATTGCGTCAGGTCGCCTGAGCCGATAGGCGTTCCGTTTCGACCGCTCGCAGCACCTGCAGCACTGCCTGGTGAATGTGGCTGTTGCTGGCTAGGATGGAAGTGGGTTCGGCGAAGACGTCCGGGCCGCCGTCGGCGCGAGTGACGCGGCCTCCGGCCTCACGCACGAGGACCATGCCCGCCGCGAAGTCCCAGGGTGAAAGCCCGAACTCCCAGAACGCGTCGAACCGGCCAGCGGCGACATACGCCAGGTCGAGCGCCGCCGACCCCAGCCGCCGCACACCAAGTGCGCGCAGGGATAGCGCGGCGTACTCGGCGAGGTTGTTGCGCGGGTTGGTGCGGATGTCGTAAGGGAAGCCGGTGACCAGCAGGCTTTCGGCCAGAGAATACTCACGGGAAACGTGGAGCGGCTGCCGATTCAGGGTGGCCCCAAGCCCGGCTGCGGCCTGGAACAGTTCGTCGCGCAGCGGCTCGTAGACGACGCCGAGCAGCGGTTCTTGGCCGCACATCCACGCGATGGAGACGCAGAAGAGCGGGATGGCGTGGGCGAAGTTGGTGGTGCCGTCAAGGGGGTCGATCACCCAGCGGGCCTCGCCCTCCCCGCTGAGGCCAGCCTCCTCACCCTGGATGGCCTCGCCTGGGAAGACCTTCGCCAGAACCTGGCGGATCAGCTCCTCCGAGCGCAGGTCGTACTCGGTCACCAGCTCGACGCTGTTCTTGTGGCGCACTTCGGCCAGGCCGCCGTAGCCTCGGCGTAGCAGAGCGCCGGCGCGGCGCGCCAAGTCGCCAGCGAAGCGCAGGCGTTTCTCGAGCGATCTGTGGTCGGTCATGAGGTCTTCCTTAGAGTTGGTTCTACCTATCGTTCCCAGAGCGAGACTGTCTCGATATGATAGGTCGGGGGAAACAGGTCGAATGGTACCACGGTGCGCAAGGTGTACCCGGCGCTGGCCAACCGCTGGGCATCCCGCGCCAGCGTGGCGGGATCGCACGAGACCATCACGATGCGTGGGACACCAAGGTCTGCCAGAGCCTGAGTGACCTGCGGGCCGAGACCCGAGCGGGGGGGATCGGCGATGACGGTGTGGGGCGAGGCGGTGAGGGCTGGCAGCGCCCATTCCACCGGCGCGGCGTAAAGGGTCACGTTGTCGAACGAGTCGAGGTTGACCTCGAAGTCGCGGCAGGCGCTCTCCGACTGTTCCACCGCCGTCACGGTGGCACCCGCCTGTGCCAGGAAGGCGCTGAAGAGGCCGACGCCGGCATAGAGGTCGCAGACAATGTGGCCTGGCAGGGGCGCCGCCAGGTCGAGGACCTGATGGACCAGGGCGCTGGTCAGTGCAGTGTGAACCTGGAAGAACGACGCTGGCGAGACGCGGAAGCGCGTGCCCAGGATTTCGAAGAGCAGGTGATCAGACCCGGCCAGAAGGGTAGTCCGGCGTGGCCCCAGCCATACGAGCGACGTATCCACGTCGAGATGGATTTCGACGTCGGGCTCGGCCTGGCCCTCCAGGATGACCATGGTCTCCTCGCCTGCGCCGGCTCGGAGCGAAACGCGGTCGAGACCGGGGATGGGATCGAGGTCGAGGCAGGGCCAGAGGTCGGCCAGGACGGGCTCTGGCAGGTGGCACTCTTCGATGGGGATCACGCGATTGGTGCCAGCCTGCAGGAAGCCGAGGCGGCCCTGGGGCGAAAGGCTGAACTGGATGTGGTTGCGCGTGTTCCAGGGCGAGGGGGAGGGCAGCGTCGGCTGGACAGGCGGGTCTTCAAAGCCTCCGAGCCGGTTCAGTTGAGAACGTACGATGGTCGCTCTGTATTCGAGTTGAGCTGGGTAGGACAGGTGCTGGTAGTGGCAGCCGCCGCACACGCCGAAGTGGCGGCAGCGGGGCTCGGTGCGCAGGGGGGATGGTTCGAGGATGTTGAGCGGCGAAGCGCGCGCCCAGGAGCGGTGAACGTCAGTCAAGCGGACGCGAACGCGCTCCCCCGGCGCGACGAAGGGGACGAACACCATCCGCCCTCCCGGTTCACGGCCGAACGCCTCGCCGCCGTAGGCCATACCCTCGAGCGTCAGTTCCAGGATAGGTCCGGACACGGGCCTCTCACCTGCGAGCCATGCGCGCTGCCAGGGCGGAAGCGAACAGGGGGATGAGGATCGAGAAGTGGAGCACGGTGTGGTTTCGCGCGGATCGGTGATGCGAGGTTCGCATGTTGGTGATCATGTCCTCACCGACGCCGAGTGATGGAGGCTGCGGCATCATGGCGGCATCCGTCAGTAGGAGAGTTTGAGCAGGTTCCTCCCGGGGCTCATGACCGGCCGTAGCCTTTCCCAGTCGATGGAGGAATCCCACTCCCACAGAAGGATGAGCAAGGCCACGGCACACGCCGCCCAGAGTGCTGCCGGATCACGACGGCGGATTCGTTCGCACATCTGGCGAAGAGCGCCCGGGGTCGTCCAGGCGGCTGCGGCGTACGCAGCCAGGACAGGGATGAGGGGCAGATGGAAGCGGGGCTCGGCCAGGATGGGGACGTAGGCGAGCAGCGCGGTCCCGATCAACGCTAGGCTGAGGTCCACCCCGCGACGGTTGGCTGCCAGTGCCATGCCGCATGGCGCCGAGAGGCCCAGAGCAATCAGGGGAGCGACAAGAAGTATGTAACACAGCGCCAACCAGGGCTGGGGTATGAACCCAAGGAAGTTGTTGGCGTAGAAGTAGGTCAACTCGCGGTCTTCGAGACCCCAGAATGCGGCGAGGCGCCGCGGCAGGCGCAGGAGTGCAGCCAGTGGGTCCTGCTGGATATGACGCGCAGCCTGCGCGAGGCACCAGCGATCGCGCTCGCCGTCGTCGAGGAATCGAAGCGGGACAATCGCCGCCTCGGTGATGAAGGTGCCATCGCTGAGTGGATGATAGCCGATGAAAAGGTTGTAGCCGACGGATGTCTCCACGTAGGCCAGCCGGCCCGTGATCAAGCTGTTTCGCAGCATCCACGGGAGAAGCACGGCTGCAGCGGCGATGATCAATGCGGCGACTTGGCGTACGGGCAGGCGCAGGGTGGCCCCTGGCTCCGAGGGAATGTCTTGCCGAGCGCGGGTCAGGGTGGCCGCGCCGAGGCACAGGCCGGCGACCGCGGCCGTTGCGAGGGCGGGCGAGCGAGCAGCCTCCAGCAGCGTCAGCATGGTCAGCACGACGAGCGGCAGGAAAAGGTTCTCGGAGGCCAGGCCGATGGGATACATCCATAGGATGGGATAGAGTGCTACAGCGCAACCGGCAATTGCGGCTGCCCATCGGCCATGGCCCAGACGGAGAGCGAGGTACGCTGTTGCTGGTGTGAGGCTGGCGCCGACAAATGCCTGCGCCAGCCGCGTGACGGCGAATCGGTGACCGAGGCCGAAGAGTGCGTACAGGGCTGCCAGAAGAAGCGGGTAGCCGGGAGCGCGGTGCGTGGTGAGGAGCCCTTCTTCGGGAAAGTGATCGAGCGACAGCTCCAACGCGTAGCGGTTTCTCAGGCTAGGGAGGATGCGCGCGGTGTCGGCCCGGGCGTACCAGCGATAGCCCTTGCCGGCGACGAGCGATCTTGCCAGCATGTCGTACTGGAACATGTCGTCCAGGCCGATGGGAACGCGCAGGAAGCTCAGGGCCAGGGCGAGCCGCGGAAGAAGGGCGAGAAGGAAGAGGGCGATCAAGATGCGCCGGAGCGACGTCGCGGGCGTGAGGATCATGATGCCTGACGGGCGGTCTACTGATCCAGGAACTCGTCAATGCGCGCAAGAAGCTCGTCGATGTCCCGAGGCTGGATCTCCCCCATGTGGCCAATGCGGAAGGTCCTGCCTTTGAGGGGGCCGTAGCCGTCGGCGATTGTCATCTCATAGCGCTTCAGGTGCGCGTTGAGCGCGGCGATGTCGACGCCGCGCGTGTTGCAGATGGCGGTGACGGTCTTGGAGCAGAAGCCCTCCAGGGCGAAGAGAGCGAAGCGCTCGACAGCCCAACGATGCACCTGAGCTGCCATCGCAGCGTGGCGTCGGTAGCGTGCCTGCAATCCTTCGTTGAGAATACGTTGGAGCTGGACCTCGAGTGCGTAGAGCAGGGAGATAGCAGGCGTGGCCGGGGTCTCGCCCTGCTGCAGGTGCTTCTCGAGCACGAGGAAATCGAAGTACCAGCCGCGGTGCTTGATCTCGGCGGCGCGTGCCAGCGCCTGGTCGCTGACGGCAGCCAGGGCAAGGCCTGGGGGGAGGGCGAAGCATTTCTGGGACGAGGTCAGGACGACATCGAGGCCGAGGGCCTCGGCTTCAATCGGCACGCCGCCTGCAGACGAGACGGCGTCGACCAGGAGGATGATATCTGGGCGTGCCTGGCGTGCGGCGGCGGCGATCTCGGCCAGCGGATTCTCGACACCGGTTGAGGACTCGTTGTGGACGACTGCCAGTGTGTCATGGCCACCCCGGCGCAGGGCGGCTGCGACCTGTTCGCCGCGGTGTGGCTTTCCCCAGCCAACCTCCAGACGGTCGACGTCCAGGCCATTGGCGTGGGCGATGTCGCACCAGCGATCGCCGAAGGCGCCGCCGACGCAGACCAACAAGCGGCGAGCGACACAGTTGCGGACGGCGGCTTCCTGCAGGCCGCTGCCGGATGAGGCGACGATGAACACGCGCTGACTGGTGCCGAAGATCTGGCGCAGCCCGGGCTGAAGATGAGACAACAGGGAGGAAAACTCGGCGCTGCGGTGGCCAACCATCGGTCGGGCCTGGGCTGCGAGAGTTTCGGGCAGGACGTCCGTCGGACCGGGGATGAACAGGCGGGCCATGGCTTGCCTTGGGCTGAGCGAAGTCATCCCATTCTACCAGAATGGGTGTTGGCCGACGTTCGGTCTCAGACAGGGTGGAGGTGAGCAGCTTGGGAATGGAACAGGAAGCGGGACCTTAATAATCTCAAGGAGAGAGTTGACTTTCTTAAATAGCAGCCTATAATGGGTTGAGAAACTCAACCGTTTGGTTGAACTCACACAGAGCCAAAGCGATGAACCCCATGCCCACCAAGTGCCCGGTCTGTGGTGACCGCCTTTCGGTCACGCGCCTGCATTGCCGGAGCTGTGACACAACACTCGAGGGTCACTTCGATGTCGGCCGGCTCGGCCGGCTCAGTGCCGAGCAGTTGTCCTTTGTTGAGACCTTCATCCGCTGTGAAGGGAAACTCAACCGGATGGAACGGGAGTTGGGGATGTCGTATCCCACGTTGCGGGCACGGCTGACAGAGATCATCCGTGACCTTGGCTTTCCAGTGGGTGCAGAAACCCTGGCCATCGGGGATGAAGAGCGCCATCAAATCTTGGATGACTTGGCGGCGGGCCGGATCACATCCGAGCAGGCGATGCGGCTGCTGCAAGGCGCATAACGGGGAGGGGCTGTCATGGAGACGATCACGCTGGAAGTGGGGGCCAGCCCGCGGCTGCGGATCATGGCCGTGGGCGGCGACCTGAGGCTGACAGGCCGCGAGGGCACGGTGCTGGAAGTGCAGGCCGCGCCCACGGCCGACTTGTCGCTCACGCCCACGGCTGATGGGGTTGAGGTCACATGTGGTTTGGCCTGCTTGATGTTCGTGCCGAGCGGTGCGTCCGTCGAGGCCCAGGCGATTGGTGGCGATGTCCGTGTCACGGGCTTGAGCGGTCCGCTGACCTTGCAGACAGTCGCCGGCGACGTGAGCCTGCGCAGGGTGGGTCCGGTGCGAGTAGTACGTGTCGGAGGTGATGTGGCGGTACATCGGCTCGAGGGAGGTCTGCAGGTCGAGTGGGTTGGGGGAGATGTCGAGCTCGACCATATCCAGGGCGCGGTCCAGCTGGATGTCGTGAGGGGCGACCTGAGCCTGTGTGCTGTCGAGGGTCCGGTGAAGGTGCAGGTGGGCGGGGAGGCTGTGGTGGAGCTCTCGCCGCCGCCGGGCACGACATCCACAATCGAGGCGGACGGTGATCTTAGCTGCTTGCTGCCAGAGGGGATGGCGCTGGAGCTACGGCTGCGCGCTGGCGGTGTGCTGGAAGCACACGTGCCGGGGGCGAGGGACGAGGATGGCCAGGGCGTCCAGATCCGGATGAAAGGGTCGCAGGCCGCGGCAGAGCTTATCTCCGGCGGAGATCTGTGGGTGGGGGCGAGGCGGGTGGGGGATATAGGCGCGCATCCTGGGCTCTGGGCGCAGGTTCAGGCCGAGATTGATGCGGCGCTGGCGCAGGCTGGGGCCGGTCTAGCAGGCTTGGGCCGTTTCCACGGGCTCGGGGCGGAGCGGATTCGGGATCGCGCTCACCGTGTTGCCGAGCGCGCGCGGTGCAGGGCGGAACGTATGGCGCGGCGAGGGGAGCAGAGGCGCAGTCGCTGGACGGCGTCGCTCGACCTTGATTCGTGGATGGAGCGCAGGAGCCGGGTGAGCGATCAGGAGCAACTATCGGTGCTCCAGATGCTGGAGCAGGGGGTGATTGGAGTGGAGGAGGCTGAGGGACTCCTGCACGCGCTTGAGGGTGAAGCGTGACAGCGGCGATCCGGGTCCGCCGGAGGGAAACTGACGGTCTGCGTCCGCTGGACCAGGCTCGTGACCTGGCGGCAGTGGCGGATCTGATTGAGGGTGCTTTCTCGGACGGCATGGATGCCGGAGGGCGGCGAATGTTGCGCGAGATGCGCTGGCTGGGGAGGAGCGGTTGGCTGGCCAGGCTGTTGCTGTGGATGTCTTTGCCCGGATACCCCTATAGCCAGGGCTATGTATGGGAGGAGGCGGGCCGCGTCGTGGGCAATGTCAGCCTGATGCCGGTGGCGGAGGGCTCCGGGCGCTGGGTGCTGGCGAATGTCGTCGTGCACCCGTCGTATCGCGGGCGTGGCATCGGGCAGGCCCTCGTCGAGGCTTCATTGGAACACGTGCGGCGCAGGCGGGGTGCAAAGGTGATCCTGCAGGTGGATGCTGGAAATTCGGCAGCCCAGAAGATCTATCGCTCACTGGGTTTCCAGGTGCGAACGACGCGCACGAGCTGGGAACGGGAGGCAGGGGTGGAAACCGAATTGCTACTGGACTCGGACGCGGTCAGGCCCCAGAAGCCGGAAGAGTGGCGGCTTGCCTACGGATTGGCCTCGCAACTCCATCCGGAAGGATTGGTGTGGCCGCTGCCCCTGCGCGCTGACCAACTCCGCCCGGGACCGCTCGCGGAGACGCTTGGCCTCGAGGGTCGCGGGCGGTGGGCCTGGGTGGAACAGGGAGAGCCGCGTGGCTTCCTGGAGGCGCGTCCTCTGCCGGAAGCGCGCGGCTGGAGGTTGATGATGCTTGTGGACCCGGTGTGGCAAGGCGAAGCCGAGGGGCCCCTGTTGGGGCGGGCCATCCGCTGCCTGGAGAGGAGGCGTGCTCTGCTGACGGCGGATTATCCGGCTGGTGTCGCGGAAGGAGCCTTCTACGAGGCGGGCTTCCGCCGAGCACGAGTCCTCACCTGGATGGAGTACGACCTGAGTTCGGTTTCCAGACCGAACGCAGGGTCCTGAGGGGTGCGATCAGGTCGAGGCTGAAGGACTGGCGCTGAGCTGGTAGAGGTGGATCGGCGCTATGTCTGCGCTGATGGTTGGCATTGTGTTGATGACGTTGGGTTGATGGCGGCAGGGGACGAAGGCGGGGCCGGCAAGGATACTCATGTCCACCTCGGTTGTGGGAGGGAGGGCAAGATGGCGAGGTCGGAAGAGCGAATGAAGATCCTGAAGATGGTGCAGGAGAAGAAGATCACAGCCGAGGAGGCTGTCAGGCTGCTGACAACTCTGGAGAAAGCAGAGCAGCGCAGGCGGCCGGCCGGGCAGGGAGAATCGCGCTGGCTCCGGGTGCGGATCACCGACATGAACAGCGGCAAGCAGTCTGTGAATGTGAATCTGCCGCTGGGGCTGGTAAACGTCGGGCTGAAGATGGGGGCGCGTTTCATTCCAGACATGGAGGGCGTCCAGGTGGAAGAGCTGACGGAAGCGCTGCGCCAGGGACTGACGGGAAAGATTGTGGACGTCGTTGATGAAGAAGAGGGCCAGCGGGTCGAGGTGTATGTGGAGTAGGAGGACGGGACGTGCCGTGCCGATGACACAGGTGTATTCTCTTGCCAGGAGGGAGCCATGCAGCGACTGATCCTGCGCTGGGCCATCAACGCGGTGGCACTCTACGTAGCGGTTGGGACAGGCTGGGTGCCGGGGATCCATCCCCAGGATACCAGCTGGATGGCCATCCTGGGGATGGCATTGATCTTCAGTCTGGTCAATGCGTTCGTGCGGCCTCTGCTGAAGTTCATTACCTGCCCCGTGATCCTGCTGACCCTGGGTCTGTTCACGCTGGTGATCAACGCTGGCCTGTTCTGGCTGACCGGCTTGATAGCGCAGCAGTTCGACATCGGGTTCACGGTGGACAGCGCCTGGGCGGCATTTCTGGGAAGCCTGGTGGTGGGGGTGGTGAGCGCGCTGCTGACGCTGACCCTGCGGGATGAGCTGAAGCCGAGACGGCGTTGAGCCGAGGCGGGCGGAGGGTCGGCGTGCAGCGCAGCATTGTTGGCTCGCTGCCCCGGGATGGTGCAGGCGGCTCTTGTGACGACCTCTGTGATGTGAACCTTGTGTTTGCTTTCGGCGCCTTGTAGGGTATGCTGAGAAGGCCGCGCGGCGCGCGGCTTGATGAACCCACAGGGGAGGACTTCGTGGAGATCCAGGGCAAGAGCGCACTCGTCCTTGGGGGATACGGGCTGGTGGGGATGGCGGTCTGTCGCGAGCTGCTGGCGCACGAGCCGCGCAGGTTGGTTGTCGCTTCGCTGCGGCGCTGGGAAGCAGAGGAGGGGGTGCGGCGGTTGAAGCAGGAATGGCCCAGGACTGCAACGGAAGTCGTCCCGGCGTGGGGTGATGTACTGCTGCGGGCCGAGTGGCAGGAGACCATGGAGGGGGTTCATCCGCGCGTGGTGGTGCTGGCCGACGCTGCTCGGCGGCGCAGGCTGGTGGCGGACATCCTTGAGGAGCTGGACGAGGATGTGGTGACCGCGTCGCTGCTGTACCAGATGATCGTGGGTACGGCACCTGGGTTGGGAGGCGAGCCGGCGCAGATCATTGTCGACTGCGTCAACACGGCGACGGCCGTCGCCTACCAGAATGTCTTTCAGACGGCGCATCGGCTCCGGGAGCGCATCGCCGCAGGCCAGGCGATGGACTGGCCGGAAGAGGTCGAGCAGCTGCTCAGCTCGCTCTACATCCCGCAGTTGGTGCGCCACGTGCAAATCCTGTACGAGGCGATGCGCCGGGCGGGAACGCAGGCGTACGTGAAGGTGGGCACCAGCGGCACAGGTGGCATGGGGTTCAACATCCCGTACACCCATGGCGAGGAGAGGCCGTCGCGGGTGCTGCTCTCGAAGTCGGCGGTGGCAGGTGCGCAGACCATGCTGCTGTTCCTGCTGGCGCGCACGCCGCAGGCGCCGCCCGTGGTGAAGGAGGTGAAACCCACCGCCGCCATTGGCTGGAAGGAAATCGGCTTCGGCCCGATCCGCCGCGGTGGGCGGGAGATCCGGCTCTACGACTGTCCGCCGACCATGGCCTGTTCGATTGAGGACCCGGCTTCGCTGGCAGCGGAGGGGGAGTTTGG
The DNA here is from genome assembly GCA_964575425.1 of uncultured Anaerolineaceae bacterium. Taxonomy (GTDB): domain Bacteria; phylum Chloroflexota; class Anaerolineae; order Anaerolineales; family E44-bin32; genus DATEAV01. The sequence continues at coordinate 10,468 of CAZNRD010000024.1, read as the reverse complement.
GCGACGTGCGGAGGGGATTCTGGAGTCGGTGTACATTGACACCGGCGAGAACGGGCTGTTCTCCGTGGGCGAGTTCACCGCCATCACGACGCTGGGCCAGATGGAGTTCGTCACGCCGGAGGAAATCGCGGCGAACGTAGTGGCGGAGATCCGGGGCCAGAACACCGGCAAGGATGTCATCGCGGCTCTGGATGGGGCGGTGATGGGGCCGACGTACCGGGCCGGGTTCCTGCGCCAGTCGGCGCTGGCGCGGCTGCATCAGCTCGAGGCCGAGCACGGGGTGGACTCGGTGGCGTTCGAGATCCTGGGGCCCCCGCGGCTCTCGAAGCTTCTCTTCGAAGCGTATCTGCTCAGGCGGCTGTGCGGCACGCTCTCCGAGGTGCTGCGTCGCACGCCCGAGTCGTTGGCCGGGGGCCTGGAGGCGGTGATCACGGAGGATGCCTCCTTGCGTCAGCGGATCCTCTCGATCGGGATTGGCATCCTGCTGTCGGATGGAAAGCGGCTGCTGCGCGGTCCAAGCCTGAAGTCGCAGGACGCTGAGCACGGCTGGGTGGATCTGCGGCCATCGAATCTGGCGCGCTGGCAGGAGAGGTTGACCGCACTGCAGGCAGAGGTGAGGGTTCAGCGAGCGGACACCGAGGCCAGCTCTCGGTTCGATCGGGCCTATCCCACCGCCTACCAGTGGACGGATGACGAGACGCTGGACGTGGGGGAGATCGCCGGCTGGGTCTTCAGCAACGAGGACAGGGGTCGGCGGGGCAAAGGCTGAGGCGCCGCGGCGAGAGGCAATCAGCCGGGGACTGCGGGCCAGATCTCACGGCCGGCGACAAGAGTGCGGACGGGCTCGAGCTCCGCGTTGAGGAGCGTGAGGTCGGCGGCGCAGCCGGGCTGCAGGCGGCCGAGGTGGGGTGCCCCGACCGCGTCGGCCGGGGTCCGTGTGGCCGGGATCACGGCCTGTTGCAGCGGCATTCCGACTTCGCGACACAGCAGGCGGACGCCCTGGTCGATCAGCGCGTGAGCGCCAGCGAAGGTACCGTCGGCCAGGCGGCATGCGCCATCCTTGACGAACACCGGCTTGTGCTCCCACTCGTACTCGCCTTCCGGCAGGCCAGCCATGGGCGCGGCGTCCGAAATGAGCGCCACGCGGTCCAGTCCCTTGAGCCGAAGCAAGATAGCGATGGCTGCCGGACGGACATGGATGCCGTCGGCGATCAACTCCGCCACGATCTGGTCGAAGTACATCACGGCGCCGAGGGCCCCCGGCTCGCGGTGGTGCAGCGGTCGCATGGCGTTGTAGGTGTGGGTGGCGTGGGCCAGGCCAAGGTCGACGGCGCGGGCGATGAGATCGAAGCTGGCGTCGGAGTGACCGATGACGGGGATGACGCCGTCCTGGATCAGCCGCGGGATGAGAGAGAGGGAGTTGCCGAGTTCCGGGGCGAAGGTGATCATGCGGATGTGGCCGTGCGCGGCCTCTTGCAGGCCCTGGTAGTCCTCCCAGGTGAGAGGGGAGAACCACTCTGCTGTCGCCATGCCCGTGCGGGAGGGCGACAGGTGAGGGCCTTCGAGGTGGATGCCGAGGCAGCGGGCCCCAAGAGGTGGCCGCTCGAGGACGTCGGCCATCGCCCCGAGTGCATCGAGGATTTCCTGTCGCGGCAGGGTGAGGGTGGTGGCCATGAAGGCGGTGACGCCGTAGCGCGGCAGGTGATGGATAACCTCGGCCAGCCCGGGGCCCATGGAGTCATGACCGAGCAGCCCGTGGATGTGGACGTCGATGAAGCCCGGGACGAGATGCATGCCGGAGGCGTCGACGCGCTCGCAGGGGGTGGGAAGGACGCCATCGCCTGCGCGGCCAACGTAGCGGATGGTCTCCTCGCGGATCAATACCACACCTGGATCGAAGACCCCCGTCGGCGTGTAGACCCTGGCTCCCAGAATCGCCTTCATCCGAACTTCCCCCCTTGTTTCCTGCCTAGCGGCGAAGCGATGCTGCCATGCGGTGCCAGGTATGGCGTCGGCCGCGCAGGGCGATGGACCAGGCCATGATGTTCTCCGGAACCGCCATGCCGAAAGTGCCAGCATCGCCGAGGTGATGGATGTCAGCCCCGCTCATCTTGCTCCACAAAGCCAGCTGCTCAATAGTGGACAGGCTGGCACCCTCCTGCGACGTTCCAACGGTATTCATCACCAGAAGGCCGATGTCATGGGCCTGTTCCACCAGTTGATGGTTGATTTCGACCGTCATCCCCGGGATCGTGCCGGGAGCGGGCAGCAACACAACATCCGCTCCGTTCTCCGCGTAGGCTTCAAGGTCCGCTGATCGGACCACTGGACCCCGCCCGCCCGCGGCGTGCATCTTACCTGCCAACAGGACGATCTCCTGTGAGACTGCGCCTCGAATGTCCCGCAGGGCAGAGGCGATCCCTTCCACCGTGACACCGGTCTCTGGGTTTCCAGTTAGAACGATGAAGTCGGCTCCCTGGCGGACGGCTGCCACGGCGTTATCTGGCGTCGCCAACCGCCCCGGGCTGATGGAAGGTGGCGGGGAGGGAATGGGCTCGAGATTGAGGCCGACAGGCCGCCCGATCCAGTCCTTGACCTGGGCTAGGGTGACACCCTCCCCGGAGGCGGTCACACCGAAACCCGAGGAGAATTGCGGTGCTGAGAGGGAGGGGAAACCCGACACGCGGGGAGCGCTCACATCGTAGAGGTTGAGCAGGATCAGGTCGGCACCCATTCCCGCAGCGAGTTCGGCGTTGGAGAGCTTGTCAATGAGTGGAGGCGCGCTGGCCAACACCTCCGCCGCGACCACGCGTCCCTCGGATCGCCGTATGGCTTCCACCAAGTCACGGCCCCCCATGGCGGCAAAATCCGAGGCGTTTGCGTCAATCAGACGTCGCACCATCGTCCACTCCTCGCTCCACCATCTCCTCCAGAAGGAGCTGTGTTTTCCAGGCCTCCTGACCCGAGGTAGAGGGCTGCGCGCGAGCGTCGACGCACTCCAGAAAGTGATCGATCTCGTGCGCGAAGCCGCGGATCTCGAGGGAAGGTGTCCAGCTGGCCATTGGGTCGACGCGCAGCACCCGTTCGTCCTGGGAGGTATGGAGGCGGGCCTCCAGGAAGGCGCTGATGTGGAGCGTGGCCTGATCTCCATGCAGCGTGTAAGTCTCGCTCCAGCGCCCCGCCTGCAGGGATGTAAGGATGCAGGCGAAACCACCAGCGGCCAGCCTGGCGATGCTGATGGCATTGGTCATCCGTCCCGCCTGCCGTCGGTAGTGCGTAACCAGCGCAGTGGCTTCCCCACAGTAGTAGCGGAGCAGGTCGATCTGATGGATGGTGTCGTCGATGTAGTTGCCGAACAGGGTGTCGTGGGCCGCATCGGGCCGATGCTTCTGAAGCAGGCACAGGCCAATGGCGCGACCGCCCCACAGGCGGAGGGCCTGCTGATGGAGGGGCGCGAAGCGCCGATTAAAACCGACCATCAGGACACGGCCCTTAGCCTCGGCCAACCGGCTGAGTTCGAGTGCCTGCTGGCTGTGGAGGGTGAGCGGCTTCTCCACAAAGACGTCAATCCCACCTTCGAGCAGGGCCTTGGCGAGGTCGTAGTGTGTCGGCGAGGGGGTGAGGAGAAAGGCAGCCTGCGGGCTCCACCGCAAGACCTTTCCGAAATCGGTGCTGCCCGATGCCAGGCGGTAGCGGCGCAGCGTCTCCTGCACGACATCTTCCCTGCGGCTGTGGACCAGGAGTTGAACGTCCTCACGCGCTGTCAGGAGGGGTAAGTAGGCCTTCTGGGCGATTCCACCCAGACCGATGATGGCAATGCGGCGGGTCATCCTCAGTTCCCTAGAGTGCCAGACCGTTGCCCTGCCCGGCGGTGGGCATGCCCCGCAACGCGCTCAATCCGGAGGCATCACATGAAAGAGAACGTCCATGCCACCTTGGACCGCGCTGGCCAGGGTCTTTTCCAGATGATATCCGGCCGGGAGATCGGCGACAACGACCGGGCACACGGTCGAGTACCCGGCCGAAGCGATCGAGGCCAAGTCGAACCGGGCGATCTCGCTGCCGGCCTCCACCTGCTGGCCGACCTCCGCGCAGCGCGTGAAACCCTGCCCTTTCATGCGTACGGTGTCGAGACCGATATGGACAAGGATCGAAAACGGCGCGCCGGGCGGCCGAATGGCAAACGCGTGGCCGGCGGAGTGAAAGACCGCGATGATCCCCGAAACCGGTGCCCGGGCAATCCCCTGCTCGGGCTCGACCGCCAGACCATCGCCGAGCAGGCACTGGGCAAATACCGGATCGGGAACCCGCTCCAATGGAACGATGCGCCCGGAGAAAGGGGAAAGAACCCTGAGCTTGCTCACGCGCCGCGCAGGATCTTGTTCATGGCTGTGCCGATAAGCTCGGCATGAGTGCCAACAACGATCTGGATTCCCTTGCCCATCAGGATGGGTCGGCCGATGACGCCCAGCCCCTGGAGCATCTTCATATTCACCTTGCTCGGGTCGACCAGCGTGCCGCGCAGGCGCGTGATGCAGCCCTCGACCTCGACGATGTTGTCGGCGCCCCCCAGGGCCTCGATGAATTTCTGTGCTTTGTCTTCCATCGCGAATCCTCCGGCCTGACCACTTGGTGGATAGTATACCTGCAAGGCAGGGGGAGAAGAACGGTGCGCATCCACACGGTCCGAAGAGAGGGAGGGATGACCGGCATTTCCGATCATCCCTCCCGATGCGTCGCCCGCGCCTCGGATCAGCGACGGCAAGGCAGGCTGCTCAGCCCTCCGCCACCTCCGGCTCGCGCCCGGGGGTGGGGATGTTCATGGCGCGGATCAGGGCAACGAAGGCGAAGTAGTAGATCACGCCAAAGACGACACCCACCAGCAGCAGCAGCAAGGGGTTGGTGGCGATGCCGAAGTTGAGCAGGTAATCGATGAGCCCCGACGAGAAGGTGAAGCCATGGCGGATGCCCAGGGAAATGGTGACGAAGGCCGAGATGCCCGTGAGCAGGGCATGGAGCACGTACAGCACAGGGGCGACGAACATGAAGGCGAACTCCACGGGCTCGGTGATGCCAGTGATGATCGAGGTCAGCGCCGCGCTGAACAGCACGCCGCCGATCGCCTTTTTGTTCTGCGACTTGGCTGTGACGTACATGGCCGCAGCCGCCGCCGGCAGGCCGAACATCATGATCGGGAAGAAGCCGGTCATGAAGAGGCCGCCCCGCGCGCCCTGGCTTTCGAAGAAGTTGGTCAGGTCCCCGAACTGGAACCACACAATCGAGTTGATCACATGGTGCAGCCCTAGCGGGATGAGCAGTCGGTTGAGGAACGCGTGGATGGCAGCGCCCAACGCGCCGGCGCCGGTAACCCATTGGCCAATGGCCGCCAGCAACTGCTCGGGCCAGTACCACACCAGGCCGAACACGATGCCCAGGACAAGAGCAGCGAAGGCGGTGACGATCGGGACGAAGCGCTTGCCGCCGAAGAACGCCAGCCACTCGGGCAGCTTGACCTTGTGATAGCGCTCGTACAGCCAAGCAGCCACCAGGCCCATCAGGATGCCGGCCAGGACACCCATGTTGACTCCGGCGCCCTTCTCGCCGTACACGGCGCCCGAAATGTCAACCAGAACCTTGGTGAATACCCAGTAGCCGACGGCACCGGCGATGCCCGCTGTGCCGACGTCGGCGGTGAAGCCAATGGCGACGCCGATGGCGAAGAGCAGAGGGAGGTTGCCGAAGATGGCACCCCCGGCGTCCGCCAGCCAGCGAATGTTCAGCAGGTCCGGTTGGCCAAAGCGCAGGAGCAGGCCGGCGGCAGGTAAGACGGCAATGGGCAGCATCAGGGAGCGCCCAATCCGTTGAAGCGTGGCAAACATGGACTTCCTCCTCTTCAGATGAAGACAATTCCAGCTACGGTCCTGCCAGAATTAAGAGATCGGGTCAGCGCTCGCCGGTGTCTCACCTCCTTTCCGACGGGATCGCGGCAGACCGCGAGCGGCGCAGGCGACGGTTGACCCCGCTGATTAGGTCCATGAGCAGGTAATCCCCTCCAAGCTCGGCGCGCAGATTGGCCACGCGCAGCGCAAATGGCACCTCCAACAACAAACGGCTGAGGGGCTGGGTGCGGCCCTGGAGGCGGATGAGCCGGCTGTATCCTGTGACTTCCGCGCGGGAAGTGTCATCCAGGAAGAGGACGGCGGCCTCGTCGGTGCGAGCCTTTGGGATGTCCGATGCGTGCCCGAGGACAATCACGGCCTCACGTGCTTTCTTAAGGCTGAGGCCGGCTCGCTCCAGGACGAAGAGGGTCTCGGCCAAGCCGCCGGCAGTTCCCGCCTGGGGTGCTCTGCTGGAACGAGCAACGCGGACCTGGTCGGGCAGCGGGTAGTTTTCAGGGCGCGGGTCGACGCGCTGAACCAGGCGGCTGCGGCGATGTACCTCCGCGAGGTCCAGGTCACCGCAGACGTCCACGCGGGTGAGGTCCAGCGGCCCCAGGCCGCGTTCGGCGGCCAAGCGCAGGTGGTCGATCTCTGTGGGGTCCAGGCCATACAGGTGTGCGCAAACCAGGTCCACCGAGAAGGCATCATTTCCAACGATGAGCACACCCAGGTCGACCGGGGCGCCGGAGACCTCGCCCCCCTGGTGGGATGCCTGGATGGCATCGACGACGATCAGGTTGACGGGCACCAATCGGGCCAACTCGGGCAGCAGTTCAGGGAGGCGGTGATGCTCGGAGAGCTGGTCTGCTGGAGGAAGCAGGCTGTACAGGTGACGGATGGAGGCCGATAGGCCGACGTAGCAGCTGCCGCTCAGCTTGGGAAACGTCACCGAGAAGTCGGCCGTCGTCAGCTGGGTTGGGAGGTGAAAGAGGCGGCGTCCCTGGAACGCAATGCCGGCGTCTGTGGCCCGGTACTCTTCCTCATCGAGACATACCAACCTGGCGCCAAGCTGGCGCGCCAGCGGCGTGTAGTCCGCCTTGCGATAGCTGTAGCGCGTAGGGAAGAAAGGCAGGCTGTTGGTTCCAATGGTGAGCGACATCCCCCTCAGAGCCAGTGCCACCCCACGAAGAAGTTCAGGATGGGTGAAGCACGCTGGCGCAAAGAGCGGGTGTGCCCAGGGACATGCGGGGTGCAGGAACGCGCGGCCCCGGGCTGGTAGCGGCAGGCCAAGCGCTTCGGAGGCGCGGCGAAGGCCGTCCGCAATTCTCGGAGGGTCATACCGATCGCAGTCGACCAGGAAGACCCGTCCCATGTCCTCAGCCTGTTCCTGGAGGGCCTGCAATCAGGCCCGGGCCCACAAGCCTCGGCTTATGCTCAATTATAACCCCTGGTGCTGCGAATAGTTGCCGCCTACCGTGTCACCGCTACCTTCTGCAGCCCGCGCGGAAGGTCGAGGTCCTGGGCCAGAGCCAGGTGCAGCGAGAAGAGCTGGCCGGGCACGAAGGTGACCAGCGGGGAGACCCATCCGGCAGCGCGATCGATGGCCGCACGCGGTGTGAGACGGAGGCCATCGAGAGGTCCGACAGCTCTGGAGAAGAGACCGTCTGTTGGCGAGCCCACGGGTATTCGTCTGAGCGGGCCCCATGGGCTTGAGCCCGGGGTGCGGACATGCGGCCGCACCCCGGGCTCTCGGCGTCGCCTGTGATATGGAGAGGTCTCAGCCTCCAAGCAGGCCCAGGATCGGCGTCAGGACTGGCTTGAGGATCAGGATGAGGATGTACCAGTCCGGGTCGGCCAACTGGGCCAACTCGGGGGCGCTGTTGGCCAGCATGGGGGTGGTGATGGCCTGGCCAACGGCGAGCAGGAAGCCGAGGATGGCCCCGCCGAGGATGGCGCCCCGGACGCCTCCGGTCGAGTTGCCGAACACGCCGCCTGCGCCACCTGGGAAGAAGAGCATGATCATGGGCGGCACGATTACCGCCAGCCCGGTGACGCCGAAGATCACCATGAGGATGATGAACACCACAAACGCCGAGAGGAAGCCCACCAACACGGCCGTCGGGGCGTAGTCGAAGACGATCGGGCAGTCGAGCGAGGGCTTGGCGTTGGGTACGATCTTCATGGCGATGCCGCGGAAGGCCGGGACGATCTCGGCCAGCAGCATGCGGACTCCGACCAGGAGCACGGTGATGCCGACGGCGAAGGTGAGGCCCTGGACAATGGCGTAGACGATGTAGTTGAGTTTGCCGCTGGGATCGGCAGCAGCCTGGGGACCGGCCACCAGGGCGGCGATCACGACAACGAGCGAAATCACGATGCCAGTGGCAGCGGTCACGTCGCGGAAGAAGCCAAGGTACTTGGGCAGCGTTACCTGCTCAGTGCCCTGCTCGGCCTTGCCGACATAGCGGCCAAGCTTGGCCGCCAGCCAGACGTTGCTCGAGGAGGTGTGCCCGTAGGCAATCTCGTCGTGGCCCGTGATCTTGCGCAGCAGCGGCTGGATGTAGGCGGGCTGGATCGTCCAGTAGAGGCCGGCGATGATTGAACCGATCAGGACGATCTGCCAGACTGGCACTGCCGGGTTGATCTCGACCATCACGGCGACGAGGACCATGGCGATCCAGAACATCAGGTGGCCCGTGAGGTAGACGTATTTCAGCGGGGTGAAACGCGCCAGGAGGACGTTGATCAGGAACCCGAAGGTCATGATCAGGCTGGCCGTGCCGCCGTGCTGCGCGATGAGTGCGCTCAGGTTGGGGCCGCCGAGGGCGGCGGCCTCAAAGCCGAAGGCAGCGCTCAGAATCGGGGTGAAGCCGAGCAGCGCGCCGACGACGATATCCGCCCCCTTGGATAGGATCATGAATCCCACGGCGGTCTTCAAGGTGCCGGTGACCACATCACTGAAAGGCTTGCGCTGCGCCAGAAGACCGATCAGAGCGATCAAGCCAATGAGGATCGCTGGCTGGCCGACGATGTTGTCGGCGAGGAATTTGGCAATAGCGACAATGATGTCCATCGTTCGTTCTCCCTAAGTGGCGTTTAGGTTCGGATAGGGGAAGCCTACAAGGTGATAGCGCGCTGTCCTCACCTCCTCTCAGGCCAGATGGCTCACGCTGCCTGGGGTCCCTGGCCTCGTTCGTGCAGGAACTCCTGGAGCGCAGCCCGAATCAGGTTCTTGTCGACGAAATTGCGGATGCCCTTGACGGCGGCTTGGCCCCCGGAACACGCTTCGACCAGAACCGGTGAGGTCAGAATGAGATCAACGCGGGCGCCGCGTGCCAGGCTGGCATCGAGGGCTTCCACGCTGGCCTCGATACCAAGCTCCCGAAGGACATCTTCCGTGTACATACGCAGGAGAAGGCTGCTTCCCATCCCCACGCCACAGACGGCTGCGATGCGAATCATCTGGTCTCTCCTTAGTGCCGGGCGGGACGAGTAGAGGAGTGTCTACGGTTCGGGAGAGGTGGGCTGGATAGCCTGTGAGTCTGGGTTGCACCCTCGTTCCCTCCTATGGCGAGCGCCAATTGCAGCCTCCCAGTGTTGAGTATGGATCAGGCGCGGCGGTTGGAATGCTCGCGTGGGTGACTGGCAGGCCCATCCAACTATAACCCTCCCGACACGAGCGCGTTGCGGCCCTGGAAAGGCGCGCCGCCGGAGACAGCCCACTGGGGGAGGTCAGCATGCATGGCAGGCTTCCTGCCGAGCGATTCCTTGAGCCATTTCGCTGGTCTCACGATCGCACCTTCTTGGTCCAGGCAGAGGAGTTCTCGCCCTGTGCTCGATCGACCTCCATGGGGAGCTTCGGCGGAAGGCGTAGGTCGCGCACCATCCCTTGGGATGCGTAGAAGTCCGGAGGGAGGCGGCCCGGGTGGTGATGGACGGCGAAGTGGAGGAGTCGCTGGTGACAATCCACCCGGCGATCGCCTTTCGAGGGAAGAGCTGCCTACCGTGTCACCGTCACCTTCTGCAGCCCGCGCGGGCGGTCGGGGTCTAGGCCCCGGGCCAGAGCCAGGTGCAGCGAGAAGAGCTGGCCGGGCACGATGGTGACCAACGGGGAGACCCATTCCGCCTCGATGTGGGGCAGCAGGAGTGGAACATCGGCGAGGCGCGAGGCCTCGGCCAGGTCGGAGATCATGAGCAAGGAGGCGCCGCGACTCCTCAGGTCCGCGGCGAACTGGATAAGGCTGGGAGCCGTAGCGCCGCTCGGCGCCACGACGATGGCAGGGAATCCGCTTTCGACCAGGGCGACCGGCCCGTGCAGGAAATCGGCTGGCGAGTAGGGTTCGGCCGCAAGGTAGCATGTCTCCTTTAGCTTGAGGGCGATCTCGAAAGCGGTGCCATAGTTGTAGCCACGCCCGAGCACAACGGAGTGCTCCGCGGCGCGGCAGCGACTGGCTGCCTCCTCGAGCGCCGGTTCGAGTTCGAGCGCGTGTTGCATCAGAGCCGGGACGGCGCGCAGCTCGTCGATCAGGTCGGTCCGGTCGAGCCAGCCCGCGACGAGCAGACCCAGTGCAGCGAGCTGGCTGGTGTAG
>CAZNRD010000023.1:0-51005 GCA_964575425.1 uncultured Anaerolineaceae bacterium | reverse complement strand
GTCGGCAATTGTGAGACACTACGTACTCGTCTGTCATTCAAAGTTGAAAAGTGGACACACCTGATACCCTCCGGCAAACCACCGGGGGGAGCGATGGGCCAAGTCCACAAGCGATTCACGAGCGAGCAAGTCAGGTTCCTTTTTCGGGCCTACATCCAGGGCAAGATGAACCGCACTGATCTCCAGAAGGCGCTGGGCATTGGCAAGAGCCGTTTCTTCAGCCTGCTCAAGGAGTACCGGCAGGCCCCGCAGACCCTGTCCGTCTCGTATCAAAGGTCAACCCCTCCTCGACTCTCGCCCGCCGCCGAGGCGGCAATCAAGGCAGAGCTGCTGCGGGAGAAGAAGCTGGTCGAGGATCCCCGGCTGCCCATCTCCGGCTACAACTACTCCGCCCTGCGCGACCGTCTCAGGAAGAGAGGAATCCATGTCTCGGCAACAACGATCACGGCGCGCGCCAAGACGCTGGATTGCTACAGGCCCCGACCCAAGAAGAAGGCCCATGACCGGAAAGTCCTCACCACCGCCATTGGCGCACTCATCCAACACGACGCTTCCCTCCATCTCTGGTCCCCCTACGCCCGAGAGAAATGGACCCTCATCACCTCCATCGACGACTTCAGCCGCAAGCTCCTCTTCGCCGACTTCTTCCCCCAGGAGATCACTTGGAGCCATATCCAGGCCGCCCAGGCTCTCATGCAGGCCTATGGCATCCCCCTGCGCTTTTACGTCGACTCCCTGCGCATCTTCCGTTTCGTCCAAGGCCGGGACAGCGTCTGGCGCAAGCACGTCCTCCAGACCGACGAGGCCGATCCCCAATGGAAGCAGGTCATACAGGTCCTGGGAGTGGAAGTCATCCACGCCCTCTCCCCTCAGGCCAAGGGCAAGGTCGAGCGCCCCTATCGCTGGCTCCAGGATCGTGCGCACCTGCGCCTTGGAGAACCTGTCTACCCCGGAAGAGGCCCGCGCCGTCCTCCGGGAAGAGATCAACCGCTACAATAATCACCAGGTCCATTCCACCACCGGTGAAGTCCCCGGTATCCGTTTCACGCGGGCCCAGAAGGAGGGCAACAGCCTCTTCCGCCCTTTCTCTCTCCCCAAGCCTTACACCTCGCCCAGGGACGTCATCTGCCTTCGAGAACGCCGCATCGTCAACGCCTACCGCCGCATTTCCCTCTTCGGCCACCAGATCAGAGTGCCCAAAGCCCCGTTGCATGAGGAGGTCGAGCTACATCTCAACCCCAATCAGGCGAACCAAATCCTCGACATCCGGGTTTGGCACAAGAACCAGATGCTGCAGTCCACCACTCTCCTATTAGAAGGCACCCGTGTCCACTTTTGAAGTTTGAAGGTGTCCACTTTTCAGGTTTTGCTAACAGCAAGAAGCCCGAGGCTGTTAGGGAACCCCTCGCATCTCGGCCATCGGACGGAGACCCTCACTCTCCCCCATCCCAACCCCCCTGGGCGCCAATCCGCCCCACGCGCCATCGCTCCGAGCCCAGGCGGAGAGGGCGTCGGGGGGTGAGGCGGAGGCCGCTCGTCATTGCACGCGCAGCTCGAACAGCATGGAATCGGCAGCCGCGGCTGATGTTATCTAGCACGCTCAATCCCGATGGCAGGTCGCGCCCTAGCGCCAGGACCACAGCTCCAATTGGCGGATCTTCGCCTCGCACTGATCTCCGCAGCCCACCCTTGTGGGACAGCGGCACTCCGAGATATGGGTCGGTGAATCCTCCACTGCCACTTCCCGAGCACCGCCGAACGCCGCGCCAGATGATGAACGGGGACGTCGTCTGGACTCCGCACCAACCGTAGGGCGTGCTCTGACCTCTGTCGGCACAGAAGACGGATTCGCCGGCAAGGCAGACACGGAGCCAGGCCTCGGGGAGTCTGGCCAGATTGAATGGCAGGCGCAGGGGCTTGTGCGGCCGCTCATTGCCAAGGGCGATAGGCTGCATCAGACAGCCAGCCGCTCGATGATCTCGAGGCACTCGGGAGGATCAGGCTTCGGCGGATTGCGGCGCAGTCCGTTTGAAGCCGGGATTCGCCGAAGGCAGTCGCCCGATCCTCGCCTTACCCATGCTCATGACTGGTCGAGCCCTGCGGTCGACCCTGTGCTACAGGGGCGTTGGAACGGTGACGGCGAGGAGCGGTCGAGGTCGGTCGCGTCAGAGGTCGATGTGGGGCACGAACTGCTCGAGGATGCGGTGCTTGGGCTGGTAGCCGGTCAGCCGCTCGACCGGCCGTCCAGCTCGGAAGAGGATGAGCGTGGGCACGCTGAGCACCCCGTAGCGTAGGGTGGCATCGAGGCTCTCATCGATGTCGAGGCGGACCACCCTGACCTTGCCATCCCACTCGGACGCCAATTCGGCGAGGATGGGATCCAGGCGGCGGCAGGGGCCGCACCACTCGGCCCCGAAGTCCACCAACACGGGCACGGCCGCTTTCAGCACGTCTGCTTCGAAGGAGGCATCGGTGGTGCGGGGGATGACAGTCATTCGAGCCCCAACCAAGACCGCGCAGGCGATAAAGAACGGCGCCATGGTAGCGGCCGCAGGAAGACTTGTCAAGGCAGGGAGGCTTGACGCTCTTCTCCCGCCATGGTAACATGACTCACAGTCGGTTTAGCACTCTCGGGGTGAGAGTGCTAACGAGGGCAGACGGATGAAAAGGCTCACGGAGCGTCAGGAGACCATCCTGGCCCTGGTGATACACGAGTACATCGACACAGCGGAGCCAGTCGCGTCCAAGACCCTCGTAGCCCGCTATAGCCTGGGCATCAGCCCGGCCACAGCCCGCAACGAGATGGCCGCCCTGACCGAGGCGGGCCTGTTACGCCAACCCCACACCTCGGCCGGACGGGTCCCCACGGAGGAGGGCTACCGTTACTTCGTCCAGCGCCTCCTGGGGGAGACGGAGCTCCCGCCCGATGAGAAGCGCCTGATCAGCCACCAATTCCACCAAGCGAGGGCCGACATCGAAGAGTGGGTGCGCCTCGCGGCATCGGTGTTGGCCCACCACTCGAGGGCCGCGTCGCTCGTGACCACGCCGCGCTCGGCCCGGGCCATCTTCAAGCACCTGGAACTGATCTCGATTCTGGGCCGGCAAGTGCTGCTGGTGCTTGTGCTACAAGGCGGCGACGTGCGTCAGCAGATGCTGACCCTGGCCGAACCGGTGCCCCAGGGGCAGCTCGAGGCGACCGCCGCCGAGATCACCCATGCCTGCCTCGGTCTCGACGCCGCCAGCGTGGCCTTGCAGGCCAGCCGCTTCTCGGCCCTCGGCCAGGAAGTCACCCGGCTGCTGGCTGATGTCATGTCGCGCGCCGACGCTGTCTCCTCGGGCGAGGTCTACCACGATGGCCTGGCCAACATGCTGCTCCAGCCCGAGGTCGCCGATTCGGATGCGGTGCGCCAGTCCTTGAGGCTGCTCGAGGAGCGATCGTTCCTGGAAGAAGTGCTGGCAAAGGCGCTCAGCCCGGCCGTCGGTGGCGTCCAGGTGGTTATTGGCGGCGAGGGCGCCTGGCAAGAGCTCAAAGACTGCTCGATGGTCCTGGCCCGCTATGGCGCGCCCGGCTATGCCACCGGCGCCCTCGGCGTGCTGGGGCCGATCCGCATGGCGTACGGTCGCACAATTTCCGCTGTTCGCTATGTCGCCGGCCTGATGAGCGACCTGGTCATCGATACGTTCGCCGGCTAGCCAGCGGGCGTAGCCTTTCCGAGAAGAGGGATTCGCGTGAGCAAGAGGTCCAAGAAGAAGACGCAGGAGACGGCACCGAGCATGCCACCAAAGCCACCCGCGCCGGAGACTCCCATCGAAGCCGAGCCCGCCTCACAAGAGGCGGAGACTGTTGCCGAGGCGGTGGCAGCCCCAGCCGATCCGCTTCAGGCGCTGCAGGATGAACTCGATCAGGCCAAGGCCCAGGCAGCAGAATACCTCGACGGCTGGCAGCGGTCGCGCGCCGATTTCCTGAACTACAAACGGCGTGTCGAACGCGAGATGGAATCCGCCCACGCCTCGGCCGCCGCTTCTATCATCACCCGCCAGCTGGTCATCCTCGATGACCTGGAACGCGCTCTGAAGGAACGGCCGAATGCACCCGAGTTCGAGGCCTGGGCGGCCGGCCTCGAACTCATCTACCGCAAGCTGCAGGCTCTCCTCGAGTCCGAAGGGGTGGAGCCCATCCCGGCCAAAGGCGAGATGTTCGACCCAGCCGTTCACGAGGCTGTGACCTTCGAGCACGTCGATCGTCACCGCGAAGGCGAAGTGATCGACGTGCTCGAGCAGGGGTATAGGCTGGGCGACCGTGTCCTCCGCCCGGCGAAGGTGCGCGTGGCCCGCTAGCCCGGGCCCGAACGCCAAGAGGAGACTGGACCCATGGCCAAGATCATCGGCATCGACCTGGGAACGACCAACTCCGTCGTCGCCATCACCGAAGGCGGCGAGCCCGTCATCATCCCCTCCTCGGAAGGCAGCCGCCTCGTCCCCTCCGTCGTCGCCATCAACCCCAAGTCGGGCGAACGCATGGTGGGGCAGGTGGCACGACGCCAGGCGGTGGTCAATCCCGACAACACCATCTTCTCCATCAAGCGTTTCATGGGACGCAAGTACACCGATCCCGAGGTCCAGCGCGCCATGGCGCTGGTCCCGTACCGCGTCGGCGCCGCGCCCAACGGCGATTTGAGGGTGCAGCTCGGGGGACGGGAGTATTCCCCGCCCGAGATTTCAGCCATGATCCTCTCCAAGCTCAGGGCCGACGCCGAGGCCTACCTCGGCGAATCCGTCACGCAGGCGGTGATCACCGTCCCCGCGTATTTCAACGATGCCCAGCGCAGCGCCACCAAGGATGCCGGCAAGATCGCCGGCCTGGAGGTGCTGCGCATCATCAACGAGCCCACGGCCTCGTCCCTGGCCTACGGCCTGGACAAGAAGGCCGACGCCGTCATCGCCGTCTACGACCTGGGGGGAGGCACATTCGACATCTCCATCCTGGAGGTGGGCGAAGGAGCATTCGTCGTCAAGTCTACCAACGGCGACACCTACCTGGGCGGCGACGACTTCGACCAGCGCATCATCGACTGGGTGGCAGACGAATACCAGAAGGCGGAAGGCATCGACCTGCGCCACGACCGCCAGGCGCTGCAGCGCCTGAAGGAAGCGGCGGAGAAGGCCAAGATCGAGCTGTCCACCGTGCTGCAGACGGAGATCAACCTGCCCTTCATCACCGCCGACGCCAGTGGCCCCAAGCACCTGAGCATCACGCTGACGCGCTCCAAACTCGAGCAGCTGACGGAAGACCTGATCGCCCGCACCATCGAACCCTGCCGCCAGGCTCTCAAGGACAAGTCGATGGCCCCCTCCGACATCGATGAGGTCATCTTGGTGGGCGGCATGACGCGCATGCCGGCCGTGCAGGATGCCGTGCGCTCCTTCTTTGGGCGCGAACCGCATAAGGGGGTGAATCCCGACGAAGTGGTGGCGGCCGGCGCCGCCATCCAGGCCGGCATCATCAGCGGCGAGGTCCAGGATGTCGTCCTGGTCGATGTCACTCCGCTCACCCTCTCCATCGAGACCCTGGGCGGCGTGGCCACTCCCCTCATCGAACGCAACACCACCATCCCCAAGCGCAAGAGCCAGGTTTTCTCCACCGCCACGGACAACCAGAGCGAAGTCGAAATCCACGTCGTGCAGGGCGAACGGCCGTTCGCCGCCGACAACAAGTCGCTCGGCAAGTTCAGCCTCGACGGCATTCCGCCTGCCCCGCGCGGCGTGCCGCAGATCGAGGTCACTTTCGACATCAACAAAGACGGCATTCTCAAGGTCAGTGCCATCGACAAGGCGACCAACCGCAGCCAGAACATCACCATCAAGGCCTCCTCCGGCCTGAGCGAGGAAGAGGTGGAGCGGCTGCGCCGCGAGGCCGAGGCCCACGCCGAGGAGGACCGCCGCCGACGCGATTTCGTCGATGCGCGCAACAAGGCCGACAGCGCCGTCTACGCCGCCGAAAAGCTGATGCGCGAGGTTGCCAACCAGCTCACGCCCGATCAGCTGAACCGGATGCAGGCGAGCCTGGACTCGGTGCGCCAGGCCATGGAAGGCAATGAGACCGGGCGACTCCGCCAGAGCACCTCGCACCTCCTGGCCGTGCTGCAGGAGATTATCAACCTTGCCCGTCCGGGCACGGGCGAGGTCCGCAGTCGCGGCAAGCCGGGGACTGGCTCGCGCCCGGACGTGGTCGAGGGTGAGGTCAGGGAGCTTTGAGAGGCAGCTGCGGGCGCGGTGAGATGAGTCGCTGGCATGCCGACCAAGCGCGACTACTACGAAGTCCTTGAAGTTGACCGCAACGCCACGCCGGAGGATCTGCGTCGCGCCTACCGCCGACTGGCGAAGAAGTACCATCCCGATGTCTCCAAGGAGCCGGGGGCAGAAGAACGCTTCAAAGAAATCAACGAGGCCTACGCCGTCCTGTCGAATGAGGAGCAGCGGGCGGCGTACGATCGCTATGGCCACGCCGGCCTGAAGGGTGTGCCGCTCGATTTCGACTTCGGCTTTGGCGACATCTTCGAGGAGTTCTTCGGCTTCGGCAGTGCGCGCCGCCGCGCGCGCCGCGCCCCCCGCCGCGGCGCCGACCTGCGCTACGACATCACGCTGGAGTTCGAACAGGCGGTCTTCGGCGTCGACCAGGAAATCGAGTTCAGCCGCCTCGAAACCTGCTCCACCTGCGGCGGCAGCGGCGCCGAACCGGGGACAACCCCTGTGCGATGCGCCACCTGCGGCGGCACGGGCGAAGTCCGCCAAGTCCACCAGACTTTCCTCGGCTCGATTGTCAACGCCACCACCTGCCCGACCTGCGGCGGGCGCGGCGAGACGGTACCGACTCCGTGCCACAATTGCCGCGGCCGCGGCCAGGAACGGCGCACTGTGCGACGAGTGGTACCCGTCCCGGCCGGGGTCAGCGACGGCACCCAGCTGCGCCTTGCCAGTGAGGGCGAGCCGGGTGTCAACGGCGGGCCGCACGGCAGTCTCTACATCGTCATCCACATCAAGCCCCACAGGTTCTTCCGCCGCCGCAACGACGACATCCTGCTCGACGTCTCCATCAACGTCGCCCAGGCCGCCCTCGGGGCGCGGGTCAGAGTGCCCACCGTCGATGGCGAGGAGACGATCGACATCCCGCCTGGCACCCAGCCGGGCCGGGTGATCACCCTGCGCGGCAAGGGCGTCCCCCACCTGCAGCGCAACGGCCGCGGCGATCAGCAGGTGATCCTCTCGGTGGAAGTCCCTCAGTCGCTGACGCCGGAGCAGCGCCAGCTCTTCGAGCGCCTCGCTGAGACCCTCGGCACCGAGCCCCGGCCACAAGAGCGCGGCTTCTTCGAACGAGTGCGAGAACTGCTGGGAGGCCTGGGAGAGTGAGCGGCACCCCAGCCCGGGCGCGGTGGCTCCGGGTCGCCATCACGCTGGACGGCGAGCTGGCCGAGCCCGTCGCCGACCTCCTGGGGCGCGTCGCGCCCGGCGGCGCGGCTGTCGAGGCAGCACACACAGAAGATCGCCCGGGGGACCTGGTGACCGTCCTCGCCTTTCTTCCCGACGACGAGTCGCTGCCCGAACGACGCCGCCGACTGGAAGAAGGACTGTGGCACCTCAGCCAGATCCGACCGCTCCCCTCCCCCTCCTACACTCCACTGGCAGAGATCGACTGGACAGAGGCCTGGAGGGCACATTACCGTCCTCTGGCCATCGGCAGGCGACTGCTGATTGTGCCCGCCTGGCTCACGCCCGAGCCCGGCGAACGCCTGCCGCTCTTGCTCGACCCGGGCATGGCCTTCGGCACTGGCACACATCCGACCACGCAGTTGATGCTGGCCGCTCTCGAAGACCTGCTGCCCCCTGGGGAGGCCGTCGCCGACCTGGGCTGCGGCTCGGGCATCCTCAGCATCGCCGCCGTCCTGCTCGGCGCGCGCTCAGTTCTCGCCGTCGACATCGACGCCGAAGCCATATCACTGACCCGACACAACGCCGGCCTGAACGGCGTGGCGAGTCGCATCCGAGCTGAACTTGGCTCGTACGACCTTCTCCTCAGCGCCGACCTGGGTGCGCCCGGGGGGTTCCCCCTCGTCCTGGCCAACATCCTCGCGGGCGTCCTGGCCGAGATGCTGGAGCAGGGTCTGGCCGCGACCGTGTGCCCCGGCGGGCATCTTCTCCTCTCGGGCATTCTGGAGGACCAGACCGAAGACCTGCAGCGCCTGGCTGAACAACAGGATTTGGACCTGGTCGAGACGCGATCCCGGGCGGATTGGCGGCTCCTTATTCTGAAGCGCAGGCTGCCTCCCTTGCGGAGGCAGCCTGAGAGGATCACGGGAGGATGAGGCCGGGGGCTATCCCTCTTCGGGTTCGGCTTCCCCACCCCGGCGCCGGAAGCGATACGTGATGCGCCCGCGCCTCAAGTCATAGGGCGAGAGCTCGACGCGCACACGGTCGCCGAGCAGGATGCGGATGTAGTACTTACGCATCTTCCCCGAGAGATATGCCAGCACCGTGTGGCCGCTGTCCAGCTTAACTCGGAACTGCGTCGAGGGAAGCGCCTCGACGACAACACCCTCGACTTCGATCTTTTCTTCCTGCTTCGCCATCCAAGGCCTCCGTGGGCCTCAGCCCACGCCGTTGACCCACGTGTGCGCTAGCTCTCGCTGCGGCTGGCCGCGATCTTGCGCTGCCGTCGCTTGAGGCGACGGATTGCCTTCTTGCGCTGAATCCGGCGCAGCTCACTCTTGGAGACGAACCAGCGCTTGCGCCGAACCGTGCTCAAGATGCCGCTCTGGGCCACCTTCTTGCGAAAGCGCTTGAGCAGCTGCTCCTGAGATTCGTTCGGCCGCAGCACCACTCCCGTCATCCGTCCTCACCTCCCTTCTCCATCCGTCGTCCTATCACGATGTCACCGAGCACCTGTTGCTTCCAGCAGCTCCAGCTCCAGTCGTTCCTGCTCGGGGTGAATCCCTGCCACACGAACACGCACCGCACATCCCGGGGCCAGACCCTCACCAAGCACTTGACAAGCGATGATTCCCTCCGCGCCGCACTCGAGGCGCACGACCCAGCCACCGTCACCGCCCCGGCTGATGCACCCCTCCAGCTCCTGGCCTGGCCGCACAGCCTCTGCCGCCAGGTGGAAGGGCATGGGCGTCAACCGCTTCAGGCTCAGGCCAATGCGGCACGCCTGCCGATCGAGGCGGATAACCACGGTTTCGATCTCCTGACCCACCTGCAACACCTGAGAGGGATCCTCCACATGTTCCCAGGCAAGCTCGGAGATGTGGATCAGCCCATCCGCCCCGCCGATGTCGACGAAAGCCCCGAACTCGCGCAGGCTGGTCACAACCCCGCGCCGCACCATGCCTTCCCTGAGGGCGTCGATCACCCGCGATTTCTGGTCCTGGCGCCACTGGCGAATCGCTTTGCGCTCCGAGAGCACAAGCCGCCGCCGTTGGGGGTCGACCTCGATGATCTTGAACGGCATCCGCCGTCCCACCATGGCGCGCAGCGTCGCCAGCCTTCCTTCCTCGTCCAGCCCTCGCGGCAGATCGGTCAGGTGTGAGGCCGGCACAAAGCCGCGCAGCCGGCCGAAGGGAACAATCAGGCCGCCCCGGTTGCAGTCGGTGGGAGCGGCCTCGAGGATGGTCTCGTTCTCCATCATGCGCTGCGCCCGCAGCCAATCGCCGCTGGCACGCGCCTGTGAGATCGAGACGACCAGGTTGCCGTCGCGGTCCTCCGGGTCGACCACCATCACGATGACCTCGTCACCCGGCCTGAGGTCGGCTTCCCCGGAGGGAAGCCCATGCAGGTCAGAGCGGGGGACAACCCCATCGCGCTTCTTGCCCAGGTCAATAATCAGGCCATCGTCATCCACGGCCAGGACGCGTCCGGTCAGCAGATCCCCGCGCCGCGGAGCGGCA
Organism: uncultured Anaerolineaceae bacterium; assembly: GCA_964575425.1. Classification (GTDB taxonomy): domain Bacteria; phylum Chloroflexota; class Anaerolineae; order Anaerolineales; family E44-bin32; genus DATEAV01. The sequence continues at coordinate 41,061 of CAZNRD010000023.1, read as the reverse complement.
ACCGCGTCCGCCTGAGACAACAAGGTCTCCAGACTCTCGGGCAGATCAGCCATCCCTTCCCCCCAGCAAGCGAAAGGCCCGACCGGCGCACACAGGCCGATCAGGCCATGCTCAGCGGTGCGACGCCACGATGAACCGACCGCAACCTAACCCTGGCGTCCTCCTTACCTGTCAACCTGGCATCTGACGTGCTGCCTGCGAGCGTAAAGCCATTATACGCGGCCCCCTTCACCTTGTCAAACCGAGCATCCCCAGGTTGCTGACCAAGCCCTCTCCGACGCTGATGGACAAGCCCCACACATCCACTGGCCCGGCCCCAGTGGGCCCAAGGAGGCCCCTCGGCCTCAACCCCCGCTCCCCGCGTCCCCGCCGATCAACTCCACATGCTCCCCCCGATCCGAGCCCGCAGAAGGGTAGGTACGGGGGTGGGATGTCGAATCGCGACTTCTGCGGGCGCGGCCAGACCACCATTGGTGGCTGAAACGATCCGCCGCGGCCGACGTGGGCTACTGCGTCAGCCACATTCGGTGAAGCACAGTCGCCTGGTCTCCCAAAGGGTCAACAGACCGGAGACCGGCCCTCGTTCTTGCCATGCCACAATGCCGCGTCGAGGCACAGCGGGCTGCCAGCGGTCAGCCTCAAGCCTGAGACTCAGCCCTCGGGCTGGTCGCGCAAGACCCGGTCCAGCCCTCGCCCCACCTCCCAGGGATAGACGATTTGAGCATCCGTGATGGCGGCGTAGTAGTCGGGCCGGGCCTGACCAAAGAGGTTGCGATAGGGGTTGAAGTGTAGGACGCAGGTGTACGGAAAACCACCTGCGGCCGAGATCCGGTTCTTCACGGCGGTGATGGTGCGACCCGATCCCCAGACGTCATCGACCACGAGCACTCGCCGCCCGCGCAGGCGGTCCTCTTCAGGAAACTGGATGAACTGGGGCCAGGCCAGCAGCCGCGCCTCCTGGCGCCGCATTTCGGAGGGGAAATCGACCGCTGCCGTCAGCACATCCTCGATGCCCAGGGCCTCCGCCAACAGCCCGCCGGGGATGATCCCTCCCCGTGTGATCATGACCATCGCCTCGAACTCGGTGCCGAACTGAGGGATGAGATGATCGATCAGGCGCGTCACATCCACCCAGCTGAGCAGTTCGCGCCGCTGTCGCATTGTCCCGCCAGACACCTCGGTCGGATGATAGCATCGGCCTGCAACGGACACAACCCAGCCGTTCGACTGGCGCGCTAGTGCTCCAATGGCGTCAGGGGCTCGACGATCAGCACGAAGTGCTTCTGCATCACACGAGTGAGGACCAGCGTGGCTGGCTGGTCCCCGCGCAGACCCAGCCGCCGCTCCAATTGCTCAGGCTCAATCGCCGAGCCGCGCTTCTTGACGGTGAGGCGGCCGACACCTCGCTCCCGCAGGTAGGCGCGCAGCCGCTTCAGTTGAAAGGGGAAAGCATCGAGCACGCGGTATGCGCGGGCAAACGGCGTCAGACGATGCTCTTCCGCGGTGAGGAACCCGATGGTCTGGTCCAGCAGCCGCGCGCTCAATTGGGCACCCAGGGTGCGAACCAGTCCTGCCCGGAGGACGGCAGGGTTGGGCTCGTAGAGGATGGCAAGCGGTGGTCCGATCTCCAGGTCTGGCTCGGTTTCGGCGGTCAGGCTGTGAGGTCCGGGGAGGATCGTCGCCCTGCGCCTTGCCGTGCGAAACTCGCCGAACCACAGCACGGCCTCTTTGAGGTCATCTTCCAGTGCGACAAACTCCACTTCGGCCTGAAGAGGCGTCACCTCGGCCAGGTCGACGGCAGGGCTGACCTTGACAGCTGCGCCTCGCACTGAGGCGAGCACCGGCACCACCATGATCAGCGGCGGCTCGTACGCCAGGACCGAATGCATGCGATGGCCGTCTCTTCGTCGCGATGGATCGCAGAACACCGCCGCTTGCTCTGGAAGATGCCAGGCTGTCTCCTGGATATCGGCACACACCGCTCGAACGCGATGCTCAAGATTGAGCGCCGCCGCGTTGAGCTGAAGAAGGGTCAGCCGGGTGAGGTCCCGGTCGACCGCCACGACCGGCGCAGCGCGTGCCAGGGCCAGGCTGTCGCCGCCCAGTCCGCACCCCAGGTCGAAGATCGGGCTCGCGCCCAGGAAGCGCTGCGCCCGATGATGTGCCACAAGCTCAGGCGTTGCCTGTTCGAGGGCATCTCTCGAGAAGTACATCCTGTCGGCGGCGGCGAACTTCGCTGCGGCCCTCCGCCGCAGGATGGCCTGGGACGCGGCAGCACGCGCCAGCTCAGGATCACGGCCCTGGCAGAGCCGCTGGACGAGGGGCAGGAAATCCACCTCCGAAGGCGATGCAGCCATTGCCTCCCGCAGGGCCTCTTGCCCCGCCGGGCTCGCCAGGCGGAGCAGCAGCCGCCGTTCGCTACCTACCATCCGCCCGAATGCAGACCCCTAGCCCAGGGAGCGCATCAGATCGGCGAACTCCTCCCATTCCTCGCGAAAGAAATGCAATGTCACCGTTCCGAGTTCAAGATGATACGTCGTTTCCCCATCCGGCTCCTGCGCGCTCCAGGCCAAGTAGTTGGCGGTCTCGGACAGAGTGGTGGTGGTCACATCTCGTTCTTCTGCCATTGCTCTGCTCTCCTTTGCCTATCGGCTCGCACTCGAGCGCCTGCAGCGCTCCCCGCAGGGCAAGCAGGCTGGGACCCGAATGCTGCTGGCCATCAACCATCGGAACTGCGCGGCGACGGAAATCTCTCTCGAGGTCAAGACCCGGCGCTTCGACCGTCGTGTGCAGGTCCTCTATCCCTGCTCGGCGCCACTCTGCCAGCCAGGTCCGGCCTCGCTGGGTCCGGTGCGCGGCACGGAAAAGCGCTGCCGCTTCCACGCCAGATCTGCGCCCCCGGCCGAGCATTCGCTGGAGCGCCGCCCCCAGCCCGTTCACCTCGGCCTCTCAAACACGAAGAGCGTCATCGGCCACCGTGGCTCGAAACCCGCCTCGCGCAGCAGCGCTTCCCAGGCCTCGTCGGCGGGCGCCCTCCAACGGACCTCGGGCAGCCCGAGAGCGGCTGCCAGACAGCGCGCCTCGTGCAGGAGGGGAACAAGCTCAGAGCCCTCAGCAGCGACGGCATGCAGCCTCAGGCACTGCTCCTCTTCGGACATCTGCCTGGTGGCGACGATCCCGCCGCGCCCGGCGTTCCAGGTACAGGCCATACCTTCAGCTGCAAGCCCACTCAGGCGCCTGGGCGAAAGGCGCGCCCACTGCCAGTGCAGCTCCAGCAGTCCGCCCAGAGCGCGCCCAAGGTGCGTCTCTTCCCAACGCTGAAAGGGGGCCGCTGCTTCCCCCGAAGCAAGCGCGGAGTACCTGTGACCCCCGGGGGCGGCATGTGCCGAGACATCGACGAGGTTGGCCACCTTCTCGAACCCGGTACGCTTGCACAGACGGTGAACCGCCTCGCGCGTGCTGGCCGTGGCCAGCCTCACAACGGTAGAGGGGCTGCTGCGCCAGCGCTCCAGCAGGAAGTCGTGGATGCGCGAGGCGATGCCCCTCCCTTGCAGCTCTGGATCGACGCGTAGGCCCTCGAGCCATGCTTCGCCTTCCCCCAGATCTGTCAGCCGTCCCAGCCCGACAACCCGCCCTCGGAGTTCCGCTGCCACGAACAGCCCCGCAGGGTCGGCTAGCCAGTCATCCCAGACCTGTGGGAGGTAGTCCTCGCCTTCCCAGGTCCACCGCAGGAACGCGAGTGCCTGGTCCTTATCGGCGGGCAGGGCCGGGCGGCACAGCAGCGCAGATGACGGGGGTGCGTTCACTCCCGAGGCCTCCGGCGGCGTCTCATCCTCACGGCAGGCGCGGCCCCAGCGCGATGACTGCGGCAGGGGTGCAGGGTCGTCAACAGGTGCCTCCCAGGGCGGGAGATCGAGAAGCCCGCGGTAGGCAAAACGGGCCAGCAGAAGCCCGATCACGCCTGCCAAGCCCTCCCCTACAATGGCACCCACGATCACGAGCACCAAATGCAGATTGAGCGGCAATCCCAAGAGCGGCCACAGAACCTGCCGTGAAGCGGCCTGTGATCGGATGGAACCTTCCCCGCAGGGCCCCGAGCGGAACCACACCGATCATGATCACGAACAGCTTGGTGGGAATGCTGCAGGGCACCGAGCCATGGAAGGCGCCCATCAGAGCTCTGCCTCCTGCTGCGGGCCATTCTTCTTTCGTGCCCTCAGTCGCCGGCCGAGGCGCGTCCACCACGTCGGAGTGCCGGACGGGGGCCGCGGCTGAACCACCGGTGCCGGCCACGTCTCAAGACCTACCACTTTGCGATAGACATAGCCCAACCACAACCGCAGCGTGGCCACCACCGGCGCCGCCAGCAGAATCCCCAACACGCCCGCCAGCACGCCCCCCGCCAGGGCTCCGAGGAGCACGAGCACCGGGTGCAGCTTCAGATTGAGGCCCAGGATGCGCGGGACAAGGACATTGTTCTCGACCTGCTGAATCAGGACAAAAGCCGCCAGCACCACCAGCGCGAAGCCCAACGGCGGCAATCCCCACCAGTTGCTCCCCTGGAAGAGTGCCACCAACACCGCGATCAAGCCTGCGATGACAGGCCCAAAGATAGGCACGAACTCCAGCAGCCCGGCGATCAGGCCGAGGACAAGGGAGAAGCGCACGCCCAGCGCCGTGAGGACAATCGCTACCAATGCACCCACCGCCACAGCCAAGATAAGCTGCCCTCGGAGAAAGCCATGCCACACGGCTCCGCTTTCCTCGAGCAGTCGACGCACATCCGTCTGGTAGGCCGGCGGCGCAACCCCAACAACCCAGCGGCCGAAAGACTCCAGGTCAAGGAGAATGTAGAAACCCAACACCAGAACGAGCAGAAGCAGCCCCACGGCGGCGGCGGTGGCACTGGCGGCAGAGGCGATCAGCGCGCCGGTCTGCGACAGCAGCGGCTGCAGCGCAGAAGCCAGCGACGATAGGAGCGGGTCGAGGTTGACCGTCGACAGATCGACCGTCCAGGGCCCGAGGCTGAGCTCCAGTGTGCTCAGCCCGTCCAGCGCGAGCGGAATGCTCTGCGAAATCGCCCTCAGGTCGGCCACAAGGCCCGCAATCTGTTGGGAAATGGCCAACCCCATTCCCGTGCCCAACCCCGCCAGCACGATGACCACGGCCAGATAGGCGAGCAGGACGGACAGGGGCCACGACAGGCGCAGCCTCGACCTCATCCCGGCCGCCAGAGGCTGTAGCAGGTACGCCAACAGCACGGCCGGGATGACCGGCGCAAGAACCTGGCGCAGTCGGTAGGCCATGGCCGCTGCCAGGACTAGCAACAGCATGCCCGCCGCCAGGCGCGTCCCTGGCTGCCAGGAAGGCGAGGTGATCTCAGGCCTCGGCTGCTCGGACATCGTCGGCTCCTGTAGGCGGTCGCCCGTTGACAGGTCGGTGGTGAGCATTGTAACCAACCCGCTCCGCCCAGACAAATCGTCATGCCACCTCGCTGGAGTCCCTGCCGCGCCTCACGTCCCGGGAAGCGACAAGGCCGCCCGGCGTTGGCGGCCTTGCGGTCGAAGGGGATTCACCTTCTGAGGGTGTTACCGCTTTCGTTCGCCCCGCTCGCTGGAACTGCGCCCAGCACCGCCTTCGCTGCGCGGCCGCCCGCCGCGTCCTCCGGATGGCGGCCGGCCACCTCCCCCGGGACGCCGCGCCGGGCGCCGGTCACGCTCCATGGCCTCCTCCGGCGTCCACCCTTCCAGCACAGCCTGGCGTGAGAGGCGGATCTTGCCGCTGTCGTCCACGTTGATAACCATGACGGTGATCTCGTCGCCCACTTTGACCACGTCTTCGACCCGCTCTACCCGCTCGCTGTCGAGCTGCGAGATGTGCACCATGCCATCGACGTTAGGGAGGATTTCGACGAAGGCCCCGAAATCGGTCGTGCGCACGACGCGGCCAGTGTAGATGCGCCCGACGACGGCTTCCTCGGTCAGTCCTTCGATCATCTGCCGCGCTTCCTGGGCACTGGCCTGGTCGGTGGCGGCGATATAGACCGAGCCATCGTCTTCGATGTCGATGCGCACGCCAGTCTTGTCCTGGATGCTGCGTATCACCTTGCCGCCCGGGCCGATCACGGCGCCGATCTTCTCGGGGTCGATCTTGAGCACCGTGATGCGCGGCGCGTGCGGCTTGAGCTCCGGCCTGGGCCGCGGCATGACCGCCTCGATCCTGTCGAGGATGGAATGCCTGGCCTCGCGAGCCTGCGCCAGGGCCTGCGACATCAGCTGCGGCGTGATGCCAGCGATCTTGATGTCCATCTGCAGGGCGGTGACGCCCTGCCGCGTTCCGGCCACCTTGAAATCCATATCACCAAGGTGGTCCTCCACGCCCTGGATGTCGGTCAGCACGACCGCCCGCTCACCCTCCTTCACCAGCCCCATGGCGATGCCGGCCACCGGCGCCGCGATCGGCACGCCGGTATCGAGCAGGGCCAACGTGGAGGCGCAGACCGCGGCCATCGAGGTCGACCCATTCGAGGACAACACCTCGGACACCAGGCGCATCGTGTAGGGGAAATCGCTCTCGCCGGGCAGCACCGGCAGGAGCGCCCGCTCTGCCAACGCCCCGTGGCCGATCTCCCGGCGCGAGGCGCCGCGCAGCGCACGCACCTCCCCCACCGAGAACGGCGGGAAGTTGTAGTGGTGCATGTAGCGTTTCTCTTCGATGGGGGAGAGGCCATCCAGCTCCTGTTTCTCGCGCGGCGTCCCGAGCGTGGCCAGAGTCAGCACCTGTGTCTCCCCTCGGGTGAAGAGGCCTGAGCCGTGGGCGCGTGGGCTGAGATCGACCTCCGCCGACACGGGCCGGATGTCCTTGGGGCCGCGTCCGTCCGGGCGAGTGCCGGCCTCCAGGATGCGGCGCCGCACCTCGGCCCGATAGGCCTCGGTGAACGCCTCCTGCAGGGCCAGCTCGGTGTAGGTGCCTTTCTCCAGGAGGGCGGCAACCGCCTCCGCCTGCACCGCCTCGACGGCTTCGTTCAGCTCCGTCTTGCTGTGCGGCGTGGAAAGCAGGTCTGTCAGGCGCGTGCCAAGCCAGGCGCGCATATCCTGGCAGATGTCGTCGGAGAGGACAGACGGCGGGTAAGCGCGCTTCGGCTTGCCGACGGCAGCTTGCATCTCCTCCTGCAGATCGATGAGCGGCTCCAGGGCGCGATGGCCCGCCTCCACCGCGGCCACCAGGACCGACTCATCCACCTGGCGTGCGTCGCACTCGACCATCAGCACGGCCTGGCGCGTCCCGGCGACGCGTAGGTCCAGGTCGGAGCGCCCCATCTCCTGATACGTCGGGTTGAAGACGAACTGTCCGTCGATGCGCCCCACTCGCACAGCCCCGATCGGGCCGCCAAAAGGGATGTCGGAGATGACAAGCGCGGCCGAGGCCGCCACGACTGCCAGGATGTCGATCTGCGTCTCACCGTCGGCCGAGAGGGCGTAGACGATCACCTGGACGTCGTTGCGCAGGTCCTTGGGAAACAGCGGGCGGATCGGCCGGTCGGTCAGCCGCGCGATCAGGATGGCCGCCTCCGACGGCCGCCCCTCGCGGCGAAAGAACGACCCCGGGATGCGACCGCCGGCATACAGGCGTTCCTCATAGTCGACGGTGAGGGGAAAGAAGTCGGTGGCCTCGCGCGGCAGCTGGGCCATGGTCGCCGTGCCCAGGACCCAGGTGTCGCCTTGCTGCACGGTGACGGCGCCGCCCGCCTGGCCGGCGAGCTTGCCGGTCTCGAAGATGAGGGTCTTACCCCCGACTTCGGTTCGGAATTGTCTTGCTTCTGGCATAGGAATACCCTCCGTGCCATTGCCCGGAGGGTCAGGGACTGGGGACCGGCCACCAGGAGCAGATACGGTTCTGGCGGACGCGCTCCAATTCCCAACCCGGTCCGGGCGGGTAGGCTTGATGGCGAGATTCTATCCTACTCGGGGGAACCCGCCAACCGACCCGCGGCGGGCGTTCCGGGGACCAGCCAGACCCCTGAGGGATGGCCGCTACTTGCGGCGGATGCCGAGGCGTTCGGTCAGAGCCAGATAGGCAGCGGCGTCGGTCCGCTTCAGATAGGCGAGGTGGCGCCGTCGCTGGCCGACGAGCTTGAGCAGCCCACGGCGCGACGATTCGTCGTGCGTGTGCGCCTTGAGGTGCTCGGTGAGCTGCTGGATGCGATGGGTCAGCAGCGCGATCTGGACTTCGGGCGAGCCGGTGTCGCTCTCATGCCGGTGATACTCGCCCATCACCTTGGCTTTCTCTTCCTTGGACATTGACATGACGTCTGCTCCTCAGCAGGTCGCCCAACGGGGAGCCGAAGCCCTGCATCCTCGCTCCGAGGATAGAAGCACCGGCGTTCTGATGCCGCCGGCAATCCCGTCGGTCTAGTCACAATGTGCGCCGCATTATACCAGGGGCGCGGAGCTCCGCCAAGGCTTTGCGCAGCCTTGCCTGTTGGGATGGAGGAAACGCAGGCAGGAGGTCTTGAAGCAGCGCCGCACCTTCCACGCCGCCGGAGCGCAAGTGGTCGAGCACGAGGCGGGCCGTCTCCTGAGGGCTGCGTCGCGCCAGGGTCTCCAGCAAGCGCAGCAGCGCCTTGCGAGAGATGCCGCGGTGACCGGTGAGGCCATGGGGAAGCAGGTGGAAGATGGCAGGGACGGCTTCGGTGTTCGGCGCTTCAGCAGCCGCCCGCAGTGACAGCAGAGCCATGGCCCGAAGGCGGGCCGAGTCCGCCTTCAGCCAGCGTCCAGCCGATTGCAGAAACGCCTGAGGGTGCTCACGCCGCAAGCGCCCAAGACCGCTGGCGGCCAGATCGTCCAGCAGGTCGAAGTCATCGCACGCAGCTGCACGTGGTTCAGCCCACGCGGCGGCCTCGTCACCCGAGACGACCGAAAGCAGCATGATGGCCAGGGAGCGCGTCTCTCTCGCCTCATGCTGCCAGAGCGAAGCGGCGAGAGCAAGCGCCTCCTGCGGACGGTCCCGGACCGCTTGCCTCAGTGCCTGGGCGAGGGCCCGCACAACCGGCCGGGGTGCGCCGAAAGCGGCTGCGCGCGCGGCGGCGCGCTGTGCCACCGGGGAATGGCGAGAGCGGTCGCGGTAGAACTCAAGGAGATCGAGGCAGCCGCGCGCCACGGCGTGCGGGTCCGTGCCTACGGCCACGACGGCTTCAATCTGACGGGCGAGGCGCTCAAGGTCGACGGCAGGCATGCTGCTGTCTCACGAGCGTCCGGGAGCGAAGCCGTCCCGCAGGGTCAATACGCTCGGGCGAAGACGGCGCGTTCGCTCGCCGGCTTGTCGCAGCGGATGCACCTGCCTGTCCCGCCCGGCTGATCCAGCGGGATGCAGCGCGTCGTGGCCTTGGTGTCTTCCTTGATCTGCGCTTCGCACTCCGCCTCACCGCACCACCACGACTCCGCCCATCCGTCCTGCACCACCTCCTTGAACTCCTCATAGCCTCTCGGATCGTGCGTGTGCGCGCGGCGGAACTCAAGGGCGCGTTCGAACAGCGAGCGATGGATGTCCTGCAGTTCTCCCCGAACGGCCTCCGCCAGGCCGGACGCCGGGACGGTCCTTCGCCCCTCGGGGCCGGGACGGTCGCGTCGCGCGAGGGTCACGCTGCCTGCCTCCACATCCTTGGGCCCGACCTCAAGCCGCAGCGGAACGCCTCGCATCTCCCAATCGTTGAACTTGAAACCGGGCGTGACCCCCTCGCGATCGTCGACCTTCAGCCGAAACTCTGCCAGCTGTGTTCGCACCTGCTCAACGGCTGCCAGCACCTTCGACTGTTCCGCCTCGTTCTTGTAGATAGGGATGATCACTACCTGGAAGGGTGCCAGGCGCGGCGGCAGGATCAACCCCTGGTCGTCGCCGTGCACCATGATGATGGCGCCGATGAAGCGCGTCGACAGCCCCCACGAGCTGGTCCAGCAGTATTGGAGCTCGTTGTTTCTGTTGAGATAGCGTATCTCGAAGGCGCGCGCGAAATTGTCGCCGAGGTTGTGCGAGGTGGCCGCCTGAAGGGCGCGCGTGTCGCCCATCATGGCCTCGATCGAATAGGAGCGCAGCGCGCCGGCGAATTTCTCCGACTCGCTCTTGCGGCCGGATACCACAGGAACGGCAGCTTCGTTCTCGGCGAAGTCGGCGTAAACGTCGAGCATCTGGTGTGCTTCGGCCTCGGCTTCCTCGGCGGTGGCGTGCGCCGTGTGGCCCTCCTGCCAGTAGAACTCCGCCGTGCGCAGGAAGAGCTTTGTTCGCACCTCCCATCGCACCACCGAATTCCACAGGTTGATAAGCACCGGAAGGTCACGGTAGGACTTGATCCACTTGGCATACATGTGGCCGATGATGGTCTCTGAGGTCGGCCGCACGATGAGCGGTTCTTCCAGCACCTCTCCGCCGCCGATCGTGACCACTGCCAGCTGCGGCGAGAAGCCCTCGACGTGCTCCTTCTCCTTCTCTAGGAAGCTCTTTGGGATGAGCAAGGGGAAGGCGGCGTTGACGTGCCCGGTGGCCTTGAAGCGCCGGTCGAGTGCCGCCTGGACGTTTTCCCACAGCGTCCAGCCGTACGGCCGCACGACCATGCAGCCTCGAACGGGCGCGTAATCCGCCAGTTCAGCCCGTAGCACCAACTGGTTGTACCATTCGGAGAAGTCTTCTGATCGCGCAGGAAGTCGCTCTTCAGCCATGATTGCTCCTCGACCAGAACTCGCCAGCCGGTCGCCGCGCCGGCGTGCGTTGCCTCTTCATTCTCGCGGCGCCATCGTGGGCTCAGGCATGCGCTGCGCGTCCGCCCAGCCTGCGCCGCACTGCCTGCGTCACCGGGTAGAGCCAGATGCGGTCCAGCTGCTCGGCGCGCGTTTCGAGGATCGGCCCTGGCGTTGCCGCGAGCAGGTCGACCCATTCCTGCAGGAAGCGCCACATCAAGGCGTGGTCCCACAGGCGCTCCCAGTCCTCGTCGGACCACACCACACCCAGCTGACTGGCGAGGTTCGAGCGGTACAGCCCGACGATCTCCTCGCTGCTCATGGGCAGCGCGCCGAACCACCATTCGCTTTTCGTCAGGAACACCAGGAGATCCATGACGCCGGGGGCGACGCCGGCCAGCTGCCAGTCGTAGACGACCTGGCTGCGGTTCTTGAGCACGGCGATGTTGCCGGGCCAGTAGTCTCCGTGCAGGAACGTGCGCGGCACGTCCCGCAGGGGTGCGACCACGTGCTCGGCCAGGGTCGTCAGTCGGGCGAGCACCTGCATTCGCTCCGGGACGGCGGCCAGCGGCGCCGGCTGGCCCTCGGCCACGATGCGCTCGATCGCCTGAGCCGCGGCCGCGACATGGATCTCGAAGTCCGCGTCGATGGGGCGGCTCAGCCAGGGAAACGCGTCGAGGTCCTCCCCCAGGTCCCAGAAGCGATCGTGCAGGCTGCTGAGGGCGTCGATGGCTGAGCGGTAGTCTTCGGCCAGCCACTGAGGCGCATCGCGCACGGGCTGCAGCGCCTCCAGCAGGAGCCAGTCTCCCGTAGGGGCGCCGGCGATGAACGCCGGGGTGGAGAGCGGGAGCTGCGCGGCCAGCGACTGGTAGACGCCCACCTCGCGACGGCCGGCGCCAGCCAGGCCGGTGCGGGTCGCCCCGCGTGGCTCCTTCACGACGAGACGGATCGTGCGCGGCCCATGGCTGCCCTGATACTCGGCCTTCAGGCCGCGCACGCGCCCGATGGAGGGGCGGAGGTAGCGCATCTTCGCCGGCTGGACAGCGAGCACCTGGATCGTGTTGTCGCTTAGGTGGCGGCGCAGGCCAGCGGTGATGTCCGCCCGGCTGAAGGGCCAGGGCCAGGCCTCGACCGCCTGGTTGATGTCAGCCGCGGCCGCCCCGGGGTCAGTCATTGGCAACTCTCTCGACGAAGTCGGCGGCGGCCTCGGCCGGCCCGATCGAGCCCTTTCCCGATCGTTCGCGCAGGTAGTGCAGATGATCCATCACCCACAGATACAGGTCTCCCACCGTCCGACCAGGGAACTCGTCCAGGATGTCCGAGCGCTCAATGACCTCGACCACCGGACGGTAGAGGGTGTCATACCAGTGCGCCACAGCCTGCTCCTCAGCGACCTCGCGGCCGGCATCCAGCCCCATGAAGTAGCGGTGGACGGCGATGTGCTCGATCAGGCGATCGTAACCGCCCAGGACCGTCGGCTCGATCACGGCCCCCGGCCGGATGCGATCGATCTGTGTCCGCTCCAGGAACTCGACCCGCTCGCCCAGGCGCTCCAGGTCTCCGGGACAAGCGTCGGCCGTCAGCGGCACGCGCGCGCTGCACTCGCGCACCTCGGCATCGATGAACTTCTGACCTTTGCTGCGCGCCACCGAGACCCGGTGGTTCCCGTCGACGACGAAGTATACCTCGCCAACGCGATAGAGCAGCACCGGGGGCAGGCTGACCTCGTCGTACCAGGCGCGATTGACGCGATGCCAGCGACTCTCGGTGTGCGACTGGGTGGGCAGGAAGGCGCGATCGAAGTCGCGATAGCGGTCGACGCTGCCCACGATCTTCTCCAGCGGCACGCTCTCGACGCCGCGATACACGGGACCCCCCAGGTGCAGCTTCTCCCGCACCTGGTCGAAGGCGAGCAGGCGGCGGGGATGACCGGTGAGGGCCCCCACCACCTCGAGCAGGAACGACCTCAGGCGAGCCCCGTGGAAGTCGGCTTCCGAACGGGCGTCGATCTCGCTCATGCTGGCACCTTGACCTCGACGACCCGGTAGGGGATGACGTTGACGATGCGCGTCCCCTCGATGATCGTCTCGGTAGTCTCAAGATTGCGCTGGGCATGGGTGTGGCCGTGCACGACGAGCTGGGGACGGAAGAAGGTCCACAGCGCATGATAGGCGGCGAAGCCGGTGTGCGGCAGGTCCGGAGCGTCATGGATGCGGAATGGCGGGGCGTGGGTGACGAGGACATCCAGGCCCCGCTGGCCTCGCAGGCGGCCGAGCCAAAGCTGTACGATCAGCTGCCCCACCCGCCAGCGCATCTCGGACTCGCTGTACTGGTGCCTGCCGTCGGGTTTGTAGCGGCGGCTTCCGCCCAGGCCGGCGAAGAGCACACCCTTCACCCGAGCAACGACGCCGTCAAGGTCCAGTCCTCCGGGGACACGCAGGTCATCGGGGTCATGATTTCCAGGGACATACAGCAGAGGGACATTGAGCTGGGTGATGACGTACTCGAGGTAGTGGGCGGGCAGGTCGCCGCACCCGACGACGACGTCGACATCGCTGAACCGCTCACGCACCAGCGGGCTGTACAGGAAATCGATCACCTGGTCGGAAAGGGCCAGGATTCTCATCCCTCACCATTCGCGAGTGTAGTTGACCCCGAGCTTCTCCAGGACGGCCCGCTCCAGATCGATCTCGTTGAGGCTGCTCAGCTGGAGCAGGTAGAGCGCCACGTCCGCCAGCTCCGAGGCCAGGGCCTCGCGGTCGGCAGGGGTCTCGGACCACTGGAAGTGCTCCAGCACCTCAGCGGCCTCGATGACAAGCGAAGCTGCGAGGTTGCGCGGCGTCTGGGGGCGAGGGCTGTCGGGGCGATACCAGCCCTTGGCCTCGACCAAACGGTGCATGGCGGAGGTCAGCTCTTTCAGGTCCATCAGCGGTTCCTCACTCCCCGAACGAAAATCGGCTTCCCCTCCGATCTGGGAAGCCGATGGGTGCGCGTTCCTGCCACAGCCTCAACCAGACCGTGAGGTGAGGTTGTGCGGTGCGGGTGGGAACGAGAGGTGCAGGCCGCGCATGCAAGGAATTATACGGGCGATGACCGTGGTTGTCAAAAGCCGGCGGCGCGGCGCAGGGCCTCCAGGCGGTCGAGATGCTCCCAGGGCAGGTCGATGTCGTCGCGGCCGAAGTGGCCATAGGTGGCAGTCTGGCGAAAGATGGGCCGCCGCAGGTCGAGGTCGCGGATGATGGCGCCGGGCCGCAGGTCGAAGTGCTCGTGGATCAGGTGTGCAATCATCTCGTCGGGCAGGCGGCCCGTGCCAAAGGTCTCGACGGTCACCGAGAGCGGCCGGGCAATGCCAATGGCGTAGGCAACCTGGATCTCGCAGCGCTCTGCTAGGCCGGCGGCCACGATGTGCTTGGCCACCCAGCGCGCGGCATACGCCCCGGAGCGATCGACCTTGGTCGGATCTTTGCCGCTGAAGCAGCCACCGCCGTGGTGCCCCATACCCCCGTAGGTGTCGACGATGATCTTGCGCCCGGTGACGCCGGCATCTCCCAGCGGGCCGCCCACCACAAACCGGCCCGTGGGATTCACGTAGATCTTCGGCCTGCCGTCGAGGAGCTCCGCGGGCATGACGGGCTGGATCACGTGCTGGATCACTCCCTGGCACACTTCCTCCTGGGAGACCTCGGGCGCGTGCTGCGTGCTGACGAGGATGGTGTCGATGCGCTTCGGCTGGCCGTGCTGGTATTCGACCGTCACCTGCGACTTGCCATCGGGCCGCATCCATGGCAGCAGTCCTTGCTTGCGCACCTCGGCCATGCGGCGAGTGAGGCGGTGGGCCAGGTAGAGCGGCATCGGCATGTAGGTCGGTGTCTCGCTGCAGGCGAAGCCGAACATCATGCCCTGGTCGCCGGCGCCGATGGCCTCGATCTCGTCGTCGGTCATCTCGCCCACCCTGGCCTCCAGCGCGCGATCGACGCCGAGGGCGATGTCCGGGCTTTGGCGGGCAATGGCCACCTGCACGCCGCAGGTGTTGCCATCAAAGCCCTTCTCGCTGTCGTCGAAGCCGATGTCCAGGATGACGCGGCGCACAAGCTGGTCGAAGTCGAGGCGGGCGCGTGTGGTGATCTCGCCCAGCAGGATGGCGAAGCCGGTCTTCACGGCCGTCTCGCAGGCGACGCGCGAAGTCGGGTCCTGCTCCAGGCAAGTATCAAGCACGGCATCGGAAATCTGATCACAGATCTTATCGGGGTGTCCCTCGGTGACCGACTCGGAGGTGAAGAGAAGTCGGGGCGAGGACATGAACGAACTGCTCACGGGCGAGGCCTCCAGTGTTCCCGAATTGCCCCTTCCAGGCGAGAAGGGGCAATGTGCAGTGCACTGGCCACCCTCTCATCTTCCAGAGCGAACGTCTGCCGGAGTTGGCACCACACCGGAAGCGGGCTGCCGGTAGGTTGCCGAGGCTTCACAGGGCCGGTCCCTCCGCCTCTCTGGATAAGAGTGCCTCAGGGGCTGGTCAATTGGGCGGCATGATACCATGCGGCACGGCCGGGGTCAATTCGGGAATGGACCCTGGGTGCGACTGCCTTACAGCGTTAACACGACGCTGCACCGCAAACCCTTCTCCACCGCAGCCCGCAGACATCGCGCGAGGCAGCCTTCGCCTCCCGGACCATTTGGCCCTTGACACTCACTGCCATTTCCAGGACATTATGAGGCCACATAGGCCGGCAAACAGGCGCGGCACGGTTCTTGCTCCATGGCCGCAGGCAAGGCCATTCGCTCCCCTCACCCGGCCCCCACTGCGGAGCCGGCGAGGCGACTGCCGGAGGGCGATGACCGGTCTTCTGAAATCCACTTCCCATCTGATGTTGCCGGCGGGCCTTGCTGCACCCCTCGCCCTGGCGTTGTGGGCCATCGCCGCCTCTGCACCTCCCTTCGTCCCGGCCCTTGCCCAGGATGGCAGCGCCGCAGTCGTCGAGGCCGTCGCTCGCGACCGCGACACCGACCAGCCCATCTCTGGCGCGCGGGCCTCCGCCCCTGCCCTCGGCCTCGAGGCTGGCACCGATCCTTCAGGCCGCTTCCGCTGGGTTGTGCCCCTCTCGGAAGCGACGCTGGCCGTCACCATCACGATCTCGGCGGCCGGCTATGGCGACTGGACAATCCAGGACGTGCTCCTGGTCCAGGGCGACACCCTTCGCCTTGAGGCCGACCTCGGACCCGAACCTGTCACAATCCTCGTGCCCCCGCTCGAGGGCCGGCCGGAGGTCCCCGGTCTTCCGGACGCGCTCGCCCTCGGCGGCGCCTCACCCCTGAACCAGATATCCCTGCCCCTGCCAGCGACCATCCGCGTGCGCGTCACAGGCTATCCCTACTGCGACACCTCACGCCCCTACACAGTGCAGACCGTTGACTTCATGGACTATGTGAAGCATGTCCTGCCCAATGAGTGGATTCCAAGCTGGCCATGGGAGTCGCTGCGGGCCGGCGCCATGGCAGCCAAGATGTACGCCTGGTCAATCATCGCCGCCGGCGGCCGCTACCCCGACGCCGACGTCTACGACAGCACCTGCGACCAGGTCTACAATCCGGCCGTCTCCTACACCAGCACCGACCTCGCGGTTGAGTACACCTGGAACTGGCGCCAGACCCGCAGCGGAAACCTCGTCCGCGCTTACTACCGCGCCTACTACAGCCAGTGCGTCGCGGCCGGCCTCGCCGGCAGGTGCATGGGCCAGTATGACTCGCGGGACATGGCCCGTAACGGAAATACCTGGGACGAAATCCTCACCTACTTCTACGAAGGCTCGGTCTTCACCCCAGTGTGGGACCCTCCGGGAGGGTACTCGCTCCGCTTCTTCGGCAACGGGTACGGAGACCTCGACCGGGTGAAGATCGCCCTCGACGCCCCCGCCCGCCCGGTCGACGTTGGCGCGGCCGACTTCACCCTCGAGTGGTGGATGCGCGCCTTCGCCGCCGACAATCGCTCTCCGGCCTGCGCCCTCGGCGCCGACACCTGGCTCTACGGTAACATCCTCTTCGACCGCAACATCCAGGGACCCGGCGACTACGGCGACTTCGGCGTCTCGCTGGCGGGCGGGGTGATCGCCTTCGGCGTGCACAACGGCACGAGCGCCCTCACCCTGTGCGGCACGCGCAATGTGGCCGATGGTCGGTGGCACCACGTGGCCGTGACTCGCCGGGCCAGCGATGGACTGCTCTCGATCTACGTCGACGGTGTCCTCGACGCCCAGGTCGATGGGCCGGATGGAGACATCTCCTACCGCGATGGCCGCGCCACCACCTACCCCAACGACCCGTTTCTGGTCATCGGCGCCGAGAAGTTCGACATCAATCGCACGCTCTACCCCGCCTTCAGCGGCTGGCTCACCGAGATCCGCATCTCCAACACACTGCGCTACGCCGGCCTCTACCCAACTCCCTCCGCCCGCTTCCCGACCGACGGCAACACGGTCGGCCTATACCACTTCCATGAGGGCTACGGCAACGTCATCGGCGACACGTCGGGCGCGGCCGGCGGCCCGAGCAACGGGCGCCGCGTCTACGGCGGCGTAACCAACGGACCCGAGTGGCTCTTCGACTCACCCTGGTACGTCCCGCCGCCCACGCCAACGCCCACCCCCACCCGCACGCCGACGGCAGGCCCGAGCCCCACTCCCACCGCCACCGCGATCCCGCCCAGCCCCACGCCAACGGCCTCGCCATCGCCGACAGCAAGCATCACCCCCACCGCTTCGCCCACGGCGACCCCTGGCGATACTCCAACGCCCACTGCCACGCCGCCGGCGGCCACGCCCTCGCCCGCCGACATCAACCAGGATGGCAGCGTCAACGTCCTCGACGTCCAGCTCTGCGTGAACGTCTTCCTGGGAACGATCACCGATCCCGACTTGATCGCCCGGGCAGATGTCAACGGCGACGGCTCGGTCAACGTGCTGGACGTGCAGGCGGTTGTCAATCTCTTCCTGGCGGGGTAGGATGGGCCGCCGAAAGACCCCGTAAGGCAAAGGACCTCGCCGATGAGACCACTCGCCCGCATCGCACTGAGCGTCTCCCTGGCCGCACTGGCCCTGGCGGCTGCTTTCCGTGCCACAGCCCAGACCCCTCAGGCAGTCCTCCTCTCCGTTGGCAGCGGCTCGGGCCTCCCAGGCACAACCGGCATCTCCATCCCGGTGAGCCTGACATCCCAGGGCGGGGCCCAGGTGGCCGCGCTGAACTTCGACCTCAACTTCGATGCCAGCCGGGTCAGAGTGCCCTCGGGAACCTGCAGCGGCGTCGTTGCAGTCGCGCTCGGTTCTGCCGCGGACAGAGCCGAGAAGTTGATCAGCTGCTCCCGTCCCAGTTCCCGCACCGTCCGCGTCATGATCCTCGGACTGAACACGAATGTCATCCCCGATGGCCCGGTGGCAGTGGTGAGGTTCGACGTGCTCGCCGGGGCCGCACCCGGGACGTTCGCTCTCACGCTCAGCAGCACCATCGCCAGCGATCCGGGAGCGTCCAGCGTCCCCGTCGCCACCTCCGATGGCTCGTTCACGGTGCTCGCTCCCCCGGCGACATCGACGCCGACCGCCACGACGGTCCCGCCAACCCCCACGGTGACGCGCACTGGCACGCCCACAGCCACCAGCACGCGCACCCCCACTGCCAGCACGACGCCGGTGGGGCCCACGCCAACCCGCACCACCACATCCACACCGACCCGCACTCTCACCGCAACCCCCTACATCGCGCCCACCCCAACCCCGACCGGCCCCACGCCTACGATTGGCCCCACTCTCACCCGCACCGCCACGCCAGCTCCAACGCTGACCCGGACGGCCAGCCCCACCGCGAGCGTCACGCAATCACCGGCGCCCACCCAAGTTCCAACTGCCAGCCACACCCCGCTCGCTCCGGGCGAGACAACTGCGGCTCCTGCTCCCGAGACGCCGACGCCCTGGGATGCCTTTCCGCCCGAGCTCGAAACCGCTGTCGCGGCGACCGCCACGGCCCTGGGCCAGTTCGATCAGGCGGTCATAGCCACCGCGACAGCGCTGGCTCTCCAGGGCACCGCGCCAACCGCACCCCCAAGCCCGACGTCGCCCGGCCGACTCCCCATCGGCGGGCTGATCATCCTCCTCGGCGTGGCCGCCGTGGGGGCCCTGGCGCTTGGCGGGCTGCTCGCGCTGTGGCTGTGGCGCCGCCGGGCAGCAGTGGCCGAAGAGCCCGACGCTGGCAATCTGTTTAGTTAGCGGGGTCTCAGCGCAGGCAACCTGGTTCAGCCGTTCAGGAAGACGTTCACCACCGTCTGAACGTCGATGACGTTCACGGCCCCGTCGCCGTTCACGTCGGCGCGTGCGGCGATTTCGGGGTCGCTCACCGTTCCCAGGAAGACGTTCACGCACAGCTGCACGTCGAGGACATCGACCCGGCCATCGCGGTTGATGTCCGCGCGGTTGGGGGCAGCGGAAGTCCCTGTGGGCGTGGGCACCGCGGTCGTATCGGTGGGAGTGGGCGATGAAGTGGGGGTGTTGCTCGGCGGCGGGATCAGCGTTGGAGTGGCGCTTGCCAGAGGAGTCGGGGTCACAGTCGCGGTCGGTGTGACGGTGAGCGTCACGGTCGGGGTGACCGTCGGCGTTGGCGTGGCGGCGAAGGGCGAGTCGGTCGACCAGACCGGGCCTGCGGTGGGCGAGCCCCCGAAGCGCCGCGTGGCGTTGCTGGGCCCGCCGGGGTGACCCGAGACATCCTTCACCATGTCGCCCGTGCCTTCGTTGAAATGAAACAGGGCGACGGTATTGGCGTCGGTGAGGAAGAAGGCAGTCGGCACGGTGAAGTTCGCTGTATAGCGCAGTGTTCGTGAGAGACGGACCTCGTCGATCCAGCCGCTGAAGGCGGGGTAGAGGGTGCGGTTGAGGTCGAACTTCTCGGCGCCGATGACCAGAAACGGGTCGTTGGGGTAGGTGGTGGCGCGGCCATCGCGGTAGGAGATGTCTCCATCCGGCCCATCGACCTGGGCGTCGAGGACACCGTCGACGTAGATCGAGAGCAGTCCATCGCTGGCCCGGCGAGTCACGGCCACGTGGTGCCACCGACCATCGGCCACATTGCGCGTGCCGCACAGGGTGAGGGCGCTCGTGCCGTTGTGCACGCCGAAGGCGATCACCCCGCCCGCCAGCGAGACGCCGAAGTCGCCGTAGTCGCCGGGCCCCTGGATGTTGCGGTCGAAGAGGATATTGCCGCCGGTCCAGGTGTCGGCGCCGGGGGCGCAGGCCGGAGAGCGATTGTCGGCGGCGTTGGCCTTCATCCACCACTCGAGGGTGAAGTCGGTGGCGCCGACGTCGACCGGGCGGGCCGGGGCGTCGAGGGCGATCTTCACCCGGTCGAGGTCGCCATAGCCGTTCCCGTAGAAGCGCAGGGAGTATTCGCTCTCCCGGTAGTACAGGTGGTAGTCGTTCTGCACCAGGCTGTAGGGATTCAGGGTGAGGCCATCGCGCTCGAGCCAGCCGCTGCTGTAGGGCCTGGGGCCGACGCGCACGGTCCAGCCTGAGAGCACGACCCCTTCCAGGCTGACGTAGGCGCCGTTGTACTTCAGGCTGAAGTGGACGTGGGGCCCGGTGGCGAAGCCGCCGGCGCAGACCTCGCAGGCAATGGTCCCCACGGCGGCATTCTGGCTGATGGCTCCGCCCGCGTAGGTGTTGCGCAGGTGGTAGTAGCTCGTCGTCCAACCGCCGCCGTGATCGATCTCGAGCCAGCAGGAATAGTTGGAGGGGCGGTAGGAGATGCCACTGGCGCCAGCCACCGACCACAGGTTCGGGGGCGCGCTGCACGTGGCGCCGCCGCTGTAGAAGTCCATCGACGAATACGGAGGCGGAGCGCTGCCTCCGTTCCAGCTGTGGGGCCCGTTGAAATACCAGCTCGCGCCCTGGGGAAATGGGAACTGGAGCAACTGCGCTGGAGGGGCGGAGGCTGGATTGATGTTGTTGGAGGCATCCAGCAGATTGGCGCCAGGGAACAGGGACCCAAAGACGGAGGTGAACGCCGACTCGCCCGAGGGAGCGACGACGGCCTGGAGGGCAGCCAGGTCTCCCCCGCCACCCAGCACGTCGAGGACGGCGTAGGTCCCCGAGGACACTTCGCCGCGCAGCTGCACCACGGTTTCATCGGCAAGCTGGATGACGGGCGAGCCCACAGCGCGTGACCCGGCAGGCTTGCGGCTGCCCCAGGTATGGAGGTGTTCGTAGTAGGCAGTGGCCAGCTCGAGGGCGGTGTCCCGGATCCACTGCCGCACCTGGTCCGGATCGTTGGCAGCCTGCGGATCGAGCAGCACTCCATGCTGGAGTTGCAGCACCGCGATCAGGATCATCGGGTTGACGCTTGAGTAATCGGCCCACAGGGCGAGATCCTCACTGAACGGCGCGAGGGGTGAGCCGAAGCTCTGAAGGTAGCGGCGGATGTCGAAGTGCCCGACGTTGGGACCCCAGACGAACTGGCCATCGGAGACCAACTCCGAACTCGGGCCGATCTGCAGCGAGACCTGCCGCGCTCCAGCAGCCAGGGGAGGCCCGAAGGGTAGAAAGAGCTGCTGGTTCTCGATTGCCCAGGGGAGCAGTCGAGTGGTGAGGCCGGTTGTGGCAGCTTCCGCCAGCCAGCTGCGAGGCAGGACGGCACGATCGGCCGAGGCGCCTCCTGCGCCGCGACGTTCGGCGCCCTCGATGACGGCGACAACGGAGGACGCCGAACGACCCGGTCCCGCCTGCCCGGCCGTCGGAAGCAGGGCCAGGAACAGGAAGAGACCAAGGCAGCGGATGAAGCGATGGTGGGTCATGGCAAAGCCAAAGTCTCGGTCTCCCTCCGGTCCCGACATCTCATCATACCCTGCAGCCGGGCGAGCCTCAACCCAACCCAGGTCCCGGCCGGCCTCCGGCTCAACGCCTGGAGGCTGCAATTCCGGTGCCAGAAGAGGCAGCAAATGGCCCTCTTCAAGCAGGCCCCCCATGTGTCTTGTATAATACGGTCATGACTAAGCGACGACGCATTGAGGACGTCATCGCGGCGCTCAGGGCCGCGAAGCCGGAGCTGGAGGCCAGATTCCAGGTGGACCAGCTAGCAGTCTTCGGGTCTCTCGTGAAGGGAGGCGACCGGCCCACGAGCGACCTGGACATCCTGGTTAGTTTTCGCGAAACCCCCTCCCTGCTCCGGTTCATTGAGCTGGAGAATGAACTGACAGAACGCCTTGGGGTCAAGGTGGACCTCGTCATGCGAGAGGCGCTGAAACCCCGGATCGGCGAGCGCATCCTGAGCGAGATCGTGCCAATATGAAGGGCAAACGCGACTGCCGCGACTACCTCCAGGACATGCTTGAGGCCGCCGACAAGGTGGCCTTCTTCGTGGAAGGCATGAACGAGGAGCGGTTCCTGGCGGACGAGAAGACCCAGTTCGCTGTGGTCCGTGCCCTGGAGGTGATCGGAGAGGCATCCAAGAAGATCCCATCAAGCGTGAAGGCGAGGCATCAGGCCATTCCCTGGCGTGAGATCGCCGGCATGCGAGACAAGCTTGTTCACGACTACTTTGGCGTGGACGCCGCCGTGGTATGGAAGACCGCAATTGAAGACGTGCCCCGGATTGCGTCAGCGTTGAAGGAGATGATGCGCTGACGCGGAACACGGCCGCAGCCCGCGAGTGCGAGTTTCCTATGACATCGGCTGGTTGGGATCGCCCTCCCATGGGTCCCGGCTCAGGAAGGGGCCGAAGGAAGTAGCATAGTATCGCGCCCGCAGGTACACCAGCCCCGTCCCATCCCTCTGCTCGCCGGTGAAGCCGTAGATCGAAGCCCCGGCGCCGATGCTGCTGAGCGGATCGCCGAAGGGCTCGTAGGAGCGGGCGAGGGTGACGTTCACGGAGGCATTCGCGAGCTGCCGCACGCAGCCGAGGGCGCCGCCGAGGTGGTATTGCTCACTAAGCACTCCTCGCCCGATGCGGGCGCCGCCGTACCAGTACGCGCTTGTTCCCCCAGAGAGCACATGCGTCAGCCCAGCAAGAACACGTTCACAATCCGCTGAACGTCGATGACGTTCACCTGCGCATCCGCATTCATGTCGGCTCGCGCGACGACGCCCGGTTCGGTCTCAACCTCAAGGAACACGTTGACGCACAGCTGCACGTCGATCACGTTGACTTGGCCGTCGAGGTTGAGATCACCCGCGGAAGGACTCGCCGTCGCCGTGGGCGTACTCGTGGCCGTCACTGTGGCGGTGCTGGTGGGGGTCCCGGTGGCAGTGGGGGTGAGCGTGGGCGTCGGGGTGTGGGTGGGAGTCGGGGTGGAGGTGGCCGTCGAGGTGGCAGTCGCGGTGACGGTCGCGCTGGGAGTCGTCTGCGGCTGCAGCCGCGTCGCAGCGGCGTCCACCTGGATGCGAGGCCGCGTCA
This sequence comes from uncultured Anaerolineaceae bacterium, assembly GCA_964575425.1. Lineage (GTDB taxonomy): Bacteria > Chloroflexota > Anaerolineae > Anaerolineales > E44-bin32 > DATEAV01. Next base: position 17,911 of record CAZNRD010000023.1, on the reverse strand, counting down.
CGCTGCCGCCCGGCCGCTGGTCATTGATGGGGCTGCCCGAGTTCACGAGCGCGGCGAGTATCTGATCGACCGTGGCATCGGGCGCCACCTGGCGCAGCAGCGCCCAGGCGCCGGCCACGTGCGGCGCCGCCATCGACGTTCCGCTCCAGGTCTGATAGCCGCCCCCAGGGAGGGACGATGTGATCGAGGACCCGGGCGCGAACAGGCTCATGAAGGAGGCGACGTTCGAGAAGTACGAGACCTGGTCGGCCTTAGTGGTGGAGCCAACGCTGATTGCGGAGGGGACGCAGGCCGGGCGGGCGATGGCGCTCGTCCAGCCGGAGTTGCCGGCGGCGATGACGGTGGCGACATTTGCGGCACGCAGGTTGTCGATCGACGGTTTCAGCGAGGAGCCTGCGCAAGGAGCGTAGTGGGGGGTGGACCCGCCCAGGCTGAGGTTGGCGGCGGCAATGTTGTAGGCTGCCCGCTGCGAGTAGAGCCAATCAAGCGCGGCCAACTGGTCGCTCGTCCACGAAAGCAGGCAGGGGGCCTGGCCCGGGCCGCAGGCGGACTCGCTATCGAAGCGCGAGAAGACCTGGATGGAGATGATGCTTGCGTCGCGCGCCACGCCAGAGAAGGTCCCGCCGCTGCCAGCGGCGATGCCGGCGACCTGGGTGCCATGATCGCAGCCCGTCACCGACGGCGTGCAGTTCACGCCGGCCCCTGTTCCAATCTGGCTCTGCTGCCCATTCGGACAGAGCGTGCTCGAACCGTCAAAGAGGGAAGTGGTGGAGAAGCAGGCTTCCGCCAGCACCTTTCCGGCCAGGAAGGGATGCGAACCATCGACGCCGGTGTCGAGGATGGCAACCGTCCAGCCATAGCCGGTGAACCCGTCCCTCCAGAGTGCATCCGCGCCGATGAGCGGAACGCTCTGAGCCAGGGCGGGCGGGACCGGTACGTCCTGTTCGATGGCAGCCACGGCAGGGTTGGCAGCCAGGTCCGTCAGCGCCCCAGCGCTCACTTCCAGGGCCAGGATGGGGACGTGGGTGTAGCGGCGGGCCAGGCGGCTGGAAAACGCGTTCAGCCGCCGCAGCAGAGCGTCCTGCGCCTGGGCGATGCCCCTTTGCTGGGCCAGGACAGCCAGCCGGCCTGGAAGCATGCCTTCCGCCTGAAAGGGCACGTTCAGGCGGACCAGGACGCGCACTGAGCCGGATTGCTGCGCGCGTGGGAGAAGCTGCTGCACGACGGCTTGCTTCGCAGCCTGCGGTGGTGCCGGGTAGGCAGCCGCGCCCGGCCATGGCACCGAGGCCGAAGCCAAGAGCACCGGTGCAAAGGCCGCAAGGAGTGTCAGTGGGAATCGAGTGCGCTTCAGGGCGTCGTCACCTGGCGATCCAGGCCCTCCCGGGCCTTCTCGCTGTCCTCGTTGGCGGATGGCGTTAAGACAGACTCTGTCCCTTGCAAGAAACCGGCCGACGGCTCGGACATCAGGACCGCCCGGCGCGCCGGTTCAGGCCTCTCCCTCAAGGTGCAGGTAGCGATCGATCTCTGCGCCCGAAATCAGTCTCAGCCTGCCGCCGGTCTCCAGCGCAAGCCGCCGGCAGGCGGGCGTGAAATCCGCGGTCGTGGCCAGGTAGGCCGCTGCGAGGGCGGGTCGAGAGTTGAGCGCCGTCAGCAGCTCACGTCCTTCTCCCACCCCCACGTCCTTCGTGCTCGGGATGCAGCGCACGAGGACGCGTTCCTCTTCTGTGCCTGACCGACGCCGGACAACCACATCCCCGCCTGCCACAGCCGGACCACGCACCACTTCCGCCTCTTCGAACCCGAGATTCTTGATCAAGCGCATGACAGCAGCCAGCAGACCCTCGGCCGTCTTGGGAGCGGGCTTTTCGATTGCCACCGGGGGCGCTGGCTCTGTGGGGGCAGGGGTCGTCATCCCTGAAGGGAGCGGCTCTTCAGCCGGAGATTCGATGACAGTGGGTATGACCTCCAACGGCCTCGACGTGACGGCCGGCTGCTTTTCCGCTGGAGGCGCAGGAGCGACTGGCGGCTCTTCCGTCGCCGTCACAGCGGCCAGCATCTCAGGCGCTTGCACCAGCGCCGGGGGACTGGCCATCGGCGGCACCTGGAGAACACGCTGCATCAGGTCTGCCGGGGTCAGGCGGTCTTCGAGCAACGGGGCGCGAACGTCGTGCGGCAGGTCTGCCGGAAGCAGCGAGCGTTCGGCCAGCAGCTCGTGCAGCCGTTCGTCGATGGTGTCGGCCACCCAGAACTCGATGACGTTCACAGCCACGACTGGTCCTGGGTCCGGGTGTAGCCGCGTCTCTGCCCGGCGCCGCACGGCCGGGTTCCAACTGTGATCGAAATGGATGATGTAGCTAGCCTCGACGAGGGGACCTCCGCTTGGCCTGAGATGATCGTCAGCCAGGAGGACGTGCAGCCCCGCCTCTGTGCGGAAGCGCTGAAGCGCCTGACTCTGTTCCTCCTCCGACCCTTCGGAGTCCGCGACGACCGCGCCATAGGCCTCCAGCACCCTGCGCAGGTCCTCGAGTTCTCGGCCGTGAAACTGCGTAAAGACCACCACCTTGGCTCCGGCCGACACGATGTCTTCGACGACATTCACCAGAGGGCGGACCTTGCAGCCATCAAGCGATCCCGGAGCGAAGTTGCAGGCGCGATGGAGTCGATGCAGGGCAGCCTCGAGGTGCGAGCGCGAGGCGGCTGCGCCCAGGGCAGACAGCCTTTCACGCTCTTCGAGCAGGATGGCCTCGTAGGCGTCGCTCTGCCGAGGGTCGAGGTCGACCCACAACTCGTCGCGGGTCAGGCGCGGGAGCTGGTCGACCAGTTCGGCCTTTGTCCGGCGCAGAGTATCTGGCAGGAAGCGGCGGGTGAGGTTGGGGAGGGTGATTTCCGAGGCGCGCAAGCCTCGGTCGGGTGTGAGGAAACCAAAGATGGTCAGCCACTCGCCGGCCTCGCGCGGCAAGGCTCCGGCCAGCGCCCAGCGTCGTTTGGCAGTGAGGCGGTCCAGCATCGGTTGAGGCTGTCCGGCGCGGCGCTGAAGGGCGTGGACGTCGTCGAGCACGATCAGGTCGAAGGTCGCTGTCTCCGGAGTGAGGCGTCCGGCATCGAGGTCGGCTGCCAGGCTGTCGTAGTCGACGAGGAAGACGTCGGCGGGGGACTGCCAGTCGCCGTGGACAGCGGTGACGGCGAGGCCCGGGGCCCAGGTCGACAGATGAGTGGCCCAATGGCGCGCCCCGCCTTCGAGACAGATGATGAGAGTCCGGCGGACCTGACGGGACTGGAACAGCACCTGCAGGGCGGCGCAGGCGGTGACGGTCTTACCGGTGCCGGGATCGTCCGCCAGCAGGAAACCTTCATGGCTGTGAAGTTGGTGCACGGCTTCGATCTGGTAGGGCCGGAGGGCCCTGGGGAAGCCGAGGTAGACGGACTCGGCATTGAGGGAGGGCCCGGGCTCGAGGAAGGCGTGGGCGCGCCAGGCGACGTCTCTGCGGCTGCCAGAGGCGCGCGGCAAAGAGGGTGCGCTGCCAAGGCGCTGCGGCACGGGCAGCAGGATGCGGCCCCCGCCAATGGTTGGGAGGTCAAGGTGTTGGAAGAACAGCTCACCATCGTCGCTCGGCAGCAGTCGCGGATCAAGCGAAGCAGTCGCCAACGGTTCCAGCACCGCTGCATCGAGCCGCTGACTGGGCGGGGTCGGCGGTGCGCTGTAGACGAGGCCGTGGGGGCTGTCGGCCTGCAGGGTGATTTCGACTGGCTCCGCGAACAAGACGATGTCTGGCAGCGGAATCTCGATGCCGCGTGCCGCCGCGATGGGCGGCTGGCCCAGGGGAGCGGTGGCGCGGCCGGCGGTCAAACGCAGGCGAAACATCTCAGGTCGTGCGCACCTCGCCTACCTTGAGGTTGTGTGCCTCTTCCAGCGCATTGCGCACGCGAACGAAGGGCTCGAGGATGCTGCGGCCGCGCAGGCGGCGGGGGAGCGCTTCGCGTCCGCCTTCTGCCTCCTGCTCGTAGCCCGGATAGGCCTGCAGGACGAACTGACCCTCGGCCGCCGGCCGCACCCACAGGACGGGGATTTCCATCCGTGGGCGGAGCTTGAGAAATTCCGCTTCTCGCACCAGCACCCATTCGGGCTTGGTCTCGAGTGCCTGCAGGATGGGCAATCCGATGAGGTCGTTGCAGATATACTCCATCAGGAGGTCGCCATAGAGCACCTTCTGCAGACTCGTGGGGCGAATGGCGCCACTGACGCGGAACTCGACCGGCCGCGTCAGCAGGTCGGTGACCAGGCAGCCGCCGCGCACGGCGGCACCGTCCTCGAAGGAGGCCAGATCGAGGAAGGCCAGGTGCTTCCCACTCGGGACTTGTTCGAGCGAAGTACCCATGTCGCACTCCTAGTCGTGCGGAGCCCTCACGGCTGACCTCGTCCCATCGCAGGCCGAGGCAAGCCCTACTCTAGCCCAAAGGCTGGCCTCCCGCAACCCGCCCGAAGGTCCGGGGAAGTGGGTCACAGACTGGTGGGCAGGCGGGGCATCGCCGGGCCGGGTAGGTCAAGCAGGTCGGAGAGCGCCGCCCGCAATGCAAGGCGATCGTCCCACGGATACTCGGTCTCTCCGAAGCACATCGACTGCTCGTGCCCCTTGCCGCAGGCGATGACCAGGTCGTCGGGCTGCGCCAATCCCACGGCGAAGCGCAGCGCCTGGCCGCGATCGGGGATGCGCCAGAAGGTGCGGGCCTCCTCGCCGCCGCGCGAGCGGACCCCCTGGGCCATCTCCTCCAGGATGGCATCGAGCGACTCGGTGCGCGGGTCCTCAGCCGTCAAGATGGTCAGATCCGCCATCTCGGCAGAGACCTCGGCCATCATGCGCCTCTTCTCCCGATCGCGCAGTCCGGCCGAGCCGAAGACAGCGATCACCCTTCCCCGGCTCAACTTGCGGGCCGCGGCGAGCGCCTGTCGCAGCGCGTTGGGCGTGTGGGCGAAGTCCACCATGGCTGTGAAAGGCTGCCCCAGGTCGATTCGTTCCATGCGTCCCGGGACCGATGTCAGCGAGGCGATGCCTTGCGCCGCCACCTCCGGGGACACCCCGAGCCCATCGACCGTGGCTGCCATCGCCGCCAGGCAGTTGGCGACGTTGTACTCGCCCACCAACGGCGAGGCGACATCGACCTGGTATGTCGCGCCCCGGACCCGGAAGCGGAGGCCCATCGCCGACGCCTCAACCTCCTCCGCCCGGACCGCTGCCCTCTCCCCCAGCCCGTAGGCGATCGTGCGGACTCTGGTCAGTTGGCGCAGGAAGTCGAAAGATCCATCGTCAGCATTCAGGATGGCCGCCGCTGGCGGTGCCGTGGGCTTGGGCGGCGTCTCCCCAAGGCCACGGAAGAGCAGGGCTTTGGCCTCGAGATACTCCTGGAACGAGCCGTGGTAGTCGAGGTGTTCGTGAGTGACGTTGGTGATCACGCCCACATCAAACTCGCAGGCACCCACTCGCTGCTGCGCCAGCCCATGAGAGGTCACTTCAAGGACGCAGTGGGTGAGGCCTGCCCGCACCATCTCGGCCAAGTATCCCTGGATGGCGGGAGCATCCGGGGTGGTGACGTGGAAGCCGGTGTCGAGAACGCGCTCCCCGATGACAGCGCTGACCGTCGTGATCATGCCCGCCCGGATGCCGCTGGCGAGTAGGATGTGGTGAATCAAGTTGCAGGTCGTCGTCTTGCCGTCCGTGCCGGTGACGCCGATCATCACAAGCCGCCGCGCCGGACGGCCGTTCCAGGCGGCGGCCAGATGGGCCAGCGACAGTCGAGCGTCGGGGACCTGAAAGTAGGGAATCGGCAGGCCGGAGATTGACTTCTCGCCGAGGGCAGCCGCGGCCCCTGCCTGCGCCGCGGCCCCGAGGAACTGATGCCCATCGATCGTCGCCCCGCGAACGGCAATGAACAGCGCGCCAGGGGTCACCTGGCGCGAGTCGGAAGTGAGGGCCGTGACTTCGAGGTCCGGCACGTCGCCAGCGGCGATGCCCGGAACCTCGCGCAGGAGTTCAGTCAGGCGCATGCACGCCCCGGGGTCCCTTCACATCAGCGAAACGAGTGACGCATGCCCTCGAGTGCGCCGGCAACCGAGCCGTCAAGCACCCGGTCCCCGACGCTGATGATCAGGCCGCCCAGGACGGCCGGATCCACCCGGAAGGTGATGCTCGAGCCAGCGCCGACCTTGCTGGTGATCTCCTGACGGATGACCTGCTGCTCCTCCGGCGTCAGAGGCAGCGCGCTGGTCACTTCCACGCTGCCCCCAGAGAGCTCCTCTCCCTCGAGCAGCGCCACCTTGCCTTCCCTCAAGCCACTGAAGAACTCGGCGACGAGGGCACGCTGGCGCCGCTCATCGAGGGATTCCCGGATGATGCGTTCGGCGGCGGCGATCGAAAGGGCTGCCACCTGGCCGCGCAGGTCCGCCAGGGCCTGCAGCTTGGCCTGCTCGGCCTCGGCCAGGGCGGCGGCGCGGATCTGAGCTGCCTCCTTCTCCGCGGCCGCCTTGATCTCGCGCGCTACCTGCTCGGCGGCTTCGGCCGCCTGCTGCAGGCGCTGGCTGGCCTCGTGCTGGGCCTTGGCCAGCACCTCCTGTGCGTCCTTCTCGGCACTGGCGCGCGCCTCCGCAGCGACGCGCGCATCCTCAAGGCCCTGCGCAATTGCCTGGCGCCGGCGCTCGAGCATTCTCAGCATCGGCTTGTACACCAGCGCCCGCAACAGCACGAAGATGATCAGGAAGCTGAAGACCTGGACCAGCAGATAGCCCAGGTTGATTCCGAGACCTGCCAAGGGTGTCCTCCTCTCCGCCTCTCGCGGCTAGCCCGTGAAGAGGATGAGCATCGCCACCACCAGGGCGTAGATGGCGACGGCCTCGGCGAAGGCGATGGCCAGGATCATGTTGATCTGGATCGCCCCGGCAGCGTCGGGGTTGCGGGCGATGCCCTGCACCGCTCCGCTGCCCAGCAGGCCGATCCCCAGGCCAGCACCGAGCGTGCCCACCATGGCCAGGCCCGCGCCCAGGAACTTCAGCCCTTTGACGATTCCCTCGACCAGGATTTGTGCCACTTCAGGGGTCATGTGCGCGTCTTCCTCCGGATGGTTGCTGCAGGGTCAGTGCGCCTTCGCATGGGCCTCGCCGTGCTGATCGTGCGACTGCGTGGCCAGGGTGACGAAAATCAGGGTAAGCATGCCGAAGACCATGGCCTGGATCAGGCCGAAGAAGATTTCCAGCGCCACGAAGCCCGACTGGACAAACACGGGAACCAGCGAGCCGATGAGAAACAGGACGACCGAGCCGGCGAATACCACGCCGAAGAGACGGAACGAGAACGATATCAGCCGGGCAACTTCGGCCACCAGTTCCAGCAGGCCGACAAAGATGTCGATAAAGGGGAAGAGGACATCGAAAGCGCCCAGGTGTTCCCGCGTCCACATCTTCAACGCCGGGCCGAAGTTGAAGAACTTCTTGAAGTAACGCGGGCCGTTGGCGCGGACGCCCATGACCTCGGTGAGCGTGACGGCGATGATGGCCAGGGCCAGCGTGAAGTTGAGGTCCGACGACGCAGGCCGCACGAAGGGGATCACGCCGTAGTGGTGGGCATGATCGTCCTCCTCGCCATGCGCCGCCTCTGTCTTGACGATGGCGCTCACAGGCAGCTCGCCGATGCGAAAGAGCTCCTGCTTCGGGTAGCCTTCCACTTCGCCGTGCACTTCATGCAGCCAGCCGATGCTGTCGACGCCAGGGATAATCGCCATCCAGTTGACGACCAGCACCAGCAGGACGATGGTCGCCACCCAGGGGAAGATGTGACTCGCTCGCTTGCCGGCAACGGATTCGACCAAGTTGAACAAGGCCTCGAGCACGGTGTCGAGCAGCCCGGGCAGCCCCGTCAGGATGGCGGCGCCGCGCCGAACCGCCCGGTAGTAGCTCAGCCCCATCAGCGCAAGCAGAACGACCGCGAGGAAGGATGAGATCATCGTGTTGGTCAGATCAACTGTGCCCAGCAGGGGAACCGAGAAGGGACCGGCCACCACCTCCGGCGCTGCCTGGATGTGCGGGCGAATCGGAGCATATGCTCGAACCGCAACCACGTTGAGGATAATCAGCGCCAGGATCAGCCAGCGGTGGAAACCGAAACGCCACTTCCGCTTAGCTGCCTGAGTCTGAGCGTCTCCCACCTTCAGGCTCCTCCTTCGGTTCCAACGCCCGGGCCGGCGGGCTGGCGCTGACCTGCAGCCGCGGCGCCAGCGACAGCACGATGCGAACCATCAGGTAGACGGTGATCGGGACGCTTCCCAACACCAGGATCAGGGCAAACAGAGGTTGGGTGCCCAGCTGGCTGTCGAGCCACAGTCCCACACCCAGGGCCACCGTGACGATGATGAGAGTCAGACAGCCCACCTGCCCGATTACGCCCAGCAGGGCAAGGCGGAGGGCCTGACGCGGCTGCCCCGGCTCGGGCGTGCGTGCTGCCTGGCTCATCGGGGGCGAATTGTATCACAAGGTCACAGCCGGGAGCGCTCTGGACCCGACCTGTCGCGCGCACATGGTGGCCATCTAGAACAGGCCTTGCGCGCTGGCCTCTGCCCAACCCAGCCACGGCCCGCTGAGCGAGCCGATGATCAGGATCGCCGCCACACATGCCGCGAGGGCCAGCCCGTAACCCAGCGGGACCGCGATGGGCTTGTCCTCGTGCTCCGAGCGGAACAGATAGACCACCTTGAGCACCGTCAGGTAGTAGTACAGACCGATGATGGAGTTCAGCACTCCGACAAAGGCCAGCCAGATCCACCCGCTCTCGACGGCCGCGGCGAAGACGTACACCTTGGCCACGAACCCGGCCAGCGGCGGCATCCCGGCCAACGACAGCAGCGCCACCAAGAGGGCAAGCGCCATGCCAGGCGCCCGACGGCTGAGCCCCGCGTAGTCGGCGATCTCCTCCGATCCGGCGGACCGAGCGAAGAGGATCACGACGGCAAAGGCCGCGAGATTGGTGACCACGTAGGCAATCAGATAGAACAGCGTGCTGGCCGCGCCGAACTGGCTCAGCGCCACGATGCCGATAAGAGCATAGCCGGCATGGGCGATCGAAGAGTACGCCAGCAGGCGCTTGATGTTCTTCTGAGCCAACGCCAGCAGGTTCCCAAGCGTCATTGTGGCGGCGGCGACAGCCGCGAGCATGCCTGGCCAGTACGGCTCGATGCCAGGGAAGACGGCCAGCATGAAGCGCAGCAGGACTGCGAACCCGGCCGCCTTGGAGGCGGTCGAGACGAAGGCCGTGATCGGCGTAGGCGCCCCCTCGTAGACGTCGGGCGTCCAGAAGTGAAAGGGCACGGCTGCAATCTTGTATCCGAATCCAACCAGGACAAGGGACGCTCCGCTCATCAGCACCCAGGGCGCCAAACCACCCGCCTGGAAAGCGCCCGCCAGACGGTAGAGATTGGTCTCGCCCGAGAGGCCGTAGAGCAGGCTAAACCCGTAGAGCATCACGGCGGAGGTGAGTGCCCCGAAGAGGAAGTACTTCAGCCCCGATTCGGTGGACTTCTGGTCGCGCTTCATGAACCCGGCCAGGACGTACAGTGGAATGGAGGTGGACTCGAACGCCAGATACAGCATGATCAGATCGGCGGCCGAGGCCATCAGACTCATGCCCAGGATCGAGACGACCATCAGCGCATAGTATTCACCGCGCCAAGCGACGCTCCGAAGTCCGAGCGACAGCAGGCAGGTGACAGCGCCCGAGAACAGGAAGAGCACGCGGAAGGCCAGCGCCAACCCGTCGTTGCGCAACATCCCTCCGAAAAGCAAACCCTGAGGCGCCCTGCCACTCAAGCCCAGGGTGACGGCAAGGATGATCGTCAATCCGACAGCGCTCAGCCAGCCCAGGCTGAGTCTCCTTGACGCGGGAAGAAACAGATCCACAGTCAGGATGAGCGCCGCCAGCGCCAGAAGAAGGATTTCCGGGAGGATGGCGAGAATCATCGAGGGATGGAAGCTCGGGATGATCACTCACCCACCTCCCACCAGGAGCAATACGGCGTCAGCCCCAGACTGCACGAGGGGCGCCATGACTGCCGGATAGACGCCGATCAAGATCAGGAGGGCGCACAGCACGACCAGGGCCACCTGGTCCTGAACCGTGATGGCACCGATGTGCCCCTCGAACTCGGCCGGCATAGGGCCGAAGAAGACGCGGCCGACGACACGCATGATGTAGGCTGCCGTGATCACGATGCCCAGAGCGGCGATCAGAGCCACCTCCGGCTGGCGCTGCCACAGGCCGAGGAAGATCGGGAACTCCGCCACGAATCCCGAGAAGCCGGGCATGCCCATTGAGACCAGACCGCCGATGATGAAGGCCACTGCCACCAGCGGCATGGCTTTCGAGAAGCCCCCCAATCTCGGCAGGTCGCGCGTGTGCGCCCGGTCGTAGACCATGCCGACGACGGCAAAGAAGAGAGCCGTCATCACGCCGTGCGAAAACATCTGCAGCCCGGCGCCGGTCAGGCCTTCGCGGTTAAGCGTGGCGAACCCCAGCATCACCAGCCCCATGTGCGACACCGACGAGAAGCCGATGACGTACTTGAAATCGGTCTGCACCATGGCGATCAAGGCGCCGTAGATCACATTGACCGTGGCCAGACCGAGGATGAGCGGCGACCAGAAGCGCGCGCCATCCGGCAGAAGCATGATGCCCACGCGCAGCGCGGCGAAGGCGCCCAGCTTCATCAGCACGCCGGCGTGGAACATCGAGACCGCGGTCGGTGCGGCCACGTGGCCGTCGGGGGACCAGTTGTGGAAGGGGAAGATGCCGCCCAGCACGCCGAAGCCGAAGAAGACGAAGGGGAACCACAGCCGCTGGAACTCGGGCGAGAACGCCGCCCGCTCCAGCGCCAGCAGGTCGAACGTCTTCAGGCCGCTGCTGTAGACCATCACCAAAGCGCCGACGAGAGCGATCACCGAGCCGATGAACAGGTAGAGCGTCAACTTCATCGCCGCGTATTCCCGGGTCACCTGCCAGCCCCAGATGGCGATCAGCAGGTACATGGGGAACACGGCGATCTCATAGAAGAAGAACAGATGGAACAGATCGAGCGCCACAAAGACGCCGAAGACGCCGGTGGCCAGGATGAAGAGGAAAACGAAGAACTCGCGCGGCCGATCGTCGATGTTCCATGAGATCAGCACGCCGGTGAACATCACCACGCCGGTGAGCAGCACCAGCGGCAGGTTCATGCCGTCGACGCCGACGTGGTAGGAGATGCCCAGCAGTCGAACCCACGGCACCCGCTCGACGAACTGGTAGCCGCCAGCCTGCCGGTCGTAGGCGAGGTAGGCCCACAGCGAGAGACCCAGCGCCAGGCTGGCGGCAGCCAGGGCAAGCCAGCGTACCTCGCGCTTGCGGTCGCCCGGCACGAGCAGCAAGATGAGGGCGGCCGTGATCGGGGTGAAGACGATGACGCTCAGGATCGGGAACTGCATCGTTCACTCACTTTGCCGGAAGAGCAGCGCTGGTCCGTGGCATGACTGCAGTCGTGACCCGCCGGGATCATCCGAACAGCCTCAGGATAGTCTGGTTGATGACGTTCAGAATCCACGACGGCCAGACCCCGATGGCCAGCATCAGCGCCATCAAGGGAGCCACGGCCAGGACCTCGCGCCGATTGATCTCCAGCGTGTGTCCTTTCCACTGCTCGTTGAGCGGGCCATGCAGGACCAGCTTGATGCCCCTCAGGACGTATGCACCGGTGATCAACAGCCCGATCATGCTCAGCGCGGTGTACAGGGTGAAGATTGGCCACACACCCCGCACCACCAGGAACTCCGACACAAATCCACTCAGGCCGGGGAGCCCCAGCGAGGCCATGGCGGTGAAGATCAGGATGCCGCCATAGACCGGCATCAACGGGAACAGCCCGCCCCACTGCCGCAGGTCCCGCGTGTGCGTACGCTCGTAGATGACGCCCACCAGCAGGAACATTCCCGCCGCCGAGAGCCCGTGGTTGAACATCTGGAGCACGGCACCGTTTAGCGCGATCACCGCGTCCGGCGCGCTGAGTGTCCCGCGCGCGTAGCCGGCGGCGGCGATGCCGAGCACCACGAAGCCCATGTGATTGACCGAGGAGTACGCCACCAGGCGCTTGAAATCGTCCTGGCCCCAGGAGGCGAACGCGCCCATGATGATGGCCATCACCGCCAGAAAGCCCAGGACACCGGCGAATGCCTTCGCTTCCTCCGGGTACAGAGGCAGCACCAGCCGCAGGAAACCGTAGGCGCCCAGCTTGAGCAGCACGCCGGCCAGGATCATCGAGCCGGCGGTGGGGGCTTCGGTGTGCGCGTCGGGGAGCCACGTGTGGAAAGGCCACACCGGTACCTTGATGGCAAAGGCAATCACAAAGGCCCAGAAGGCGATCGCCTTCACGGTCTGAATGTCCAGACGGATCGGAAGCCCGAGCAGTGTCAGCGGTTGGTTCAGGCTCGCCCAGCGCTCGGTGATGACGACCAGGTCGAACGTGCCCGATGCCAGGCCGATGAGCTGAATGGCCAGCAGCAGCCCCAGCGACCCGGCCATGGTGTAGATCAGGAACTTGAACGAGGCGTAGCTGCGGTTGGCGCTGCCCCACTGGTTGATCAGGAAGTACATCGGCACGAGGCCGACCTCCCAGAAGACGAAGAAGAGCAGCAGGTCCAGCGCCAGGAACACCCCGAGCATCCCCGTCTCGAGCAGCAGGAACAGCACCATGTAGCTGCGCACGTTCTCCTCGATGCTCCACGAAATGAGAAGCGCGAGCGGCGTGAGCAGCGTCGTCAGGAGGACCATGGGGAGGGAGATGCCATCCACGCCCAGGTGGTACGACGAGTTCACCAATTCGTACCAGGCGGACTGCTCGATGAACTGGTAGCCGGGCTGTCCCGGGAGGTGAGAGAGCCAGAGCCAGAGCGAGAGGCCCAGCGGGACCAGGCTTGCCAGGAACGCGATCCAGCGGATCAGGCGCACCTGCTGCCGCGGCACGAGGAGCAAGACCAGAGCTGCCGCCGTGGGCGTAAACAGGATCAGGCTGAGCACGTGATCGGTGACGAAATCCATCGGCGTCCTCTACGGCTTGCGAACCAGGACGTACGAGATGAGCAGCGCGGTGAAGGTTATGCCGACGATCAGGTATTGCTGCACACGGCCTGTCTGCAGCGCGCGGAACTCGCGACCCGCGCGTTTGATCGCCTCCGACAGGCGGTCCGCTGTGCCATTGACAACCGGCAAGTCGATGTAATTGCGCAGGGCCGAGCCGATGCGCAGGGCCTGACGGCCGATGGCATGCAGGAAGCCATCGATCAGGCCGCGGTCGATCCAGCGATAGACGAAGGCCTCCGCCAGCCAGTACGCCGGGCGGACGAAGACCAGGTCGTAGAGTTCGTCAAAGTAGTACTTGCGCTGGAGCAGCGTGTAGACCGGCCCGAGCGGCTTCTGCAGGGGATCAGCGGCCCCGGCCTGGAGGCGGCGGTAGACAAGCCAGCCCAGCAGCAGCCCGCCAAGGGCCACCGTCACGGAAGTCAACAGGGGCACCCACGAGAACGGCGCCCCGTGCGGCGCCTCGAGCAGGGTGCCGCCGACGAATTCATGGAACCAGTTGGGGAGCAGGCCTCCCAGCAGCGGAAAATACTTGGGGATGCCCACCCAACCCGCGCCGACGGCGAAGACCGAGAGCACCAGCAGCGGGGTCGTCATGGTCGCCACCGGCTCGTGCGCGTGCTCGGCCGCCGGGGTGCGGGGCTGGCCCAGGAAGGTCAGCGTGATCTGGCGCATGGTGTAGAAGGCTGTCAGCAGCGCGGCCGCGGCCAGCGTGAGAAACACAGCCAGGTGACCATGCCCGAAGGCATCGGCCAGGATCTCGTCCTTGGACCAGAAGCCGGCCGTGAGGATCGGAAAGCCCGAGAGGGCAAATCCGCCGATGAGGAATGTCCAGAAGGTCTTCGTCATCTTCCGGCGCAGCCCGCCCATGTTGAACATGTTCTGCGGGTCGACGTGCGCATGCGTCTTGTGCACGCCATGCTCCATGCCGTGGATGACTGAGCCTGATCCAAGGAAGAGCAGGGCCTTGAAGAAGGCATGGGTGACCAGGTGGAAAACAGCGGCGACAAAGGCGCCGATGCCGATGGCGGCCACCATATAGCCCAGCTGCGAGATCGTCGAATAGGCCAGGACGCGCTTGATGTCCGTCTGCGCCAGGGCGATGGTGGCGGCGAAGAAGGCAGTGAAGGCGCCGATGAAGGCCACCACCGTCATCGTGGGCGTGAGTGGATCGCCCTCGTGCCAGCCGGCCGTCAGCAGCGGGAAGAAGCGCGCCGCCAGATACACGCCGGCCGACACCATCGTGGCGGCGTGGATCATGGCCGAGACCGGCGTAGGGCCCTCCATCGCATCCGGAAGCCAGACGTGCAGCGGCCACTGCGCGGACTTGCCCACGGTGCCCAGGAACAGCAGCAGCCCGATCAGCCCTGCGGCCGAGAGGTTCAGCACGCCCGATGGCATCGCGGATAGGTGCGACAGCGCCTCTTCGTTGAAGAGGATCTCACGGAAGTTGAGCGTGCCGGTGGCGCTGTACAGGTAGGCGATGCCTAGGAGCATGAATACATCGCCGATGCGGGTGGTGATGAAGGCCTTGACCATGGCGTTCTTGGCCGAGTCCTTCCCGTACCAGAACCCGATCAGCAGGTACGAGCACAACCCCATGATCTCCCAACCGATGAACAGCAGCAGCAGGTTGTCGGAGACCACCAGCGTCAGCATGCCGAAGGCGAAAAGCGAGATGAAGGCAAAGAAGCGCGCGTACATCGGTTCGATGCCGCCGGCGTGCGGAGGCAGCCCGGGCCGATCTTGCGGGTCGCGCGACTTGCCGTAGTTGTGATAGCCGATGCTGTAGACAAAGATCGCCAAGCACGTCCAGGCGACGAAGAAGAGCGTGACCGCGCTGAGTGGGTCGATGAGTACTCCGAAGCGCAACGCATCCGCGCCCGTGGGAAGCCAGGCAATCGAGGAATGGAAGGGATGCTGCCCCAGGTCGTGGGTGGTGATGGCCTGCCAGAAGACGACCATCGCCAGGCCCCACGAGACGAACATGGCGCCCACGCCCACGGTGTGACTCAGCCGGTTGCTGCGGTGAGTCAAGAGAACAATGAGGAAGAAGGCCAGGATGGGGGGCAGCGGGATGAGCCAGGTCAGCAGTTCGGGTCGCATGGCGGCTCGCCTACCACTTGAGCAGGTTGATGTCTTCGGCGATCACGGTCTGGCGGCGCCGGTAGATCGAGATGATCAGGGCAAGGCCGACGGCGGCCTCCGAGGCGGCCACGGCGAACACCATGACGGCAAAGACCTGGCCGGCGATCGAGCCGGGGGCATGGTACCGCCAGAAGGCGATCAGATTCAGGTTGACCGCGTTGAGCATCAGTTCGATGCCCATCAGGATGGCGACGGCGTTGCGGCGCGCCAGGGCGCCGTAGAGGCCAATGCAGAACAGCGCCGCCGCGAGGCTGAGGTACCAGGTCAGCGGGATCACGCCTCGCCCTCCTCCTCCGACCCTGACGGCGGCCTAGCGACCACGATGGCTCCGATGAGGGCTGCCAGCAGCAAAACCGAAACCACCTCGAAGGGAATCGCATACCGGTCCACATCCACCAGCGATCGGCCGAGGTCCTCCAGCACGGAATCGGCGTCGCCCACCGGCAGTGGAGCACCCCCCCTCAGCGCCGGCGTCTGCGTAACCAGGGCCAGCAGCCCGACAAGGAGGAGCAGGGAGGCAAGCAGCGCCAGCCTCCAGCCGCGATTCTGCTGCGGGCCCTGGTCGCGCATCTCGCGGCGGGTGAGCATGACGGCGAAGATGATGAGAATGGCGATGGCGCCGATGTAGATCACCACCTGCACCGCCGCCAGGAATCCCGCCTCAAGGAGAACAAAGAGGACCGCCACGCCGGCCAGCGCCAGCACCAGCCACAGCGCGGCGTGCAGCAGCCGCGGGCTCGCCACGACCAGGATGGCCGCTGCCAGCGTCACGCCCGCGGTGAAGAGGAAGATGCCCTGCAAGGCTGTCATGGCAATCGCACCTTCACGCCGGAGGGGTGGCCGCACGTGCGGTCCGGAATTCCCGCCGCGGCCGACGGCGGAAGTGCGCCCGCACCCCCACCATGGCCACGAAGAACACCACCGCGTTGGCCGCAAGGAGCAGCCCAATTCGCATCAGGGGTTGAGACGGCGCCAGCTTGTCGACCACGGCTGTCACCGCCAGCACCGCCAGCGCCAGGGGCGTCAGCAACTTCCAGTTGAGGGCCAGCATCTGGTCGATGCGGACACGAGGCAGACTCATGCGCACCCAGATGATGCTGAACCAGATGATCGTGCTCTTGAGCAGGAAGTACACCAGGCCCAACCATGGATAGCGGTCCACCCCGGGGCCGAGCCAGCCGCCGAGGAAAAGCGTGGTCATCAGCGCGCCGATGGTGAAGGCGTGCAGGAACTCCGCCACGAAGAACATGCCAAACATCAGGCCGGAATACTCGATGTTGAAACCCGTGGCGATCTCCGACTCCGCCTCCAGCAGGTCGAACGGCGCGCGTCCGTTCTCAGCCAACGACGCCAGATAGAACAGCACGGCAGCCAGCGGAGCCAACACGACAAACGGCACCGACCGCTGCGCCTCGACGATGGCAACCATTCCCAGGGACCCGGCGAGCATGGTCGGCACGAGCAGCGCCAGCACCATCGGCACCTCGTACGACACAAGCTGCGCCACCGCCCGGAACGCGCCCAGCAGCGCGAACTTGTTGTTCGAGGACCAGCCGGCCAGCATGATCGCCAGGGTTCCAATCGAGCCTACCGAGACGACGTAAAGCAGGCCGATGTTGATGTCGGTGCCGATGAGCCGCGGCGCGAACGGGATCACTGCCCACATGCCCACGACCGAGAGCACGCTGAGCATCGGCGCCAGGCTGTACACGACCTTGTCGGCACCCGAAGGGATGATGATTTCTTTGGTCACCAGCTTGGCGAAGTCGGCAACCGTCTGCAGGATGCCGAATGGTCCCACCCGGTTCGGTCCAAGACGGTCTTGGATGCGGGCCAGGAGCCGGCGCTCCGCCCAGATCAGGAGGAAGGTGCTCAGCAGGAGTCCGGTGGCCAGCAGCGCAGCCGCCACCAGCTTCAGCACGAAGCCTGCCAGGCCAGCCTCCAGCCCCCAGTCGACGAGCAGGTCCAGGAAGAACCGACCGATGTTGCCAGGGAAATCCTCTGTCATCTTTCGTCTCTCAGAAGTCCTCACAAAGAGATGGCTGATGGACGCTTCGCATCAGCCATCTCCCCGCGCCTCTCCAGGCTACACCCACTCAAGGGCTCCCTTGCGCCACGCGTAGACCAGCCCGCCGGCCAGGATCATGACAAAGAGAAGGCCCTCCAGCACCATGTACAGGGCCAGCTTGTCGTACGCCGCCGCCCATGGGAAGAGGAACACGGCCTCAACAGCAAACACCACGAAGACCAGCGCGTAGATGTAGTACTGCGCCTTGAACTGGACCCAGGTATCCCCCACCGTTTCAATACCGCACTCGTAGGTTGAGCGTTTGATCGGGTTTGGCTTCTTCGGCCCCAGCAGCCAGTTCAGCGCGATCGCTGCAGCAGGAAGGATCAATCCGAAGAGAAGAAGAAGCCCGATGAAGACCCATTCATGTAGCATGCTAGGCCCTCAGCCTGAAAGCCTCACATCCGTGGACCCGGGGGCAATGCCCTCCCGGGCCGAAGGCGGCGCAAGTGTATCACGGGCGCGGCAGGCCGTCAAAGGAGGAGAACGAGACTGTTGAACAGGAATCCTGCGAATCCCCTTTGGGGCTGCGGGGTTTGAGCATACAGGAGGGCTG
>CAZNRD010000022.1:0-51290 GCA_964575425.1 uncultured Anaerolineaceae bacterium | reverse complement strand
CCCGATGCCCCGTTCTCGCTACCGCCGTTGTCTCACATGTGTATGAACTTGCTCAGCCGCGAGGCGCCCGCCGGTCGTCTTCCTGCTTCTAGGCGCAGTCGACGGCCCGACGCGCTGCCTCGACTCGTCGCCCCGCCTCCGACCTTGACACTCCCACGCCTTGCTTCGACAATACACCCCGTGCAGGACTTCGACGTCCCCGCCGGGCACCGTTCCGGATTTGTGACGATTGCCGGCCGGCCCAGCGTCGGCAAGTCGACACTGATCAACGCCTACCTGGGCCAGGCCGTGGCGCCCGTCTCACCGCGCCCGCAGACAACCCGGCGGCGGCAGCTCGGCATCCTCACCCTGCAAGAGGCTCAGGTGATCTTCATCGACACTCCGGGCATCCACCTCCCGCGCCACCGCCTGGGAGAAAGGATGAACGCGGCGGCACGGGAGGCGCTGCGCGAAGCAGACGTCGTGCTCGTCATCGGCGACCTGACAGAACCTGCGACGCCCGAAGATGAGCGCGTGGCCGCCGCCGTTCGCACCCTGACGCCCTCGCCGCCGCTCCTCCTCGCCCTGAACAAACTCGACGCCACCCCAGCAGCCATGCTGCCCGAACGGGTCGAGCAGTTCCGGCGCCTGCTGCCGCAGGCCGAACCCTTCGCACTGTCGGCCACACGGGGTGACGGCCGCGCAGCACTACTGGAACGCCTTGTCAGCCTGCTCCCGGAAGGACCTCGCTACTACCCGGAAGACGAGATCACCGACCTGTATGAGCGCGACATTGCCGCTGAGATGATTCGGGCCGCGGCCATGCACCTGCTCCGGGACGAGGTCCCCTACGGCATCGTTGTCGAAATCAACGAGTACCGAGAACGAGGCGACCACGGAGCCTACATCACCGCTACCATCAACGTAGAGAGGCAATCACACAAGGGCATCGTCATCGGCAAAGGAGGGGCGATGCTCAAGCAGATTGGCGGCAGGGCGCGGCGTGAGATCGAGGCCATGTCGGGACGGCGCGTCTTTCTCGATCTCCGGGTTAAGGTGCTGCCCGACTGGCGCAACGACCATCGATTGCTGCGCCGCTTCGGCTTCGGACCTTGAGGCTTGGAGACGTACACGAGCGCACCGTGGTCCACTGCAAGGAAGGGGTCGTTCTCCCGGCTGGCCGCTGGCCGATGCAGCCCGATTCGGAGAGTGGGCCCAGTGGGCGATGAGGCTGAGCCACGCTGCATTCAAGTGGCGCAATCGCGGCGTTGTCCAGAAGTCACGCCAAAGGATGAGCGATGACCTACCAGTCCCCTTTCACCAATCGCTACGGTTCCATCGAGATGCGTGCCCTGTGGTCGGAGGAATCCAAGCGGCGCGCTTGGCGTCGGGTGTGGCTGGCAGTGGTGGAAGCCCAGGCCGCGGCCGGGCTGGCCACACCCGAGCAGGTGGACGAGCTGCGCTCCAACGTGCATTCCATCGACTTGCGCCGATCCGCCGAAATCGAGGCGGAGATCGGCCACGACCTGGTGGCGGAGCTCCACGCGTATGCCGAGCAATGTCCGCGCGCCAGGGCCGTGCTGCACTGGGGCCTGACCTCGGCGGATGTCGAGGACAACGCCGATGTGGTGCGTCAGCGGGCCGGGCTGTCGCTTCTGCTGGTCAGCCTGCGCCGGGTGCTTCTGACGTTCGCGGATCGAATCGAGGAGACGGCCGCTCTTCCTGTCCTGGGCTACACCCACCTCCAGCCGGCCGAGCCCACCACACTCGGCTACCGCCTCAGCAGCTACGCTCAGGACCTGCTCTCGCACTTCCACTCCCTGATGCGCCTGCGTTCCACCCTGTGGGGCAAAGGGATTCGCGGTGCCGTCGGGACCTCTGCCACCCTGGTCGAGATGCTGGCCGGCACCGCTGTGACACCGGAGATGCTCGAAGCCACGGTGATGGAAAGCCTGGGCTGCGAGGCGCATCCGATCACCGGCCAGACGTATCCACGCGTCCAGGACTTCGAACTCCTGTGCGGGCTGGCCGGCTTGGCTGCCTCGCTGCACAAGTTCGCGTTCGACCTGCGGCTGATGCAATCTCCTGGCGTGGCGCAGGCTGCCGAACCGTTCGGTGCACAGCAAATCGGATCGAGCGCCATGCCGTTCAAGCGCAATCCGGTCAAGGCCGAGCGCATCTGTTCGCTGGCGCGCCAGGTGGCTGCTTCTCTGAGCGTGGCCTGGCAGAACGCAGCCGAATCGCTCCTCGAGCGGACCCTGGATGACTCGGCGAATCGGCGAAGCGTGATTCCGGAGGCCTTCCTGGCCTGCGATGAGATGCTGACCGCGGCGCACCAGATCGTCGAAGGTCTCGTCATCGATCGCGCTCAGGCGGAGCGGTGGCTGAGGGAATTTGCCCCCTTCGCCGCCACCGAGCGCCTGCTGACCGCCCTGGTGCGCGCCGGGGCCGACCGACAGGAAATGCACTCCCGGCTGCGTGACCACAGCCTGGCCGCCTGGCAGGTCGTCCGCAGCGGCGGCCAGAACCCATTCCCCAACCGTCTGGCGACCGACATCCGCTTGCTGCAGTTTCTCCAGCCGGCCCGCATTCAGGAGCTGCTCGACGTGAACACCTACGTCGGGTTGGCTCCCGCGCGCGCCCGCGCGCTGGCAGAGGAACTGCGCCGGCGGCTGCAGGCGCCGTCGGCCGCGTCGCCGTGAGCTCCCGCTCCGTCTCGGCGTTCGACGCCGTGACCCGTGGAGGCCTCCCAGCATGACCTTCATCGCGTTTAGCCTGATCTGCGCAGTCGTCAACTGGTTCGCCGTGGCGTGTAGGAATCGCCGATTGGAGTACTGGGCCAAGCCGGCGACACTCGTTTTGCTGCTCGCCGGTTTCCTGTGGCTCGGCCCCCGCCCCCCTGGAGCGCTGGCCGCACTCTTCGCAATCGGCCTGGCTTTCTCGCTGGCGGGCGATATCCTGCTTATGCTCCCCGGCGATCGATTCATTGCCGGGTTGGTGGCCTTCCTGCTGGCTCACCTGGCCTACATCACCGCCTTCAACCTGGAGGGCCTTCTTTTCACGACTCCCACACTGGCCTTGGCCGTGCTTACCGCCGTCATCGCATGGCAGGTGCTGAGGCGGCTGACATCGGCCCTGGCCGCCAGTGGCCGGCGCAAGTTGATCATCCCGGTACTGGCATACGGTGCCATCCTCGGTCTGATGACCTGGTCGGGGATCTCCACTTTGTTCCGCTCCACATGGCCGATGCCAGCGGGCTGGCTGGCGGCGATCGGTGGATGCCTGTTCTTCTACTCCGACACCGCGCTGGCCTGGCTGCGCTTCGTCCGTCCCCTTCCCGGCGGCCGGGTCCTGGAGATGATCACCTACCACCTTGCCCAGTACGCCTTGACCGCGGCGGTGCTCCTGGCTGCGCGCGCTTTCTAGACAGTACGACGCCCGCTGCCACTTCAATCACGAGGCAATAGCAGCACGCTGCCCAACTGGAAGCAAGCAGACGCTTCGGGATCAGGCCGTGTTTGGATCGCCAGCCACCTTGCTCGGAGCAAGGGCTGTGGGCTGCCACAATGGGGCGGGACCGCGGCAGCAGTCCGGGTGGGAACCGAGGAGCCTGCTCACCACCGGCAGCGCCGGTCTGAATGCCCTTGAGTTCAGTCAGCCGCGCCGGTCGAAGGTCGCCGGTGCCGCCAGTACAGCAACAGCGCGCTGGCCACGGCAACAAGCGCCATCAGGCCCTGGTTCACGTTGATCCCGAAGAGCGGGACGTAGTCCAGACGCAAGAACTCGAGCAGGAATCGCCCAACCGGGTAGGCGATCAGATAGGCTAGGAAGAGATCGCCCGGAAGGAGGCGGCGGCGATGGCGGCGCCATAGCCAGTAGAGCAAGACAGCACTGAGGAGGTTCCAGATCGACTCGTAGAGGAACAGCGGATGGAAGCGCTCGTACGCCTCGTAGCCCGGCAGACGGTTCTCGGGCCGGATGAAGATGCCCCAAGGCAGGTCGGTGGGAGGCCCGTACAGCTCCTGATTGACGAAGTTGCCCCAGCGGCCGATGGCCTGGGCAAGAGCCACGCCTGGCGCCGCGACGTCAAGCAACTCAATCAGGTTCAGCTTCCGCCTGCGCGCGAAGAAGTAGAGCCCAAGCACGCCGCCGGCGAGCGCGCCGGGCATGCCCAGCCCTCCCCGCCACGTGGTGAGGATGTCCAGCGGGTGCGTCAGGTAGTAGCGGGTGTCGATGCCGAGGGCCAGCAGGCTCTGTGAAGGTGTGAACACGTGGTAGAGGCGGGCGCCGATCACGCCGAAGATGAGGGCCCAGATCAGGCCATCCCATACAATCTCCGGATCGCGTCCCGACAGCTTGAGGATGTGGCGGGCAAGGTAGGCGGCGGCGATCGCCCCAACCATGATGATCATGCCGTAGAAGCGGAAGTACAGGTAGCTGCCGATGTGAATGCCGTACGGATCGATGCTCATTCGCGCCCACCCGCCTCGCGGCGCGCCTGGCGCCGCACATACAGGATGCGCTGAAGCGCCGTGACATTGGCCAGGATGGCAATCACCCACATTCCGATGTGGACCTGGTTGAGAAGCAGGCTGGGGACGAGAACCAGATACCGCTCCAGCCGCGTCAGCAGACCCAGACGGGCGTCAAAGCCAACCGCCTCTGCCCGAGCCTTGACATACGACACCAGCACCGAACCGGCGGCCGCAGCGAAAACCAGCGCCGCGGTTGTTGGCTCTTCGCGGTACAGAAAGTGGAGCAGCAGCCCTCCGTAGATGAGGAGCTCCGAATAGCGGTCCGTCACCGAATCAACGAAGGCGCCGAAATCCGTGGGCTCGCCGCGCAGCCGTGCCATGGTCCCATCCAGGGCATCGACCGGCCCCATCAGGAGCACCAGCAGTCCTCCGACCAGGAAGTTGCCTTGCGCCAGGAAAATGGCAGCAACCGCATTGCCCGCCAGACCGACGAGGGTGATCGTGTTCGGCATCAACCCCAACCGGTTGAGGAAGGTCCCGACGGGATCAAGAAACCATCGAAACCACAGGCGCATGAGTCCGGAGAGAGTCGGGCGTGCAGGCTGGGTTTCCTCGCGTGCGCGCATCATGCTCCCTTGCAGGCCTCGAATGAGGCAATGGTAACGCCCGGCGGGCGGGCCGTCAAGCCAGCAGCGAGGCACATCCGCCTATGAAACCCTGTCCTCATCACTGTCTTCTTCGGCTTGCTCGTCGCTGACTTCGATGTCGCGCAGCAGCACCTCCCGCGTCCGACCTCCAGTCTGGGCCCGACCGATCACTCCAAGCTCCTCCAGCTGGTCCATCAGGCGGGCGGCGCGCGGGTAGCCCAGGCGCAGGCGCCGCTGCAGCATCGAGGCACTGGCATAGCCCGTACGCTTGACGAGCGCAATCGCCTGCTCCAGGATGTCATCTTTCTCCTCGGCATCCTTCTCCAGACGCAGCACATCATCCCACGGAGCGCGGGCGAGGGAGACCGGCCCTTCTGCAGGAGCCTGCTCCTGCCAGTGGTCGATGAGGCGCTCGATTTCCAGATCGCTGACGAACGCCCCTTGTACGCGCACCGGAGAGCTGGCCTCAGGCGAGAGAAACAGCATGTCGCCGCGGCCCAGCAATGTCTCTGCTCCGGTCGTGTCGAGGATGACCCGTGAGTCGACGCTCGAGGCAACCGCAAAGGAAATGCGCGCTGGGAAGTTCGCCTTGATCAGGCCAGTGACGATGTCGGTGCTGGGGCGCTGGGTGGCCACCACCAGGTGTATCCCCGTCGCGCGCGCCATCTGCGCCAGCCGCACCAGCGTTCGCTCGGTCTGATCCGGCGTCAACATCATCAGGTCCGCCAGCTCATCGAGGATGACCACCAGCCGCGGCAGCCGCTCCTTGTCGCGCCGGCGCCGCGCCTTGCGGTTGTAGGCCTCCAGGTCGCGCGCCCGGTTCTCCTCGAGCAGTCGGTAGCGCCGGTCCATCTCCTGCGTGCACCAGCGCAGCACGCCGGCAATCCGCTCCAGATCGGTCTCGACCTTCCCCAGCAGGTGCGGCAGACCATTAAACCGAACCAGTTCGACCATCTTGGGGTCGATAAGGACCAGGCGCAGGTCGTCTGGCGTGTTGTTCACCGCCAGGCAGGTCGTGAGGGCGGTCAGGCAGACCGACTTGCCCGAGCCGGTGGTGCCGGCGACGAGGAGGTGAGGCATGCTCGCCAGGTCGGCCACGACGGCCGCTCCTGCCACGTCCCGGCCGAGAGCAACGGCCAGAGGCGAGGCCACCGATTGGAATGCCTCCGTCTCCAGGAGCGGGCGCAGCCGCACCAGGGCGGGGCGGCGGTTAGGCATTTCGATGCCGACGTAAGGCTGGCCGGGGACCGGCGCTTCAATGCGCAGCGACGGCGCCGAAAGCGCCAGCGCCAGGTCGCTGGCGAGCGCCGAAATCTGCGAGACGCGCACCTTCTGCCGCCGGGTCTCACCCTCGGGCGCGGTGTGCTCAACAAACCCGGGCTCCACCGCAAACTGCGTCACTGCCGGCCCCGCACGAAAATCCACCACCCGCACCGGTAGCCCGAACTCAGCAAGGGTCTTCTCGATCAGGCCCGCGGCGCGATTTACCTCGGGGGCGGTGATCGAAGGGGACTCGCCGCGTTCCAGGAAGTCGAGTGGCGGGAGGCGCTCATCGCGCTCGACGGAGACGCGGGGCTCCGGCCCCCTCGGGGTCACCCGAAAGCGCTTGCGAAACTGGGACGGCAGCGGAGTGGCCGTCTTCGTTGGAGCGGCGGACTTCTGCCTGCCGGGAGACTGCCCTTCTTGAGCCCTCGACGGCGTCACGGTCGGAGCGGATGGCTGGAGGACGGGCACGCGCAGTTGAGGAGCACCGCGCCGCAAGCCCACCATCAGGCCCACCAGACCGACCAGCGCCAGTGCAACTGTCCCGCCGATCTCACCGAATGCATCCGTCGCCAGGCGCGCCAACCCCCACCCGACCAGGCCGCCGCCATAGCCCGCCTCTGCTCGCGGAAGATCGATCCCCTCCAGCAGAGCCAGGAGCGCCAACAGCACGGCCGCGGTCATCTCCAACGCCACCACTCTCGCCCAGTGGACGGCGCGCATGCGGCCAGTGCGGCGCAGGACGAAGCCTGCTGAAGTGGCTGCCAGCGCGAGCGGCATCAGCCCGGATCCCCATCCGAGCCAGCGCCGCAGCAGGCCGGCCCACGGGTCGACCAGCCGGCCTTGAGTCCACCCGACTAGGCCCAGGGCCGTGATCAATGCTGCAGCCGCGAAGAGGATCGCCCCCAGGTCGTCGATGGCGCCAAGGACCCGCGCCGACCATGGAGGGTGCGAAGCAGCTCGCGACTCAGCTTTCGGGGGTCTTTCCGTTTTCGACTCGCGCATGGCGCGCCCCGTCCAAAAAGAACGCCGGGCGGCGGATTGGCGCGCCCGGCATGCCGCGCTGGCCGCCGCTCCTACGGGGTGGAGAGCGCCGGCGTTTCTTCCGCGACGCCGTCCGCCTCTGGCGGACGCTGCGGCACTTCCCTCAGGCTGAGCCCAAGACGACGCCCCGGCCCATCGATGTGGATGATGCGCGCCCGCACGCGCTCGCCCTCCCGCACAACACTGCGCGGGTGCAGGAAACTGCCATCGCCCAGCTCGGAGACATGGATCAACCCTTCGAGACCCTCATCGACACAGACGAACGCGCCAAACTTGACCACATTCGTCACCAAGCCCTCGACGACCTGGTTGAGGCGATAGCGCTCGTGCACCGTCTCCCACGGATCCGGCAGCAGCTTCTTCATGCTCAGTGCAACGCGCCCGAGCTCGTGGTCCACCGAGAGCACGGACACCTCGATCTCCTGCCCGCAGCAGATGATGTCCGCCGGATGCCGCACCCGGCTCCAGGAGAGTTCGGAGACGTGGACCAACCCCTCGACGCCGCCAAGGTCGACGAAGACGCCGAAGCGGGTGACATTCGTGATGACGCCGCGCACTCGAGCGCCTGGCTGCAGGCCGTTGAGGAGGGCTGTCCTGCATCCAGGGCCCGCCATGGCCGCGCGCTGCGAGAAGACGATTCGTCCGCGCTCCGGATCGTACTCGATGACCTTCAGCAGCATGCGCGATCCGACGAACGGTGCCAGCTGGGCGCTGCGCTCTGCCTCGTCGTCGCCAGGCTCAATGCCCACGAGATGCGAGACGGGAACAAACCCGCGCAGGTTGCGTGCCTGCACAAGCAGGCCGCCGCGGTTGAAGCCGATCACCGCCAGGTCAACCACGTCATCGGTCTCATACAGCTGCCGGGCCCAGGCCCAGTCTTCCGGCGTCCCTTGAGGCCCGTTCCCACCGCCTGGCTGGACCGCAACCCGGCGCCTCGCCTGGGGCTCCGATTCATCCTCCTTCAGCACGGCCGCCCACCACGACTCATCCATCGGCGGCGGCCCGTCCCCCCGTTTCCCCCGAAAACCATCATCCAGCGCCATCCCTGCACCTCTGTTGGCAACGACTCGCGGCCGCTGATCCTTCTTATCAGCATACACAAATCAGCCCGGAACGCAACAGCACCGGGACCCGTGCGCAAGCACCTCCACGGCAGAATGCGGACGAAGTGGATGTACAAGAACCCAATGCCCACCCCCCGCTGCCGGCAGCCCCTACCTCCGGCGCGGCCCCTCGGCGGCCACTCCGGCTTCCTGGCCGAGCAGGGCTTCGCGTTCCATGTCCGAGAGCGCTCGGGCCACGGCCTCGATGGCCACGCGCTGCTTTCGGTACAGGTCCGCCTCCGACATCGCCAGGCGCATGGCCACGTCACGCACCTTTCGGCCCTCGAGGAACTTCATCTCGAGGATGTTGTATAGCAGCCATTCGGCTGTGAAGCGCCTCTCGCCCTCAGGGCGGATCCGCTCGATGCCGCGGCGGAGGATGGCGCGCAGCGCGTTGGCCGCATTGCCGTTGTGCTCGTCGATGGCCTGCTGCACGACGCGCAGCCCGAGCAGCGGGCTGCTGGTCAGCCGGGGGCCACCCCAGTAGTGGCTTAATGCCTCCTTCACAAGATGGGCCAGATCGGCTTCCCTGGGCAACAGCGCGGAGGGCGAGGTCAGGGCCTCCGTTCCACCCGTGCGGGCCGCAGCCCGCATGCGCTGGATGGCGTCGACCTCGACCAGCAGGCGATCGACGGCACCGAAGACCTCGCGCTGCAGCTGCCGGTCCGTGAGAGCGACAGCTGCTTTGTCGACCAACAGCTGGAGCGAGCGGGCCTCTTCAGGGGTGAAGTCCGGCGCTTCGCTGCGCGCTCTGACACCGAGGATGCCGATCATCTCACCGCCACCGCGCGGGTGCAGCGGGAGCAGCCAGTAGCGGTCCCATTGGAACACGGCTCCCAGATCGGCAAACTCATGCCGACGGTCGCTGGCCAGCGCCGGGGGCAACTCCTCGGTGCCGCGAAAGGGATCGTCGGGGCCGACCGCGACTTCGAGCTCCAGTCCCCCGGGGCCGAGGGCAGCGACAAAGGCGGAGCGCGTGCGCAAGATGTCGCAAGCGGCATTGAGCACCGCCTCCAAGAACTGGCGCAGGTCTCCTGTCGTCAGCAGGCGCTCTTCGAGGAGCTGTAGTCGGGTGACATCGTGTCGGTCCTGACCATAGAACAGCCACCGCTCGAGCGGGGGACGGATGAGCGTGATGATGTACTGGAGCAGCAGCAGTACGGCCACCATGACGAAGGGCACCGCACGGCTGTTGACAACGCCAAGGCTGAGGGAGAGGCGGTTGACCACAATCATGATGGCCAGCACACTGGATGCGACGACGGGCCCGCGCAGAATCCACTGGAGCATCCGCCCTTTGACGACGCGATCGGGGTAGCTCACCCCGTAATAGGCGACGACGTAGGCCAAGAGCACCAGGGAGGCGGCGACTGCCAAGCTGGTGAGGGCCACCAGCCCCCAGAACAGCCGGGGCAGCGCCGCCGGCAGCGCCCCGCCAAACATCAGGAACGGAAAGGCACCGATGGCCGGGGCGGCACTGCCTGCGATCAGGTAACGCATGCGGCGCCGGCTGGTGCGCGTCAGGCACCGGCGATGGGCCCGCGCCAGATTGATCGAGACGAAGCTGGCCTCGGTGAGAAAGAACGCGATAAACAGCGGGAAGAGAGACCCGGCGGTCAGATGGGCGACGGTACCGCTGCGCGCGAGGTCCGAGGCGATCAAGTCCGTCAGGGCGGCGGCGGCGAATGTTGCGCCAGAGGCCAGGTAGCTCAGGCGCAGCACAAGCCGGCGCTTGCCGCGCGACGGGCGCCCGGTTGCGGCCAGAAGCGCATCGGAGAAGTGGAAGTACGCCGTCGGCAGAAAGCTGATCCCCAGCCACTGCAGCCGAAGCCAGGTCTCGGTCTCCGCCGCCGTGCGCGCGGTGGAGACCAGGACGTCGCCGAAGTAGACAACCGTCAGGCAAGCCAGCACCAAGGCAAAGGCCCGGGCGACGCGTTCTCGCAGGTTGAAGGTGAGCGCATAGAGCAGAAACGAAAACGCGGTGATCGTGTTCCCGGCATCCAGCACCTGGTTGAAGACAAGCAGCGCAGCCAGCAGCGGGTCACTCATGGTGGCGAACAAGGTCAATCCAGGTCGAGGCAGAAGAACAGAGCGATGTCCTCGCTGGGATAGTAGTGGTCGCTGTAGCCTGAGAAGACGAAGCCGAGCTTGCGCGCCAGGGAGATGGCGGGGTGGTTCTTGCTCTGCATCTCAAGGAAAATGCGCTTCAGCCCCTGCTGGCGGCACCAGTCCCAGGCGCTTGCCAGGAGGCGGGTGGCGATTCCTCGGCGGCGGTCGCGCAGGCCGACGACGAGGTCGCTCACCCAGGCTGCCGCCTCCACGGTACTCTCGGCGAGCGCCAGGTAGCCGCGACGTGCTTCGCCCTGCTCCGCCACAAGCACGCCGAGGCGCCGCGTCCAGTCGTCTGCCAGCCGCTGCGGATCGCGCGGGTAGGCCACGCGCATCGGACGCGGCAGGCGCACCTCGCGGAACGTGGCGGCCACCCCTTCCGGCGAACGGCGTAGGTCCATCTGCCAGACGTGGTCCGTGTTGTAGTTGTGGTCGAGCGCGATCAAATCGGGGATGTCCGATGAGACCGCCGGTCGAACCGTCAGGCCGTCCATCGCCTGCATTCTATCAGACGCCCGCCGGGCCAGCAATCATCAAGGTGTGGGGGCGATGCGGACCGGAATGGCGCACGGCAGCGGGGCATTGCCGGCCGTGTCGACGACGACCAGGCGCAGCGCGTAATCTCCAGGGAGGACGAGGCTTGTGTCCCAGGTGCCTAGGTCTCCGTCGATCACGGCCTCTTCGTGCGCCAGGATGGCACGCCACGGTCCTTCGTCCGTCTGGCCGCGATACTCCAGCTTGAAGAAGGCGAAGTTATCGATGTCAGCAGTCCCCCGGATGACGACAATCCCGCTGAGGGTGGAGTTCGGCTGCGGGTCGGTGATGGTTGCCTGTGGGTTCTGGCAGCCGGAAGTGTCGATGCCGGTAGAGGGAGGCGGGGTGATGTCGATGGGGTTGACGGTGGCGACTGGAGTGGTGAGCAGAGAGATCGTCGGCAGAGGTGTGGGCAGCGTGGCCGGAAGGGAGGGCGTCACATAGGTGGTGAGGACGAAGATCGCCGCAGCAGAGAACGCGGCCAGGGCGACGAAAGCCGCCGAGCGCTTCAGGCGCGCCAGGGCCTGTTCCCGCTCCAGGCCGAAGAGCGAGCGCTGCAGGTCCTGGTAGGCAATCCAGATGTGACGCGCGTAGCCAAGGGCAGCCAAGCCGAGGAACAGGTAGAGCCAGACCTGGTAGCGGTCGATCAGGGCCAGCGATTCTTCCATGCCGGCGTCCGGTGGTCAGAGGCGGCGCAGGACGCCGCGGATCACCGCCGTCAGCTTGGGCACCAGGACCTTGCCCGCCGCCATGACCTCCTCATGGGTTGTCACCGTGCTGCCGTCGAGGCTGGCGCGGTTGCTGATGCCCGACAGGCCGAGCACGCGCATCCCGCCGTGGCGGGCGACGGTCACTTCCGGCACGGTGGACATGCCGACGGCGTCCGCGCCGATGGCGCGCAGGAAGCGCAGGTCGGCAGGCGTCTCGAACGAAGGGCCGGCCAGGCAGACGTAGGCGCCCTCGCGCAGTCCAATCGATGCCTCGGCCGCGGCCTGGCGCGCCAGCGCCATTAGGCTGCGATCGTAAGCCTGGCTCATGTCGGGGAAGCGAGGGCCGAAGGCGTCCAGGTTCGGGCCGCGCAGGGGGGAGAGCCCGGCCATCCCGATCAGGTTGATATGATCGGTGATCAGCATCAGGTCCCCGGGGTCATACTCCGGGTTGACGGCGCCGGCGGCATTGGTGACGATCAAGATCTCGACGCCAAGCCTCTGCATGGCCCGCACGGGCAGGCCGAGGGAGGCCATCGAATGGCCCTCATAGTAGTGTGCACGTCCCTGCTGGATGAAGACGGGCTGGCCCTCGAGCATTCCGACGATCAGCCGGCCAAGATGCCCCTCCACGCTCGAGGCAGGCCAACCCGGAATCTCGCGCGCGTCGAGGATATCCCCGCCTTCGACGACATCGGCCAGGGCGTTCAGCCCGGAGCCAAGGATGAGGCCGACTTTGGGCTGCAGCCGTGTGCGCCGACGGATGGCGGCGGCAGCCCGATCAATGTCTCCCAGTGTCAGGAATTCCATGGGCCTCCTTGTTGTCCGTCAGCGGGGCTGCCGCTCCCGCCGGCGTCGGGAGAGAGAGTTTGGGCTGCTCAGCCCAAGCAGCTGCTGGACCTGACGGCGAGACTTGCCCGCTTCCAGCAGGTGGATCGCGCGCGAGCGCCGCAAGGTGTGGGGGGAGACCCGGTCTTCCAGGCCTGCGGCCGTAGCCCAGCGTTTGATGACCAGCCACAGTCCCTGCCGACTCAGATGCTGGCCGCGCTGGTTGAGGAACAGCGCAGGCTCAGACGGATTGCGGACGAGCTGGGGCCGACCGTTTTGCAGGTAGCGCCGCAGCGGCTCGGCCGCCGCCGCCAGTGGCACTGCCTGATCGTCGCTGGCCGATGAGCCCCGGCGGAACACGACCCCCCGCGCCAGGTCGATGTCCTCCACTCTCAGGCCGACGACTTCCGAGGCGCGCATGCCCGTGGCGTAAAGCAGGGCCAGGACTGCCTGGTCGCGCAGCCCCCTGCCGGTCTTCAGTTGTTCCGGAGCTTGCAAGAGCGCCTGGACCTCTTCCGGTGCCAAGACGCGCGATGGCTGCTTGGGAGCCGGGGGCGAGTGAAGCGCCGGGAGCAGGCCTGCCGAGTCTCCGGCGTGCCGCTGATGCTCGAGGAACGAGCGGATTGCGGCCAGCTTGCGGGCGATCGTCGTCGCCCGATAGCCGCGCGAGGACAGCCAGGTGGTGTAGTGAGCGAGCGCCTCGGGAGTGAGGTCGCCTAGAGTGACGGGTCGACCAAGGCGAGTTGACAGAAGTTGAGTCAGCTGCTTGAGGTCACTCTGGTAAGCAACCAGCGTGTTTGCGGCACAGTGCCGGTCGGCGTTGAGCCAATACAGGAACTGTCGGATGGCGTCTTCCATGGCTGACCCAGGTGGGGTGAATTGTACCACCACCGCCAGTCACTTTCCATAACTGGAGGCTCCACTCCTCACTCCCAAGCGCTCAGCGCCTCGATTGCCTCCATCTCCACCGCCTCCAGCCGGAAGCCCACCGCCCCGAGATTGTCCTGGAGCTGCTCGACTGAACGCGGCCCAATGATCGGGCTGGTGACGACCGGACGGCTGAGCAGCCAGGCAAGCGCAACCCGGGAGGGCGACTTGCCCTCCACCTCGCCCACCTTGCGAAGCTGATCCAGAAGCTCCCAGTTGCGGGGATCCTTCATGTAGCCCTGGATGCGCTGGCTGGTGGCACCCCGACTTGCTGTCGGCGGGGGCTCACCGCGGCGGTACTTGCCAGTGAGGAAGCCACCGGCCAGCGGGCTGTAAGGCAGGACGGCGAGGCCGTAGGTGCGGCACACCTCTTCCACCTCTCGCTCGAATTCAGCCCGGTGGACCAGGCTGTAGTGGGGCTGGACGCTCACGAACCGCGCGTACCCGTACTTGTCGGACGTCCACAGTGCCTGCATCAGGCGCCAGGCAGGGTAATTCGAGCAGCCGACATAGCGCACATGCCCCTTGTGCACAAGGTCGTCAAGGGCAGATAGCGTCTCCTCGATCGGTGTTTCCTCGTCGGGCCAATGCATCTGGTAAAGGTCGATGTAGTCGGTACCCAGCCGACGCAGCGAGGCTTCGGCGGCGGCCAGGATGTGGGCGCGGGAGAGCCCCTTGTCGTTGGGACCTTCCCCCGTCTCGCCGCGCACTTTCGTGGCGATGATGACGTGATCGCGGCGGGCGACGCCCTTCTTGAGCCACTTGCCAATGATGGTTTCAGCCACCCCTCCAGGGTTGCCCTCGGCCCAGCGGGAGTAGATGTCGGCGGTGTCGATGAAATTGATTCCGGCCTCAAAAGCCTCAGTGAGGACCTGCAGCGACGTCGCTTCATCGGCCGTCCAGCCGAACTGCATCGTCCCCAGGCAGAGCTCGGAAACTTTCAGGCCAGTGTTTCCCAAGCGGCGGTATTCCATGGCAACCTCCGGGGATCATTGCGCGGCGCCCAGGGCAGCGCGCTCCCCAATCATAGCGGGGCGCGCCCGGATAGGGAAGAGGGCCGGAGCAATGACGTTCTGTCACATGGCCGCTCCGCGCCACGTTAGAGACGGCGCAAAGCATCCCGCTGCCCGAAGAAAGTGCTAGAATGCATGAGGCAAGGCAAGTCTCGGCGCTGTGCTCTTTGGGCCGCGCGGCGGTGATCGGGACCTGGTGGGCACTGCCGGCACAGATGCGGGCACAGAAGCGGCCACCGGGTCGAGCATCACTTCGCGCGGAAGGAGGCAGACATGAAACGCCTGTCCTGGCAAAGGGGGACAGCGGTGGTGATGGCTGCAGCCGTTGTTCTGGGCTCCTGCAACCTGCCCCAGCAGGGCCCTTCAGCCAGAGCGACGCCGACCGAATACCCAGCGGCATTCACGCAGACGCCGGCCTCGGGCGCGGTGACGGCCGCCGGATACGCGCTGGATTTCACGCAGGCATCCTCCTCAGGCATGGCGACAATGACCGGGCATGCCCATTCCTGCTCGGGCCTGGCCGGCCCCTGGGAGGGCCACGTCGAGCTTGAGTTCGCCGTTCAGGACATGCACTTTGCCGGGTACGGCCCCTGGTCGTTCACGTTGAGCGAGAGGCGCGCCGAGGGACTGGTGATGCTCAGCGGCAGCGGCGGGGCAAGTCAATGCTTGCTGTCGCAGGTCTCGGACCCGCTGCGCTTTGAGATCGAGCTCAGCGAGAGCGGAACCGCGGCTCGCCTCCGAATGGGGAGTGTGGGCGGTGGTACGATGACGATTGCCTGCCCGGAAGCCCCGACTGTCACGATCCCGTTCGCCGCGGCGTGGGGCAACGAGGAGATCGAGGTGCCCCTGCTGCCATACTCTGGGTGCCCCTGACAATTCCGGACCATTCACGCAGCGGTGTCCCGAGATCCGCACGGCAGCTCGGAGGCGCGTCCAGGACACTGTCACAAGAGCCTTGCACCGCCTTGTATCGGGCGGCCGAAGCGTACTCGTCGACAAGACGCCTATGGAGGACCGGGACCATGTCTGACAGCAAGCTGCGCGTTGGCTTCATCGGCATCGGCGCCATGGGGACCCCGATGTCGGAGAACCTGATGAAGGCGGGCTATCCCCTGGTCGTGTACGACCGGCTGCCGTCGAGGACAAGGCCCTTCGCCGAGCGAGGCGTCCCGGTTGGCGCAAGCTGCGCAGATGTCGCGCGTAGGTCCGATGTGGTAATCACGATGATTGGGCAAGTCCAAGAGGTGCTGGACGCGGTCCTTGGGCCGGACGGCGTATTGGAGGGATCCCATGCCGGCCTGATCCTGATCGACTCCAGCACGGTGGGGATCGTGGCCACAAAGAAGATGGCAGCCGCCGCGCGCGAGAAGGGCGTCGCCTTCTTGGATGCAACAGTCTCCGGCACGGTTGGCCCGGCGCGGGAGCGCAAACTCCAGTTCATGGTGGGTGGTGATCGCGAGACGCTGGGCACTGTCCGACCACTGCTGCTTGCCATGGGGGAGAAAGTGCATCACGTCGGCCCCAACGGAGCCGGAAGCGCCATGAAGGTCATCATCAATTTGATGATCGGGATGACCGTCCTGACCGTGGCGGAGACGCTCACATTGGGGCGACAGGCAGGCCTGGACCCAGACCAGATGCTCGAGATTCTGAGCGAGACCTCGGTCCGGTCTCCCCATCTCACGGCCAAGGGAAAGATGATGATCGAGCGTCGCTTCGAGCCGTCCTTCCCCCTCAAGTACATGCAGAAGGACTTCGACCTGATCATGGAAGCAGCCCATGAGCTAAGGACCCCGCTGTTCACCAGCGCAATCGCGCACCAGGTCTATACGGCCGCTAGCGTGGCTGGCTACGGCGAGATGGACTACGCGGCTGTGGTCAAATTCCTCGAGGCCGTCGCGGCGCTGAATGTGTCTGAGAATATAACCTGACAGCGGACTCCGCCCCGTTTGATCCACTTCACCCAGGATCGCAGACGGTAGCGCCTTCGAGGCCCACTTACATGGCCACTATCGTCGAGCTCTTGCATTGAATTGCTTGACGCGACCTGAACATCGAGTTAGAATGGGAGCGTGCACTCGGCTTGAGGCCCGCGCATGCCTTACAGACGGGCCCCCGCCAGGATAGAGATCATGCTGCCCAAGACGCCCACCTACAACCTCAGAGCGGTCCTGAAAGAGACGGGGCTGACGGCCGCCACGGTGCGCGCATGGGAGCGCCGCTACGGGCTGCCCCGACCCTCACGCACCCCTGGCGGACATCGGCTCTACTCCCCCTACGAGCTGGCCACGCTGCATTGGCTCAAGGCGCGCATCGCAGAGGGACTGACGATCTCGCGCGCCGTCGACCTCTGGCGGCAAATCCTGGCCACAGGTCGTGATCCCCTGGCCGACGTCGTTCGTCCGGCGCCTGGCCCACCGGCGCCCACCCTGGAGGCCGCCCGGAAGGGCTGGGTCGAGGCCTGTCTGGGGCTGGACGAACCCGCCGCCGAGCAAATCCTGGACGAGGCGTTCTCGCTCCACGCGGTCGAGCGTATCTGCCTCGGGATTCTCACGGCTGGGCTGGCCGAGATTGGGGAACTCTGGTTCCGCCGCCAAGCGACCGTGCAGCAAGAGCACTTCGCTTCTCAATTGGCGACACGCCGCCTCGACGCGCTGCTGAGCACCTGCCCGCCGCCGGTACGTCGGGAAACCGTCCTGGTGGCCTCCCCTCCTGGGGAGTGGCATACCTTCCCACTGCATGTGGTCTCCCTGCTGCTGCGCCGCCGCGGCTACGGCGTTGTCTACCTCGGCGCCAATGTGCCCCTGGACCGCATGCTTGAGACCGTGAACGCGGCGCGTCCCGGGCTCGTCATCCTCGCCAGCCAGCACTTGATGAGCGCGGCGCGCCTGCGCGAAATGGCTGAGGCCTTGACCCAGGCCGGCACCCCCGTGGCATACGGAGGGCGCCTGGCAAACATCCTCCCTGCGGTGCGAGCCCGCATCCCGGCCTATTTCCTCGGACCGACTATCGAGGAGGCGATCCCTTGCGCTGAGCGTCTCCTGGCGGGCGGGGGTTGGCCGTTATCCGCGGAACCAGCCCCACCGGAGGCCAAGGACCTGGCCGAGCGCTTCCGCCGTCACAGGTCGCAAGTCGAAGCGGCCGTCAATGAAGCCCTTGTCGCCGATGGGGAGACAGTCCTGAACCTGGAGACCGCCAATGTGTTCCTGGGGGGGATGCTGGCTGCGGCTCTGGAGCTCGGCGCGCAAGAATTCCTCGCCCTCGATCTGGCCTGGATCTCACACATGCTGCCCGCAGCCGACATCGACCGTCAGGCGCTCCCCAGGTATCTCCGGCGCTACGCGCAAGCAGCCCGTCGCGTGATCGGCGAACCCATCGCAGCCGCAGCCGATTGGCTCGAGCGGACTGCTGCCGATATCGAAGCGCCAGCGGACGACACGTGACCCGCAGCAACGCCCTCGAATTCCCACTCCCTCAGGAACTCCGACCTCATCCACGCGACCCACAACGACTCCCGTCACCGCACCTACGCGAATCCGGCGGCTCCGTCGCGACGTACGACTGAGCGACAATCTCGCGCTTGAGGCAGCCCGCAACGCAGCGATCCCACGTGGCGGCAGCGATCCCCGCCGCCATGCTGCTTCCAGGCTTTCCCAATCGTGCGCTCGATCTCGCACTGTTCTGCTGGGTCCACTCGCCAATCGGCGCTGGCCCGTCGCAGCCGCAAGATCGCCTTCTCGGGATCTCTTTTCCTCGTGCGGCAGTGCCTCCGCTGGATGTCCGAGCGCGGCCCGTGGACCCCAGCAGGAAGTGGTTGCGTCCATTGTCATGGACGCGCATTCGGCGCTGATTGTCGCCGGCGGGACACGCCGGGACGGATTCCGCCTCAGCACTGCCAGCAGCCGAAGGCCGTCGGGCCCCTTCCCCGAGCTGACCACCACATCGGCGACAAGCTGGGTGTGGGCTACTGGCTTGACTCTCCGTGCATCCAGGAGAGGAACAGAACGCTGTCGGTCCGGACGATGCTCCCGCGCGGGAGGTCGTCATTTGGCCACGACTGCCGCGACGTCGTACGCTTCGGCTACACAGACATTGATCCACTCGGCCGGGTCGTAGCCGATTTCGGCAAGGCCGCCCATGTGGCGCAAGGACGGCACCATCGCCGTCTCCGTAGGTCTCTGAGCCCATTCCCGCAGCACTTCATCCCTGGCGTCCCAGGCGCTCGCGAACTCAGCGTAGGCGGGCGCCTGGTCGAGGAGCCGCTCGGTGGTCTGATACGCCTCGCGGGCCAGGAGCGCAATAGCACATATCAGGAGGCATCGCGCAGCGAGCAAGCTCTTGTTCCGACGCCCAGGAAGAAGGGACTGCGCGACAGAGCCTACGGCTGCGGCCCAGACGACCATTCCAAGGACCAGAGCATAGAGTGGCATTATCAGCACGCGCCCGTCGGGGTAGGAGGAGAGGGCGTACTCTGAGGGGGCGAAAGGGATGCTCACCAAGATGGCGGTGAACAGCGGAATGCCAAGAAGGAACCTTGCCCACGCGAGACGGCCTCTTGGGGTATGGCTGGGGTGATTGGCAGACACGAGGAAGGCCACCGCCGCCGGGAGGAGAAGTGCGAGAACCACGCGCAGCGTCTGGTACTTGGCCACCTGGTAGAGGAAGATGTGCACATCTGCTGCAACGCGCTGGACGAGGAGCCAAAGATCGGGTGGTGCTGGGTGAAGTGACTGACGTACGGCGTTCCCTGGCGCAACAGCGATCGTGATCAGGGCCAGGGTGGATCCCAGGAGGGACGCGACCAGAACGCTCGTGGCCCTTGCGCGATCCTTGCCCGGGCCAAGGAACCAGCAGAAGACAAGGGCGGCCGCAAGAGCGCCGGTCTGCAGGCTCACATAGGTCTCCGAGAAGCCGCCGATGAAGAACGCCGCCAGTGCGCTGGCAGCGAGAGTGATCGCCTCTCCTCGCTTCGGGAGTTCTTCTGCGCGCAGGTGTCGGATCAGCTCGGTCAGGAGGAGTGTTCCCAGGATGAGGGGCAGGCTGTAGGTCAGTATTCCCGTTAGCCAATGCAGAGATTGGAAGGTGTTCGGCGCACCACCGAAAGTCAGGCTCAGGGTGAGCGCCGCAAGTATGACGGGCCCTGCCCACGCCCAGTTCCCTGGCCAGCTCACAGGAATCGAGCGCAGAAGCCTGACGAGGGCTGAAAACCAGGTCAGGGTGGCCAAGGCAGGGAGCCAGCGGGCGACATTCGGGCCGAGCAGATGCGCCAGCGTTGCGACAAGAGTGAAAGAATATCGTCCGGACCAGCTGCGGTACCACCAGGCTTGGCTGTCCCAGAACCCAAGCTTTCGCACGGTTCCGGCGGTGCAGAAATCGTCGGCAATGTAGCGTGAGAATGTGCCCAGGTACGCGTACTCGAGAATCGGAACAAGGAGGAGGGCCAGGGCAAGCAGCCCAAGCGCCAAATCCGCTCGGCCGAGAGAGCTCTCGCGGGTTCTGAAAGCGGCAGGGGGCGGGGCGGACACCGGAGCCGAAATCATCGACTGCACGTGCTTCCCAAACCAGACCTCTCCCTGGGAGCGCTTTGCACCAATGATACCATTCCAGCACGCGAGCCGGCGAGGCCTGAACGCTTGCTTCGCAGCCTGCAGTAAGGCAGGCAAGCCTCACTGCAGCCTCATTGCCGGGGCGGAAAGGGTCGCGAGCGCGGCGCTCACCTCGACGAGTCCGCCGGACGGCAATCCCCTGCTCGCCTTGCCCGAGGCAGACCTGGCAGCCAATGGCGGCGACCGGCGGTGGGCGGCCGGAACAGGCACCGACGCCGCGCCCAATTCCCGCATCTTCAACCCTCTGCTCCAAGGTCAGGAGTTCGACGACGAGGGCACCAACGCCGGGTGCTGGGTCCTCGAATTGCGCAACGTGCCAACGGCGTACATTCACGTCCCCCCGAAGCTCCCTGAGAGCAAGCTGAAGCCACGCGCCGCCCGCATCGACAAGGACTACCCTGCCGCGCTCGTCGACCTCAACGCTGCACGCCAGCGCGTCCTGGAAGCCTATGGCGAGGCCCGAGAGAAGGCCATTGCCTGACCTCAGAATCGGCCCGCCGCCCACCACGCCGCGCGCTGTCCGTCGGTCCGTCGCACTCTTGAGACGGAGGAGCCACCAGTGTGCTGGATCGCCCATGTGCCTCCAGCCGACCATCGTATACCTCGGGCGCGTTGTGCCCATCGTGAAAGGTTGAGGATCGGCCATGACCCACAGCACCTTGAGCAGACGTGAACAGCAAGTCGTGGCCCTTCTGCTCGAAGGCAAGACCAACAAGCGGATTGCTTTCACACTGGGCATTTCCGAGCGCACGGTCGAATTCCACCTGGGAAACGTGTATGCCAAGTACGGCGTAGGCTCAAGGGTCGAGCTGATCTTGAGACTGGGGCGATCCACAGGTGACAGACTGTGGATATCCCCAGTTGATGGCGCAGGGGGAAACGCGGACAATCGGGATGAGCCCAGCTCGAAGGTCTATCGAGCTGACAGGCTCAAGCGAGGCATCGCGATCGTCCGTCAGGAGGCCAGAATGAAGATGCGTTGGTCGCTCTACTTCTCGGCAGGGCTGCTTTTCGGGGCGCTGTACTGGCACTACTTTAGCGCCACGGCCCTCTTCTTCAATCGTCTGGACAGCTACGTTCCCGACACTTGGCCGTGGCTCCTTGCTTCTGCTTTCGTCGTCTACTTCAGCGTATGGCTGCTCCCCGCAGTAATCCCTCCAGTAAGCGAGTTTCGCCGCTCCGCGTCGCGGAAGCGGGCCGCATTGGCGGCCGTCACAGCATGGCTGGCCGCCGTGCTGGGCTACTATCTGAACTACGTCGGAATGCTTGCTCTCGTTGGTCTGCCTCACATGGAGCACCTTGTTGTCCTTGGGCAGCCGGCACCTGGCGTCTGGCAGGCCTGGGGCGAGGTGTTCCCCAAACTCATCCTTGCCAAGTCTGTGAAGTGGGTCATCGCCAGTATCCTTCTCGGCGGCATCGCAGGGCTCGCCACCGGTTCGATCTACTCATCCATGGTAAGGAAGGAACCGCAAGTCCGATCCGCGTGACACTGGCAGCAAGAAACGAGGTCCGCCCCGCCAATCGACAGCGCAAGGCCCGTCATGCCCCCGTCAGGAGGACCCAAGATGAGAATGGCGCCCCTGCTGGTCCCTCTCATCCTGCTTCTGGGCCTGGTCTCGTGCCAGCCCGGCGTCCCGCCGGCCGACCTGGTGGTGATCAACGGAATCCTGTACACCGTGGGTGCCGATCGCGCCGTCGCACAGGCGATGGCCGTGCGAGGCGGGCGCATCATTTACATCGGCGATGACAAGGGCCTGAGACGCTATCTCGGGCAGGACACCAGGGTCATCGACCTGCAGGGGCGGTTGGTGCTGCCGGCGTTCGTCGACAGCCACGCCCACGCCACAGCAGCGGTATCGGAGCTCTACGAAGTCTGGTTGTACGGCCTGGGATCCGTCGAGGAGTATCAGCAGGCCCTGCGCGAGTTCCTGGCCTCCCATCCCGGCATCCAGGGGATCAAGGGCGGCGGTTGGGTCAATGCCGTCTTCGGCCCCCATGGGCCGACGGCGGCCATCCTGGACGACGTGGCGCCGGACATTCCCGTCGTCCTGGCTTCGGAGGACTACCACAGCGTGTGGGTCAACTCCAAGGCCATGGCGCTGGCAGGCATCACCGCCCAGACCCCCGATCCGCCAGGGGGCATCATCGAGCGCACCGCGGATGGAACCCCATCCGGCACGCTGCGCGAGTCGGCCATGGAATTGGTGGCCCATGTCATCCCAACCTACACCAGGGAGCAGGTGCTCGAGGGGCTGCAGCACTTCCAGGAGTTCGCCCACTCCCTGGGAATCACCACCGTCTATATCCCGCACCTTCCGGGCGGTGGCGCGGAGGACCTGCAGGCGCTGCACGACTTCGAAGCCTCGGGGCAGATGAAGATCCGCTTGTTGGCCGCGGTTGGCGTCGAGCCCGATGACGACGTGGGCGTCGTTGACGAGGTGGCGCGTCTGCGCGATCAGGAGGCGGGCGGGCTGTTCCAGATCGTAGGCGCCAAGATCTTCATCGACGGGGTGCTGGAGGGCGGGACAGCCTACCTCGAGCATCCCTATCTCCATATGCCCGACTCGCGCGGCGAGTTGCTGTGGGATCCTGCACACTACAGCGAGATGTGCGCTGCGCTCGACCGGGCCGGCCTGCAGATCCACGTGCACTCGATCGGTGATGCCGCCACGCGCATCACACTGGACGGTCTCGCATATGCCCGGGAAGTGAACGGCGAGCGCGACGCTCGCCACATGGTAACCCACTTGCAGCTCGTCAGCCCCGAGGACATCCATCGGTTCGCCGAGCTGGATGTGATTGCCGTCCCACAGCCCTACTGGTTCGTGATCGACACCTACTACGCCCAGGCTGTCGACTTCGTGGGCCAGGAACGGGCCGATCGGCAGTACCCGATGAAATCCTTCTTCGACCAGGGTGTGATCGTGGCCTCCTCCAGCGATTACCCCGTCACCTGGCCGCCGGACCCGCTCCTGGCGATCGAAACGGGCGTGAGGCGGACGGTGCCGGCCGGCGCCGAGGCCTACGTCGAGCCTAGCTTCGACCGAGCGCTCAACCCCGCGGAGAGCGTCTCCGTCCATGACATGATCGAGTCCTTCACTCGCAACGGCGCCTATGCTGCATTCCTGGAAGACGAGATTGGCACGCTGGAAGTGGGGAAGAAGGCCGACTTCATCGTGCTCGACCGCAACATCCTCGAGATCGATCCGGCGGAGCTCCACACGGCGAAGGTCCTTCTAACGTTCTTTGAAGGGGAGGAAGTCTACCGCAGCGACACCTACACGGAGCAGACGGGCGCACCACGCCCGCGCAGATGGCTGATGACGCCGTCCCTGCTTCTGCCGGCTTGGGCGCGGTAGGGCATGTAGCGCCACGCTTCGACAACCCCGACCCCGACCAGCGAGGTGAGCCGGCGGGAGCCCGGCCTTTCAGCGGCCACATCGACGCAGGGCCAGCAGTCCAGGGGGCAGACACTTGACTGGGCCTCCCCACATGAACGCCGGAGTGAGATGGATACGGCGCGGATCGCGCCGTTGGCGCGTGTGCCGGCCTGCACGGCCAACGCCGGCCGGCAGTGTCGGCTTCAGGGGGGCCTCCCCCAGTTCCTTCCACAATTTGCCGAAACCCAATTATGGGCATACCCTTGACAACGCGAGCGATGATATGTACAATACCTGTACGCATACAACCCGTACGGTATCCTCTGAAGCCGGCGCCTTCGCCGGCCCTATGCCCAGGAGGCATCTCAATGTCCGCAACGAGTTCGGCTCTTCCGCTTGCCCGCCCCGAGTCCACCTATCGCGGGTTGCGGCGGTTCAACCTGTTCATGGGGTTCTTGCACCTCGTCCAGGGCGCCCTGATGATCGTTCTCAGCAACGCCACCACCTACCCCATCTACACCAACTTCCTCAAGTTCGACCTCCAGACCTTCTCCCTCACACCCGACCCGCGCCTGGCGTACTCGCTGCGCTTCGGTCCGGCCGTGGCGGCCTTCCTGCTGATCTCGGCCGTGGCGCACTTCTACCTCGCCACGGTGGGGTACCGGCGCTACGTCGCCAACCTTGAGAAGGGCATGAACCCGACCCGCTTCTACGAGTATGCCCTCAGCTCGTCCCTGATGATCGTCCTCATCGGCATGCTCGTCGGCATCTGGGACCTGGGCACGATGATCGCCCTCTTCGGCCTCAATGCCGCCATGAATCTCTTCGGCATCCTCATGGAGCGCCACAATCAGACTGCCGCCAGGACCGACTGGACGGCCTTCGTCTACGGCTGCATCGCCGGCATCATCCCCTGGGTCGTGATCGTGATGTACTTCCTCGGGGCCCTCAACTCAGCCGGCGCCGAACCCCCGGGCTTCGTCTACGCGATCATCCCCACGATCTTCGTCTTCTTCAACATCTTCGCCCTCAACATGTGGCTGCAGTACCGCAAGATCGGACCCTGGAAGGACTACCTCTTTGGCGAGCGCATCTACATCGTGCTCAGCCTGGCTGCCAAGACAGCCCTCGCCTGGATGATCTTCGCCGGAACTCTCGCGCCTGTATGATCCCTGCCTGCCCCGGCGCCCATGCACCATGAGTCTCCCCTGAGCTTGTTCCCCCGGTGCGTCGGTTCACAAAGTCCCGTGAACCGGCGCACCCCATCCTTCCTGTTGAGGGGACCGCGGATGCAACGACGTTCTCTTCTGACAATCTTCCTCATCGTATTCATCGACCTTCTCGGCTTCGGATTGATCCTGCCGCTCCTTCCCTTCTACGCCCGGGAGTTCGGCGCTTCGCCGACTGTGATCGGCCTGCTGGTAGCGGCCTACGCCGCAGCCCAACTTGTCGGGGCACCCATCCTGGGCCGCCTCTCCGACCGGTTCGGCCGCCGCCCCATCCTGGCGGTCAGTCTTGGCGGAACCCTTCTCGGGTTCCTGCTTCTCGGATTTGCGCCGAGTCTGGGCAAGGCGATAGCCTTGTTCATCGACCAAGGCGATGCCGCCCTATCGTCAAGCCTGACGCTGGCGGTACTGTTCCTGAGCCGCATCCTCGACGGCCTCACCGGTGGCAACATCTCCGTTGCCCAGGCCTATATCACCGATGTGACCGACGACACGAACCGGGCGCGAGGCCTGGGGCTCATCGGGGCCGCCTTCGGCCTGGGCTTCATCATCGGACCCGCGGTCGGCGGCACTCTCAGCGTGTTCGGCTTCTCGGTGCCTGCGTTCGCCGCCGCCGGGCTGTCGGCCCTCAACCTGCTGGCCGTCTTCGCCTGGCTGCCGGAGTCGCTTACCCTTGACCGCCGCCGATCGCTCGCGGCCCAGCCTCGGGCCCCCTTGACCCTCGGCGCCCTGGTCGCTGCCTTACAGCGCCCTCGCGTCGGGCCGCTCCTTCACATTCGCCTCTTCTTCGGTCTGGCTTCCTCGATGTTTCAGACAGTGTTCGCCCTCTACGCGGAGAAGCGGCTCGGCCTGACCGCTCAGTCTACCGGCTACCTGCTCACCTATGTAGGCGTACTCGCGGTCGTGGTGCAGGGCGTGGGCGTGGGCTGGCTCGCGCGCCGCTTCCCCGAGCGATGGTTGATCTTCGCGTCGAGCGGGGTGATGACCCTGTCGCTCCTGGCCTGGGCATTTGTCCCTTCGCTCGGTTTGCTGATGATCGTCCTGGCACCGCTCGCCGCCGCGACGGGAACGCTCAACACCATCCTCAACAGCGCCCTCACCAATGCGGTCTATCCCGAGGAGGTCGGCGGGACTCTCGGCCTGGCCGCCTCCCTGGAAAGCTTCACGCGCGTGGTCTCGCCATCGGCCGGAGGGTTTCTTCTGGCGAGCCTCGGTGCCTGGGCGCCTGGAGTTGTCGCCGCGCTGATCATGGGATGGGTCGTGTCCTTCGCCTGGCGCCGCCTGATCCGGCATCCGGACGCGCCTCTGCCGCCGCGGCTGGCGGAAGTGATCGCCTGACACCAAGATGTTCCCACCATGCCGAGCCCGACGAAGCAGAAGGAGCTGGCAGGGGGTCTCCAGAAGTGTGAACCAGGAGGCATGCGACTCCCGGAGGCCGTTGGCAGCGCGCTATCGTCGTTTGCGCCACGGCCAGCCTCGCTCCCGCACGTTGCATGCGTAGGGCTTGGAGGAGAAGGTCTGAATGAAACGCATCGGACGCGTTCTGCTCCCTGTGCTCAGCATCCTCATACTTGCAGCCTTGGTCCTGCCGCTTGTGATTCCGATCCCGCCATTGCCCGACACGCGCCCGCCGCGCGAACTGGCGTACCCCGACAGCGAGTTCCTCGAGGTGAGTGGCTTGGAGCTGCATGTGCAGCGGGCAGGCAGCGGCGGTGTTCCACTCGCCCTGCTTCACGGCTTCGGCGCGAGCACCTTCTCATGGCGCGAGGTGCTGGCACCTCTCGGGCAGTCACGG
The DNA here is from genome assembly GCA_964575425.1 of uncultured Anaerolineaceae bacterium. Taxonomy (GTDB): domain Bacteria; phylum Chloroflexota; class Anaerolineae; order Anaerolineales; family E44-bin32; genus DATEAV01. The sequence goes on along the minus strand of CAZNRD010000022.1, from coordinate 24,654 downwards.
CTGGTCATCGCCTTCGATCGGCCCGGGTTCGGTCTCACCCAGCGTCCACTCCCACCCTACCCCGATGGCATGAACCCCTACAGCCAGACCTCTCAGGCTCAGCTGACCATTTCCCTGCTGGACACGCTGGGCATCGATCAAGCAGTCCTGGTGGGCAACTCCGCTGGCGGAACCATTGCCCTCCTGACGGCGCTCGAGCATCCACAGCGCGTCGCTGCCCTGGTCCTGGTCGATGCCGCCGTGAACACCGGCGGCCGCGCTCCCCGCTGGGTCCGCCCGCTCCTCAGGCTGCCCCAGGTGCAAAGGCTTGGCCCGCTGTTCGTCCGCAGCATTCGCAATCGGGGCAGGGACCTGCTTGACCTCGCCTGGCACGATCCGTCCAAGATCACGCCAGACATAATCGCTGGCTACACCATCCCGCTCCAGGCGGAGAACTGGGATCGTGCCCTGTGGGAACTGACTCTGGCGAGCGAAGACCTGGATCTGGCTTCGCGCCTTGCTGAACTCAGCGTTCCGGCGCTGGTGATCACCGGCGACGACGACCGCATCGTGCTCACCGCCGAGAGCATCCGGCTCGCGGGTGAAATCCCCGGCGCTGAGCTGGTGGTGATCCCGGCGTGCGGGCATGTGCCCCAGGAGGAATGCCCGGAGGCCTTTCTGCATGCGGTTCGGGCATTCCTCGACCGCCTCGAACATACCCGGTGAAGCGTACCGCCTGGACGGAGGAAGAAACATGCCTAGGGTCGAACTGGATACCCCTGCCCCCGACTTCACCCTGGAGGACTGGCGCGGGGGCAAACTGCGCCTCTCGGACTTCCGCGGCCGCGCCCCCGTGGTCCTGATCTTCAACCGCGGCTTCACTTGACCGTTCTGCCAACGGCACATGGCGCAGTTGCGCCAGGGCTACCAGGAGTTCGAGCAGCGAGGAGCTGTTCTGATAGTGATAGGTCCGGAAAAGGCACAGGCGTTTGCGCGCTACTGGGCGGAGCACGATCTCCCTTTCATCGGGCTGCCCGATCCCTCACACACCGTCCTCAAGTTGTACGGGCAGGAGGTCAACCTGTTCCGCCTCGGCCGCATGCCCGCGCAACTGATCATCGATCACCAGGGCAAGGTGCGCTTCATCCACTACGGGCACTCGATGGCCGATATCCCGCCGAACGGCGAACTGCTGGGCTTGCTCGATTCGATGAATCAGGAGTCGAGCGCGCGCCGTTAGCGTTCCGGCCTTCCATTTTCCTGCTGCCGGTCGCTGGCCTGCAATCCGGGGCATCTGCCCTCCGCAACCGTCGTCAGATGCAGCGCGTTCGCCCTGGTGGTGAGGATGGCTCAGAGAGGCCAGCATCCGGCGAAGGCCCTGATGAGCGCTGCCCGAGATCAGACTCAGCCCCCCACAAGGGGCGGGAAGATCTGCACCTCATCGCCATCGCTCAGGGTGATGTCGAGGCCAGACGGCGTGTGGGTGTGGTGTTGCCCGTTGACCAGCACTGCCACACCGCGCCGCAAGCCATCTGCCGGAGTGTAGATGTGCGCAGCGGCCAGGTCGACCTGGGCTGCCAGCCGTTCCAGCAGCAGGCGCAGCGTCGATCCCTGCGGCAGCTCGATCTCTCGGGTTCCGATGAGGGGCCGAAAGGTCAGAAACCCTCGCACCGAGACGCGCATCGGCCCGGCCTCCTGACGGGCGCGACCTAACCGCCCAGGCGCTCTCGCAGCGCCCTCAAATCGGCGCGCAGCTGCTCAAGTTCCGGCGGAGTCAGTTCATCCGGGAAGCGCAGGTCAACCTGGGTCAGGGCGTCGATGAAGACCGGGGCATACGGCGCCAGGCCGATCACGCCGGTCTTGCTGCCCTGCTCGAGAGTGATTTTGCCCATCATAAAGTCGGTGAGAAACTTGCTTTCCTTGCGCAGGATCTTCTTCCATTCCTGCGGCGTGGCCGACATGATGTACTCGGCCGTGGTCGCGGCCTCGGCCTCCTTGAAGAACCGCAGCTCGTGCAGGACGCCCTTTTCCACGATGGCGCCGAAGAGCAAATCCTCATCGATACCCCATGTCGGGTCGGCCTTGATGCGGTAGACGATGCGCGTGGTCACTTTGCGCAGGGCTTCTTCGAACCTGGGGGAGGCACGGTAGGCCTTGGCACTCTCGTCGAGCCATTCCGGAGTCGGGTAGCGGACGGCGGTCATGCGCTCCTCCTCATGGGTCATGTTCGCACAAGCAGATCCTGGTCGCGGGCCTTCAGCCGGGCGATAGACTCCTCTCGTAGCGCCTTCTTGAATACCTTCTCGCTGACCGTCAGCGGCAGGTCGTCGCGAAACTCGATCACCCGCGGCACGGCATAGGGCGGCAAATGCTCTCGGCAAAACGCCCGGACCTCTTCGGCCGTCACCGACCCCCGGTAATCGCGCTTGAGCTGGATCACGGCCATCACGCGTTCACTCCCCGGGGTTTCCTCGTCGGGGATGCCAAAGGCGGCCGCCATCAAGACCGCTGGATGTCTGAACAGCACCTCATCCACCTCCGTTGTGTACACCTTAAGCCCGGAGACGTTCACCATGTCTTTGATGCGGTCAACGACCTGGAAGTAGCCATCTGCGTCCATGACGGCGATATCGCCGGTGTGCAGCCATCCCTCCTCGGTCAGGCCGGCGCCAGGCGTCGGCCAGTAACCCTTCATGACCTGCGGCCCTCGCACCACAAGTTCGCCAGGCTCCCCGACCGGCACCTCGTGCCCGGTGGCGGGATCCAGCAGGCAGCATTCGGTGTCGGGCGTGGGGACCCCGATGCCGACCTTCTCCCTGGCGGCGAACCCCGTGATACGGGAGAAGGCCGTGAGGTTGACATGCGTCATGGTGGCCGTTTCGGTCAGGCCGTAGCCTTCCGAGATCGACATCCCGGTCTTGCGCCTGACCGCCTGAGCGACTTCCTGGGGGAGCGGCGCCGAGCCGCTGAAGAGCATGGTGTTGCTGCGTTTGAGATCCGCCTCCGCCAGGCTCATGAACTGAGTTGGCACGCCAGGCACGAGGAAAGGCCGGTGCTCGACGATGGCGGCCGCCATGGCGTCGGTGTCACGCGGGTCGGCCAGCAGGATCAGCCGCAAGCCGAGGGCGACGGCCGAGTGCTGGATGAAGCCACCATAGGCATGAAAGAGCGGGATGGAGATCAGAACCGAAGCCTTGCCCCGCACGCCGTGCATAAGCGCCTTCATGAACCAAGGCAGCCCTTGCCTCACCACGGCGTAACGGTTGTAGTGCGTGAGCATCACGCCCTTCGGGACCCCGGTCGCCCCTCCCGTGAAAGCCAGCTCGCAGAGATCGTTCCGGGGATCGAGCGACACCGCGGGCGGCTCGTTCGGCCCGTCCTCGATCAGGCTGCGCAGGTCGAGCGTCCCAGGCGGAAGGTCGCCGATGGGCTCGACATCATAGCCAGCCTGAGACGCGGCAATGATGATTTCGACGTTCGAGCGGGCACGCAGCCCCAACACCCGTTCCAGGTGCCCCTGGCGGCAGATGATCACACGGCTGGCCGACTCGCTGAGCTCATGAAGCACACCTTCATCCGGGCGCAGGACGCTGGTCGGAACCACCACCCCGCCCGCGCGCAAGACAGCCCAGTAGCAGATGACGTACTCGAGGCAATTCCCCAGGAACAGGCACACCCGGTCTCCTTTGCGCACCCCCAGCCGCGCCAGGGAGCCTGCAAGCCGGTCGACCTGTCGTTTCAGCTCATGGTATCTGAGACTCCGCCCTTCGAAGAGAACGGCGGTTTGTGCAGGGTGATTCTGGGCGGCGGCGTCCAGCAAGGAGAAGAGCGGCTCCTCCGGATACGGCGCCAGCGTCGTCTCCAGCTTGTACGGGCCGAGTTGATAGCTCTTCAGCCAGGGTCTCTCGGAGTAGACCATGCGTGTCCGTTGCAGGATGCGCCGCCGTCAGCGGGGCAGGCTGCCGGCCAGATCGGCCAGGCCCAGTTCGGCCAGCTTGCCTGGAGTGGGAAGGCCGCTCGCGACGTCCCATCCGCGGCAAGCGTAGTAGGCATCTTTCATCCGTTCGAGCGTTGGCTGGTCGAGGAGCATACCTGCCGCCGGCCCATCCGGGAGCGCCTCCTCCATCAGCCTGGGTGGCAGGATATCGTGCTCGCGCCGGGCCCCCTCACGAGCACAGCACAGACGCATCAGCGTGTAGATCCGATCCCCTGCCTGGCGAAACTCCTCGACTGTGAATTCCCAGCCTGTGGCGGCGGCAAGCAGCTCGGTCAGATCGGCAGCTGTCAGCAGGACTCCCATGAATTTGCAGCCGCCCAAACAGTCCAGTACCGTCAGGGCGTTTTCCATGTCGACCAGCACGCGGGCCTCATCCGGGTTGGCCACGAAGGGATCGCGGATGCTCGACTCATCGACGATCAGGAACGGAATATCGATGAACGTCGGCCCCTGCACATAGCCGGTCATATGATCGCCGCCGCGGTTGGCGGTGACGTAACCCAGGCCAGTAATCTTGGCGGCCCGGGGATCGTAAGCGGGCAGCTCCAGACCCTTGACATGCATGGCGAAGCGCTGGCTTGCCTGCCCCAACCTCTCGGCCATCCCCCGCGTGCCTTCCGCAAGCAGGTCGCCAATCCCGTCGCGCGCGGCGATCTTCTCCACCAGGTCAACGATGAGATCGGCGTCACCGAAACGGATCTCCTTCCCCCCGGTCTGCTCCGCGGTGAGAATGCCGCGCTCGTAGCACTCCATGGCGAAGGCGATGGTCGCGCCGGCGCTGATCGTATCCAGCCCGTATTCGTTGCAGCGGTAGTTGGCCATGGTTATGGCGTTCAGATCCGACACGCCGCACATTGCCCCCAGCGTGTTGGTGGTCTCGTACTCCGGCCCTTCGCCTTTGTGTCCCTGCCACTTGCCGGAACGGATCTCCGTACCGCGTCCGCAGGCCACCGGGCAGGCAAAGCAGCGCACGCCCTCCACTAGCACCTGGTCGGTGATGGCCTGGGCGTTCACACTCTCGATGTCTTCGAACTGGCCGGCCTGCCAGTTGCGGGTGGGATAGCCTCCCCGCACATTGACCATGTCGGAAATCATGTTGGTGCCGAAGGTGTCGAAACCGATCTTCAGGACCGACTCATCCATATAGCTGACTTGCCGCTCGGCGGCCTTGCGGAAGCGTTCCACATCGGCCAGCGGCAGCGCGGCCCTGCCGCTGCAGGCAATGGCCTTGAGGCGCTTCGAACCCATGACCGCGCCCAGGCCGCAACGCCCGGCGGCGCGATGCTTGTTGTTCATGATGGCGGCGAAGCGGACCAGGTTCTCGCCGCCCGGGCCGATGCAGGCGACCGTCAACGGTCGGCCAGCCTCGGCCACCAGCGCTTCTTCTGTTTCGGGCACAGGCTTGCCCCACAGGGAGGCCGCGGAGCGCAGTTCCGCCTCACTCTCATGAATGCGAAGATAGACCGGCTCGGGAGAGGCCCCTTCCAGAATGATCCCGTCAAACCCTGCCCACTTCAGCGCTGGCCCAAAGGAGCCGCCGGAATTGGCCGTCGCCCACAGGCCCGTCTGCGGCGACTTGGCCACTACGGAGTAGCGCGAGGCGCTGGCCGAGGGGGTCCCCGTCAACGGCCCGGTCATGAAGACCAATCGGTTCTCCGGGCTCAGGGGATCGATACCCGCCGGCGTTTCTTCGATCCAGTAGCGCGTTGCCAGCCCGGAGCCCCCCACGAATTGGCGGGCCCAATCAAGTCGGGTTTCATCTTGCGTGATGCGGCCGTGCGTAAGATCTACGCGCAGCACCTTCCCGGCGAATGCGAAGGCCACAGCCACCTCCTGGTCTACGTCATCCAGCCACAGCCCAAGTGGGGGGAGACACGGCCACCATCGCTGCTCCCCCAGCACGCATGGTTAACTGCATCAGGTCCGCCAGGCGGCGCCACACCGGTACCTGCCCCATCCAACATCCGGTCAGCGGCTCCACATTCCGTCGGCGTTGGTTCCCGCTCCCCCCGTGATCGTGTCGTCTCCTATTATCGTCCGGAATTGGGTCAACGGCAACAAGCCCCCGCGCGCCGAGAGGTGGCTTCGCTCGTCCTCGGGGGATCTTGCTTTGGCCCCTACCCACAGAAAGTGGCTCTCCCTTGGGTGGGTCTGTTCGCCGGAGAGCCGTCAAGAAAAGCGCTCTGGATCAGTCCTCGGCCTTTCAGCCCTGAGCCTTGCGGCGGGTGCCAGGTCCCGCCCCCAGGGGGCAACACACGAGGCAGCCTAGAACAGAACTGATGCCAGTTCGTCTCGATACTGGCGGGTGAGTGGGTCCTGGTCTCCCAGCAAGGTGAACAGCGCCAGCAGCACCGCCTTGGGTTGTCCTCCGCGATAGCGCTTGTCCTGCCGCAGGATCTCGATCAGGCCATCCATCGCGCTGGGCAGGTTGCCGCGGGCGATCAGCCTTCCGGCCTGGTAGTAGGCGGCCGCCAGAGGATCGTCCTCCGAACGCGGACCATCACTCTCCGCCTCAGCCAGCAGCTCACCCAGCGGCTTGAGGCGCTCTGCGGCCACGGCTTCGCTGCTGCGCGGGAACGTGCGCAGCACTTCCAGGCTCTCGCGCCCCCGGCCCTGCATAAGCAGGGCGTGCAACAACCCGAGGGCCGCCGGCCCGTTCCCATCATCGCGCTCGAGGATGCCACGGAAGGCCCGCTCGGCCTCCCGCCATCGGCGGGTGAGTAGCAGACTCTTGCCTTCACCGAGGGCAGCTTCGGATTCGTCTGGCACCACCTTCTTGAGGAAGGCGCGCAGCCTGGTCTCTGTCACCGAGCCCACGAACTCCGCGATCACCTGCCCGTTGCGGAAGGCCTTGACGGCCGGGATGCTCAGCACCCCGAAGCGAGCCGCCAGGTTGGGGCTCTCATCGACGTTGACCTTGGCCAGGCGGAAGCGCCCACCCCCCTCAATGGCGAGCCGCTCAAGCATCGACCCCAGCGCCCGACACGGCTGGCACCAGGCGGCCCAGAAGTCCACCACAACCGGGACTTCGTGCGAGCGAAGGATCACTTCGTTCTCGAAGTTGAGTTCGTTGACGTCAAGGATGTGTTCCGACAACATGGCGCTCCCGCCTGAACCCGCAGGATGGCCCTATTCTACAACCCCTCTGTTAGAGGCACATCCACTGCCGCTTGCGGCCTACTCCTCTCCCGGATACTCCGGCCCGCTCGGCTGCTCCACGCGCACCATGTCCCCGTGGACATCCACCACAACCCGGAATCCCGTCATTCCCAGCCAGGCGCGCGCTTCCTCCGGCAGCCCTACCTCCAGCAATGCCTCAAACTGGGCGTCCAGGTTCTTGAGCGACGTCTCGATCATGGCCTTGGTGAAGATGTCTTCCTGACCCAGCATCTTCATCGTGCCCTGGCTGATCAAGTCCTCGTGCCCGCGGATCTGCTCGCGAAGGGCGTCCAGCACCTGGCGGTCGACGTAGGCGCTTTCGACGTGACGCTGGAAGCCGTCGTCGTCGATGACGTAGAAGGCCTCGCCGCCGATGATCCGCGTCTCGACCGGACGTTCGCTCTCGTCGACCACCAAGCCTGCAAACAGGGCCTGCCGCGGCATCGCAACCTCACCTCTCAAGGCAGACCGACAACCGCATGGCGTGCCTCTCGTTGAGTGGAATGATACCGCCCGCCTTCGGTGTCGTGCAAGGGCAGCTTCGGGCCGCGCCGGCCGGGCTCCAGGCCGCGAGAGCGTTCTGCGAGGAATGAGCTGCGGCGGCCGCCTCAGCTCTGCTGCTTGCCTTCGATGGTGCCCAGCAGGATGGCGGCGGCCAGGCCGAGGCGGCGGTCCAGGCGGCGCGCAGCGTCAAGCGTGAAGTCGATGTCGAGCTCGTAGCGAAACAGGTTGAAGCGCTGGCGGAAGTCGGCCACACGCTCGGCGCCGATGCGCGCGTCGTAGTTCTGCGGCAGCAGCGATCCCAGCAGCAGCCGACGCAACAGGCCCAGCGCCAGGGAGTCCTCCTCGACCACGCCGATCGGGACGTCGGCCGGCTCCCAGATTTCCCAGGTGTCGCGCACCATCGAACGGAACCCCTTGCGCCGCAGCGAACCCACCTTCATGCCCGTCGCAGTGTCGGTCACATCGTAGGCGGCCGAGAAATCGAGGATTTGCCGTGCCTGGATCCAGAGCAGCTCCTGCGCCTTCGCCTCGTCGCCGTAGACCCGGATGTCCTCTTTGAGGCGGAGCATCTTCTGCTCGGAGAAAAGCACCAGTTGGCCGGCCGGATTGTAGATGCGGAACTTGCCTGTGAGCGCCAGCACCTGGCGCTTCAGCAGGTAGCGGTCGTACAGGAAGGATGAGTGCATGAGTGCCTCCTCAAGACGTGATGGTGACAGCCGTGCCTGCGTCGGCCCGAATCTCCTGTTGATCGACGCTTAGCTGCGGTTCGGTCCAGCGCACAAGCCACTTGGCGGCCGAGGGCGTCATGTTGATGCAGCCGTGGGAGCGGGGCGCGCCGAAGTCGTTGTGCCAGTAGGTGCCGTGGAAGCCGACGCCGCTCTCGGTGATGTAGCAGACCCAGGGGACACCCGGCAGGTCGTAGCCTTCCGGAGGAGCGCCGCGGGCCATATGATGCGTCGGGCGCTTGCGCGAAGTGGTGAAGCTGCCCGTGGGAGTCAGGTAGCGCCCGGAAGAGATCCGCACGCCGCTGGAGATTTTCGTGGACAGCACAACCCGCGATCCCTCCAGACACTGCATCCACTGTCGCCCCAGATCCGCAAGGATGCGCTTCTCCGTCGGCGGCACATCGGGCGAGATGGGCGTTAGTTCCTCTGCCTCGATCGGTCGGAATGCGCGCGCGTGGGCGTAGTAGTAGAAGGACCACAGGTCATCTCGGACACGGTACCAGATCTCACCATCGGAGCCCTCACCCACGCCGTCTACCCAGTGGACGCTGCTGTAGTAGAAGCGATAGGCTTTGGTCGAGGCGGAGTCCGGCCGCCAGTGAGCGTCGACGAAGGGCACGGTCAATTCCATCAGGCGCCCCCCGCGCGGCAGGCTCGCAAGCGGTTCGTTGGGATCGTCGCGCACCGGCTGGACGGGAGAGGAATGCACATAGCCGAGGTCCGGGATGTGATACCAGATCGGATTGTGGGCGGGAGAACGCGGCCCCACTTCGGCCCCATCGATCGGGACGACGGTGTCCTTCCGCAAACGACGGACGAAGTCAGCGGCAAAGGAGGGCTCCCGATACACGTCGGCTGATACTCCGGCCACCCGGCCAAGTTGACCGAGGGGGAAGGACGCCGCTGGCCCCTCCAGCACGCCTGGTAAGGCCACCGAGAGGAGCCCCAACCCGCTCGCCCCGAGGAACTCCCGGCGCGTCAGCCGGAGGTCGGAGGGGCATGGTCGGGCCGTCGGGTTCTCGGCCATTCAGGGATGGATGTTCACCAGAGTGCCGACCGAGGCGAAGTTGTACAGCCACCCGGCATCGGGGATGCTCAGGTTGATGCAGCCGCGACTCCTGGGCCTGCCGAAGTCGTTGTGCCAGTAGGTACCGTGGAGAGAGTAGCCGCGATAGAAGTACATCGTGTAGGGCACGTCGGGCAGGTAGTAACCTGGCCCCGCCATGTCATCGTAGCGAAGTTTGATGTAGATGCGGAACTGCCCCATGACCGTGGGCGTGCGCGCCGTGCCTGTCGAGACGACGAAGGAGCGCACGGGTTTGGCGCCGTCGTAGGCGGTGACGCGCTGCGCACTCAGATCGACATCGATCCAGCGGCCCTCGTCGGCAAGCTCCTCCGGATTGAGGACGTAGCTCGAAGAGTAGGTCGGGCGGGGCGTTGCGGTGGGAGTGGGCGTGGGCGTTTCGGTCGGGGTCGGGGTGGCCGTTGGGGTTGCGGTGGCGGTGGCAGTAGCCGTGGAGGTTGGAGTCGGTGTGTAGGTGGCCTTCTCCACCTGGACGCCGCCGGAACGGGACTGCCGCGCGTCTGCCGGCTGGCTTCCGAACCACAGACCGACAGCGGCGACGAAGATCAGGCCGGGCAGCACGTTGTGCCAGGGCAGAAGCCGGGACCGGGTCAGCGCGTCGAGCGGAGCGATCTGCACCCGGAACGACTCCGGAAGGCCCGCAGCAGACGCCTGCTCCTGGTCCGGAGATGACAGTCGTCGGGTAAGGGATCGGATGGCGCGTCGGGCGGCATGGCTGTGGGGATTGATTTCGAGCGCACGGGTAGCATACGCCAGGGCGGGCCGGGGATCGGAAGCCGCCGCCAGCAGCAGCCACGGCGTCTCGCTGCGGGGACTGAGGCGGGAAGCAAGGCGCGCCATGCGGCGGGCGGTGGCGCGATCCCCTCGCTGCAGCGCCAAGCGCGCCGCCTCAATGGCCTCGAGCACGCGCTCCTGACGCGAGGCCATCATGGCGTCGCCGCTCCGGGCAGGAAGGCCGGTTCATTGTTCAGGTAGCACAGCACACCTTCAACGATCCCCTGCGCGGCAGTGTCTGGATGGCGGGTTAGGAAATCTCGATCCAGATAGAGGAATCCGGTCTCGATGATGGCCGCCGGCGTCTGGCTGTGGATCTCGTAGAAGGTGTGGTACTCGGTCATGTCACGCGTGATGCTGCCCGCATGGAAGGGCAAGCCGGTGACGCGGCCGTAGCGGTCCGCCAGGCAGTCGACGAGCCGTTGGGTGCGGTCCGGAATCGCCGTGTCGACCGCGCCGCTCACCTTGTAGCCGGTGGCCTGATCGTTGATCCAGACACAGGCGTCGGCGTGAATGGAAACCAGGGCCAGCGCGCGGTACTCGGCCAGGCGGGTGTCCCACTCGTCGAGCAGGTCGACGTGCACGCCTGCGGCATTCAGCGCCTGGGCGGCGCGCTCGGCGATCGAGCGGTTGACCTCCAGTTCGGTCAGGCCGTCGGGGCAGACCGAGCCTGGGTCTTGGACCCCGGTGTCCGGGTTCGCGCCGGCATGCCCGACGACGATGCCGACGCGCCGCGCCGTGCCCTGTGGACCTGGTCCGGCTCCGGCGCCCTCGCCTTCGGCACCCCCTTGCCCGCTGAGGAGTGAGACCAGCTGCTCGACGGCCTCGCCGGGGCTCAGACTGGCCGGCGTCCAGGCGGTGAAGACTGTCGCCAACACCGCTGCGATGGTGAAGGTGATGCCAAGGTAGCGCATAGTCTCCCGCGCAGGCGGAATGGATGCCGCGCTCTTCTCGTCGCGATGGCGCGCTGGTATCATGGACGAAACCCGAGTCCCTCTCGCTAATTATAGCAACGCCACATCTGCCCCGCACACAGGACCACGGTCCCGGCGCAGTCTGAGAGCACTCCAACGCCCGGTCGGCCGTGTGGTGCACGGGCCCCGGCGGGCGGCGCTGACACCCGCTTGACAACATATCAATGAACGTTATAATGTCCATCAAGATTGTCAAAGAAGAGGTCTGTCCATGAACGGATGCATCTGTCCCGGGCGGGGGCGCTGAGCACCTTGCCGCAGCCCGGGTAGTCTGAGGCTGACTTCGCCCTGCCTCAGCCGGCCAACGGATGGCGGGTGGGCGCCCCCGCAGCAGCACTTCTAGCGATGCTGTCTCGGGCGCACGCCACGCCGTCCGTTGCCCTTAAACTGGAGAGCTTCATGGAAGACGCCTGGCCGTCAACGATCCGCACATCTGGAGCATCCCTGTCGCAGGGCACACTCCTTCCCCACGTCGGCGGGACGCCGCTCCTGCGCCTGACCCGAGTCACGGCTGGCCTGGCGCCGGACGTCGAGGTCCACATCAAGGCTGAGTGGACCAATCCTTCTGGCTCGGTGAAGGATCGCCCCGCCGCCGCCATCCTGCGCCAGGCGCTGGAGAGCGGGGCGCTTGCGGGCGGGAAGACGCTGCTCGATTCAAGCTCGGGCAACATGGGGATCGCCTACGCCGCGCTTGGCGCCTCGCTCGGGCTGCGCGTCCATCTCATGGTACCCGCCAACGCCAGCCCGGAACGCCTCCTCCTGCTGCGGGCCCTCGCCGCCGAGATGACGCTGACCGACCCGCTCGAAGGGACGGAAGGCGCGCGGCGCGAAGCGGCTGCCCTGGCCGAACGCTCGCCGCACCTGTACTACTACGCCGACCAGTACGGCAACCCGGCCAACTGGCATTCGCACTACTCCACCACCGGACCCGAAATCCTCGCCCAGACTCGCGGCCGCGTCACCCATTTCGTCGCCGGCCTCGGCACGACCGGCACGATCATGGGCGTCGGCCGCTTCCTGCGAACGAGGCTTCCCACCGTCACGTTGATCGCGGTCCAACCCGACCAGCCGCTGCACGGCCTGGAAGGCCTCAAGCACTTGGCCTCTACCCCCCACCCCGCCATCTTCGATCCCGCCCTTCCCGATCGGACCATCGAGGTGCGCACGGAGGACGCCCACGCCATGGCCCGGCAACTGGCGCGGGAGGAGGGTCTTCTGGTCGGGTTTTCCGCCGCGGCCGCGGTTTGCGCGGCCATCCGCGTGGCGCAAGAACTTGAGACCGGCATGTTAGTGGCCTTGCTGCCAGACTCAGCCACCAAGTACCTGAGCGATCCGGTGTGGAGGTCCGCCTGATGCTGCGACTGGCGCCTGGTGTGCTCGAGCAGATATCCGCTTGGGCGGAAGCGCATTATCCGGAGGAGACCGCCGGACTTCTGCTCGGTGTCCTCGACGGGGAAGTGCGAGTGGTGCTGGAGCCATTGGCCTTACCCAACCAGGCGCGCGATGAGGGGCGACGCAACCGCTACCTTCTGGATCCCGTGCGACTGTTGGCGGCAGAGGAGGAGGCCGAGCGCCGGGGCCTGCAGGTCCTGGGGGTGTACCACTCGCATCCGGATCATCCGGCAGAGGCTTCGGATTTCGACCTGCAGTGGGCGCTGCCCTGGTTTTCGTATCTGATCGTCAGCGTGCGGCAGGGGACGGTGGTTGAAAGCCGTTCCTGGTGCCTGAGCGAAGACCGCAGCCGGATGCTGGAGGAACACATTTTGATTGAGACCGATCGGTCCTCACAGGAGAAACCATGACGATTGTTCGAGTTCCAACTCCCCTCCGCCCCTACACCGGCGGGCTGAAAGAGGTCGAGGTCGAAGGCGACACGGTGGGCGCGGCGCTGCGCGACCTGGCGCGGCGCTGTCCTGCGGTCCGACCGCATCTGTTTGACGAAGACGGCGGCCTGCGACCGTTCGTCAACCTGTTCGTCGATGAACAGGATATACGCGCCCTGGAGGGGGAGGCCACGCCCTTGGATGCCGACGACCGCCTGATCATCGTGCCCAGCATCGCCGGCGGCGCGCGGGTAGAATAACGCACGGGCAGGAGGCCTGACATGGAAGGCCTGAGGATCAGCACGGCCGGCGTCGAACTGACTCATGAGGAAATCCGGCGCTACTCGCGGCATCTGCTCATGCCCGAGGTCGGCCTTGAGGGTCAGCGGAGGCTCAAGTCCGCCTCGGTGCTGGTGATCGGCACCGGTGGCCTCGGTTCGCCCGTGTCGCTCTACCTGGCCGCGGCCGGGGTGGGCCGCATCGGACTGGTCGACTACGATGTCGTCGACTTCACCAACCTGCAGCGGCAGATCGTCCATGGGACTTCGACGCTGGGACGCGAGAAGGTGCTGTCGGCACGCGACCGGCTGCTCGATCTCAATCCCGGCATCGAGGTCGAGGTCTACCATGAGCCATTCACCTCGGACAATGCGCTGCGCGTCGCCGCGCCCTACGACCTGATCGTCGACGGCACCGACAACTTCCCCACGCGGTACCTGTCAAACGATGTCTGTGTCCTCACGGGCAAGCCGAACGTCTACGGATCGATCTTCCGCTTCGAGGGCCAGGTCAGCACTTTCTGGGCCAAGCATGGCCCCTGCTACCGCTGCCTTTTCCCCGAGCCTCCACCGTCGGGCATGGTCCCTTCCTGCGCTGAGGGCGGAGTGTTTGGGGTGCTGCCTGGCACAGTTGGGACCCTGCAGGCGACCGAGGCCCTGAAGCTGATCCTGGGCATCGGCGAGGCGCTCATCGGCAGACTCCTGCTGTACGATGCGCTCGCGGCGTCGTTTGAGATGGTGCAGCTGAAGAGGAACCCTCGCTGCCGAATCTGCTCGGAGACGCCTGAGATCACCGGCCTGATCGATTACGAAGCCTTCTGCGGCGTCCCGGGGCACGACCGCGCCGAGGCTCGGCTGCCCGAGGAATGGGAAATCGAGCCCCACGAGCTGGCAGGGCGACTCCAACGCAACGAGCCGCTGCGCTTGATCGATGTGCGCGAGCCCCACGAGCTGGAAATCTCGCGCATCCCAAGCGCCGAGTTGATCCCGCTCGGAGAGCTGGCCTCTCGCATGCACGAGCTGGACAGCGCCCAGGAGATGGTGCTGCTCTGCAAATCCGGGACGCGCTCGGCCCGTGCCCTCGAACTCCTGGCTGGCGCGGGCTTCCGCAAGGTCAGGCACTTGCGCGGCGGGATCAACGCCTGGGCCGAGGAGATCGACCCGAGCCAGCCGATCTACTGAACGACTCCATGCATCGCGCCGCCTGGGCTTCGCCCTCGCTCGCGCGCTCAGCCGTGGCGCAGTCGCCGCGCCAGGACGGAAAGAATGAGCATCACTCGAATCCTGCGGCTCGGCCTGAGACAATTCGCCGCCGGCATGCTTTCGGTGTTGGCCCTCGGAATCCTGAACCGCGTGATGAAAGTCGAAATGGGGCTTGATCTCGGTCCGGTGGGACTGGTGATCGGCGCGCACTACTTCGCCGCGCCGCTGGCCATTCCCCTGGGTCATCGCTCCGATCGTAAGCCGCTGTTCGGATTGCATCGCACGCCCTACATCGTGGGCGGCGCGGCGCTCACAGCCGGTGCCGCGGCGGCAGCTCCCTTCGCTGCGCTTCACATCAGCAGCCAGGGCGGCGCGCCAGGTGCCTGGCTGGCGGCTCTGATTGTCTTTCTCCTGCTCGGCGTGGGCATCTACACGGCGGGCACGGCCTACCTGTCGCTGATCGCCGACCTGACGCCTGAGAAGGACAGGCCCAAGGCAGTATCCATCGTGTGGTCGATGATGATGCTGGGGATCCTGGCTGGCGTCTGGCTTGGGGTGGGCATCCTGGACACCTACTCGCCCGATAGGCTGGTGCGCCTCTTCCTGACGGTGGCGGCGGCGGTCTTTGGCCTAACGCTGATCGCTGTCTGGGGCCAGGAGAGGCGGACGGAGGCCGCGCCAGTGCCCACAGCCGTCCCGCTCCGTCACGCGGTGAGCCTGATGGGCAGCAACCCGCAATCTCGCCTCTTCTTTGCATTCCTGTTTGCAGGAATCCTCTTTCTCTTTCTGCAGCAAGTGGTGCTGGAGCCCTTCGGCGGCGATGTCTTTGGCATGGACGTGCGCCAGACCACGATGTTCAACGCCTTCCAAATGGCGGGCGTGCTCTCGGGGATGGCTGCTGGCGGCGCGTGGCTGGGTCGTCGGCTTGGACACAAGGCTACGGCTGCGCTCGGCCTGGGCCTGTCGGTTCTATCCTTTGCGATGCTGGCTGCTTGCGCTCTGGCGCTGCAGCCCTCGTTGGTGAGACCCTCGATTCTGGTGATGGGGCTGGGCATGGGTCTGTTCAATGTTGGTGGATTGGCCCTGATGATGGGCATGAGCGTCAGGGGATCGACAGGGCTGTACATGGGGGCCTGGACCCTGGCGCAGGCGATGGCGAACGGCCTGGCATCCGTCGGAGGAGGTGCCTTATTCGACGCGGCCCACGCTTTGCTCGGCGCCGAGACAGCGGCCTACGCTGTCGTCTTCGGCCTGGAGGCGATCGGGCTGTGCGGCACGCTGTGGCTGCTCCACTTGGTCAGCCCGTCCGAGTTCCGCCAGCGCGCTCAGCAAGCAGCGCCGTCGCGGTCCGGCGTGAGCTGACCCATGCTGCTTCGGCCCGACAGGCGGCCACAGCCGCTGCGACCCATTCCCTGTAGGATAGACCTGATGCGCCGCTCAGTTGTCAGGTGTGTGAGAGCCGCGGCAGTCATTGCTTTCGCGGCCGGGGCGTGTGTCGCCACGCCGCCTCCGCCGCCCAGCTCGACGCCGTCGGCCAGGCCGGCGACGGTGGCTGCAGCATCGCCTACCGCCGAGCCGAGGCTTGGCGTGGAAGAGATTTCCCTGCGCCCGGGCTCCTCCGTCGGCGGCTGGTACGTCGTGGGACTGCTGAGGAACTCCTCCGATCAGGCATGGGGGCGGCCATGGGTGTGCCTATCGCTTGTAGGCGGAGGCCGCACCCTGGCCGAAGTCACTCTACCCCTGGCATGGGCCCATCTGGGCCCCGGAGAGGTGGTCCCCTTCGAAGTCGCGTTCGAGGGAGAGGGGACGGGGGAGGGTGTGAACGTCACGCTCGATTCGTTTGATCCACAGGCCTTCCAGCGGCTTATCCTGACGACAAGCGGCATCCAGATTGCGCGGGATGCCTTGCGCAGGCAGTATGTCCTGGGATGGCTGGCAAACGAGAGCGGGAAGACGGCTGAGGTCGAAGCGGCGGTGGTCGTGGCGCGGGATGCGGATGGCACCATCCTCGATGTGGCCCCAGCCGCGGAAAGGGCCTTCCGTCTTGAGGCGGGCGACAGGAGGCCATTTGTGGCACGGATCGAGGCGCGGCAGCTGGCCGCAAGCGCAGAGCTGTATCTCGACAGCGTCGAGGCCGGCTCTGAAGAAAGTGACCTGTTCGTCGAGATCGAGGACCCACGGATGCTGATAGGCTCACAAGGCCAGGCATACTGGATCGGATCGCTTCGCAACAGGAGCCCCTTGCCTCTGTGGGTCTCCGGGGTTGCCGGATGGTTGGTGAATGGGCACCTCGTAGGCGCTGTGGCGATCGATATCCCGGCGCCGATCATGCCAGGCGAGAGGCTGGCGGTGGCTTTTTCGGATGTCCCAGGGATTGAGGGCTGGCTGCGAGATGGCAGCGGGGATCCGACCGAGCTGGAGGCCAAGTTGTGGTTGGACCCGGAACCCCTGCCAGGGGGAACTGAGATCGCCCACCTCGGCCTGTCGGTCAGGTCTCTCGAGATGATTGGCAGCACGCTATTCCTGCGAGGCGGAGTGCAGAACTCAGGCGCCCGATCGGTGCAGAAAGCGTCGGTCCTGGCGGCAGTGAGGGACACGTCCGGCAGCCTGCTTTCGGCGGGGGGTTCGGAGGTGGCGGCGGAGTTGGGGCCCGGGCAAACGGCCGAATTCGTGCTTGTCCTGCCGCTGCCGGCAGGCGTCCGGCTGGCCGGGTTGGAGTACGACCTCAGAGCGTTGGGGGTACGCTGAGCAGGCGGCTTTCAGTCCTTTTTTGGCCGTTTGAAGTAGTGCAGGAGTTCGCCGGTCTCGGGGTCGTTGACGACAGCCACGAGCTCCCAGCCCCCATCGCGAATCTGGTCCCAAGCGCCGCGCTCGGTAAGGTGGCGGTCCGTGCGATCTTCGAGCGGGCCCGCCCCAAGATAGATCAGGCGGTGCTCGACCAACTTGCAGTGTTCCCAGCCAGGCATGACCTCCTCCTGCTTTGTGGTCTGTAGCATAGCATGGCGGCACCTGAGACGCCAGAGTCGACGGCCCCGCAGCTGGCCTGAGATAGGGAACGTGGAACGACCGACATAGGAGCCCACTGGCCGTCGCCGGATGTAGGAGCCCCCTCCTGGGACGTCTGAACGCCGTAGCGCCATTCCGCGCGGCTCCGAAGCAGTTCGCGGCTTCACAACTCGGACTATTTATGTTAGAATATGTCCCCGTCGCATCGAAAATGCGCTGCGCGGCTGCGGCAGGACTGCGGGCGGCTCGCGCTTCCCACCGCACAGGAGAGAGGATGGAACCCTCCGAAGGACTGCGACTGTACCATGAGATGGTTCTGGTGCGGCGCCTGGAGGAAGCGGCGGCGGCCTTGTACGAGGAGGGGGAGATCGGTGGATTCCTCCACCTGTACATCGGCCAGGAGGCAGTGGGCAGCGGGATCCTCTCGGCGCGCCAGCCGCAGGATCGGGTCATCACAGCCTATCGGGACCACGGCATCGCCATCGCGGCGGGCATGACGGCCCGGGCCGTGATGGCCGAGCTGCTCGGCAAGGCCACGGGGTGTTCGAAGGGCAAGGGCGGCTCGATGCACCTGGCGGATGTGCGGCTCAACTTCTGGGGCGGGCATGCCATCGTCGGGGCACACCTGCCGCTGGCCGCTGGCATGGCGCTGGCGGACCAGTACCAGGGACGGAACGCGATCACCATCTGCCTCTTCGGAGACGGCGCCACAAACATCGGATACTTCCACGAGGCATTGAACCTGTCGGCGGTCTGGAAACTCCCTGTCCTGTGGGTCTGCGAGAACAATCGCTACGGCATGGGGACGGCGGTGGAGCGAGCATCCGCCGTCAGCGAACTGCGGGCCAAGGCTGAAGCCTATGGCATGCCCAGTGCGCGCGTCAACGGGATGGACGTGCTCGAGGTCCGTCAGGCGGCGGAGCAGGCGGTCGCCCATGTCCGCCAGCACGGCCCTTTCTTCCTCGAGGCTGTCACCTATCGCTTTCGCGGCCACTCGATGGGCGACCCGGAACGCTACCGGCCCAGCGATGAGGTCAAGAAGTGGCAGGAGGACGACCCGATCGGCATCTTGCGCCGACACCTCCTCTCGGGTGGGGACGCGAGCGAAGAAGACCTGGACCTGCTGGAAGCCGAGGTTGATAGGGAAATCGAGGATGCCGTGCGCTTTGCCGAGGAGAGTCCAGACCCGGCCCCCGAGGAGTTGTTCTCGGATATGTACATCGAGGGGGAGCTCTGAGCCATGCCCGTCCTGACGATGCGCGAGGCGATCTCCCAGGCCTTGTGGGAGGAGATGGTGCGCGACGAACGTGTCTTCATCCTGGGCGAAGAGGTGGGCGTGTGGGGTGGCACATATGCGGTCACCAAGGGGTTCTACGACCACTTCGGGCCCAAGCGCGTGCGCGACACGCCCATCGCCGAGGGCGTCATTGTCGGCGCCGCCAACGGGGCGGCGATGGGCGGCCTGCGGCCGGTGGCTGAGATCATGACGATCAACTTCGCGCTGCTGGCCATGGATCAGATCGCGAACCACTCAGCCAAGCTGAGCAGCATGTTTGGTGGCCAGTTCAAGCTGCCTGTGGTCATTCGGACGGTCAGCGGCGGCGGCCGTCAGCTCGGCGCAACGCACTCGCAGACCCTTGACGTCGTCTTCGCGCACTTTCCCGGCCTCAAGGTTGTCGCCCCGGGCACGCCGCGCGACGCCAAGGGGCTCCTCAAGGCGGCCATCCGCGGCGACGACCCCGTGTTCTTCATCGAGCACGCCACGCTCTACCAGGCCAAGGGGGAAGTGCCCGAAGATGAGGTGCTCGAACCGATCGGCGTGTCCAGGGTCCAGCGGCCAGGGCGGGATGTCACGCTGATCACCTACTCGAAGATGCTGCAGCTCTCCCTGCAGGCGGCCGAGCGGCTGGCAGCGGAGGGAATTGAAGCCGAAGTGGTGGATCTTCGCACGCTGCGCCCGCTCGACATGGGGCCAGCCATTGAGTCCTTCAAGCGCACCCACCGGGCGGTGATCGTCGAGGAGGGCTGGCTGTCCTACGGGGTCGGCGCCGAGGTGGCTGCCCGCCTCTATGAAGAGGCGTTTGACTACGCCGATGCACCCATCGGACGGGTCGCCCAGAAGGAAGTGCCGCTGCCCTACAACCGCCGCCTGGAGCAGCTGGCGCTGCCGCAGGTGGACGACATCCTGCGCGCCGTGAGAGAGGTGCTGTGATGGCTCACGTCGTGGCAATGCCGAAGCTCGGCTTCGATATGGCGGAGGGAAAACTGGTCCGCTGGCTGAAGTCGGAAGGCGAGCGCGTCGAGAAGGGCGAAATCCTGGCCGAGATTGAGACCGACAAGGCAACGGTCGAGGTGGAGGCGCCAGCGGGCGGTGTGGTGCGCAAGCAGCTGGTTGGCGAGGGGACGGCGGTGCCGGTGGGCACGCCGATCGCCATTCTGGGTGCAGCCGATGAGGCGATCGACGAGTCGACTGCGGCCGCTGCGACCCCTGTGCCGGAGACTGCCGGAGAGGCATCAGAACCATTCGGCCCGCCGCCCGCAGCTGCCGTGCCCCTCGAGACCGGGCGGCTGCCGGCGGGCGTGCGCGCTTCTCCGCTGGCACGCCGGCTGGCAAAGGAACGGGGTCTGGACGTGGCGAGGCTTCAAGGGTCCGGACCCGGCGGCCGGGTCCTGAGGCGCGACGTCGAGGCCGCCGGCGCGGTCGGGGCCGTGGCTGCGGCCGCCGAGCGGGTCCTGCCGAGCCGACTGCGCGCGGCCATCGGGCACCGCATGGTCCAGGCCAAGCAGCAAGCGCCCCACTTCTACGTGACGACCGAGATCGACGCCGAGCCGATGATGTCGCTGCGCGAGGAACTGAACGCTCTGCTGCCCGAAGGCGAGAAGTTCTCGGTCAACGATTTCATCGTGAAGGCGGCTGCCCTCACCCTTCGTCAATTCCCCGGTCTGAACGCTTCCCTGGATGGGGAGACCATCGTGCGCCACGCACAGGTCAACGTGGGCGTGGCCGTGGCGCTTGACGAAGGCCTGATCACTGTGGTCACGCGAGACACCGATCGCAAGCCGCTGCGCCAGCTCTCTCAGGAGACCCGGCAGATGGTCGCCCGGGCGCGTCAGGGCAAGGTGCGCCCAGAGGACATCGAGGGGTCGACGTTCTCGGTGTCGAACCTGGGCATGTTCGATATCGATCATTTCATCGCCATCATCAACCCGCCGGAGGCGGCCATCCTGGCCATCGGCAGCGTTCGCGAGGTTCCCGTGGTGCGGGAAGGGCGAGTGGTGCCCGGTCTGCGCCTCAAGGTGACGCTGTCGGCCGATCATCGCTTGACAGACGGGGCCGAGGCCGCCCGCTGGCTGCAGACCTTCAAGGGCATCCTCGAGCATCCCCTGCAGCTGGCGGTGTAGGTCGGGGGCGGGCTCTGCAGCCCTTGGCAAGGCCGGCGGCTCGCATAGAATCGAGCGCAACCTGAGGAGGGGGTAGTGACATGGGAGCCAGCGCCAAGATCCTGGTCGTCGATGATGAGCCGGATACCGCGGGCCTGCTCGAGCTGACACTGCAGACTGCCGGCTTCGACGTTCAGACCGCGGTCAGCGGAGAGCAGGCACTGCGCAAGATACGCGACGAAACCTTCGATCTGGTGCTGCTCGACATCATGATGCCAGACCTTTCCGGCTACGATGTCCTGCGGCGCATCATGCTGGAGGCCCATCCGCCTCCCCCGGTCGTCTTCCTGACGGCCAAGTCCCGGCCCGAGGACCGCGAGATGGGTGAGAGCCTGGGAGCGGCCGCGTTCCTCGTCAAGCCGACGACGCGCGGCGACTTGCTCGACGCCATTCGCGATGCCCTGGGCCAATCGCCGGCAAGCGATGCATCCGCCTGAGGCCGCCCTCAGCCTTGCCGAGGCCATGGTCGGGGAACTGGAAGATTTCCTGCTGTCGGAAGAAATCCTATGGCCGCTGAGCCTGCCCCGAGCCGGGCAGACGGCCGCGCCGCGCCTGTCGCTGGGCGGGCTCCTCCTCCGCCTCGATCAAGTCTCGGCCCATGAGGAGGAATTCACGCCGTCGCAGGCGACACGGGCATTGAGACTGCTGCGAAAGTGGGAAACCCATCAGACCCGCTGGGCCGCAGCCCTGGCGCGCAAGGCCAGGCGCGAAGCAAAGATGCGCCTGGACCTGTGGCGTGCCTACGTGGAGGAGCTCCACGAGTCCGCCCGTGGGGTCGATGAGTATCCCCACGAGGTACGTCAGCGCGTGATGGCCGAGAAGCTTCTGGACTTCGACGCCGGCGAAGACGAGGTCAAGGCGCTGAGGTCGGCGCTTCTCGCCGTCGACACCCGCCTGAGGGGATGGTTTCGCCCAGGGGCGTTCGTCTGGGAGGCGCGCCTGCGGCCGTTCTATCCCAAGACCCGGTACTGGTTCCTCTACGGCCTCCCGCACCCCCCTGGCCCGGACGACTAGCGCGCGTAGTCCACGGCCCTCGTCTCGCGAATGACTGTCACTTTGATCTGGCCGGGGTACTGCATGCCTTCCTCGATCTTGCGCGCCACGTCGCGCGCAAGGCGGGTGGCAGCCAAGTCATCGATGTCTTCCGGCTGGACGATGACGCGAATCTCGCGCCCAGCCTGCAGCGCGTAGCTCTGCGAAACTCCAGGGAAGGAGTTGGCGACCTCCTCCAGGGCCTTGACGCGCTTGATGTACTGTTCGAGGCTCTCGCGGCGGGCCCCGGGGCGGGCGCCGCTGATGGCATCGGCGGCTTCGACGATGACGGCCTCGACGGAATCCTGCTCTGTCTCGTGATGGTGCGAGGCGATGGCGTTGACAACCCTTGGCGAAACGCCGTAGCGCCGGCAGAAGTCGGCGCCGATGGAGGCGTGTGTTCCCTCCACTTCATGGTCCATGGCCTTGCCGAGGTCGTGAAGGAGGGCCGCGGCCTTGGCCACCCCCGGATCGGCGCCCAACTCGGCCGCAATCACGCCCGCCAGCTGCGCCGTCTCGACGGCGTGGGCAAGCTGGTTCTGCCCGTACGAGGTGCGGAAGCGCAGACGGCCCAGCTTCTTGGTGATCTCCGGATGCAGGCCAACGACGCCGGCATCGAAGGCCGCCCGTTCGCCTTCTTCGACGATGAAGCGTTCGACCTCGCTGCGCATCTGGTCGACGACCTTCTCGATGTGCGCCGGGTGAATGCGACCGTCGAGCACCAGCTTCTCCATAGCGCGCCGCGCCACCTCACGACGCACCGGATCGAAGGACGAAATCGTCACCGCCTCGGGGGTGTCGTCCACCACCACATCCACCCCGGCGGCCTGCTCGAAGGCGCGAATGTTGCGACCATTGCGCCCGATGATGCGCCCCTTCATCTCATCGGAAGGCAGCGGCACGACAGAAACCGTGACCTCCGCCACATGCTCGGAAGCTACTCGCTGGATGGCATCGGCGATCAGTTCGCGTGCACGACGCTCCCCCTCCAGCTGCGCCTCCTCCTCGATCTGGCGGATGATGCGAACCATGTCCCCGCGCGCTTCGCGCTCAACTTCGGCCAGCAGCATGTTCTTGGCGTCTTCCTGAGTCATGGCCGAGACACGTTGCAGTTCGGCCAGGATCTGGCCGTGCAGCTGCTCGATCTCGTTGGCCCGGCGGTCCATGGCGGACTGGCGCTTGTTGAGCATCTGGTCGCGCTTCTCCAGCTGCTCGAGTCGCTGCTCAAACTCGACTCGCCGCCGCTCCAGCCGCTCCTCCTCGCGCCCCAGTTCGGCCCGCCTGCGGGAGGCCTCGCCTTCGGCCTCGGCGCGGATGCGCAGCGCCTCATCCCGCGCCCGCAGCTCCAGCTCCTTGGCCTGGCTCCGGGCTGCCTCCAGCATCGCCTCGGCCTTCGACTGCCCGGCACGGATCTCCCGGGTCACCTGCAGGTGCCGCAGGACAAAGCCAACCGCCGCTCCCACGGCGAAAGCAGCGATCGTCACAACGATCATCCAGGGGAGTTCCACTTGACCTCCTCGCTTTCACCACCTGATTCGGCGGCCTCGCGCCACAGGCGTGCCACCACCGACTGGATCACCTCATGGTCAAAGCCTCGCCGCGCCAGCGCCGCACCCAGGCGACGACGGAAGACGTCCTCAGGCAGCCCCCTCAGCCGGCAGGCCGGCTTGGCAGCCGCACGCAGCGCGGCGGCCTCGTCATCCAGCTCGGCCAGCGCGCCGTCCACAGCCTCCTGTGCAACCCCTTTCGAACGCAGCTCGTGGCGCAGCACCCGACGGCTCCGCGGCCGGAACGTCTGTTGGTTCTCCACCCACGCGCGAGCGAAGCTGTGGTCGTCCAGCAGCCCCGCCCGCCGCAGCCGGCGGAGGACGCCCTCCTGCGCCTCCGGCGTCACCTTGCGCCGGCTGAGCGCCCTCCGCACCTCCTCCTCCGACCGCTGCCACCAGCTCACGAGCCTGAGCGCATGCTCATGGGCCGTTTCCTCCTCGGCCCGCCGCTGGAGCGCCTCGACCTCCGCATCCGTCAGCCTCTGACCCACGCTCAGCTCGGCTGCCAGAACCTTGGGCAGGTCGAAGGCAGGTTGACCGTCGAGATGGACCTGAACGCGTCCCCGGCGGGAGCGATGCAGTTTGAGAGCTGTGATCACACCGTCCACTCTTTCGCTCCACAAGACAAACAGCCGCGACCCATCCCGAGGCCACGGCTGGAACCTCACTGCCCGCCAGTCAGTTCTCTCAGTGAAGCGAGAGGCCTCCTCCCGCCTGCGGCGGGAGGCCACGACCACGCCCCTCAGGCTGCTCCTGCCCTATGGAGACCCCTCACGGCTTGCTCGCATTTCCAACCCGGACTGACCTGCCTGTGTCGCTTGATCTCATGCCTTGAGAGAGACTGTCATGTGCGGGCTGCGCCGGCTCCAACCATGCATGTCGCGCGCAGCGCGCCAAGCTATCAGTCTGCGATGTCCTCCGGCTCTCCTTCCGCCGTCTTGCTAAAGTCGAGCGGCGCGGCACCAAGCTGCGCCTTCGCCCGGATCTTGTCTTCGATCTCGCGTGCAAGATCGGGGGTTTCCTTCAGGTACTGCTTGGCGTTCTCACGCCCCTGCCCGATCCGCACATCCCCGTACGTGAAGAACGACCCCCGCTTCTCCACCACCCCCAGCTCCACCCCAAGGTCTA
>CAZNRD010000021.1:0-55852 GCA_964575425.1 uncultured Anaerolineaceae bacterium | reverse complement strand
CGCCGTGAAAGACCGCCTCTGTCTTGCTCAGTTCCATCACCCGCCCAAGGTACATCACAGCGATGCGATCACTGATGTGCTGCACCACGCTCAGGTCGTGGGAGATGAAGAGATACGTCAGGTGCAGCTCCTGCTGCAGCTGGAGCAAGAGGTTGAGGATCTGGGCCTGCACCGAGACGTCCAGGGCCGAGGTTGGCTCGTCCAGCACGAGGAATTTCGGGCGCAGCGCCAGGGCCCGAGCGATGGCAATTCGCTGCAACTGGCCGCCCGAGAACTCGTGCGGATAGCGGTGAAGATGCTCCTTCTGCAATCCAACGCGATCCAGCAGTTCCACAACCTGCGCCACCAGCGCCTCTCCCCGCAAGGCCGTGTGGGTCACCAGGGGTTCGGCGACAGCGCTGAGAACGCTGAGGCGGGGGTCGAGCGAGGAGTAAGGGTTCTGGAAGACGATCTGCATGTCCCGCCGGCGCGCGCGCATTTCATGTCGGCTTAGCCTCAGCAGGTCTGCACCCTCAAAGCGCACTTCCCCGGCGGTCGGCTCGATCAAGCGCAGGATGCACCGGCCCAGGGTGGTCTTCCCGCAGCCCGACTCACCCACCACGCCCAGGGTTTCTCCCCGACCAACGTCCAGATCCACCCTTTCCAGGGCGCGCACAGATGTGCGTCGGCCGAACAGGCCTCCCTTCTCAAAGCGTTTGGTTAGCTGTCGCGCCTCCACCAGAGGCGAGTTCATTCGGTGTGCTCCGGTTGATCGTGGTGCAGAAAGCAGGCTACGCTTTGCTCCTGGCCCAGAGGCAATAGGCGCGGTTTCTCCCGCTCGCATTTCTCCATCGATTGGTGGCAACGAGGATGGAACGGGCAACCCGGGATCCGTTCCAGGCCGCTCGGCACCGAGCCGGGAATGGCTGGCAATGGGTGTCCATGGCTTCCCGGCCGAGGGATGGCTGCCAGCAAAGCCTGCGTGTAAGGATGCTTCATGGACTGAAACACGGCCGAGGTCGGCCCCAGCTCGACCAGATTCCCGGCATAGAGGACGCCCACCCGGTCGCAGGTCTCGGCCACCACGCCCAGGTTATGGGTGATGAGCAGGATCGAGAGTCTCTGCTTCTCTTGGATCGCCCGCAGCAGGGCCAGGATCTGGGCCTGGAGGGTCACGTCCAGCGCCGTGGTCGGCTCATCGGCGATGAGCAGGTCCGCGCCCGATGCGAGCGCCAGCGCGATCATCACCCGCTGTTGCATGCCCCCACTGAGTTCGTGAGGGTAGCTACGCATGATCCGTTCCGGATCGGGCAGCCCAACGGTCTCGAGCATCCCAAGCGCATGTCGCCAGGCGGCCCCGCGCTCCAGCGAATGGTGTTCACTAATGACGGTCGTGATCTGGCTTCCGACTGTAAAGACGGGGTTCAGCGAAGCGGCTGGGTCCTGGAAGACCATGGCCATATGCCGACCGCGCAGGCGCCGCATCTCGCCCTCGCTCTTGGAGAGGAGGTCCTCTCCCTTGAACAGAATGCGGCCGGCCGTGATTTCCCCCGGAGGCGACACAAGACGGAGCAGGCAAAGCCCGGTCACTGACTTGCCGCAGCCGGTTTCGCCCACCAGGCCAAACGTCTCCCCGCGTCGGATGTCGAAACTCACACCGTTGACCGCCTGCACCACTCCGGCGTAGGTGCGGAAACGCACCTGCAGGCCCTCGACCCTGACAAGCACATCGTCGATCTCGCCTCGGCCGGCCGTCTCCATCAGCCAAGCCTCCGGCTGCGCGGGTCGGCCACATCTCGAACGGTGTCGCCAAGCAGGTTGAACGCCAGGGTCACCAGGAAGATAGCCAGGCCAGGATAGGTGGCGAACCAGGGCTGATTCACGAAGTAGATGCGCCCGGTCGCCACCATGTTGCCCCAGTCCGCCGTGGGCGGTTGAGCTCCCAGGCCAATGAAGCTCATGGCGGCGCCGGTCAGGATGGCTGAGCCGATATCCATGGTGGCCTGAACCAAGACCGGGGTCATGACGTTTGGCAAGACGTGTCGGGCGACGACCGTCCTCTGGCTCACCCCTATCGCTCTGGCGGCCTCGATAAAGGGCCGTTCCTTCAGCGAAACCGTCTGAGCGCGGACCAGCCGCGTGTACCAGGGCCACCAGGTAAGGCCGATGGCAATCATGGCGTTGGTGAAACTGGGGCCCAGGGCTGCGGCAATGGCGATGGCAAGCAGCAGCGGCGGGAAAGCCAGAAACATGTCGGTCAGACGCATGATGGCCTCATCCACCCAACCACCAAGATATCCGGCGATGGCTCCCAGGGGGGTACCGATGCTCACAGCAATAGCCACCACCAGGAAGCCCATCGGCAGGGAGCTGCGTCCGCCGAAGAGGATGCGCGCCAGGAGGTCGCGCCCCAGGTTGTCTGTGCCCAGGGGATGGCCCGGCCCGGGAGGGAGGAACTTGTTGACGATGTTGGGTTCGCCACGCCCCTCCGCAGGATACGGCGTCAGGTGGGGCGCGAAGATCGCACCCAGCACGAACGCCAGCACAATGAGCAGGCTGATGACCGCGAGCCGGTCGCGTCCAAAGGCGCGCAGCATCAACCGGTGCTCCTCCCGCCCGGACCGCAACCGCCGCGCCCAGCGCCCCAGCCAGTGATCGGCTAGTGAGGCCATGCCGCCTCCAAATCTGCGCGCCCCCCGCGAGGCTCCTCCAAGATCCTCCTGACGAGCGTGAGGAATCTCATGGCCTGTCTTCCGAACCCTTACCCACGACCAACGACTTCTTTGGGCGGCGGCGTGGGATAGGTGCGCTTGCTGTGGCCAAGGCGCATGTGCGCCAGACCCTCTGCCAGCTTCACAGCCGCCCAGGGAGGATCGATCACAGGCACCGGGCAGCCTCGCTCAGTCAGCCCTTGCTGCACCCGCCCTGCTAGGCCAATCATTCCCGTGCAACCCGGGATGATGATGTGGGCGCCGTCCTCCGTGACGGCCTGAAAAGACTGCTCAATCAGAGCCTCGACCAGGCGCGCCTCGTCCCCCTCCATCTCCAGGACGGGGATGTTCACCGATCGCACCGAGGCAGCTCGCTCCGCCAGGCCGTAGCCTGCAATCTGCTGGCGGACCTGCGGGATGGCGGCCTCCAACACGGTGATGACGGAAAACCGGTGGGCCAGCATGGCCGCCAGGTGCATGGCCGCTTGAGCAGGTCCGATGACAGGGATGGAGACAAGTTCCCGGGCGGGTTGCAGGCCGGGGTCTGCCATGCAGTCGATCACCACCGCGTCGGCTCCTGCCTGCTCTGCCTGCTGGACCCGGCGCAGGATGCCAGGAACAGCCAGGGCTTCGTCATAGCGGGTCTCAATGGAGACCGGTCCCCGCTCGATGACCACGGCGGTGACGTGCGTGTCGGGCCGGGCCAAGGCTCCATAGGCCGCCTCGGCCTGTGCCGCCCAGCGCTGCCCGACAATCGGGACCACAATCCAGAGTACCGTGTCTGCCTCCTCAGGGATAGAGAACCACCTTGAGCGGTGGGGTTGGGTAGGTCAACTTGCTGTGAGACAAACGCATGTCGACCAGCGACTCGGCCAGCTTAAGCGCGGCCAGCGAAGGCTCGATGACCGGCACGGCGCAGCCGCAGCCAGCGAGGGCGCGCCGCACAGCGTCCGCCACACCCCGCATGCCGGTGCAGCCGAACACGATGGCCTGCGCGCCGTCGCGACGGATTGCCTCCCTGGCGACCGCGGCGGCCCGGTTGGCCACTTGGGCTTCCTCCCGCGCCAGGTCAAGAACTGGTATGTCGATGACGCGGATCCCGGCAACCTTCTGCGTGACTCCGTACTTGTCGAAGAGGCGCTGCAGGAGGGGGACATCCCTCTCCAGGATGGTCACCACGGCGAAGCGTTCGGCCAGCATGGCGGCCAGATGGAAAGAGGACTCGGCCGCGCCGACGACCGGAATGGCAACCCTCTCGCGCGCTGCCTCCAGGCCCGGATCCATCATGCAGTCAATGACAATGCCATCCACGCCCTCTCTGACCGCCTCGTCTATCCTGAGCAGGATCTCCGGGACGGCCAGGGCCACCTCATAGTCGCACTCGATGGAGGCCGGGCCGCGCTCCAGGCCGACCGTGCGGATGGAGGTATCCGCGCGGGCGGCGCGGATGTACGCTTCGTGAGCTGCGGCCACAAAGGTCATGGTCGTCACCGGCACGATGACAGACAGGTTCATGTCCGGGGGTTCCTAGGCCAGGGTCACGCGCGGGTCCAGGGTAGCCTGCAGCAGGTCCAGGAACAGGTTGATAAAGACATAGAAGACGGTGACCACCAGCGTGACGGCCATGATGACCGGGAAGTCGACGTTGAGGATGGCGCTGGTGACGTAGGTGCCCAGTCCCGGCCAGGAGAAGATCACCTCGACCAGGATGGCGCCCGTCAAAGAGTAGACAAAGGAGAGTCCCAGCACGGTGAGGGTGGGAATTATGGCGTTCTTGAGCGCCAGCCGGAACAGGATGGTATGCTCGGGCAGGCCGGCCGCCCGCGCGGCAACAATGTATTTCTCGTCGAGGACTTCGATCATGGTGGAGCGAGTCATGCGGATGGTCAGGCCGATGGCGTAGGTGGCCAGGGTGAAGGACGGAAGGATGAGATGGAGCAGGCTGTCCTTCAGGGCCATCCAGTTGCCGCTCAAGGTGGTGTCGATAAGGTAGAAGCCGGTGAGGTACTGGACGGGGCTGTAGAGTGAGATGCTCTGGTCTACCCGACCGCCCAAGGGCAGCAGGCCGAGTCGGCCGAAGAACAGGAGCTGGAGCAACAAGCCGAGCCAGAAGGTGGGCATCGACACGCCGGCGATGGCCACCAGCCGGCTGCCGTGGTCCAGCAGGCTGTTGCGCCTGGCGCCTGAGAGCACCCCGAGGGGGATGCCAATAGTGACGGCCATGAGCATGCCGAAGAGCACCAGCTCGAGCGTGGCCGGCAGGTAAGTCTTGAGGTCACTCAGGATGGGTTGGTGTGTCTTCACCGAGACGCCCAGGTCTCCACGCGCCAGGCCGCCAAGATAGCGCAAGTACTGAATGTGCAGGGGCTTGTCCAGGCCGAGGTTCAGGCGCGCCTGGGCGAGCTGTTCAGGCGTCGGGCGTGGGCCCACCCACAGGGCCGCCGGGTCAGAGGGCACGACGCGCGCGATGGTGAAGGTGATGAGCGTAACGCCGAACAGCACCAGGAGCATTAGCGCCAGACGCCGCAGGAGGTAGTCCCATCTCGGCATGCTGACTTCCCATGAGAGCCAGCTCGGGCCGACCCAGTTCGCTTCACTTTCCGCCGGGCGGCTGCACCGAAGGTCTCCAGGCGGCCTGGAGACCTTCGGTGGCGTCAAGCGGCCCAGCGGCGGGGCGCCCGAGGCAGGCTAGCGTGACAACTCGTAGAAGAAGACCACGTGCGGGTAGGCGGGGTTGTCTACGTAGCCCTTGACGTCCGCGCGCAAGATGTGGGTGTTGCCGCGGTCGTAGAAGTACATCGCCGCCGCATCTTCGATCAGCATCTCCTGGGCCTGGATGAACATCCTCTCCGCTTCAGCCCGGTCACTGCCCGCAAGCTCATTGGCCCGGTCGATCAGGGCATCGAACTCTGGATTGCAGTAGTAGCCCAGGTTGAACAGGATCTCCTCCTCGCAGTGGAACATGCTGTAGAGGAAGCTGTAGGGCGAGACGTAGTCCGGCCACCAATAGAAGACCAGGATGTTCTGCGCCTTCATGGGGTCGGCCCTGGCCAAGTCCCACTGCGACTCCCAAGACATGCCCTGGACCGTCAGGTTGATCTTCAGCTTGGCCAGCTCCGCCTTCCAGATCTCGGCCAGCTGCTGCTCATCCAGGTCGCCTGTGGCATAGGTGAGCAGCAGGTCGAATCCGCCGTCCGGATAGCCGGCTTCGGCCAGCAGGTCCCGCGCTTTGTCCAGGTCATACGAGTACTGGAAGAGGTCCCGGCTGTGGCCCCACATCCCGGTGGGCACCGGGCCGTGCGCCTGCACAGCGTACCCCTGCATGACGCTCTCGATGAACTGGGCATAGGGGAAAGTGTAGGACAGGGCCTGACGCACCAGAGGGTTGTCGAGCGGAGGGCGGCGCACGTTGAACAGGCCGAGCAGGTTCTGGAAGCTCGGGTTGCTGTAGACGACCACGTCGGGCCGGGCATCGAGGGCAGCCAGGTTCTCGCGAGGCAGCTCGTAGGTCACGACGGCCTGGCCCGATTCGATCATCTGCTGCCGCACGACGGGATCTTCCACCGTCTCGAAGACCAGGCGGTCGAACTGGCCGGGTCGCCAGCCGCCCCAATAGTCATCGAAGCGCTTCATGATCAGGCGCTGCCCGCGCTCGTAGCTCTCGATCATGTAGGGGCCGGTGCCAGTATCGTGTCCTTCATTGAACCAGGCGCTGTCGTGCTGCGCTGTGGTCGTGGGGGAGAAGATCCAGGCCCCATAGCCCGAGGAAGCGATCAGGTCGAGGGGCGCCGGATACTTCAGGTTGAAGCGCACGGTGTAGTCGTCTACCACGGTGATCGAGGCCACGGGGTCCCAGATGTACGAGGCGCCCATGGCGAGTTCCATGGTCCGCTCGATCGAGTACTTGACGGCTTCGGCGTTGAAGTCCGTGCCATCGTGGAACTTCACGCCTTGCCTGAGGTAGAAGGTCCATTCCGTGGCGTCCTCGTTCGACTCCCAGCTCGTCGCCAGGCCCGGGCGCAACACCTCGGCGCTGCCGGGAGGGTTGTACCAGACGAGCGTCTCATAGGCATTGGAGACAACCACCGAGTCATTTGAGAAGCTGACGCTGGGGTCGATGTCAGGCAGCGTCGTGGTGTGGGCATAGACGGCCACGTTTTCCGTGAC
The DNA here is from genome assembly GCA_964575425.1 of uncultured Anaerolineaceae bacterium. GTDB lineage: Bacteria > Chloroflexota > Anaerolineae > Anaerolineales > E44-bin32 > DATEAV01. The sequence continues at coordinate 48,995 of CAZNRD010000021.1, read as the reverse complement.
CTCGGGAGGGCTGGTGGCAGCTGGCGTGACCGCCGCAGGGGCGCAGGCGGCTGCCAGGAACGATAGGCTCACCACCAGGCTGGTGAGCTGCAGAAGCCCGGGTCTCTCGTGGGACATCTTCTCCTCCAGAGCTGCGCCTCGCGGCCGGAACCGGCACAATACGAGGAAGGATAAGAGCTGGCAACCGTCTTCACTGGTCCGCTTTCTGTCCGGACCGCGCCCGGCTGCATCCAACCCATCGCCGGAGCCAGCCACGATCCATGAGCCGTCCGCTGCGCAGACCCGGTGGGAGCGCATGCGGGAAGGGCAACGCTCATCATCACAGCCGGGCGACAAGGAGACCGCCGGGAGGTTACTGTGCTGGTCCCCGAGGGGATACCTCTTGGACTTCGGATGACTTCCTCATGCCTTAGCGCAGATTAGAAAATACTATAGGCCGATATCCCAGCCATGTCAACTATGTGTCCTTGTGCGGGATGCGTCCGATGATTGCCAAGGAAGGAACCTGGAGATGGGCTTACCAGAGCTGTGAGGAACACGTGGGCCCCAAACGCGCAGGCGGTGCGGCCGGCATAACCAGCATGGAATGGATCGGTTGGATTCACCCACGACAGGCTATCCTGATGCAGGTGCTCAGACGCGCTCTCTGTGACCGCTGCGGCCGCCACCTCCTGCGCACGATCCAGACGTCGGCGATCCCGAACGCGTTGACACCCTTCTCATCGATGTCCCGGCCGACCGGCAGAGCGTCTGTGGCAACCCCATTCTGCGCGGCAACCTCTCAGGCCAAGGCATTCGCCGGGCCGGGAGAGATGTCCGTCGCCTGCTCAAGTCCCACACTGTGGAAGCCAGGGGCCTCATCCGCCCGTCATGCGCGGGCAACCCAACCAGCCCAGCGCCGCGTAGATGGTCAGGTTGTATTCCGGAGTCTCCGACTGGTTGCCAGCACCGTCGAAGGCGCGTGCAAAGTACAGCCCAACGCCCGGCAAGTACGGTCCGCCTACATAGACGCAGGTCTGCGTGCCGGTGCAGGATCGGACGAGCGTGAAGGTGTTTGCGGAAGGAGGCTGAATCCAGATTTCGATCCTGGCAACTGCCCGATCGTCGCCGGCCGTAGCGGTGAACGTCACCTTCTCCTTGGTGTTGGGGTGCCAACGGCCCGAGGGTGAGTGCGTGATGGTGACCATCGGTGGCTGCGTGTCGGGGGGTGTGGGGGTTGGCGGAGGGGACAGGACCGGAACCCCGCTCGTGTCGCCGCTGACCTCGACTACCGCGTCCGATACCCAGCAGTGCCCCACCCCCGCCACCTGCCGTATCCACCACCACGTCGACCCCGCGTTCCGACCGTCGATCGGCGACGTGTCGCCGACCTGCAAGTAGCCGATGACGTCGTACACCAGCCCCGGGCCAGCGCGGCAGTTCGCCTGCCGCAGGACAAGGACCACGGGAGGCCCAAGCGTCGCAGTCGAGGTCGACGCGGGCGGCATCGTCGATGTGGCGGCGGAGGCTGTCGGCGAGGCGGCCAGCGGGAGCGGGGTCGGGGTTGCGGCGGCCCCGGCAGCAGTGGCCGACGGAAGCGCTGGCGCCGTACCGTGGACGCTCGTCGGGTCGGGCGGCGTGATCATCGGCAGGAGGCGCGCTGTCAGCACGGCGGCGACGGCCAGCAGCAGCGGCAAGGCGACGGCCGATCCCAGAAGCACTTTGCCGATCCCGGACCCCAGGAATCCAGCCAGCCCTGCAGCCGTTGGTACCGGAGCCGGTGGCGGGGTTGGCGACGCAGGCACCGGGGTGGATGGCATTGGCTGCCGGGCCAGTTCCTCCAGGACCTTGGCCTTCCAAGCGCCGCTGGGCACAACCGGCACAAGCGAGGCCATAAGCCCCGCCAGCTTCTTCATGTCCTCGCGCGTATCGCTGCAATCGGCGCAGGCCTTCAGGTGCTCTTCGACAAGCCGGCGCTCTCGATCGGTGAGTTCGCCGTCGTGATAGGCCGACACCAGCTCACCCAGCTGGCGGCAGCGCAGTCCGCCACTGGCCAGGACCGTGCGCAGACCGTGGAGTTCTCGGAATCGCAGCCGGGCGCGGTGGACCAGCTGACGGGCATTGTCATTGGAACATTCCAGCGCCCGCGCCACTTCATCGTAGGAGAGGCCGTTCATCTCGCGCAGGATGAGAGCCTGCCGATAGGGAGGCGGCAGGCTGGCCAGCGTCTTGCGAACGCTCAGCCGAGTCTCCTCGCGCTGCACGCTGCGCTCCAGCGGTCGGCGGGTGGTGACAGGCTCGGGCACGTCTTCGGACTGCTCGGTGTCCAGCGAGGGTTTCTCCCCTCGCACCAGGTCGATGGCCAGGTTGCCAGCGATGCGGTAGACCCACGACTTGAAATCCCAGGGCGGCCCCAATTGGGCGATGTGCTCCTGCGCCCGCAGGAAGGCCTCCTGGGTGACATCCTCCGCCGTCTGCCTCTCGCCGAGCATGTGGTAGACATAGTTCAGCACCGGCTGGTGCAGGCGCTCGAACAGCTCCCCGAACGCGTCTCGCTGGCCCTGCTGCGCTCGTCGCACCAGTTCAGCTTCTGCAGATACACGCGCGCTCACAATCGCTCAGCCTTGATCCTGAGTCTGAAACGGTCCTGGACCCATCCTGTGACATTCCGGCCGCTCAGCGTGGCTTGTTGCAGGGACCTCGGCTCCTTCTCCTCACCGCGCCCGGATGTGTGCTCCGAGGCGAAGGACCTGAGACCGTTTGCCACGGGGACAATCGCTGGAGACTCTAGCACAGGTGCCGGAACTTCGCAGGTTGTCCCGTGGCGGGAAGCGGCATACAATACTTACATGCGAGAGGGCTGCTCGGCCCGAAGGGCATGGCGACATGGCCAAAGGGACGACCCAGATCGAGATTTACACCAACCTCCATCGGATCAACGGCCACACCCAGCCCGGCCCGTCGGGACTGTTCAGTTTCTTCAACCGCCTGACTGAGTCCACCGTGGAAATCGAAGAGGCCCGCATCACAGCCCTCCACCAGACGATGGATCAGGCGGAGAAAACCCCGCGTCTGTGGATGGTGAAGGCGGAGATCGCTGCCGTCGCCGCCGGCAGCCGCGGCGACATCGGGCCGATCAGCACCGTACGCGGCGGGTACACAAAACCCTTCCCCCATCGCGTCCGCGTCGTGGTCGGCGGCTATGAGCTACGCGGCCTGGTGGAGACGCCGGGCAAGCTCGATTTCGGAGCGCTGGCCGTCGAGGGCGACAGCCTGTTCATGCCCATCTACGACGCCAGCCTGAGCGCCATCCTCTTCCCGCGGGTGAAGATCGAGACCCCCGCCATCCTGTTCAACCGCAAGATGGTGGTGGGGCTGATGCTGCTCCCCAAGGCAGGGGACTAGCGCGCCGGCCGCGAGCACCGCGTCGCCCTGCCAGCGGTCGACACACGACCGCCACAGCTTCTCAGCGAGGTCTGCCATGGCCCGCATGCGACTGCGCGATCTGGGCATCGTCATCGGACACTTCCCGCCAGGGCCGCTTAACGCCATCACCGACGTCCCGGGGGTCGCCGTGGGCCAGACCACGATCGTGCGCGATGAGCCACGCGTCGTCCGCACCGGCGTGACCGCCATCTGGCCCCGCCTGGGCATCACCCACCTCGACTACGCCTTCGCGGGTTATCACTCCTTCAACGGTTATGGCGAGATGACCGGCTTGCTGTGGGTCGAGGAGTCTGGCCTGCTCACCAGCCCGATCGTGCTCACCAACACCCATCAGGTCGGCCTAGCCCATCAGGCCGTTCTGGACTACGGCCTGAGGCACTACGGCGGCGGTCGCTTCGGCCTGCCCGTCGTGGCAGAGACCTTCGACGGCTATCTGAACGACATCGATGCTTTCCCCCTCACCGCACCCGACATTGACCTTGCTCTCGAGACGGCTTCCACCGGCCCGGTGGAAGAAGGGAACACCGGCGGAGGCACGGGCACCGTGTGCCACGATTTCAAAGGTGGTACGGGAACGGCCTCGCGCTCGTGGGAGGCGGCAGGGGCGAGGTATGTCGTCGGCGCGCTGGTGCAGGCAAACCACGGTGACCGACGCATGCTGCGTGTCAACGGCGTGCCGGTCGGCCTCGAGATCGGCCCGGAACGCATCCCCGTGCCGGAATGGGAAGAACCCCCCGGTGGCTCCATCGTCGTGGTCCTGGCGACCGACGCGCCTCTGCTGCCGACGCAGTGCCGACGGCTTGCGCGGCGGGCAACCATCGGCCTGGCGCGTTGCGGCGGAATTGGCCATGACGGCAGTGGCGATCTGTTCCTTGCCTTTGCCGTGGGCAACCACTACGAGGCGAGCAGCCGGCAGCCCCAGGCGCTGCATGCCCTGCCCCACAACGAGCTCAATCCCCTGTTCGAAGCCGCGGCCGAGGCCGTCGAGGAAGCCATCCTAAACGCCCTGACTGCCGCCGAGACCATGACCGGCGTCCACGGCCACATCGTCCACGCGCTGCCGCTGGACGAACTGCAGCGCGTCGTAAGTCGTCATGGCCAACACGACTAGAGTTGCGTCCCGCAGCACCACGCTGCTCACCACGCGGCGCTATTGCTCCACAGTGTCCGTTGTGCTAGAGTTACACCGCAATGCCGAAGGCTCGCAGCCAGATCGAGGACGGATTCATCCGCGGGCGGCTCTGCGCCATTTGCGGCAGCCCCGGCCTGAAGGTCGTCCGAATTCCAGGCGTCCCGGATCATGTCAGCTGCGGCGCCTGCGGCTCAGCCTTCGTTGTCGAGGACGGTGGGGATCGAGTGATGTATGGCAAGATCCCCGCCGATTACCCTCTCATCCGCCGCTTCGCACTGCGCCAGTGGGCATGGCTTGAAGCCATCGAACGCAAAGCCCAGGACGAGCGCAGAGGCGTGGCGGCAGCGCCTCCGATTCCGGACTGGGCCTCGGCAGCGCAGCTGCCACAGTCTGCACCCACGGAGAACGGTCTCGGGCAGCAGGCAGGGCGCGACGCTGCGGATCTGCCGGATTGGCTGGCGTCCCCGGAACAAGCGCCTCCTGAACCTGCGGCTGCGCGGACCTTTCCCGAACGCGCCCAGGTCCGTCCACCTCGCCAGCCCACCCCAGCGCCCACGCTGGGGCCATCCGTGCCACCCCCACCACCCGCCGGGGGAGCGGCAGTAGCGGCCCCTGCATGGCCTGCGCTCGACGAGCGTGCGGGCGAGCCGCCCCAGGGCGAGCGCTACCGAGTCGTCGTGAAGGGCCAGCGGGTCGCCTTCCCAACTAGGATCTGCGCCCACTGCCTCCGCTCCCCTGCCCCGGCTCGCCTGGCCGTCGTCGGCACCTGGCCCACCGAGAGCCCGGGGAAGCGCCGCGACGTCGCCCTCAACCTCCCCCTCTGCGACGCATGCCGGCGCCGAGCCTCAGCGCGCAGCGAGGCCGAGCGAACCGCGCGTCTGCAGGCTCACCTGGTGTCAGCGCTGGTCGCACTCGGCCTGTTGGTTGGATTCCTCGCTGTCGGGCTGGTGGATGTGAGAAGCGACATGCTGGTGGGGGGGTTGATCGTCGCCATCCTGCTGGCCATCGGTTACAGCCTCCCCGCCATCCTGCTTCTTGGCAGGGTCGCTCGGTTCCCCCCGCCGCCCGACGCCGTCTACGTTCGTTCAACGCTGCTCATTGCACCTGACCCGACGGGGCTGGAGACCGCATTCGAGTGGCGCAACCGTCACTATGCCGAGTTGTTCTACCAGGCCAATCTCGAGCGCGTCACCGGAGCCATCACCCCCGTCAGAGACCGGCTGGCTGCGGCGGGCGATTGAGACGGACACCGGCACTTCAGACCATTGCCGCACTCCTCCAAGTGTGCTAGATTCGATGTGGCCCCACACAGCAGCCCACAAGGCGATCGGCTCGACTCTCAGGGGATGGCCTGGCGTCTCCAGCGTGTGACATCAAGGCTCATTGACCGGCCCATCCTGGTGAGCGATCGACATCCATGACGCCACGCAGCTCCACCTCCGGGAACGACCCTGTGCCCTCCTGCCCCACGTGCGGCAGGCCGATGCAGTGGTGGCCAGCCCTCGATGGATCCGGTCATGTCGCCGTCTGCCCGCACTGTCCGCCCACGCCCGAATCTCTCCTGGCTGAACCTCCCTCCACGGCCACTCGACTCGACTCTCTGACTCGGCCGGCAGCCCGCCCCGCACCGCCCGTCAAGGAAAACCCCGCGGCGGCGCCAGGTTCAGCTCCTTCTGCGACGGATCGCTTCAGGCAGCTCATCTCGCAGGGCACGCAGCCGCCGGCAGAACCTTCCTGGCCAGAAGCCCTGCTGGAGGACCTGCCGGAGGACGCCCGCCGCTTGCTGGCCAGCCGCAAGCCAGAGACGCCCACCGCCCCCGGCCAGACCGCCAGGCTCCGAGAGGAGCTGGTCAGCATCCTGCGGTCCCAGGGCTACACCATCCAGGAAGATGTCCGCGGGATCCGCATCAGTGGCCATCCCACGGGCCGTCTGCGCGGCACCGACCGGCTCAGTGCCTCGGACGTGGTGCGCATGGCGGCCGATCTCGACGGTGGAATCCCCCCACCGGACAAAGTGCGCCGCTGCCCCAAGTGCGATGCCGTAATCCCTGTCGAAAGCAAACGCTGCCAGTGGTGCGGCAAGGACCTCTAGGCGCGTCTCATCTCCTCCGGCCACGGCTCAACAGCGGCTGCTAGGCCCAGCTGTGTCTCACTCTCCCCCCGCAGGCCGGTTCTCCCGAGGCATTCGAATGCGTTCCGCCGCTTTGCCTCGGCCCTCCCGTCGCCTAGCCCCCGCACGTTATAATGGAGGGTCCGCCCTCGCCAGGGACGCTGCTCATGCCACAGGATCGGATCACCGTCGTCGGCGCACGCGAGCACAACCTGAAGAACATCTCGCTCGAGATCCCGCGCGATAGGCTGGTCGTGATCTCCGGCATCTCCGGATCCGGCAAGTCGTCGCTGGCCTTCGATACCATCTTTGCCGAAGGCCAGCGGCGCTACGTGGAATCTCTCTCTGCCTACGCCAGGCAGTTCCTCGGTCAGCTGGACAAGCCCGACGTCGATTACATCGATGGCCTCTCTCCCGCCATCTCCATCGATCAGCGCGGTGTCTCACACAACCCGCGTTCCACGGTGGGCACCGTCACCGAAGTCTTTGATTACCTGCGCCTACTCTTCGCCCGTGTCGGTCAGCCCCACTGCCCGATCTGCGGCCGGCCGCTGCAGCGTCAGTCGGCCGAGGAGATTGTCGATTCCCTTCTCGCCCTGCCGCCAGGCTCGCGCCTGTTGATCCTGGCTCCGCTTGTGCGGGACCGCAAAGGCTCGCACCAGGCCATGCTGGATGAGATCCGCCGCTCAGGCTTTGTGCGCGCCCGCATCAATGGCGAGGTCCGCAGCCTGGACGAAGAGATCGCCCTCGAGCGCCACAAGTCCCACTCCATCGAGGCCGTCGTCGACCGCCTTGTGATTCCCCCCGTGGAGGCCGAGGAGGCCGATTCCTTCCGCTCACGCCTGACTGACTCGGTCGAGACCGCCTTGCGTCTCGCCGGGCGCCGCATCCTCGTCGCTCATCTGAACGCCGCTCCCCCTCAAGACCTCCCCTTCTCCGAACAGCTGGCCTGCCCCGAGCACGGGACCGGCCTGGCCGAGATCGAGCCGCGCACGTTCTCCTTCAACACCCCCCACGGCGCCTGCCGCGAATGCCAGGGGCTGGGCAGCAAGCTCGAGATCGACCCCGACCGCATCATTCCCGACCGCTCCGTCTCCCTGGCAGAAGGCGCTGTGGTGGCACTGGAGTGGTCGAACCAGAGCCGCGAACGCCGCGGCTACTACTGGCAGATGGTCGAGGCAGTGGCGGAGCACTATGGCATTGATCTCGACGCTCCCGTCTCCCAGCTCCCGCCCGAGAAGCTCGACTTGGTCCTGTACGGCACGCGCGGCGCCGAAGTGCCGATGCGCTACATCAGCCGCGAAGGACGCACCGCGACCTACAAGACGGCCTACGAGGGGATCATCGGAAACCTGCAACGCCGCTATCAGGAAACCCAGTCGGAATACATCCGCAGCAAGATTCAGGAGTTCATGGCGGAGCGGCCCTGCCCCTCGTGCGGCGGCAAGCGGCTGCGCCCCGAAGCCCTGGCTGTCACCATCGATGGGGCCAACATCGTCGACGTCGCTTCGTGGCCGGTCTCCCGCACGCTCAAGTGGATCGCTCGCCTGCAGGCGCCCGGCAGCCCCCTGAGCATACGTCAGCGCCAGATTGCCGACCGCGTGCTCAAGGAGATTCACGGCCGGCTGAGCTTCATGGTCGACGTCGGCCTCGATTACCTGACCCTCGACCGCAGGGCGGGCTCTCTCTCCGGCGGAGAAGCCCAGCGCATCCGCCTGGCAACTCAGATCGGGTCGCGCCTGATGGGCGTGCTCTACGTCCTCGACGAGCCTTCCATCGGCCTGCATCCCCGCGACAACGCCCGGCTGATCCGCACACTGCAGCGTATGCGCGACCTGGGCAACACCGTGCTGGTCGTCGAGCACGATGAGGCGACGCTGCGCGCCGCCGACTGGTTGATCGACCTCGGCCCCGGCGCCGGCGAGGCCGGCGGCTACGTGGTGGCCCAGGGAACGGTCGAAGAGGTGGCCCGCAATCCGAAGTCGATCACCGGCCGCTATCTCTCGGGAAAGCTGCGCATCGATGTCCCCCGCCGCCGGCCGGGCAGCGGCCAGTTCCTGACTGTCCTGGGTGCCCGCGAGAACAACCTCAAGGACCTGACCGTCCGCATCCCGCTGGCCATGTTCGTCTGCATCACCGGAGTCTCCGGCTCCGGCAAGTCGACGCTGATGGTCGAGGTCCTCCACAAGGCCCTGGCGCGCGCCCTGAACGGGGCGCGCGAGCCCCCCGGAGCACACCAGGCCATCCAAGGCGTGGAGCACGTCAGCAAGGTCATCAACATCGACCAGAGCCCGATCGGCCGCACGCCGCGCTCCAATCCCGGCACCTACACCGGCCTCTTTGACCCGATCCGCGCGCTGTTTGCCGAGCTGCCCGAGTCAAAGGTGCGCGGCTTCCGGGCCGGCCGGTTCTCCTTCAACGTCCACGGCGGCCGCTGCGAGGCCTGCCAGGGCCAGGGCCAGCTCCGCATCGAAATGCAGTTCCTTCCCGATGTCTACGTCACGTGCGAAGTGTGCCGCGGGGCGCGCTTCAATCGCGAAACCCTGCAGGTTCGCTTCAAGGGCAAGACCATCGCCGATGTCCTCGACACCACCGTCGAGGAAGCCACCGGGCTCTTCGGCGCCATCCCGGCCATCCTGCGCCGCCTCGAGACCCTGCAGGAAGTCGGCCTGGGCTACCTCAAGATCGGCCAGCCCGCCACCACCCTCTCGGGCGGAGAGGCCCAGCGCGTCAAACTGGCGCGCGAACTCTCGCGCCGCGCCGAGGGCCACACGCTGTACATACTCGACGAGCCCTCGGTAGGCCTGCATGCCGCGGACGTCTACAAGCTCATCGCCGTGCTGCAGAAGCTGGTCGACCAGGGGAACACGGTGCTGATCATCGAGCACCACCCCGACATCATCAAGGTCGCCGACTGGGTGATCGACCTGGGGCCCGAGGGCGGAGATGGCGGCGGCCGCCTGGTGGCGGAGGGACCCCCGGAGGCCATCTGCCAGGCCGCAGACTCCTACACCGGCCGGTTCCTGCGGCCGCACCTCATGCCGCAACCCTCGCCCTCGCGCCGCCGATGAGCGACCTCACCCCCTTCCTGCGTGGCCTGATCCTCGGCTTCTCCATCGCTGCGCCGGTGGGACCTATCGGTGTGCTGTGCATCCGCCGCACCCTGGCCGCTGGCCGCTGGATGGGTTTCGTCGCAGGGCTGGGTGCAGCCACAGCCGACGCCCTCTATGGCTCCATCGCCGCCTTTGGGCTGACAGCGCTCTCCAACGTCCTGGTGGAGCAGGCCTTCTGGCTGCGGCTGATCGGAGGGACTTTCCTGATCTACCTCGGGGTCCGCACCTTCTTCGCGCTGCCAAGCGAGGACACGACGACCGGTGTCCACGGCGGCGCCTCCGCCGCCTATGCTTCCACCCTGATGCTCACCCTCACCAACCCTATGACGATTCTCTCGTTCAGTGCCATCTTTGCAGGACTGGGGCTGGCCGGCGAGGCGGCCGCGCCTGGCAAGGCCGCCTTGCTCGTGGCTGGTGTGTTCCTCGGCTCCGCGGCTTGGTGGCTGACGCTGAGCAGCAGCGTGTCGCTGCTGCGTCGTCGCCTGCCGACCCGCACCATGCGCTGGGTAAACCGCCTGTCGGGCGCCGTCCTCATCGGATTCGGGATTGCGGCGCTCGCGCCGCTCGTCCGCCAGGCTTACTCGTAGCGCAGGGCTTCTACCGGTTCGAGGTCTGCCGCCCGCTTGGCCGGGTAGAGCCCGAAGAACAACCCAACGGCCGCCGAAAAGAGCGTGGCCAGCAGGACGGCGTCGAGCGACACGGCCGGCTCCAACTCAGCATTCGACGCGGCGGCGATCGCCCCCACCAGCAGCGAGAGCGCCCACCCCAGCCCCACGCCGATCAAGCCTCCCAGCAGGCTCAGCAGGGAAGACTCCGCCAGGAACTGGATCAGGATGTCGCGCTTGCGCGCCCCCACCGCCTTGCGCAGCCCGATCTCGCGCGTGCGCTCGGTGACCGACACCAACATGATGTTCATGATGCCGATGCCGCCGACCAGGAGCGAGATGCCCGCGATGCCGCCGAGGAAGATCGTCAGCACGTTCGTGATGGTTCGCGCCGTGTCGAGGAAGTCCTGCTGGGTGAAGATCGTGAAATCGTCCGCGCCGATCGGGGTTCGGTGCCGCGCCCGCAGGAGATCGGCGATCTCTCCCTGAGCCCGCACCACAGCCTCGGCGTCAAGGGCCTGCACGATGATCATGTCCACCTGCTCCCGGCTGCGGCGGATCAGACGCAGCTGCGCCGTGGTCAGCGGGATGTAGACCTGCTCGTCGGGGTTGTTGAAGCTGGAGCCTCCCTTGGGCTCGGCCACGCCGATGACGCGGTACGGCTGGCCCTCGATGCGGATGGTCTCACCAACCAGGCCCTCGCGCCGGCCGAAGAGGTCCTCGGCCAGCGTTGGGCCGAGCACGGCCACAGCGGAGCGCCCAAGCATGTGTTCTTCGTGGACAAATTCGCCTTCGGCCATCGCAACATTGCGCACGCTCGCGTGTTCCGGCACCACGCCGATCGCCTGGGTGAACACGGTCTCGCCGCCGGAGCTGACTTCGACGGTGCGGCTGATGAGCGGCGCCACGCCCACCACCGACGGCGCCTGGAATGGATCGCGCATGGCCTCGGCGTCAGCCAGGGTCAGCGGCTTGGGGTTACGGATCTCCTCCGAGCCACCGCTGAGCACGAAGAGCAGGTTGGTGCCGATGCCGCTGATCGAGCCGGTGATGGTGTCCTGGGCGCCGCGGCCGATGGCCAGCATGGCGATCACCGCCCCCACCCCAATGACGATGCCCAGCACCGTCAATCCAGACCGCAGCTTGTTCGCCGACAGGCTGTCAAGCGCCTCAAGCAAACTCTGCCACAGGATCACAGCGATGCCTCGCTCATGAGTCTCACGCCCTGTTGCCGCGAGCTTCGGTTGCCGGTGCTGATCTCAGGCTATCGTGCTCCAGCAGCCCATCCCGCAGCCGCAGCACCCGCTGCGTTTGAGCGGCAATCTCTGGATCGTGCGTCACGAAGACGAGGGTGGTCCCGCGCTCGCGGTTCAGCCCGAGCAGGATGCGCATGATCTCCTCGCCGGACTTGGAATCCAGGTTCCCTGTGGGCTCATCGGCCAGGATGATGGCGGGGTCGTTCACCAGCGCCCGCGCAATGGCCACCCGCTGCTGCTGCCCGCCCGAGAGTTCGCTCGGCCGGTGATGGAGTCGATCCCCCAGGCCCACTGCCTGCAGGGCTTCGATCGCCTTCTGGCGCCTCCCATTCACGATGCCGGCGTAGCGCATCGGCAGCTCCACGTTGGCCAAAGCCGTCTGGCGGCCGAGCAAGTTGAACGTCTGGAAGACAAACCCCACCTTGCGGTTGCGGATGGCAGCCAGGGCATCGTCGTTCAGGTCCGACACCGCCTGCCCATCCAGGCGGTACTCGCCCGAGGTCGGCCGATCGAGGCACCCGAGGATGTTCATCAGAGTGCTCTTGCCTGAACCGGACGGGCCCATGATCGAGATGACCTCGCCGCGTCGCACAGCCAGCGACACGCCGCGCAACGCATGCACATCGACCTCCCCCATGCGGTAGACCTTCGTCAAGTCCGTGGCGTCAATGACCAGGGTTTCCATGCTCAGCGACCGATGAAGCCCGGCGGACCGTTCCCTTCGAAGACCAACGGCGGATTGAGGATGATGAAGTCTCCTGCCCGCAGGTCTCCCTCCAGCACCTGGGAGTCCGTATCGGAGGAAGCACCCAACGCGACAGGCACCGCCACGGGCGTCCCATCCCGCAGCACATAGACCACCCGCCTCCCGTCCTGCAGACGGACAGCACGGTTGGGCACGAGCAGCACGTCCTCAATCTGCTCGACAATGATATTCACCGCCGTGGTCATCCCCGGACGCACCTGTTCGTCGGCATCGAGGATCTCCACCGTGACGGGAAAGTTGACCACGCCCTGCACCACCATGCCTGTCAGTCCCACCTCGATCACAGTGCCGTTGTACGTGCGGCCCGGCACAGCGTCGAGCGTGAGCGTGACCGGCTGCCCCGGGCGCACCCGATTGATGTCAATCTCGGAGACCTCAACCTCGATCAGCAGGTGCGAGAAATCCGCCATACCGAACGCCACGGTCCCCGGGCTGACCTGATCCCCGGGCTTGATTTCGACGGCCGTGATCATGCCAGGAAATGGAGCAGTGATCCGGGCCAAGTTCGCCGTCGCCTGGGCTGCTGCCAGGCGCGCTCGCGCCGCAGCCACATCATCCGGATCGGCCCCGTCCTTCACCCGCTCCCACTCCCGCTCGGCATCGGCCACCTGGGCATGCGCCAGCGCTACGTTGGCGTCGAGCAGTGCCTGATCGATCTCGTTTGGATGGCCGCGGTACCAGTTGAGCGCACGCAGGGCGCGGTCACGGCTGGCGCGGGCATTGGTGAGCGCCACCAGGGCCGCGGCACGCGCCGGATCATCCTCCGGCAGGCCCGAGAGCATGTTGTAACGGGACTCCGCCTGTCGCACCGCATCCTCGGCCAGGACCAGCGTCGCCTCGGCGTTCTGCAAGGTGTTGCTCGTGGCGCGGTTGCCCTGCTGCTGCACCGTGCGGTTGCGCTCGGCGTCGCGCAGGGCCTTGCGCGCCTGCGCCAGTGCCAGCTGAGCCTGAGCCTGGGCCAGTTCGGAGCTGAGCAGCTGGTCCAACGCACGTTGCGCCGTCACTAGGTCTGCCTGGGCCAGTATCACCTGGGCCGGCAGCGAAGTCTGCTGTAGCTCAGCCAGCACTTGCCCTTCCCGCACCCGGTCCCCCATTCTCACATGGACCCGCTCGACGGTCCCCGTCGTCTGGAAGGTCAGCACGGCCGACCGGTTGGCACGGACTGTGCCCGTTGCCCCAACCACCGCCGTGAGGTCGCCGGTGGCGGCCCGCACGGTCTGCAGGGTAGCAGCGCTCGCCGCCTGATTCGCGCGGCGCAGCGCCACCACCCCGCCCAACACCGCGGCCACCACCACCAGGCCAATCGGGATGTACAGCCAGCGTTTCATTCTCCCCAGTCCTCAGAAAGTGGCGCCGGTAACCACACCCCACCACAACGCAAGGGAGCGGTCGACGTGGTCGCGACTCCGGTGAGCCGCATGATCCTCGAAGCGGCACCAAACAGGATACCACCCAACGGAACCCCCTGCAGGACGAGCAGGAACGCCGTGCGCCATCCGCACGCCACGATTGTCACTGCGGCAACCCAGTGACAGACCGACAGCCGCGACCCCGAGACGTGCCCGCGGCTGCAAAACTCCTTTCTCACCAGGAGTCGATGCCGGGCAGGACCAGCGAAGCCGCGCAGCCCCCGGCTCCGGCTCCAGCGCTGCCGGTGCATTCATCCCTCCGACCTCGAAACCCAAGCCTACCACAATCTCGCGCCATCTCTCCTTTCTGGTGATCAGCCGCTGCCTTTGGCTGTGAGTTCTTGCGGCAGCAGTCGTGACAACCGTCACAGGCCAGCGTGACATCTGCGACTGATGGCCCCAAAGCGACGAACCGTATCATGAAGGCGAGCCTTGCCAGGAGGACTCAGCATGTCAGCCAGCAGCGACGACCAGGCGATTGACCGAAAGCAGCGCATGAAGCTGCCGTACGTCCCGTTGGTGGCTCGGCCAGTCGAGGAACGACTGCGCGACTTCGAGGAGGCATACCTGCCACTGACGCCAGACATGGCGCAGCGCGCTGCCGAGCGGTGCATCCACTGTCAGGAGCCGGCCCCCTGCGTCGAGGCCTGCCCGGTTCGCAACGATATCCCGGCGGCCATGTGGCTGATCGAGAAAGGGGACTTCGTCGGCGCCGCCGAGATATACCGCCGCACGAGTTCCATGCCGGAGATCTGCGGCCGCGTCTGCCCCCACGAAGCGCTGTGCCAGGGATCGTGCGTACGTAGCAAACGCAACGAGCCTGTCATCACAGGGGCCCTGGAAGCCTTCGTCGCGGACTACCAGCGCCAGCATGCCGGTGTCGAAATCCCCGTCGGCCCGCCGACAGGCAAGCATGTCGCGATTGTGGGCTCTGGGCCCGCCGGTCTGGCCTGCGCTGAACAGCTGGTCCAGAAGGGTCACGCGGTCACTGTGTTCGAAGCCTACCCCGCTCCCGGCGGGCTCCTCATCTACGGCATCCCCAACTTCAAGCTCTCCAAGCGCGTCGTGCGGGACCGCATCGCCGACCTAGCGCGAGCCGGTGTGCGCTTTGTCACGAGCACCCGCATCGGCCAGGCCAAGACCATCGACGACCTCTTCCACGAGGGATTCCATGCCGTCTTCGTCGGCGTCGGCACCTTGATCGATGCCCCCATGGAAGCCCCCGGCGTTGATCTGCCCGGCATCTACCAGGCAACCGACTACCTCATTCGCGCCAACGTCGACCCCGAGTGGCTCCCACCCGACAAGAAGGAGCGGCCCCTCGCCGGTCGCCGCGTGGCCGTCATCGGCGGCGGCGACACTGCCTCCGACTGCCTCCGCACAGCGCTTCGCCTCGGCGCCGAAGAGGTCACCTGCCTCTACCGCCGCACCGAAGCCGAGATGCCCGGCAACGCGGTGGACCGCGAGCTGGCACGCGAGGAAGGCTCCAAGTACCGCTTCCTCACCCAACCCATCCGGTTCATCGAAGGCCCCGATGGGCGCGTGGCCTCCGTCGAGTGCCTCCAGTGCGAACTCGGCGAGCCCGACGCCAGCGGGCGGCGCCGCCCCGTCCCCATCGAGGGCTCCAACTTCATCGTCCCGGCCGACACGGTCATCCTCGCCCTCGGCTACTGGCCTGACCCGCTCATCGGCAAGACCACGCCCGACCTGAACACACACAAGTTCGGCCTCATCGTCGCTGACCCGGAGACCGGCGCGACCTCCAGGCCCGGCGTCTTCGCCGGCGGCGACGGCGTCACCGGCCCCGACCTGGTGGTGACCGCCATGCGCGCCGGCCGTAAGGCGGCCGCAGGCATCCACGACTTCCTCTCGAAGAGCTGAGGCCACGCAGCCGCGCGATACAGCCTGCCTCTCTCTTGCCCCAGGAGCGCCCCCTCTCCTGGGGCTTCTTTTCGCGGCGAGCCCTCGGGCCGCTATAATCGCACCATGGGAAGCAGCCTACCCTCGCTCGCAGCAGCCCTCAAGACTGAGGCCGATCGCCTGGGCTTCGACCTGATCGGCATCACCACCCCCGACCCGCCTCCCCACTTCGATGTCTACCGCCAATGGCTGGACGCAGGGCATCACGGCGAAATGCACTACCTGGCCTCGTCTCGCGCCGTCGGACGCCGGGCTGACCCCCTCACCATCTTCCCCGACTGCCGATCAATTGTGGTCCTGGGCATCCGCTACCCCACGCCATCAACGACCGACGCGGGCAGCGGGCGCGTCGCTGCCTACGCGCTCGGGGACGACTACCACGACTTCTTGCCCCCTCGCCTGGAGGCCCTGGCCACTTTCCTCGAGGCCCAGGTCGGCACAACCATCCCGCACCGCGCGTATACCGACACCGGACCTCTCCTCGAGCGCGACCTTGCCCAGCGCGCTGGCCTCGGCTGGATCGGCAAAAACACTTGCCTCATCCACCCCGCCATCGGTTCGTACCTGCTCCTGGCGGAACTCCTGCTCGACCTTGACCTTCCGCCCGATCCCCCATTCCAGGCCGACCGCTGCGGCACGTGCACCCGCTGCATCGAGGCCTGCCCCACGCACTGCATCCTGCCAGACCGCACCCTCGACGCCTCACGCTGCATCTCATACTGTACCATCGAGCTCAAGGGCTCCATCCCCCTGCAGCTTCGACCCGCACAGGGGACATGGCTGTTCGGCTGCGATGCGTGCCAGGAAGTCTGCCCCTGGAACCGCCGCGCGGAGGATGGGCATACGGTTCCCGCATTCACCCCGCGCCGAGCCCTCAACCCGCCGGACATCGCCGCCATTCTGCAAATGGATGCCTCTGCCTTTCGCCAGACCTTGCGCGGCAGTCCCTTGCGTCGCGCGGGAAGGCGCGGCCTGCTGCGCAACGCAGCCGTGGCAGCAGGAAATGCAGGCGCCCCGGAATTGACCCCCGCGCTGGCCCGCCTGCTGGAGCACGAGCCTGAAGCGATTGTGCGGGCCCTTGCCGCCTGGGCGCTTGGCCAGATCGGGGGGCAAGATGCCGTCCGTGCCCTCGAGCATGCAGCCGCGGGCGAAGTCGATGAAAGCGTGCGCGCAGAGGTGCAGCTCGCTCTGCGAGTGGCCAGCGGACCTGCATCCCCCTAGTGACGAAAATCCGCCCATTTCGGGGAGGATTGCCACTGCCTGGACCGGATGCCAGAGGTCATCATTCCTCGTAGCATCGGCTTCCTCATCCGAGTTCCAGTGAAGGCTCAGACGCTTCGACGGGTGCCTGATGCTTAGCCGACAGGGAACTCTCCGGGCAGCCTTGGGCTCCCGCAATGGCGTCAGGGACTCATTGGATAAGACCGATGTAATAAGTGGGATTGCTCGCCTGGGACGACATGACCAGTGCACCTTCAAATGAGGAGCGTCCTCGAGGCCCCATGACCCAACCGATGGTCGACTTGCCCCGAATCTCCCGTCCCCGCCCCAGCCACCAGCGCGGGGCAAGCCCTCGAGGCAGCATGGCGCCAACCGCCGATATCGTTCCTGCCCACCGCCTGATGCTCCCAACGGGGGCTTCGCGGGAGACAGCCGCGCAAGGAGTTGACCCGTGACGGAAGCGACAGCGCGCGTGCCAGCGGAAGGGATCAGCGTGGACGGCAGACTAGCGGCCCAGGTGCGGGCCTTGTCCGGCGAGCAGATTGACCTCTGCTATCACTGTCACAAGTGCACGGCGGGTTGTCCCGTGGTCGGGTCCATGGAGCTGGGCCCCGATGCCATTTTGCGGCTCGTCGCCCTGGACCAGCAGGACGATGTGCTTCGGAGCTGCGACATCTGGCTGTGTTCCGGCTGCTACACCTGCGCCACGCACTGCCCCAACGACATCGACATCGCCGCCGTGATGGACGCCCTGCGGCAGATCGCCGTGGCGGAGGGTTACCCAGCGGGCGAGCGCGATGCCCTGTTGTTCCACCGTCTGTTCCTGGGAGTGGTCCGACGGCTGGGACGCTCGCACGAGGCATTCATGCTGGGGCTGTTCAAGGTCCTGTCCCGGGTGCCGATCTACCGCGACATCCCCGCCGGCATCGGCCTGTTCCTGCGCGGAAAGGTCCCTCTGCTGCCGGAGCGCACCCGGGCAGCCTCGGACGTGCGTCGGCTTTTCGAACGGAGCGCCTAAGTGGACTACGCCTACTACCCCGGCTGCAGCCAGCATTCCACCGGCCTTGAGTATGGCCTCTCCACCGAGGCCGTCTTCGAGCATCTGGGGCTGGGGCTGCACGAGATTCCCGACTGGAACTGCTGCGGTGCCTCCTCCGCTCACGCCCTCAACCCGAAGTTGGCCCTCGCCCTGCCGGCCCGCAACCTGGCCCTGGCACAGGAGACCGGCAAGGACCTGGTCATCCCGTGCGCCGCGTGCTACAGCCGCGTGAAGGGCGCCGACTACGCCCTGCGCCACGACCCTCAGGCAAGGGCGGAAATCCAGTCTGCCGTCGGCTTCGAGTACACCGGCCAGACAGCCGTGCGCCCGCTGCTGGCCGTGCTCTATGAGGACGTGGGCGTTGAGGCCATTGCCCAGCGGGTTCGACGTGCCCTCAATGGCCTCAAACTCGTGACCTACTACGGCTGCCTGCTCGTGCGTCCGCCGCGAGTGGCGCAGTTCGACGATCCCGAGAACCCGCAGGTGATGGGCAGCTTGCTGCGCGCGGCGGGGGCAGAGGTCCTGCCGTGGTCTTATGCCACCGACTGCTGCGGGGCCGGCCTATCGCTGAGCCGCTCCGACGTCGTGTACCGGCTGGTGGGCAGGCTGGTGGAACGTACGCGCGAGGCCGGCGCCGACGCCCTCGCCACAGCCTGTCCCCTATGTCAGGTGAACCTGGAGATGCGGCAGTCCGGCAAGCAGCGGCTTCCTTCCTTCTATTTCACCGAACTCCTAGGGCTGGCCTTCGACCTGCCCCAGGCACGGCAGTGGTGGCCCAAGCACCTGATCGACCCGCGACCGCTTCTGACATCCCTCGGTCTGGCGTCATAGGAATGGCCATGGCTCCATCGAACAACGGCAAGAAGACGGTCGGCTCGGCGCTGGTCGTTGGCGCCGGCATCGGCGGCATGCAGGCCGCCCTCGACCTCGCCGAATCCGGCATCAAGGTCTATCTGCTCGACCGTTCGCCCGCCGTCGGCGGGACGATGGCCCAGCTCGACAAGACCTTCCCCACCAACGACTGCGCCATGTGCATCATGTCGCCCAAGCTCGTCGAGGTTGGGCGACACCT
Organism: uncultured Anaerolineaceae bacterium; assembly: GCA_964575425.1. Lineage (GTDB taxonomy): Bacteria > Chloroflexota > Anaerolineae > Anaerolineales > E44-bin32 > DATEAV01. The sequence continues at coordinate 29,926 of CAZNRD010000021.1, read as the reverse complement.
GAACATCGACCTGCTCAACTGCGCCGAAGTCGAGTCGATCCACGGCGAGCCAGGCAACTTCGTTGTCCGCGTCCACCAGCACCCGCGCTACGTGGACCTGAACAAGTGCACCGGCTGTGGTGACTGTGCTGCCGCCTGTCCCATCACCCTGCCCGATGCCTTCAACGGCGGGCTGTCGGATCGGCGCGCAATCTACAAGGCTTACCCGCAGGCGATCCCGAACGCGTACGCCATCGAGAAGCGAGGCCTGGCGCCATGCCGCGACGCGTGTCCGGCGCATCAGCGCGCGCAGGGCTACGTTGCGCTGATCGCCGAAGGCCGCTACGCCGACGCCTATCGGACCATTCTCGAGGACAACCCCTTCCCCTCCATTTGCGGCCGCGTGTGCAACCATCGCTGCGAGGAGGCCTGCAGCCGCGGCCAAGCCGACGCCCCGGTCAACATCATGGCGCTCAAGCGCTTCGTCGCCGATTGGGCGGCGCAGCACCAGGAAGAAGTGCAAGAGGTCCTGCAGCGTCCGTTGGCCGAGGGCCTCCGGAACCCAACCGCTCTCGCCGGTCGCAGGGTCGCGGTCGTTGGCTCCGGTCCTGCGGGTCTGACCTGCGCCTACGACCTGCGGCAGCAGGGAGCCGAGGTCACGGTATATGAGGCGTTGCCCGTCCCCGGCGGGATGATGCGCGTGGGCGTGCCGCCACATCGCCTGCCGCGGACGGTGGTCCAGGCGGAGATCGATCAGATCCTCGCTCACGGCGTGCGCCTCGAGCTGAACCATCGCATCGGCGACGTCGAAAGTTTGTTGGGGGAGTTCGAAGCGGTGTTCGTCGCGGTCGGCGCGCACCAGGGCGTGAAGCTCCCCATCCCCGGAAACGACCTCCCCGACGTCCACCTGGCGACCGATTTCCTGCAGCGCGTCAGCCTGTGGCAGGAGGGCATCGCGGCCGGTCCAGACGCCGCCGTCCCCGACCTGCGCGGCAAGCGTGTGCTGGTGCTCGGCGGCGGCAATGTGGCGATCGACGCCGCCACCATCGCCATGCGCCTGGGCGCCGCCTGGGTCGGGATGACGTGTCTTGAAAGCCGCGAGAAGATGCCCTCGCACGAGTGGGAGGTGCGGGACGCCGAAGAGGAGGGCATCGAGGTCTTCCCCTCGCGAACGTTCAAGGAGATCACTCAGCAGGACAGCCGTGTGACGGGCGTGCGCACAGCGCAGGTGACCTTCCGCGGCTTCGTCGAGGGTCGCCCTGATTTCGACGAACACCCAGGCACCGACGAGGTCATCCCGGCCGACGTGGTCATCTTCGCCATCGGCCAGAGGCCGGAAAGCGAGTGCCTGAAGAGGGCCACACGCCAGCGCGGGGGTCGGGTCCAGGTGGACCCCGAGACGCTGGCCACCGATGTGCCGGGCATCTTCGCCGGCGGCGATGCCGTCACCGGAACTGCCTTCATCATCGACGCGGTAGCCGCAGGCCATAAGGCCGCACAGTCGATTGCCACGTATTTGCTTGACGGTGCCCCCGCCAGGGCCGCGACAGTACAGATCACGCAGCCCGTGGCCAAGCTCGCGCCCGAAGAGGCGCACGCACGCGTGGCGATAGGTGCGGCTTCAGCCGCGCCCCGCGCCGAGATGCCCAAGCGACCAGCGGCCGAGCGAAAGCGGGACTTCGTCGAGATGTTCGGCGGCCTGAGCGAAGAGCAGGCGCGCGCCGAGGCTGCCCGCTGCCTTCGCTGCGGCGTCTGTTCGGAGTGCAATCAGTGCGTCTATGCCTGCCGCGCCGGGGCGGTGATCCACCACGATGTGGAGCGAGTGCTCGACCTCAACGTCGGGGCGGTCATCCTGACGCCGGGCGTGGAGACGATGCCGGGCGACATCCGCCCCGAGTACGGGTATGGGCGCTACCCGAACGTGGTCACCAGCCTGCAGTTCGAGCGCATGCTGTCGGCCTCCGGGCCGTTCATGGGCGTCGTGCAGCGCCCGTCCGACGGTTCGCACCCGCGCCGCATCGCCTGGATTCAATGCGTCGGTTCGCGCGACTGCACTCTGGCCGAGGTGGGCGGGGGGGCATACTGCTCCTCGGTGTGCTGCATGTACGCCACCAAGGAAGCCGTCATCGCGCGCGAGCACGACCCGAACATCGAGCCGACGATCTTCTACATCGACATTCGCTCGTTTGGCAAAGGCTTCGAGCCGTACATCGAGCGCGCCCAGAAGGAACACGGCGTGCGCTACGTGCGCTGCATGGTGTCGTCGGTGAAGGAAGTCCCCACCAACCACAACCTGCGCGTCACCTACGTCACCTACCGGGACGACGATGGCCGAAGGCCCGTTGTCGTCGAAGAGGAGTTCGACCTGGTGGTGCTGTCCGTCGGGCTGCGGCCCTCTGCCGCCGCGCGGGAGATGGCGCTGCGGCTGGGGATTGCGCTCAACGAGTTCGGCTTCGCCGCCGTCCAGCCGAACAGGCCGAGCCAGACCAGCCGTCCCGGTATTTTCGTGGCCGGCGCCTTCGCCGAACCGAAGGACATCCCCGAATCGGTGATCGAGGCCTCCTGCGCCGCGGCCCAGGCCTCGGCCCTGCTGGCAGAGGCGCGCGGCACTGAGACGCGCACGCGGGAATACCCGCCCGAGCGTGACGTCAGCGATGAGCCCGAGCACGTCGGCGTCTTCGTCTGCCACTGCGGCATCAACATCGGCTCGGTGGTCAACGTCCCGGAGGTCGTCGAGTTCGCTCACACCCTGCCGGGCGTGGCTTATGCCGAACGCAACCTGTACACCTGCTCGCAGGACACGCAGGAGCGCATCGCCCAGTGCATCCGCGAGAATCGCCTGAACCGCGTGGTGGTTGCCTCGTGCACGCCGCGCACCCACGAGCCGCTGTTCCAGGACACGCTGCGCCAGGCCGAGCTCAACCCCCACCTGTTCGAGATGGCCAACATCCGGGAACAGGACTCCTGGGTGCACCGCTCGGATCCCCAGGCGGCCACGGAGAAGGCCAAGGAGCTGGTGGCCATGGCCGTGGCCAAGGCGCGACGGCTGCGGCCGATTGGCCGTCAGACTTTCGATGTGGACCGCCGCGCGCTGGTCATCGGCGGCGGCCTGGCGGGGATGACGGTCGCGCTGTCGATCGCCCGTCAGGGCTTCGAGGTCTTCCTGATCGAGCGACAGAACGAGCTGGGCGGCAACCTGCGCTATCTGCACACCGCCCTGCGTCCTGAAGAAGACCCCCAGGCGCTGCTGCGCGACCTGATCGCGCAGGTCGGCGCCGAGCCGCGCATCACCCTGCTCACCGGGACCGAAGTCGTCGAGGTCAGCGGCTACCGCGGCCACTATCAGACGAAGGTGCGCGGCGCGGACGGCGTCGAGAGCGAGCTCAGCCACGGCGCGATCGTCGTGGCCTCCGGCGGGCGCGAGATCACCCCGCGGGAGTACCTGTACGGGCAGCAGCCGCGGGTGCTCACCCAGCGCGAGTTCGAGCAGCGTCTGACCGACCCGGCCTTCGCCGTCTCACTCGCCGGCCGCCGCGTGACAATGATCCAGTGCGTTGGCTCGCGCGACGAGGACCATCCGTACTGCTCGCGCGTCTGCTGCAGTGAGGCGTTGAAGAACGCCCTGGCGGTCAAACGTCTGGCTCCCGACGCGCAGATCGCCGTCCTCTACCGCGACCTGCGCTCCTACGGCTTCCGCGAGGCTCTCTACCGCGAGGCACGGTCGAAGGGCGTGGTCTTCCTCGAATACGCCCCCGAGGCCAGGCCGGAAGTGACGCCTCTGGACGATGGCCGCCTGCGAGTCCGGGTGCTGTCCCAGCCGGAAGCCAGGCCGGTCACGCTGGACTCCGACTGGGTGATCCTCAGCGCCGGCATCGAGCCGGACCCAGGCAGTGCAGCCCTGGCCCAGCTCCTGAAGGTGTCGCTTAACGAGAACGGCTTCTTCCTCGAGGCCCACGTCAAGCTGCGACCGGTAGACTTCGCCGCCGAAGGTGTATTCCTGGCCGGCCTGGCGCACTCGCCGCGCGATGTGCAGGAGACGATGGCCCAGGCACAGGCCGCCGCGGTGCGGGCGGTATCCCTACTCTCCCGACCGCGGCTGGAGGCGACGCCGATCATCGCCAGCGTCAACCCGCGGCTGTGCGCCGCCTGCGGCATCTGCGTCGAGGTCTGTCCGTATGGGGCCCGTGTGCTCGAGCCCGGAGCCGCCCATGCCGAGGTGATCTCGGTGCTGTGCCAGGGCTGCGGGGCGTGCGTCGCCGCCTGCCCCAACAAGGCCAGCCAGCAGAAGGGCTTCGAGCTGGTTCAGATGGTCAGCATGATCGAGGCGGCCATCGGCTAGACCGCCTTCCGGAGACAGCGCAGCACTCGATTCGATGAGGCGATCCGCATGAGCGAAAACGGCGACTTCGAACCCCGCATCGTGGCCTTCCTGTGCAACTGGTGCACCTACACCGGCGCCGACCTGGCGGGCACCTCTCGCCTGCAGTACCCGCCCAACGTGCGCATCATCCGCACCATGTGCTCGAGCGCGGTCGATCCGGTGTACGTGCTCAAGCCACTGATGGAGGGCGCCGACGGCGTCCTGATCGGCGGCTGCCATCCCGGCGACTGCCACTACCAGACGGGCAACTACAAGACCCGGCGGCGCTACGTGGCGCTGCGCGAGATCCTCAAGGCCGCCGGCCTCGACGAGCGCCGCGTCTGGCTGCGCTGGATCAGCGCCAGCGAAGGCCAGCGCTTCGCCAACACCGTGAGCGAAATGGTTGCCGCGATCAAGGAGCTCGGCCCGAATCCGGCGCGGCAGAACTGGACGGTGTGAGATGCCCGGCCGGAAGCCGATGCTGAGCGCGGTTGCATGCGGTCGCCCTTGGCCTTGCAGCATGGAGTCGAGATGAAAACGTCCATCCCTGTCGAGAACGGCGGTGCCCTGACGGCCATGCGGAAGTTCTTTGCCAGGCTGCTGGAAGACGGCCTCGTGGATGCCATCTACCTTCCGCTCGAGACCGAGGGGGTCGCGGTCCTCCCGGCGCTGGTCACCGACCCCGCACGGCTCCAGCAGGCCAATCCCCTTGCACCGGTGATGCCGATCAACGGCGCCCGCGCCGTCTCCGCCATCACCGACAAGCAGGCTCCGGCTCGCCTGGCGGCTGTGCTGCGACCGTGTGAGATCCGGGCGCTGATCGAACTCGTCAAGCTCCAGCAGGCCACCCTGGAAGGCTTGACGGTGATCGGCATCGATTGCCCAGGGACATATGAGCTGCCTCGCTTCGTCGCCTGGCGTCAGGAGAACGGCGACGGACGGGCAGACTACCTGGCAGCGGCGCGCGATGGCATCGACCCCTCGCTCGCGGGCCTGGACCTGCGCCCCGCATGCCGCATGTGCGTCAGCCCCATTCCCGCGAACGCCGCCGTCCACATCGAACTGTTCGGCGTCGACACCGGCCAGTCCCTTCCGTTGCGCATCCCCGACGACTGGGCCGGCCCCCTCGGTCTGGCCGAAGGCCCGGAGCCGGACGGGCGCCAGGCCGCGCTCGACTGCCTGCTGGCCGCCCACCGGCAGAGGCGCGACCAGGAGATGGCAGCCATGCAGGCGCGCCTCGCCGCCGAGGGCGGCCTGGCGTCCCTCCTGGCCACCTGCATTCGCTGCCACAACTGCATGACCGCTTGCCCGATCTGCTACTGCAAGGTCTGCCTCTTCCGCTCGACGTCGTTCGACCATCCGCCGGAGCACTACCTCAACGCGGCCCGGCGCAAGGGCGCCACCCGCCTGCTCAGCGACGCCGTGCTCTTCCATCTCACCCGACTGAACCACATGAGCACCTCCTGCGTCAACTGCGGGATGTGCACCTCCGCCTGCCCCGCCGAAATCCCGGTGGGGATGATCTTCTCCACCGTTGCCTCGCAGGTCCAGGCGACCTTCGACTACCAGCCCGGCCGCAGCCTGGAGGAGCCGCTGCCGCTGGTGACCTACCGGGAGAACGAGTGGACGGAGGTCGGGGAGGCAAAATGAGCGCCCCACGCGATCCCGGGTTGGAACGCCAGCCGGCAGCGGCGCTGGTCATCGGCGGCGGCATCGCCGGCATTCAGGCCGCGCTCGACATCGCCGACGCGGGCTTCCGAGTCTACCTGGTCGAGCGCTCGCCCAGCATCGGCGGCCGCATGTCTCAGCTCGACAAGACCTTCCCCACCCTCGACTGTTCGTCGTGCATCTTGACGCCGAAGATGGTGGATGCCGGCCGCCATCCGAACATCGAGCTGCTGACGTATTCCGAGGTCGTGGAGCTGAGCGGCCAGGCGGGCGCGTTCCACGCCCGCATCAAGAAGAAGCCGCGCTATGTCGATGTCGACAAGTGCCGCGGCTGCGGCCTGTGCGCCGAGGCCTGCCGTCTGGCCGGCCGCGTCCCGAGCGATTTCAACGCCGGCCTGTCGAAGCGCTCCGCCATCTACGTCCCCTTCCCGCAGGCCGTGCCCCTGGTCTACACCGTGGACCCGGAAGCCTGCGTCTACCTGACGCGCGGCGTGTGCGGCAAGACCTTCAAGTGCAAGGATGCCTGCGACGCTGGCGCCATCGACTTCGAACAGAAAGAGGAATACCTCGACGTCGATGTGGGCGCGGTGATCACGGCCACGGGCTTTGATGTCTTCGACCCGCGGCGGCGGCCCGAACTCGGCTACGGCGTCTATCCCCAGGTGATCAGCTCGCTCGAGTTCGAACGCCTGGCCTCGGCCTCCGGCCCCACCGCCGGCCGCATCTCGCTCAACGGCTCTCTGCCGAGGAGCGTCGTCTTCATTCACTGCGTGGGCTCACGCGATGAGAATCTGGGCATCCCGTACTGCTCGCGCGTGTGCTGCATGGCCATCGCCAAGCAGGCGCACCTGGCCCACGACCGCCTGCCGGGCGCACAAATCACCGTCTTCTACATCGATATCCGCGCCTTCGGCAAGGGGTTCGAGGAGTTCTACGACCGCGTCCGGGAGGAGGGCGTCGTCTACCGTCGCGGCAACCCGTCGGAGATCGTGCGCCGCGGCGACCGGCTCCTCGTCCGTGCCGAAGACACGTTGCTCGGCGAGTCGGTCGAGATCGAGGCCGATCTGGTGGTGCTGGCGGTGGGTATGGGGCCGCGCCACGACGCGGCCGACGTAGCCCAAATGCTTCGCCTCAAGCAGGACGAGAATGGCTTCTTCCAGGAACTGCACCCCAAGGTCCAGACCGTGGAGAGCGCCGTCCCGGGCATCTTCCTGGCAGGCGCCTGCCAGGGCCCGAAGGACATCCCCGATACCGTGGCACACGCGAAGGCTGCCGCCGCCGCGGCCATGATCCTGCTGGCGCAATCGCAGAAAGAGATGGTGATCGCCCATGCTGCGAATTGAGAGCCGTCCCTTCGCCCGCGAACACGAACTCTACGCCTGCATCCAGTGCGGCAAGTGCACCGCCGGCTGCCCGATGGCCATCAAGACCAGGCTCAACCCGCGCAGCCTGATCTTGCGCCTGGTGACCGCCAGCAACGGCTTCGACCTGGAGGGCCGCGAGGAGATCTGGGACTGCACGACGTGCAGCACGTGTAGCAGCCGGTGTCCGAAGAAGGTCAACCCGATGGAGACCATCGTCGCACTGCGCAGCGCCATCGTCGAGAAGGGCAAGGTGCATCCCAATGTCAAGACGGCGCTGGAGAGCACCTTCCGCCAGGGCAACCCGCTGACAATGCCGCGCGATCAGCGCGGCGCATGGGCCGCTGATCTCAGCCTGAAGACTTACGCCGCCGGCACCGACTACTTGTACTTCGTCGGCTGCACACCTTCCTACGACCCCCGCGCCCAGAAGGTCGCCCGGTGCCTCGTCGCCCTGCTCCAGCACGCCGGCGTGGACTTCGGCATCCTCGGCAATCAGGAGAACTGCTGCGGCAGCGAGGTGCGCCGCCTCGGCGAGTTCGGTCTGTTCGAGATGATGGCCGAGGAGAACGGCCAGGCCTACAAGGACCTGGGGGTGAGCAAGATGCTCACCACCTCGCCCCACTGCTTCAACACCTATCGCAACGAATACCCCAAGAACAGCCTTCAGGTGATGCACTACACCCAGGTCCTGGCCGGGCTCGTCGAGAGCAAGCGGCTCTCCTTCAGCGCCAAGGTGGAGAAGACTGTCACCTATCACGACCCGTGTTACCTCGGTAAGCACAATAAAGTCTTCGACGAACCCCGGGCGGTGATCGCGGCCATACCGGGTATGAAGCTGGTGGAGATGGATCGCTCGCGCGAGAAGAGCCTGTGCTGCGAGGGCGGTGGGGGCCGCATGTGGCTGGAAGGGACGAACCCCTCCCTGCGCCTGGCCCAGCTGCGTGTGAAGGAGGCGCTCGAGACCGGCGCCGATGTCCTGGCCACCGCCTGCCCTTTCTGTCTGCTGACATTGGAGGAAGCGGTGAAGCACCTGAACGTGGAGGACCGGCTGAAAGTGATGGATGTCGCCGAGCTGGCGGCCCAGGCCCTGTGAAGCCGCGAGGTTGAGCCATGGCCTTCATCCCAAGAGTGGGCGTGTACGTCTGTCACTGCGGCATCAACATCGCCGCCACGGTTGATGTCAAGGCAGTCACCGAGTATGCCGGGGGCCTGCCCAACGTCGCTGTGGCGCGCGACTACACCTACATGTGCTCCGACCCCGGCCAGGCCCTCATTCAGAACGACATCCGCGACCTCGGGCTGAACCGGTTGGTGGTGGCGTCCTGCTCGCCGCGCATGCACGAGCCCACCTTCCGCGCGGCCATCGCCGAAGTCGGCCTGAACCCATACTGCTTCGAGATGGCCAACATCCGCGAGCAATGCTCGTGGGTGCACCCCGGGGGCGAGGCCACGACGCAGAAGGCCATGCAGTTGGTGGCGGCGGCCGTGGCCAAGGCCAGCCGGCTGCAGCCACTCGAGCAGCGCCAGGCCCCGGTGACCCCGGCGGCGCTGGTCATCGGAGGCGGCCTGGCCGGCATGCAGGCCGCGCTCGACATCGCCGACGCCGGCTTCTCCGTCACCCAGGTCGAACGCCAACAGGCCCTCGGCGGCCGCGTCGCCGAGCTGCACCGCACCTTCCCCACCCTCGAGTCCACGGCCGATCTGCTGCATCCCTTCGTCGAGCGCCTGAGCCAGCATCCTCGCATACAGGTGCTCACACGCGCCGAGATCACCTCGATCAGCGGCTTCGTCGGCAACTTCGTGGCCGAGGTTCGTCAGGGCGACCAGGTGCATGAGATCAAGGCCGGGGCCATCGTCGTTGCCACCGGCTTCGACCTCTTCGACCCACGGCGTCGGCCTGAGCTGGGGTACGGCGTGTATCCGCAGGTGATCACCACGGCTGAGTTCGAACGAATGGCCGGAGGGGAGCTACAGGTCAACGGCCGGAAGCCCAAGCAGGTGGTCTTCATCCACTGCGTCGGCTCACGCGACCGCCAGCTCGGCAACCCCTACTGCTCCCGCATCTGCTGCATGGTGTCGGCCAAGCAGGCCCGCCTGATTCGGGAGCGCCTGCCGGAGGCCGAGGTCACTGTCTTCTACATGGACGTGCGCGCCTTCGGCAAGGGCTTCGAGGAGTTCTACGACAGCGTCCGGCGCGCTGGCGTGGTCTACCGCCGCGGGAACCCCTCCGAAATCCTCCGCCGCGGCGACCGTGTGGTGGTGCGTGCCGAGGACACCCTGCTCGGCGAACCGGTGGAGGTCGAAGCGGACCTGGTGGTGCTGGCGGTGGGCATGCTGCCCCAGCCCGACACCGGGGCCCTGGCCGGCATGCTCAAGCTGGCGCGCTCCGCCGACGGCTTCTTCATGGAGGCTCATCCGAAGCTCAGGCCGGTGGACACGGCCATGGCGGGCATCTTCCTGGCCGGCGCCTGCCAGGGTCCAAAGGACATCGCCGAAACCCTGGCGCAGGCGCGGGCGGCAGCAGCCACGGCCCTCATCCCGCTGATGCGAGGCGCGGTGCAAGTGGAGGCCGCCACCTCCAGCGTCGACGAAGAACTGTGCGCCGGCTGCGGCCAGTGCGCCAGCGTGTGCACCTTCGGCGCGCTGTCCCTGCATCCCACGCGCAAGGTGATGACGGTCAACGCCGTCCTCTGCCAGGGATGCGGTGCCTGCGCCAGCGCCTGTCCTTCCGGGGCCATCAACGTCCGTCATTTCACCTTCGACCAGGTGATGGCGCAGATAGACGTGGTTTCCGATTTCCGGGCGCCGCTGCTGCCGGCAGCGGCAGCCATTGAGGCCGCAGGCGACTGAACGACGCCGAGGACAAGCGAGGCAAAACGATGGGCACGAGCTGGGTCCTGCACACTGACGGCGATCCGGTTGCCCGCGTCCGTCGCTTCCTCAGCGACCTGTGGGGGCAAGCGCGTCTCGATCAAATGCTCGTCCCCGTCCGTCGAGTCGATGAGCTGAGCGTCGGCCCCATCCTGCTGGACCACCCCGCCGGCTTGGCCTCCGCCAATCCGCTCGCGCCGGTGATGCACCGTAACTGCGCCTCGGACCTTGTCATCGCGCTCCAGGCTCGCCCGGAGTGCTACGCCGGCGCCGTCCTGCATCCCTGCGAGGTGCGGGCGCTGGTCGAGCTGGCCAAGCGTCACCGCCTGGCCCTGGCCAATGTCCTCGTCATCGGTGTGGACTGCCTTGCGACGTTCAGCACCGAGGAATACGAGCAGCGGGCGCGCCGCGCCGGCGGCGATGAGGCGGTGACGCGCGAGACCCTGCGGTTCGCCCGCCAGGGCGGCATCCTGCTCTACCGCAACCGGCCCTCCTGCCAGATGTGCGAAACCCCCTCACCCGAAGCCGCCGATATCTCCCTCGAACTGTTCGGCCTCCCAGTGATGGAAACGATTCTCGTCCAGGTCAAGACGGCTGCCCTGGCCGAGCAGCTGCGCCTGATGGACATCTGCGATGGGCCGGCGGCGCCTGGGCTGGTCGCGCGGCGCCAGCGCCTGATGGTGAAGCTGGCCGACCGCCGCCGGCGTGCCATGCGGCGTCTGGTCGAGAGCCTGACGAATGTCCCCGCCACCGCGTCTGAGCTGCTGGCCCACCTCCAGTCCTGCCAGCCGTGCCAGGCATGCCTCGACGTCTGCCCGATTTGCTCCACGCAGATAGCGCTCATGGGCCGCTCCCCGCTGGACGAAGGCGAGGTGGGCATCCGGCACTGGCTGGCCTCTTGCGCCGGCTGCGGCATGTGCGAGGAGGCCTGTCCTAATCACCAACCGCTGGCCGCTATCCTGCGCCGCCTCCATCAGCAAGTCGTGGAAGCCAGCGGTTATGCGGCCGGCCGCTCGCTGGCCGATGCGCTGCCCATGCTCAACTGAGGGAGGCTGCGCCCATGCCTTTGCACACCCAAACCGATCCCACCCGCATCGAGTCGCTCTTGCGGCTGATCTTCTCCCAGGCGCGGCCGCCGGTGGCTCGCTGTCGGCTGCTCAGCTCCGGCTTCGGCCCAGGCCACATGCTCAAGGTCACCGAGGACATCACCGGCAGTAAGGCTTGCCTGGGCTGCGGCAGCTGCATGGACGTCTGCCCGGTCCTCGTGCGCGAACCGAAGCGGCTGCTGCGCGCGGAATCACGCACCTCGATGGCGCTGGAGACGCTCGTCGGAGAAGACTGCGACCGCTGCGGCAACTGCGCCCTGGCCTGCCCCCAGGTCGACCCTACGATCAAGCACTTCCTGGTGCAAATCCATCTGGCCGAGGGTATGGCTGAGCTGCTGGCCAAGGCCGCCTCGGACGAGATGTATCTCATCGATTTGTCTCAGGCCGAGGCGCCGGGCTGAGGCCTCCGCAGCGAACGAAGTGACGAACACACGGTGAGAGGGAGCGATGATTGACATCTACATCCAGGGCCAGCGCCACGAAGTTCCCGAAGGGCTCACCATCCTGCGTGCCTTCGAGTGGGCGGGGTTTCACCTCAAGCGCGGCGTCGGCTGCCGCGGCGGCTTCTGCGGCGCCTGCGGCACGGTCTACCGCATCCTGGGCGACTATCGCCTGAACTACGCGCTGGCCTGCCAGACGGTTGTCCAGCCGGGGATGGTGCTGGCGCAGATTCCATTCTTCCCCGCCCAGCGGTCGAGCTACCGCCTGGAGTCGCTGCAGCCCGTGGGCGAGACCCTGGCACAGCTATACCCCGAGATCCTGCGCTGCTTCGGCTGCAACACCTGCACCAAGTCCTGTCCGCAGGAGCTCGACGTGCTCGGCTACGTGGCCGCCGCCGTGCGAGGCGACATCGCCGCCGTGGCGGACCTGTCGTTCGATTGCATCGCGTGCGGCCTCTGCGTCGCCCGCTGCCCGGCGGAGCTCGTGCCGCCGAACGTGGCTCTCGTGGCCCGCAGGCTCTACGGCAAGCATCTGGCGAAGCCAGCAGCGCATCTGCAACAGCGAGTGCAGGCGATCGAGGCCGACGCCTTCCGTGAAGAGATTGCAGCGCTCAAGACGCTCCCAGTAGAAGACCTGAAGAAGCGCTACGACAGCCGGGACATCGAGCCCTGAGGACGAACGATGGATTTCGAGTTTCCGCCAGACACGTTGATGCTGCGCGATATGCTGCGGCGCTTTGTGCAGAAAGAAGCGCGGCCACTGGAGATGAAGTACTTCAGTGCCGGGAGACTCGAGCCGGAAGAGCGTGCCCGCCTGCGTCAGGCCATCCAGCAGATGGGGCTGTGGGGAGCGACCGTTCCCGAGAACCTCGGCGGGGCCGGTCTGGACACAGTCACCGCCTGCCTCCTGGAGGAGGAACTGGGAGGGACATTCGTCCCGCTTGAGATGGGCGAAGTCCCGTCGTTGCTCTACCAGTGCACGCCGGAGCAGACGAGCCTCTATCTTGAGCCGGCACTGGCCGGCGAACGTCGGGCCATCGTGGCCGCACGCGAGCCGGACGGGCTGCGCCCGGAGTCCTGGGTCACAACCGCGACCGCACAAGACGGGTGCTATCTGCTGCACGGGCGAAAGGTCCTCGCCAACGCACCCGCCGCTGAGGATTTCTACCTCGTGCTCGCCCGCGCCCCGGAAGGCCTCACCGCATTCCTGCTTGACCAGGGAGCCCCCGGCTCCCGGCTCGAGCAGTCCGCGGGCGCCAAGTGCCGGCATCATCTCGTCCTCGAAGGCTGTCGCCTCGGGCTGCAGGCTGTGCTCGGCCAGCCAGGCCAGGCGCTCGCTGCCCTGGCGGAAAGTGGGCCGAGGGGCTGGATCCGGACCGGAGCGCGGTACGTCGGCATGGCCGAGCGCCTGCGGGCCATAGCGGCCGAGCACGCTCGCGACTGGGTCTCGCTGGGCGCGCCGCTGTCCGTGCGACCGGCCGTGCAGCGGATGCTGGCAGAGTTGAGCGCGGAGGTCGAGGCCGCACGGTGGCTGGTCTATCATGCCGCCTGGCTGGCCGACCGCGGCCAGCCCGTGCGGGCTGCAGCGGCGCGTGTCCGTCTGTTCACCGGCGAGATGTTGCAGCGGGCAATCGATCGCGCGACCCTGATCTACGGGGGCCCGGGGCCATCAACGGATGTTCTGCCGCATCGATTGGCGCGCAGCGCCGTCCCTGCCGAGGCCCTCGAACTCGCCCTGGAATACGCCCGGGCCATCCTGGCTACGGAGGCGCTGCAGCAACCATAAGAACCATCGGCCGTTTTCCCCGAGCGAGGTGACCATGCTGTACCCTGACACCATGCGAGAGTCACTGGCCAAGGTGGGAGCCTCCCGCTCCCGCCGGCTGAGCGAGACCCACCCCCGGCTCTCCCCTGAGGAGCGCGAACAGGTCCTGCGCGCCTATCATCCAGACTACATCGCCGAGGCCTTCCGCGAAATCCGCCTTGGGCCCAACCAGGGTCAGCAGGCGCCGCGCGAGCTCGCCGACGTCCTCGAAGCGGCTCCGCGTGTCGATCCCGCCCTCAAGCTGGAGCCGACCGACGCCTGCGACGTGCTCGTCGTCGGTGGGGGCGGGGCGGGCGCCAGCGCGGCCCTGCTCGCGCAGGAGAACGGCGCCGAGGTTCTGCTCACCACCAAGCTCCGCTTCGGCGACGCCAACACCATGATGGCCCAGGGCGGCATCCAGGCCGCCGACAAGCCCAACGATTCCCCCGCCATCCACTACCTGGATGTGCTCGGGGGCGGAGGCTTCTCCAACGACCCCGACCTGGTCGAAGCCCTCGTCACCGACGCCCCCGGGGTCATCGCCTGGCTCCAAAGCCTGGGCGCGATGTTCGACAAGGAACCCGACGGCACCATGCGCACCATCCACGGCGGCGGAACCAGCCGCAAGCGGATGCACGCCGCCCGCGACTACAGCGGCGCCGAGATCATGCGAACGCTGCGCGACGAGGTCCGCTCCCACGCCGATGGGGCTGGCCCGTCCCTCCGCGTCTGGGAGTTCCGGCCGGTGGTGGAATTGATGCTCGATGCGGAGGGACGAATCGCCGGCGCTTTGCTGCAGGACCTGGACACCGATCGGGTGATGGTGGTCCGCGCCCGTGCCGTCGTCATCGCCACAGGAGGCAGCGGCCGTCTGCACTACCAGGGCTTCCCCACCACCAATCACTACGGTGCCACCGGCGACGGCCTGGTCCTGGCTTACCGCCTCGGCGCCCCGCTCAGGTTCATCGACACCATGCAGTACCATCCCACCGGGGCCGCCTTCCCCGAGCAGATCCTCGGCCAGCTCGTGACCGAGAAGGTGCGCGGCCTGGGCGCCCAGGTGTGCAACGTCGACGGCGAGCAGTTCGTCTACCCCCTCGAGACGCGCGACGTCGAGTCGGCGGCCTTCATTCGCGAGTGCACAACCCGCGGCAAGGGCGTCGTCACCCCGACAGGGCAGAGGGGGGTCTGGCTCGACTCCCCGATGATCGAGCAGATCCACGGCCCGGGGACCATCGCCCGCGAGCTGCCAGCGATGGCGCGCCAGTACAGGCGCTTCGGCATCGACATGACCAAGGAACCCATCCTGGTCTACCCCACCCTGCATTACCAGAACGGAGGCATTGCCATCCGGCCGGACGGGAGCACGGTCGTGCCGGGGCTGTTCGTCGCTGGCGAAGCCGCGGGCGGCATTCACGGCCGCAACCGGCTGATGGGCAACAGCCTGCTCGACATCTGCGTCTTCGGGCGCAGGGCTGGCCGGGCGGCGGCTGCCTGGGCCCGTCAGACACAGCCGGGCGCGCCGACGCTGGCCCATCTGGAACGCTGGCAGGCGGCGCGGCGCCAGGCAGGCATCGACGATGACATGCGAGCCCCGGTGATCCTGCCCGACTACACCCGACACTAGCCGCAGCCCGAAACGCCCGGGGCCGCCTCGAAGGCGGCCCCGCTCGATTCCCTCACAAGAGAACAAGCCTATGGCATCACCGTCGCCGTCAGCGTCAGCGGATTGGGGGAGCTGGTGCGTGTGGGCGTGGCGATGTTCACCGGCACGGTCAGCCGCTGGCCCGGCCCGATACGGTCGGTGACCTTGATGCCGCTCGCCTGGGCGATGGCCTCCGCTGTGCTGTAGAAGCGCTCGGCAATGCTCGTCAACGTGTCACCCAGCTGAACGATGTACTCAATGCGCGTGCCAGGCCGTATGTCCGTCGGCAGAGGTGTCGGCGTGGGACGTTCGGTGCCGGGTGCCGGGATGGTGAGCGTCTGGCCGACCAAGATGTTGTTCGGATTCGTGATCCCGTTGATCTCCATGAGCAGGTTGATGTCCACATTGAACTCGGTGGCGATGTTCCACAGGTTGTCGCCCAACTGGACGACGTAGGTGGTGGGCCCGGGCGGGGTGGGAGTCTCAGCGATGGTCGGGGTCGGCTCTGGCGTCCAGGTAGCCGTCGGGGGGACCGGAGTCACGGTCACGGTGGGGGTTTCGGTCGCCAGGAAGCCCGGAAGCGAGGGCGGGTTTGCGCCGGTCAGCCACAGCACGATCAGCACAACGCCCCCGGCCAGCAGGAGCATGGCCAATCCCCCGAGGACCATTGGCACCAGCCGTTCCCGCCGCCGACGGTACGAGGCAATCACCTCGTGCGGTTTATGTTCACTCTCGGGCATGCGCCTCCCTCCTGGGCACGGGCGACACCGCCCAAGCCCCGCGCGCTCTGATTGTACCCGAATTCGCCTAGGCCGAACGTCCTCCCCCTACCAGCCCGAGACGAGTGATGCGAACATCGGTTCCAGGACGAATTGCCAGAAGGCGGCCTCGTGCCCGCCTGGCAGGATCTGCAGCTGATGTTCAACCCCGTTGCGGCGGAGGGCCGCGCTCAACTGCTCCGCGGCCGCCCTGGCCCAGTCGTCCTGTCCAGCGGCGAGGAAGATACGCGAAGGAGTCTCCCCAGGACGCAGGTCGAAGCGAAGCGGGTCGAACTCGGGCCTGGCGTAGTTGACGGCCAGGGCGGGGCTCAGGGCAGCGATGCCGTCGAAAACCTCGGGGTGACGCAGCCCAATTTCCAACGCCCAAACGCCGCCGCGCGAGATACCCGCCAGGGCCCTGGCATCCGGCCTTTGCCGAACCGGAAAACGTCCTTCGATGAAGGGAATGAGCGAGGTGAGCAGTTCTTCCTCATAGGATCCCGGCCCTCCGTCGGTACTGCTGAACAGCGGCTCTGGCTGGCGAGGCATAATCAGAACAAGTGCGGGCCAACTGCCGCCGGAAATCCGGCTGTCCGCCAGGGCCAGAACTCCGAGATCCAACCACTGTGTCTCGTTCATCGGCTTTCCGTGAAGCAGGTAAACGGCCGGGTACAGGCGGGCTTCCAGGTCGGCGCACGGAGGCAGGTAGACCAGGACGGGCACATCGATCCCGAGAAGAGCGCTGCGGTAGCTGATCCGATCGATTCGGCCTCCCCGATCCTGGCAGCCCGGGGTGGCGGTGGCAGTCGGGGGAGTCGGGGGAGTGGGGTGCGGCGTAGAGGTCGGGGGCCGGGATGTGGCCGTCGGCGTCGGGGAAGGAACGACGGTCGGGGTGCGGTCGCAGGCCGCGGTCAGCCAGGTCAGCAACAACAACATCTGCATCGCACGCGGCGAGGTCACGTTCAAGGGATGCCTCTCCCCGGATCAACGACTGTGCCAATCTTACCGCACAAGGCTGCCGCAGCGCGCCTCGCGTTATAATCCGACCCGTGAAGTACCATATCTGGACCGAAGGCTGCCAGATGAACGTGGCCGATTCGCTGCGCGTGGCATCGGCGCTGGAACGGATCGGCTGTCAGCCGGCATTGCAGGCCGACGAGGCCGATGTCATCGTCCTGAACACGTGCGTCGTGCGTCAGAGCGCGGAAGACAGGGCCTACGGACGCCTGACCTCGCTGCGGCCGCTCAAGGAGCGCCGCCCGGACCTGGTCATCAATTTGATGGGCTGCCTGGTCGGCGTGCGCGGAAACGCCGGCCTGCAGCGGGCCCTCCCCTTCGTCGACGTGTTCTCGCCACCTTCAGATCCCGGTCCCCTGATTGAGCACCTGCTGCGGCGGGATGGGCGCGAGGTCGAGGAGGTGGAGGTTGCTCGCCGCTTCGCGCTGATGGATGGTGCGCTGCCGCTCCCGGCGACCGAGGTCGGCAGGCTTGTCTCTGCCTACGTGCCGATCGTGTACGGCTGCTCGCATGCCTGCACGTTTTGCGTCATCCCTCTGCGCCGCGGGCCCGAGCGCAGCCGACCGGCTGTGGCGGTTCTGGCCGAGGTCCGCGCCCTGGCAGCCCAGGGCGTGAAGGAGATCACTCTGCTCGGTCAGATCGTCGATCGGTATGGCAGGGACTTACCCGAGGGCCCTGGCCTGGCGGGGCTGCTGCGGCAGGTGCATGAGGTCGAGGCTCTCGAACGCATCCGCTTCCTCACCTCGCATCCGAACTGGATGACGGATGATGTGCTGGAGGCTGTTGCGGAGCTGCCCAAGGTCTGTGAGCACATCGAGGTGCCGGTCCAGGCGGGCGACGACGCTGTGCTGGCAGCGATGCGTCGCGGCTACACAGTTGATGACTATCGGCGGCTGATCGAACGCATCCGTCGACGGTTGCCGCGGGTCTCAATCGCCACGGATGTCATCGTGGGTTTTCCCGGCGAGACGGCTGAGCAGTTCCAGCGGACGTCCGATCTGCTCGCCGAATTGCGTTTTGATGTCGCCCACCTGGCCCGCTACTCGACCCGGCCCGGTACAGCGGCCGCCCGCCGCCTGACCGATGATGTGCCTCCCGAGGAAAAGGAGCGACGCTTCCGGCTGCTTGAGGACCTGCAAGCCTTGATTGCCGCCGAAATCAACGCGGCCTACCTGGGCCGGACGGTCGAGGTGCTCGTTGAAGACCGCGTCCGCGGCCGCTGGAAGGGACGCACACGGACCAACAAGCTGGTCTTTTTCGAGGCCGACGATGACCTGCGCGGCTGCCTCGTGCCGGTTCACATCACGTGGACCGGCCCGTGGAGCCTCATCGGAGAACTGGTCGTCTGCGGCAGCCCCATTCCGATTCCGACCTCAGCGGCCAGCGCGTAAGCCCTGCCGGAAGAGCATTGCACTGTCACAACGGAACCGCGCGGCCCGTTACAGCGTCTGAAGGTGCAGCAACCCTGCCGTGCTTGACGCCATCCTCCTTCGGCTGTAGCATTCTTGCGCTTTCGGCCGAGCGGCCAGCGATGGCACCGTCAGCGAACTGGAGGTTTCCATGTTCCTTCGGCGACAGCTTATTCCCGTGCTTACGGCCTTGGGCATTGCCCTGGGGCTCGCGGGCTGCCATATTCCGAGCGCCGAGCCCCCGATAGACCGGAACGCGACCGCAGCCGCCCAGACGATCGCGGCCCAGCTCACCGCGCTGGCCCTCACCGCCGCCGCGCCTCCCCCCACCACCCCTGCGCCGCCGCCCACCGAGGTTGTGGTAACCCCCACCACCCCGCCCACGCTGCCGCCCACGCCAACCTTCACCAACACCCCCACCACCGTCCCTTGCGACCGGGCGCAGTTTGTGAGCGATGTCACCTACCCGGACGGAACCGACGTTCCAGTGGGCACAGCCTTCACCAAGACCTGGCGCCTGCGCAACGCCGGGACCTGCACGTGGACCTCTTCCTATGCGCTTGTCTTTGACCGCGGCGACGCCATGGGCGCCCCGGCCTCAGTGCAGCTCACCACCGGCACCGTCGCCCCAGGACAGACCGTTGACGTGTCGGTCAACCTCACGGCGCCAACCACGCCCAAGACCTACCAGGGGTTCTTCCGCCTGCGCAACGCGGCAGGGGTAATCTTCGGCATCGGCGACGCCGGCACCGGTGCGTTCTGGGCGAAGATCGATGCCGTCGCAGGGACGACCATTGTGTACAGCTTCGTCGACCGCGTTTGCGATGCCGAATGGCGCAGCGGCGCAGGCGCCCTTCCCTGCCCCGGAACAGACACCGACGCCAACGGCTTCGTCATCGTCGTCAACCCTCCGAAGTTTGAGAACGACGTGACAGAGGACGAGCCGGCACTGCAAACCCACCCGCAGTGGGTCAACGACGGCTGGATCCAAGGCCGGTACCCGGCTATCACGGTACAACCCGGTGACCGGTTCCAGACCTATATCGGCTGCCGCTGGAAGTCCGGCGGCTCCGCCTGCAACGTGCGTTATCAACTGAGCTATCGCATCGGTAGCGGTCCGTGGGTAACCCTTGGCCCATGGACAGAGACCTACGACGGCAGCTGGACCAAGCTGGACATCGATCTCTCGGCCGCGGCCGGTCCATCTGTGGAGTTCCTGCTAGGTGTTCATGCCAATGGCCCCGCTTCCCAGGACTGGGCCCTTTGGCTGAATCCGGTCATCATGCGCTAGCCGGGCCGAGGCGGGCGAGTTCGCTGTTCCTCATCAGGCACAGTACGGTAGTGCGGGGGCCTGTAAGATCGGCCCCCGCACTCTGCTCACCGGCAGCAGCGAAAGGCCCTTTCGGGGGTAGAATCCCCAGGCCAAGCGATGGCAGCGCCACGGACCCACTCCGCCTTCTGGATCTCACTCTTGGCCCTCGCAGCCGGCTGCACCTTGCCGGCAACAGGGCGCCGCTCCGTTCCGGCCACGGCGACGGCGGATGTGGTCACCACGGCTCTCGCCCTGGCGGCCACAGAACCACTACCATCCCCATCCCTCACGGAGTCGGCATCCCTCGTCACCGCTGCCGCAGCCACTCCCACAGTTGCGTGCAGCGACCGGGCCGCGCTCATCGATGACATCACTGTGCGTGACTTCACGCCCCTTGCCCCCGGCGAAGTCTTCGTCAAGGTGTGGCGACTGCAGAACACCGGCACCTGCACCTGGACACCGGCCTACGCCCTCGTCTTCTTCGGCGGCGAGCGCATGCAGGCCCCCGCCTCTGTCCCGCTGGCCGGGCCCGTCCCGCCGGGCGCGGCCGTCGACCTTTCGGTCGAGATGACCGCCCCGGCACTTCCCGCGACCTACCAGAGTTTCTGGCGGCTGCGCAACGCCGCCGGCGAGCACTTCGGCCTGGGCGCTTCTGGCGACCAGTCGTTCTGGGTCCGGATCGTCGTCCGCCCCGGCCGGACCCCGACCCTCTCCCCAACTCCGCCGCCCACCCCTTCGCCCACTCCCGCTGTCGTGGTCAGCGCCGCCCTCGATCTTGCTGCAGGCAGCACCCTCGACCTCGACAGCGGAGCCCTCAACCCGGAAGCCGGCGCAGATATCGGCTTTGGCGATTTCGAGTTCTCTGGCGCGGCACTGAAGCCTCTGAGCGGCACCTTGATTTCCCTCTACTCTCCCCCGCCCGATCCCCCTCGCCCCCTCGACTGTCTCGCCGCCCCGCTGCGCCCTGAGCCGATTCCGGCAGCCCTCCTCGGGCCTGGAAGCGTCGCATGCTACCTCACCGGGCGGTCCCATCCGGGCTACCTCGTGGTGGTCTATCTCGGCGACACGCTCAGCCTCGCCTTCACCACCTGGGTCCCTTGAATCCGATTCGCGGCAGCTGCCGCTGCCCGCTGCGGTGCTACAATCGTCCTGTCCTTCGCCGCCGAAACCCTCTGCCGCGTGCATGCTAGAGGTCCGAGATGGACGCCAAACCACGACTGGTGCTGATCGACGGCCATGCGCTGGCCTACCGCACCTACTTCGCGCTGACGCGCGCCGGCGACGGCTCGCGCTGGATCACTAAGGCGGGCGAGCCCACGGCCGGCACCTACGGGTTCACCTCGGTCCTCTTCCGCCTGGTCGAGCAAGAAGCCCCCGAGTATCTGGCCATCTCCTTCGACACCGGCCGCACCTTCCGCGACGATCTCTACCCGGAGTACAAGGCCACGCGCGACAAGATGCCCGACGACCTGCGTCTGCAGTTGGACCGCATCCGCCAGGTGGTCGAGGCCTTCGAAATTCCCATCCTCGAGGCTGAAGGCTACGAGGCCGATGACGTCCTGGGGACGGTTGCCCGCCGCGCCGCCGAGCAGGGCGTCGAGGTCATCATCCTCACCGGCGATCGGGACCTGCTGCAGCTCGTCGGAGACGGGATCCGCGTCCGCCTCGCGGGTCAGCGGCTGGCCGATTCCGTCGATTACGGCCCGCAGGAGGTTGCCAAGAAGCTCGGCATCCTGCCCCAGCAGATCGTCGACTACAAGGCCCTCGTCGGCGACAGCAGCGACAACATCCCCGGCGTGCGCGGCATCGGCGAGAAGACCGCCCTGGAACTGCTGCGCAAGTATGGAAGCCTGGAGCGCATCTACAAACACCTCGACGAGCTTCCTGCGCGCACGCGCGCCCTGCTCGAGGCCGGCAGCGCCCAGGCGGAACTGAGCCGACGCCTGGCTGCCATCGTCACCGACCTGCCGATCGAGTTCAGCCTCGAGGCCTGCCGCCTTCACGCCTACGATCGCCAGCGCGTCGCCGATCTCTTCCGCGAACTCGAGTTTCGCTCCCTGCTCGGCCGTCTGCCCGAAGCCGATCAGTCCCCTCGCCGCCAGCTGCACCTCTTTCCCTCTGGCAAGGCCGAAACCACCGCTGGCCCGACGCGCGCCATTGCCGTCAACACCCCGGAGGCGCTCGAGGCGCTTGCGGGCCGCCTCAGCCAGGCGCGCCGCATCGCCCTCGACGTCGAGACCACCAGCACCGACGCTATCCGCGCGCGGCTCGTCGGCCTGTCACTGGCGGTGAGCGAGGGTGAGGGATACTACCTGCCCGTCGGTCACGATCCTCTCCTGGCGGGCGCGCCCCAGCTCGACCTCGAAGTTGTCCTGCAGGCACTCCGCCAGCCGCTCACCGATCCTGCCATCGACAAGGTCGGGCACAACCTGAAGTACGACTACACCCTCCTTAGGCGCCATGGCCTCGAGGTCAGCCCCCTGACCTTCGACACCATGATCGCCGAATGGCTGATCGATCCCGCCTCCCGCAATCTCGGCCTGAAAAACCTCGCCTGGGCGCGCCTGGGCGTGGAGATGACGGAAATCTCGCGCCTGATTGGCAGCGGACGGGGGCAGCGGTCCATGGCCGAAGTGCCGATCGGTCAGGTCGCCGCCTACGCCGCGGCCGACGCCGAGATCTGCCTGCGCCTGCTGCCGCCGCTCGAGAAAGAACTCGAAGAGAAGAACCAGCTCAGCCTCTTCCGCAGCCTGGAGATGCCGCTCGTGCCAATCCTGGCCGGGATGGAAATCGCCGGGGTCTCCCTCGATGTGGAGTTCCTGGCGAGCATGTCGCGCACTCTCGCCGACCGGCTGCAGCAGCTCGAGGCCGACATCTTCGACCAGGTCGGGCATCGCTTCAACCTCAACTCCACGCAGCAGCTGGCAAAGGCTCTGTTCGAGGACCTTGGCCTCGCGCCGCCCGACCGCAGCCGCCGCACCGCCGCCGGCCACTACTCGACGGCGGCCTCTGTGCTCGAGGACCTGCGCGACACACACCCCGTCGTCGACATGATTCTCGAACACCGCGAGATCGCCAAACTCAAATCCACCTACACCGATGCGCTACCACAGCAGGTCAACCCCGAAACAAGGCGTATCCACACCTCCTATAACCAGACAGGCACGGTCACCGGGCGCCTCGCCTCCTCGGATCCGAATCTGCAGAACATCCCCATCCGCACCGAACTCGGCCAGCACATCCGCCGCGCCTTCATCGCCTCACCGGGCAACCTCCTGCTCAGTGTAGATTACTCCCAGATTGAACTGCGCATTGTGGCCCACATGGCCGAAGACCGGGCCATGATCCAGGCCTTCCTGGAGGACCAGGACATCCACGCCGCCACCGCCTCCGCCATCTACGGCGTGCCCCTCGAGTCGGTGACACCCGAACTGCGCCGCCACGCCAAGGCCATCAACTTCGGCCTGATCTACGGAATGAGCCCCTACGGCCTGTCCCGCTCGACCGACCTCACGCTGGCCGAAGCGGAGCGCTTCGTCGACACCTACTTCCAGCGCTTTCCCGGCGTGCGGCAGTACCTCGACCGCACCCGACAGCTCGCCGCGGAACGCGGCTATGTCGAGACCTTGCTGGGCCGCCGCCGCTACTTCCCCGAGCTTACCCGCGGCGCGTTGCCCATCCCCGAGACCGCCCGCTCCCGCGCTGAGCGCGAGGCCATCAACGCTCCCATCCAGGGCACCGCCGCCGATATCACCAAGATCGCGATGCTGCGCTTGCCCAATGCGCTGCGCCAGGCTGGCCTCCGCGCCCGCATGCTGCTTCAGGTTCACGACGAGCTCGTCCTGGAATGCCCTGAAGCCGAGGTCGCGCGGACGGCGCGGCGGGTGCAGGAGGTCATGCAGGCCGCCTTCCAGCTGCGCGTTCCCCTCAAGACCGATGCCAAGGCCGGGCCAAACTGGTCCGACATGGCCCCGGTCGACTGAACTGCGCCGCAGCCTTTCCCTGCCTGGCCCACAGTACCCTCGGCCCAGCGTGCCGCCTCGCGCATTGAGTCATGCTATACTCGGTTCGCCATCCCAGATGCAGTCGAGCTAAGGATGACCGGACGTCAGGATCTGTTTGAGGAATCGCTCCGCTTGGGCCATTCGGCTGCCTGGGATCTGCAATGGGACCGAGCCCTCGAGTATTACCGCAAGGCCCTTGCGGAGTTCCCCGACAACCCGACGGCGCTCACCAGCCTCGGCCTGGCCCTGCTTGAAACGGGGCAACTCAAGGAAGCCCTGGCCGCCTATCATCGCGCCGCCAAAGCCTCACCAGGGGACCCTCTGCCCGTCGAGAAATGCGCGGAGATCTTCGAGCGACTTGGTCAGATCAAGGAGGCCATTGAACAGCACGAGGCGGCCGCCGAGCTCTACGTGCGACGCCGCGACGCGGAAAAAGCCCTCGAGAACTGGACCCACATCGCTCGCCTTGCCCCCAATAACCTCGCCGCCCGGTCCCGCCTCGCCCTAACCTATGAGCGCCTCGGCCGACCGAAAGACGCCCTCAAGGAATACCTCGCCGTCGCCGCCATTCTCCAGCAGGCTGGCAAGGTCGACCGTGCCATCGAGTCGGCGCAACGCTCCCTCACCCTGCTTCCGGGCGACCCTGAGGCCAGCAGCGCCCTGACGCTCCTCCGCCAGGGCCGCCCCCTGCCATCCCCAACGCGCCCCCGTGGCGCCACCGGCCCTCTGCGCATGGCCCGCGTCCAGGAGTTCATGCGCTCGGAAGAGAAGGCGACGGGCGAAGTCACCGAAGCCGAGGGAGCCGACCCCGAAATCTACGCCCAAAAGCAGGCCCTCACAATCCTGGCCGGACTCCTATTCGAAGAGCCAACGGCTGAAGCCTCCGCTGAGGGCCGGGGTCGTTCCGTCTCCGCCCTCACCCGGGGCAAGACCGAAGCCGCTTCCGGCCGGCCGCGCATGTACCTGTACCTCGGCCAGGCCATTGACCTCCAGACGCGCGGTCACAAGCCGCAGGCGGCCAAGGAACTCCAGCGCGCCATCGACGACGGGCTCGATCATCCCGCCGCCCACTACAACCTCGGCCTGCTCAAGCGCGACCTGAAGGATTTCGAAGGCGCGCGCAAGCACCTGGCAATTGCCGCAGGGCATCCCGAACTCGGCCTGGGCGCGAACCTGGCCCTCGGCCGGCTGGCCAAGGATCAGGGCGACCTTCCCGAAGCGGCCCGCTATCTGCTCCAGGCTCTGCGCATTGCCGACAGCCTGTCGGTCGATGGCAGCCAATCCGCTCAGCTCGGCCAGCTCTACGACACCATCCTCACCACTCAGACCGAGGGCGATGCGGAGACGCTGAGCCGCATTGTCGAGAACACGCTCAACTTCCTCAGCGGCCCCGGCTGGATGTCACGGCTTCGGCAGGCGCGCGAACGCCTCGAGACTCAGAAGCCGGGCGGCCAGGTCGTCCCCATCGCCGAGATGCTGTCTGTCCCCGGAACGGCGCGCGTCATCCAATCCCTCGGCCGGATCGAGGAACTCCTCGCCAACAAGCACGCGGTGGCAGCCATGGAAGAGGCGATGCTCGCCCTCCAGTACGCGCCCACCTATCTGCCTCTCCACACCCAAATCGCCGAGATCCTGATCGCCACCGGCCGCGTGGAGGCCGGCCTGGGCAAACTGGCGGCCGTGGCAGAGACCTACCGCGTGCGCGGCGAGATCACCCAGGCCACGGAAATCTACTCCCGCATCCTCAGACTCTCCCCCATCGATCTCAACGCACGCGCCCGCCTCATCGAACTTCTGGCGCAGCAGGACCGCGCCGACGAAGCCCTGACCCAGTACCTGCAACTGGCTGAGCTCTATCGTCAGATGGCCGACATCGACATGGCGCGCAAGACCCTGGCCGACGCCCTGCGCCTTGCTCAGCGCTCGACCGTCGATCGGTCTCTATCCCTCCAGATCCTGCACGAGATGGCCGACATCGACCTCTCGCGCCTCGACTGGCGCCGTGCCTTGCGCGTCTTCGAGCAGATTCGCTCCATCGACCCCGCCGACGACAAGGCCCGCAGCCATGTCATCGACCTCAACCTGCGCCTGGGGCAGGAAGAGCAGGCAGCCAAAGAACTCGACAGTTACCTGGAGCTCCTGGTCCAGGCCGGCCGCAGCGCTGATGCCCTGAGCAAGCTCGAGGAACTCGCACGCGAGCACCCGGGCAAGCAGGCCCTGCACGCCCGCCTGGCCGAGGCCTACCGCGCCGCCGGCCGCATCGCCGACGCCATCGCGCAGTATGACGCCCTCGGTGAAATCCAGCTCGACGCCGGCCGCGTCCAGGACGCCATCCGCACCATCCAGATGATCATCGAACTCAACCCGCCCGACATCGAGGGCTACCAGGAACTCCTGCAAAACCTGCAGGCCAGCGCTTGAGGGGGCAACCCCTCGCCAGGATCTGTGTGAGCAACCTGATCGACGAAATCGTCTTCCTCTTCCAGCGGCTGGACTGGATCAACCTCCTTGACCTGGTCCTGGTCACGGCTGTCTTCTTCTTCCTGCTGAGGCTGGTGCGCGGCACGCAGGCTGCCGTGCTGCTGCGGGGGATGATTCTGCTCATCCTCGTCATCGCCCTGCTCACCAGCCTTCTGCCCCTGCCGGCCTTCTCCTGGCTGCTGCGCACGACCTTGCCCACTTTGCTGGTGGCCATTCCCGTCATCTTCGCCCCGGAGATGCGCCGCGCCCTGGAGCGACTCGGACGCGCCGGCAGCTGGCTGGCCCTGGCCCAGGGTGCCTCTCAAGTCGAACGCACCATCTCCGCCATCTGCACCGCCAGCCAGCGCCTGGCCGATCACCACTACGGCGCCCTGATCGTCATCGAGCGCGAGACGCGCCTGCAGGAATACATCGAGACCGGCGTCCGACTCGACGCCCTGCTCACCCCCGAACTCCTGCTGCAAATCTTTCACCTCAACACCCCGCTCCACGACGGGGCCGTCATCGTCCGCCGCGACCGTGTCGCCGCTGCCGCCTGCGTCCTTCCGCTTTCCTCCGGCGGCGCCATGTCACGCTCCCCAGAGCACCAGATGGGCCTGCGCCACCGCGCCGCCCTCGGCATCAGCGAGGTCAGCGATGCCGTCTCCATCGTTGTCTCCGAGGAGACGGGCACGATCTCCGTCACCCACAACGGCCGCTTGATCCGCCGCCTCGACCTTGCCCGCCTGCGCAACATCCTGACCGCCTTCTACCGCCCCTCGCCCACTCGCCCCCTCCCCGGCTGGCTGGAAGCACCCCTGAGCATCCTCTCGCGCCTGCAGCGGCGCGGGGATTGAGGGAGGCTGCCGTGCTGCGCTCGCTCAAAGAAAACCTGGGCTCCCTCCTCCTGGCATCCATCATGTCGCTGCTGGTGTGGGTCTCGGCCGTCAGCGCCGGCGATCCCACCGAGGAACAAGCCTTTCCCTCGCCTGTGCCCATCGAGGTCCAGGGGCTTGCCGAGAACCTGACGATCGTCGGCAGTCCGCCGTCGACAGCGCAGGTCGTCGTGCGCGCGCCGCGCTCGGTGTGGAGCCAGTTGACGGCGAGCGACATCCATCTGGTCGCCGACTTGAGCGGCCTCGAAGCCGGCGTGCATCAGATCACCCTCAGCGCGCGGGTCGACCTTCGGCCGGCGCGCGTCGTGCGCTTCGAGCCAGCCTCCCTCACCGTCACACTGGAGCCGCTTGGCACACGAACTGTCCCCGTGCGCATCCGCGCCCTCGGCACGCCCGCGGTCGGCTATCGCGCCCAGATCCCCACGGTGACCCCAACGGAGGCCACCGTTGTCGGGCCGTCGTCCTCGGTGGCGCGCGTCGCTCAGGTCCTGGCCGAAGTCAACCTGACCGGGCTGCGCGCCGACCTGGTCGAGACCATCCCGCTGCTCCCGGTCGATCCCGATGGCCAGACCGTCGAGAGGGTGCGCGTGGAGCCAGGGGCGGCGCGGGTTCAGGTGCAGATTCAGCAGCTCGGCGGTTACCGCGATGTGGCCGTCAAGGTCGTCATCGAGGGTCAGGTCGCTGCCGGTTACTGGGTGACGAGCATCACCGTCTCGCCGCCGGTCGTCACCGTCTACTCATCCGATCCCGAGGCAGTCTCGGTGCTCCCCGGTTTCGTCGAGACCGAGCCACTGGTGTTGACCGGAGCCAGCAACAACATCGAGCGCCGCCTTTCGCTTGCGCTGCCGGCGGGAATCGCTCCCGTGGGCGACCAGACCGTCCTTGTCCAGGTGGGAATCGCCGCCATCGAGACCTCGCTCACGGTAACGCGAGCGCTCGAGATTCAGGGCCTCGGCCCAGGCCTGTTCGCTCAGGCCTCGCCCGAAAGCGTAAGCGTGATCCTGACCGGGCCCCAGCCCGTCCTGGAAGAGTTGGCGCCTGAGGATGTGCGGGTGGTCGTCGACCTGCTCGACCTGGGCGTGGGGACCCACCAAGTCACGCCGCAGGTGGTGGTGATCCCCAGCGGCGTGGTGGCGCGGGCGGTGCTGCCCTCGACGATCGAGGTCGTCATCGGCACCAGCCCTCGCACACCGACCCCGACGCGCTAGAAGCGATGATGGCTAAGCCGATGGTGGCCATCGTCGGCCGCCCCAACGTCGGCAAGTCTACCCTGTTCAACCGGCTTGCGGGCGAGCGCCTGGCGGTAGTGGCAGAGACACCGGGCACGACCCGCGACCGCCTGGTGGCCGAAGCCGAATGGCGCGGCCTATCCTTCGACATCGCCGACACCGGCGGCATCGATCCCACCCGCTCCGGCGGCGGCACGCCCCTCTCGCTCGACTCGGCCGAGTACGTCGAGCAGATACGCGGCCAGGCCGAGCTGGCCGCCTCCGAAGCAGACGTCGTCCTGTTCCTGGTCGACGGCGAAAGCGGCCCAACACCCGGCGACCACGATGTGGCCGACATCCTGCGGCGCCAGCGCAGCCGCCTCACCGGCACTCCGGCTCGCGTGCTTCTCGTGGTCAACAAGTGCGAGACTGAGTCTCGCCGCTCGCAGGCCGTCGAGTTTTACGGCCTGGGCATGGGAGAGCCGCTCGTGATTTCGGCGCTGCACGGCACTGGCATCGGCGACTTGCTCGATCGCGTGGTGGAGCTGATTGGCCCGGCCGAGACCGCCGAACCGACCGAAGCCGCCGTCCGCATCGCCATCGTCGGGAGGCCCAATGTGGGCAAGTCCAGCCTGCTCAACCGCCTGCTGGGCGAGGAGCGCGCGATCGTCTCCCCGATCCCCGGGACGACGCGCGACGCCATCGACACCCAACTCACATACAGCGGCATCCCCATCATCCTGATCGACACCGCAGGCATCCGCCGCCGTGGCCGCATCGAGCCGGGCGTCGAACGCTACTCCGTCCTGCGCGCGCTGCGCGCTCTGCAGCGTTGTGATGTGGCGCTGCTCGTGCTCGACGGCAGCGAAGGCATCACCGCACAGGACGCCCACGTAGCCGGCATGGTCGTGGACGAGATGCGAAGCGTGGTCCTCCTGGTCAACAAGTGGGACCTGGTCCCCAAGGACTCCCACACTCTGGAAGAGTACACGGCCCGCGTGCGAGAGCACCTTCGGTTCCTCGACTACGCGCCGGTGCTGTTCATCTCGGCCAAGACCGGTCAGCGCGTCGACCAGGTGCTCCCCCTTGCGCTGCGGGTCCAGGAGGAACGCCTGCGCCGCATCTCGACCGGCGAACTCAACCGCCTCTTGCAGCAAGCGCTCGAGGACCACCCTCCGCCGGCGCACGCCGGACGCCAGCTCAAGGTGTTCTACGCCGCTCAGGTGCGGGCCGATCCGCCGACGTTCGTCTTCCACGTGAACGAACCCGACCTGGTCCATTTCACCTATAGCCGCTTCCTGGAGAACCGCCTCCGCCAGGCCTACGGCTTTCTCGGCACCCCGCTGCGGCTGTCGTTTCGCCGCCGCTCGCGCCGACGCAACTGACCCCGCGCCACGCATCCATGAGGGGACGGCGGACCGTATCTCCCTGGCCAAGGCTCTCCCCTATTGATGCCTTTGGGGCGCGCCTCCCCGGGACCTTTTCCTTGCTCCTGCAATTTGCCTCTTGCCCCGCCCTGTCGCTTTCTGTAGAATGAAACCGACCGCGTGACGAGGGGGCAGCGTGAGCAGCCGAAGCTTCCCCCGCCGCATCCTGGCGGGGCTTGCGTTTCTGGCGGCGCTCGC
>CAZNRD010000020.1:18299-57375 GCA_964575425.1 uncultured Anaerolineaceae bacterium | reverse complement strand
AGGGTGACATTTTCATTGAACCGTTAGGGGTGTCACTTTCACTGGACTCTAACATAGCCGCCGTCTCACGTTGACCGCCCAGAGCCCGCATGTTAAACTCATTAGTCGCCTCGCCTCCGGCGACGCTCAGGGGATTGATGCTTCACTCACACGCTCGGATTGCCTTTGACGTTGTGTGCGCCGCGCTCGCCGTCGCGGTCTTGGCTCCTGGCGGCGCGGCCAACGTGCAGGTGCCTGGCTTCGTGGAAATCACGCAGCCTGCCCCAGGGGATGCCGTCAGCGGCCTCGTCACCATATACGGCAGCGCCGACCATCCCGCCTTCACCGCCTACGACCTCGCCTTCGCGTACGCGGAGAACCCGACCAACACCTGGTTCCCCATCGGGGAGCCATCTCAACTCGCCGTGGTCGGTGGCCGTCTGGGGCTCTGGGACACGAGCGAGATCGTCGATGGCGACTATCTCCTGCGCCTGCGCGTCTGGCTCCAGGACGGGACTTCCCTCGAGGACGTCGTGGCCGGAGTGCGCGTGCGCAACCAGTCACCGGCCGAGATCCCCACGCCCATCCCGGCCGCAACCCTCGCCCCCGCACTTACCTCCACCCCCACTCCGTCCCTGCCGCCACCTCCGTCGGCCCCGACATCGTCATCGCACCGCAGCCGTGCCGCCGACGCGCTGGCAACCGGAGTCCTGGCCGCGCTCGTGGGATTGGGACTGCTCGCCCTCTACACCCTCACCCGATCCGCGCTGCGTCCGCGTTGGGCCGACCTTCGCACGCGCTACTTCCACTGGCAAGACAGTCGCCGACGTCGACGCGGCAGGAGACGCTCCCGATGAGCGTCAGCGCACCTTTCCTCATCGTTGGGCTGGGCAACCCGGGGCGCGACTACCGCCATCACCGCCACAACGTCGGCTTCATGCTGCTCGACCGGCTGGCGCATGACCTCGACCTGCGCTTCTCGCGCCGCAAGGCCAGAGCGCTCGTGGCCGAAGGACGCCTGGCCGGTCAGCGCGCCATCCTGGCCAAGCCTCAGACCTTCATGAACCTCGCCGGCCAGTCGGTCGGCCCGCTCGTCCGCTTCTTCCAGGTCCCCCTGGCCAATCTGCTTGTGGCCTGCGACGACCTCGACCTGCCGCGCGGCGTCCTGCGCTTTCGTCCCGGCGGCGGGTCGGCCGGTCATCGCGGGCTGCGCTCGATCTTCGAAGCGCTGGGCAGCCAGGACTTCCAGCGCCTGCGCATCGGCATCGGCCGTCCTCCGGGATCGATGGACCCCGCCGACTACGTCCTCCAGGACCTCGATCGCGATGAACGGGAAGTGATCGATGCTGCCATCGCTCGCGGCATTGAAGGCATCCACCTTCTTGTAGAACAAGGCATCGAAGCCGCCATGAATCGCTTCAACGGGCCGGCTGACTGACGATGGATCTCGCGAATGTCCTCGGTCTGGTGCGCCAGCTGCCCTCCTATCGGGCTCTGCTTGAGCGTCTGCGATCCCCCGGCGTGCCGCTGCACGCGCTGCGGCTGCCGCGCGCCGCCCGCCCAACGATCGCTGCTGCTCTGGCTCTCGACCTGCAGCGCCCGACGCTGCTCTTGGTTTCGCGCGCCGACCGCATGATCACGCTGACCGAGGAGCTGCCGGCCTGGTCGCCCACGCTCGCCCTCTTTCCCTTCCCAGACCCGCGTCCGCTCTTCTACGAGTTCGCACCCTGGGGACCGCGCACGCTGACCCAACGCCTGACAGTCCTGACCGCCCTGGCTGCAAGAGACCTCCCGACTGCTCCGACCGACCCCCGACCGCGGCCGTCGCCCCTGGTCCTTGTCGCGGCGCGCGGTGCCATGACGCGCACCCTCTCGCGCCGCGACTTCCTCGCCGGCTGCCGCTGGCTCAGGGCCGGCTCCTCAATCCGCCTCGACCGCCTGATGCAGCTGCTGCTCGACATCGGCTACCAGCCGGAGACGTTGGTCACCGAGCCCGGGCAATTCAGCCATCGCGGCGGCATCCTCGACCTCTGGCCGCCCGCCGAAGCCTCCCCGGCGCGCCTCGAGCTCTTCGGCGACGAAATCGACTCGCTACGCCACTTCGGCCCCTCGTCCCAGCGTTCCACAGAAACCATCCCTCATCTCCTCATCACGCCGGCGCGCGAAGGCCTTCCGCAGCTGTACCGCGACGAGTGGGATGACATGCTGCCGCCCTCGGACAGCGCCGCAGAGCAGCGTCGCGCCTCCCTTCTGGAGTCTTTTCTTCCCCTGATGAACCCGGCGTCTTCGGGGCTGGCGGATTTCCTGCCGCCGCAGACGCTTGTCCTCTTCGAAGACCTCGCCGCATTCTCCGCCGCCGTCGAGGAGCTCGAAATGCAGGCAGTCCAGCTCCGCCGCGAACAGCTGGAAGCGCAAGACTTGCGCCCCGACTTTCCTCTTCCGTACCTGACCTGGCCGGAACTGCGCGAAGCCCTGTCCGAATTCCAGTGGCTGGACCTTGGCTTCGGCGAGGGCGAGGCGGAGTCGGATCTGGGCACCGCGTTCGCTCCGGGGCCGCGGTTCGGCGGCCAGGTCCGTCCCTTGATCGACCACCTGGCAGA
Organism: uncultured Anaerolineaceae bacterium; assembly: GCA_964575425.1. Taxonomy (GTDB): domain Bacteria; phylum Chloroflexota; class Anaerolineae; order Anaerolineales; family E44-bin32; genus DATEAV01. Next base: position 54,796 of record CAZNRD010000020.1, on the reverse strand, counting down.
ATGCAGGGTGCAGCACGAGAGCGCAGTGGTCATCAGCCGCCAGGCGCCGAGGCTGGCAGAGCTGTGGGCGGAGCGCGGCGGATCACACTCCCTCGTGGAAACTTTCCCGGCCGATGTCCTCCCGGGCGAAGTCCACTTCGTGCGCGGCGCCCTGTCCGAAGGCTGGTCTATGCAGCAGGGCCCTGGCAGGCGCTTTCACCTGCTGACCGATGCCGAGGTCTTCGGCTGGGGCCGGCCACGGCCGCGGCCGCCCCTTCGAGTGGCCCCTGCCGCCCCGGAAGCCGCATACGCCGACCTGCGCCCGGGAGACTGGATTGTCCATGTGGACTTCGGCATCGGCCAGTTCGGCGGCCTGGTCGAGCGCATGCTCGACGCCATTCGGCGCGAGTTCCTCCTGATCGACTATGCTGACGGCGACCAGCTCTACGTGCCCGTCCACCAGGCCGATCGCGTCACCCGCTACGTCGGCGTCGACGACGCCTCACCCGCGCCATCGCGTTTGGGCACGCAGGAGTGGGAACGGGTCAAGGCGCGGGCGCGTGAAGCCGCCGAACAGGTTGCGCGCGATCTGCTCGAGCTCTACGCCCGACGCATGGCTGTGCGCGGCCACGCCTTCTCCCCCGACACCGCCTGGCAGCGGGAACTCGAGGCCTCGTTCCCCTACGTCGAGACCGAAGATCAGCTGCGCGCCATCGAAGCTGTGAAGACCGACATGGAGCGGCCGCGGCCGATGGACCGGCTGATCTGCGGCGACGTCGGCTATGGCAAGACCGAAGTCGCCTTGCGCGCGGCATTCAAGGCCGTGATGGATGGCAAGCAGGCGGCCATGCTCGTCCCCACGACCGTCCTCGCTCAGCAGCACTTCGACACCTTCCGCCAGAGGCTGGCTGCCTACCCGGTGGAGGTCGAGATGCTCTCGCGCTTCCGCAGCCGAGCCGAGGCGGAAGCCATCCTGAAGCGGCTGGCCTCCGGCGAGATCGACATCATCATCGGCACGCACCGCCTGCTGCAGCACGACGTCGCCTTCAAGGACCTGGGCTTGCTCATCATCGACGAGGAGCAGCGCTTCGGCGTCACGCACAAGGAATTCCTCAAGCAGATGCGCACCGAGGTCGACGTCCTCACCCTCACCGCCACCCCCATCCCCCGCACCCTGTACATGGCCGTGACCGGCGCGCGCGACATCTCGACCATCAACACCCCGCCCGAGGACCGTCTCCCGATCATCACCCACATCGGCCCCTACGATCCCCGGCTGGTGCGGCAGGCCATCCTGCGGGAGATCGATCGCAACGGCCAGGTCTTCTTCGTGCACAACCGCGTGCAGACGATCGAGGCCATGCGCGCCCGGCTGCAGCACCTCGTGCCGGAGGCGCGCATCGCTGTGGCCCATGGTCAGCTGCCCGAGAAGGAGCTGGCGCGGGTGATGGAGCAGTTCAACGCCGGGGAGATCGACCTCCTGCTGAGCACCTCGATCATCGAATCCGGCCTCGACATCCCGAACGCCAACACGCTGATCGTCGATCGCGCCGACACCTTCGGCCTGGCTCAGCTCTACCAGCTCCGCGGCCGAGTGGGGCGCGGCGCGGCGCGCGCTTACAGCTACTTCCTGCGACATCCCCGGCTGCGCCCGACCGAGGAAGCGCTACAGCGTCTGGAGATCATTGCGGAGAACACCCGGCTCGGCGCGGGCTATTCGATCGCCATGCGTGATCTCGAGATGCGCGGGGCGGGGGACCTGCTCGGCACCCGCCAGCACGGTCACATTGCCGCCGTCGGCTTTCACCTGTACACCCGGCTCCTGGCTCAGGCTGTGCGCAGGTTGAAGGCGCGCCAGGCCGCCGCCGAGGCGCCGACCGCCGAACCCACCGAACTGCCCCCACTGACCATCGACCTGCCCCTCCCATGCACCATCCCCGCCGACTACATCCCCGACCGCGACCTCCGCCTTCAGGTCTATCGCCGCCTGGCCGACCTGCAGAGCGAGGCTGACCTCGAACGGCTGCGCGGCGAGTTCAATGATCGCTTCGGCCCTCCGCCACAGCAGGCTGAAAACCTGCTGTACCAGTTGCGGGTGAAGCTCCTGGCGGTCCACGCTCGGGTAGAAGGGATCTCCCTGGAGAACGGCCAGGTCTTGATCGCGCTGCCGGAGGAGGCCGCCGAGTGGGAGATGCCGGACCTGGGCCCCGACGTCCGCCGCAGCAGGCGCGGCCTGTGGCTCAGCCGCGGCGCCGGCGAAGGCTGGCAAGTGCGCCTGCTGCAAGTCCTGGAAGCACTCGGCCGCTGGATTGCTGCGGATGGCGCCCACACGCGCGCGCCTGCCGGCAACGCGCTCGCGCGGTGAGGGCTACGGCCCCGCCCGCTTCTCGTGGCGGGTGAAGGCAGTTCCGATCGCCCAATCGACAAGCCCGGGGAAGAGAACGTTTAGCCAAATCAGCGGGCGCATCATGCCCGGAATCACCAGGCTGCGCGTGGGACGCTCAGTGAGGCGCGCCACCGCCTCGCCGACCGCCTCGGGGCTGAGCGAGAGAAACCCTGGCGTGCGGAATCGCTTCCGGCGGGAGGCGCCGCTGCCGGCCGCGAAGCCCGTCCGCACCGGGCCCGGATAGACGACCGAGACCCGAATGCCACGCGGCTCGACCTCCCGGCGCAAGCCCTCACTATAGCCGCGCAAGCCGAACTTGGTGGCCGCATACACGCTGTACATCGGTGAGCCCACCCAGCTAGCCACCGAAGCGATGTTGATGATGTGTCCCCTGCCCCGCTCAAGCATGCCAGGCAGCACCGCGCGCGTGAGCTGCATCGCTCCCAGTAGATTCACCCGGACCGACGCCGCAATGTCACCGACCGGGTCGTGGTTCTCATGCCAATCCAGGCTGCCGACGCCGGCGTTGTTCACAAGCACATCGATACGGCTGAACTCGCCTTGCACCGCCGCCACGCCCGAGGAGATGCTCTCCCAGTCCGCAACATCCATTCTCAGCGGAAGGAATCGAGCGCCGTCGGCGCTTGCCCCCAGCTCCTGCGCCAGCTCGTGGAGCAAGTCTACCCGGCGTGCGGCCAGCACAAGGTTCCAGCCTCGCCGGGCCAAGGAGCGGGCCGTGGCGGCTCCGATTCCCGCTGAGGCCCCTGTCACCAGAGCAACACGCAATTCCACCAAACGACTCTCCTCAGTCCTGCTGTCGTATCACACACCCAACACTTGAGGGGGATTGGCGCCTAGATTTCGCCGCGATAGAGCACCAGGACGGCGATGTATGGTTCGCCTTCCACGTACTCCACACCCACCACCCAGGTGCGCCAGTTGTAGCGGCTTCCCGGGAACGGGTCCGGGCGGTAGAAGGCGTAGAAGTTCAGGTTGGTGTACTCTGCTGGCCATCGCGGGTTGCGCTCCGTCGCCCCGGTCCGCAGGCTGTTGCAGGTCACCTCAGGCTGGCTGTCGAACACGTCCTGGAGCTGGGGCAGGACCACATCACGGAACGGCCCTCGCACCGTCACACCGGCGGCTTCGCCTTCTCCCCAGTCCCATTCCTCGCTGCTGACAAAGAGCCTGGGCACTTGCTCGCGCCCAATCAACACCTCCACGTTCCACCAGCTCGTCCGCACCACCAGCCCGCGGCGCGGGCTTACCACCTCGAGAAGCGCTCCGCCGTCCCGGGTCCGCAGGATCTGCTGGAAGCGATCCAGCAGGGACTGGACGCGTGGGTCGGCGCAGAAGTCGGCCGGCGAGACGTCTTGCGTCAGGTTCCAGCTGTTCACCCAGCCGCGGGCCTGCGGTGTGACGATTTCCACCCAGGTGGAGCTTCCCAGAAAAGTGCTGTTCCCGGTGAGGCGAATGCCGCGTTGATCTGCTTCGAGCGCCCCGACCTGCGCGCCAGCAATGCCGGCGGGCTGCCGAACGGGCAGCGTCCCGCCGGCCGGCACCCAGACCACAGCGTAGTCGTAGCCCATGGCCGGGCCGAAGGGCGTGGTGGGCGTTGGTGGGGGGACTGTCTCTGTAGGCTCAGGCGTGCCAGGCAGGGGCGGGAGGGTAAATGGGACAGCGCTGCGGCTGCAGCCGGCGGCCAGCAGGCCGCCTAGCACCAACAGGCGCAGCGTCGCGGCGAGGGCGGATCCCTGATGAGGGGTGCGGGACGACTCAGGCTTCCACATGAGCGGCTTGCTTGAGAATATAGTACGTTCCTCGCCGATCCCCAACCTTGAGCACGATGCCGCGCGCCACCAGGTCGGCCAGGTCCCGGCGGATGGTCTCAGGATGGACATCCGGCGCGAGCTCCTGGAACTCACGATTGGTGATTCGGCCGTTGCGATTGAGGTAATCGAGCGCCTGCTGCTGACGCTGATTGACGCCCGTCCCCTCCCAGCGCGGGCGCGGCACTCCCGGCAGGGTGAGGGTCGGGGCGAAGAATGTGACGCGGAAACCGGCGGGGGTCTCCTCGAACGTCGGCCGGCGCAGTTTCCATTCGGCGGCCAGCGCGATGACACGGTCGATGCCATAGCCCAGTCGCTCGATGTAGCCCAGGTCCGCCAGCACCTGCACGATGACGGGATTGCGCGAGAAGCGCGCCTCGGCGATGTTGTACACCGTGACCGGGCCGGGCAGCCCGCCTGGCGACTGGACCTCAAGCCGGTCGGAGAACAGAAACACCCGGATGCCATCACCGCGGATCGAGTAATCCCGGTGAGCTACCGCGTTGACCACAAGCTCGCGCACAGCCTCCACGGGGTATTCCAGCCTGCGGCTTGCCTGCATTCCCTCGAGTCGCACAACCTCTTTCAAGTGGCCACGCAGGAACACATCGACCGCCTGCAGCTGGTCGGTGAGGGTTCCGCGAATGACCTGGCGCACGAATTCGTCTGTGACGGTGCGGCCAGCGAAGCGCGCAGCGGTGAGATCCGCCTGAGGGAAGAAGCGCTGAGGATCTCGCCCGAAGAGCAGCAGCCCGGCGGCGGTCGGGACGAAACCAGCCACTGTTCGCGCAACGCAGCCGCGGCTGAGAAGCGCCTGCCAGGGATCGCCGCCGGGAGCCGCAACGGCGGCCAGGTAGGCGTGAACGCGCTCGAGATCCACGTCATCCAGGCTCGCGCCGGAGGGCTGCTCCGATTCGAAGCTGGCCTCGCCGCGCTCGAGCAGGAGCCGGCGCAAGCGGGGCGCGGACAGCGGCCCTGTGATCATCCCATCTCGCACCAAGTACCGTCCCTCCAGGGCATACACATGCGGCAGCCCCGGAGGCACCCGCACGACGACCACTGCGCCGCCGTCGAAATCCACTCTCTCCGGGAAGGGGAGGATCAAGGGCGGTTCCAGCATCAGCGCTGCTTGGAGCACGCGGTCGATTGCCTGTTCTGGATCCGCCACGCCGTGAACGCGATTGCTGCGCGGCGAGATGCCCAGGATCAGGCTGCCGCCCAGGGCGTTGGCCATGCCGGCGAGCGAGGCGGCGATGCGGCCGGGTTCCGTGCCGTCGGGGAGCCAATCCACCTGGGGCCCTTTTCCCCCGGCCAGCAGGTAGCGGACATCGCCCGCAGTCGTCACGCTCGAGCCTCCCCAGGGCAAGCCGGCCCGCCATTCATGGAGACGGCGTGGGCCGAGTCAGGCGCCGGCTCGGCGGGGACGCCGCTCGCCTGCGGCGCAGGACCCTGCCAGGCTTCGGCTGAAGCGCCAACCCCAGCACCTCGTCCATATGGCGCACGAAGCGGATGTCGAGCCCGGTGCGCGCCTTGGCCGGAATGTCTGTGAGGTCTTTCTTGTTCTGAGCCGGCAGAATGACCGTGGACAGGTTGAGGCGATACGCGGCCAGGACCTTCTCACGCACGCCCCCGATCGAAAGGACACGGCCGCGCAGGGTGATCTCGCCGCTCATCCCCACCTGGCGCCGAACCGGTCGACCCGTGAGCGCCGAGGCCAGCGCCGCCGCCATGGTGATGCCCGCGCTCGGTCCGTCCTTGGGAATGGCGCCTTCAGGGATATGGATGTGGATGTCGTGCTTTTCAAAGACCTCAGGGTTGACTCCCAGGTCCTTGGCTCTCGACTTGACGTAGGACAACGCTGCCTGCCCCGACTCCTGCATCACCTCGCCGACCTGGCCTGTGATCTGCATGTTGCCCTTGCCATCGACCAGCAGCACTTCGACCGACATCGTCTCGCCGCCGTTTTCGGTCCAGGCCAGACCGGTGGCCGCACCCACCGTGTCTTCCTTCTCCGCTTCGCGCGGTGGGATTTGCGGAGGCCCCAACAAGCGCGCCAGCGAGGCCGGAGTGATGCGTCTGGAGGGCGCCTGGCCCTCAGCCTTGCGCCGCGCCAACTTGCGGCAGACCTTGCCGATCTCGCGCTCCAGGTTGCGCACACCAGCCTCCCAGGTGTACTCGCGGAGAATGGCCTTCAGCGCCTCTTCCGTGAATTCAACTTCTCCCGGCGCCAGCCCGTTCTGCTCAAGCTGGCGAGGGATGAGGAAGCGGTGGGCGATCACCAGCTTCTCCTCTTCGATGTAGCCGGGGAACTCGATGACCTCCATGCGGTCGACCAGGGCCGGCGGGATCGGGCCCAGGGTGTTGGCGGTGGTGATGAACATGACCTTCGACAGGTCGTACGGAATCTCCAGGTAGTGATCGGAGAAGGCGTGGTTCTGCTCAGGGTCGAGGACCTCGAGCAGGGCGGCCGCCGGGTCACCGCGGAAGTCGTGGCCGAGCTTGTCGATCTCGTCCAGCATGAAGAGCGGGTTGATCGTCCTGGCCCGGCGCATGGTCTGCAGGATGCGGCCGGGGAGAGCGCCGATGTAGGTGCGGCGGTGGCCGCGAATCTCAGCCTCATCACGGACGCCGCCCAGTGAGACGCGCACGAATCTTCGCCCCAGCGCCTCGGCGATCGATTGGCCCAGCGACGTCTTCCCTGTGCCAGGCGGGCCGACGAAGCACAGGATCGGCTGCCTCTGGCGCTCGCGCGCCAAGCTGCGCACGGCGATATACTCCAGGATACGTTCCTTGGCCTTGCGCAGGCCGTGGTGTCGCCGGTTGAGCACGCGGGAAGCGTTGCGCACATCGAGGTTGTCGGGCGTGGCTTCGGTCCACGGCAGCTCGATGAGCCAGTCGAGGTAGGTGCGGATGATGCTCACCTCGGGTGACATCGGCGGCATCTGGCCCAGCCGCTGCAGCTCTTTGAGCGCCCGAACCTGGACCTCATCCGGAAGCGCGAGATGGGCGATGCGCTCCCGGAGCTCGGCCAGCTCCTGCTGCCACAGGTCGGCCTCGCCCAGTTCCGTCTGGATGGCCTTCATCTGCTCGCGCAGGTACATCTCGCGCTGCGAGCGATCCACCTCGCTCTGAACCTGGTTATGTATCTGATCCTCGAGTTCGAGCACATCGAGCTCGCGGCCCAGCAGGACGCTGATGCGCTGCAGCCGCATCACCGGCGAGGAGGTCTCCAGGAGGGCCTGCCGCTCGGGGATTGAGAGCGTCAGGGCCGAGGCCACCAGGTCCGCCAGCCAGCCAGGGTCCTCGATGTTCACGGCGTAGACGTAGGTTTCCTCGGGCAGGCTGCGGTTCAACTGCACACACTTCTCGAAGAGCGTCAGCACGGCCCGCATCAGCGCCAGCGTCTCTTTGCTGCGGTCGGCCTTCTCCTCGATCGGTCGGGCGCGGGCGCGCAGGTAGGGGGTGGTCTGGGTGAACTCGACGATCTTCAGCCGGCGCCGACCCTGGGTCAGCACTGAGGTCGAGCTGTCCGGCATGCGCATGACCCGCCCCACCGCCACCTCGGTCCCGACACGGTGCAGGTCCTCGGGTAGCGGCTCCTCGACCTCGGGGTCGAGCTGCGTGATGGCAGCCATCGTCTCGCCGCTGTGGGCGGCGTCTTCGATGGCTGAGAGTGTGGGCCCGTGGCCGACGAAGAGCGGCGTCACCATCTTGGGGAAGAGGACGACGTCGCGCAGGGGCAGGACGGAGACTTCGATCAGGCCATCCTCATCGACTGGAGCGTCCTCGATCTCATACAGCTCGTCGGCCCGACGGCTCATTGCCTCCCCAAGTTCGGAGGGGAGCGTGGGCCAGCGGAACAGGAAGCCGGTCATGTTGACGCAACCTCCAGCGCCAGCCCAACTGACTGGCTCACCTGGCCCCAGGATGCAAGGACCTCGCCAGCCACCGTCAAACTGCCGGCGGCAACAATCACCTCCCCGGGACGAGACCGCAGGATGGCCTGACGCATGGCCTCGGCCACAGGCACGATGCGTGAGACCCGCCAGCCGTAGCCGTGGGCCAACTCGGCCAGCTCATCGGTCGTGGCGGCGCGCGGGTGGTCGGCCTGGGTGAGAATTAGCCGCGAGACGCGCGGCAGCAGTTCGGCCAGCATCCCGGGGATGTCCTTATCGGCCAGGGCACCAAACACGAGCGTCACCGGCTGGCCTGGGAAGTAGTCGTCCAGCGCAATGCGCAGCCGCAAGGCCGAGTCGCGGTTGTGGGCCGAATCGATGACCACCACTGGCGATCGCGACAGAATCTGAAAGCGCCCTGGCCACGAGACAGAGTGGAATCCCTGGCGAATAGCCTCGTCGTCGATGGCGTACCCCCGCTGGCGTACCTCCTGCAAGGCAGCGTAGGCCACAGCGGCGTTGATCACCTGGTGGTAACCCAGGAGCGGAATCTCGAAGCGGGCCGCCGTCCACTCCACCGCGCCCGCCGACTCGACGTACGCATCCACGAGCTCCTGCTCTTTCGCCGACCAGATGTACAGGCTCTGCCTCCCCAGACCGCGGGAGCCGGGGGCGAAGAGCCAGTCGCGACCGACTTGAATCAAGGGCGCGCCCCTCTCCCTCGCTATCCCTTCCACCACCAGCGCCGCCTCATGCTGCTGCGGCGCACACACCAGGGGGATGCCCGGCTTGATGATGCCCGCTTTCTCGCGCGCAATCTCGGACAGACTGTTGCCCAGCAGATGCATGTGGTCGTAGGAGATCGCCGTGATGACCGATACCAGGGGCGTGACGACGTTGGTCGCATCCAGCCGACCGCCAAGACCGACCTCGATGACGCCGATTTCCACTCCGGCGCGGGCAAAGTGCAGGAAGCCGAGAGCCGTCAGCAGCTCAAACATCGTCAGGCCCGCGATGCCTTCCACCTTCGGCTTGAGCTCATCCACCAGTTCGACGAGATCGGATTCGGCAATCTCCTCACCGTCGACGTTGATGCGCTCGGTCAGCCGGACCAGATGAGGCGAGGTGTACAGACCTGTGCGGTAGCCCGCCGCCCGGCACGCCGCGGCAGCCAGTGCCGAGACCGAACCCTTCCCCTTGGTCCCAGCAATGTGGATGGTCCCATAGGCCTGGTGCGGGTCCCCAAGCCGATGCAGGAGCTGGCGCAGCCGGTCGAGGTCGAAGCGATCCGCCGTGTAGCGGTAACTGCGCTCGAGGCTGTAGTCGACGAAGCTGTAGAGGTAGTCTAGCGCCTGCGCGTAGCGCGGGTCGGTCATGGTGTGGGCATTGTAACCGCCCCACCCCAAAGAGACAAGCCCGACATCCGGCCGGGCCAGATGACCTGCACACCAGGCAATTTCGGCAGTCCTCCATGCCGTACATGCCGGATGCGGCGACTCTCGCTGTGGTTCGGCAGCAGGCCACCCGCATCTGCGACGTTCCGCGCGGCGGCGGCATCAGGTACCTGCTCATCCCTTGGCTCCATCCCCTGGGTTGCATGTCTGCTGGAAGGGTCGTCTGGTTCGCTGCGATGACCGTGCCGGCGCTTGGTTTCACGAGCTCGGGGATTCGACTGGGTTTCGTCTGACCACCCCGGCGCCCGTGCTGGACAGGAAACCGCGGATGACGTATAGTCCCTTGCAGTCTACGGGAGGAGGGCACAGATGTCCCGGAAAGGCTTCAACACGCTGACCCTTGTCTTGATCCCTGTGGCCCTGGCCATCAACGTCGCCGTCGGGCAGCTTGTGCTTGCACTCAAGGTGCCCCTTTACCTGGACTCGATCGGGACCGTGCTTGTCGGCGCGCTGGCCGGACCCTGGGCCGGGGCCGTCACCGGCTTTCTCTCCAATGTGATCTGGACGGCCACCGGCTGGTTCCCACAGGCCATCGCCTGGGCCGGCGTGGCAGCGGTCATCGGCGCCATGGCGGGGGCCTTCGGCCGGGCGGCCTGGCTTCACCGGTGGGGAAAGGCCATCGTGGCCGGGCTGCTCACTGGGATTGTAGCTGCCGTCCTGTCGGCTCCCATCGCCGCCTATGTCTTCGGAGGGGTGACGGGCAGCGGCACCGACATCCTTGTGGCCGCCTTTCGCACCGTCGGGCTGGATGCGCTCGGCGCCAACATGGCTCAGGGCGTGGTCTCCGATCCCATCGACAAGATGGCAACCTACCTGATCGTTTTCGCGGTCCTGCGCGCCTTGCCGGGTCGCTTCCTGGCGCGGTTCAGCAACATGCCGCCGCGCAGCTAGCCGGCTGCCCGCAGGCGGGCCGCCCGTCGACCCAGAAGACCACGGGGCCTCGCGTCGCGTGCGAAGCCCGAGGGCCCCCGTTCCCACGCAGCCCCAGCCAGCATGACCGCCACTCTCTACCAGCCCCGAGCCTCTGGCCTCCACGCCCTCAACCCGCTGACCAAACTTCTCCTGGTGCTGGCGGCCGTGGTGGCGGCGGCCACGCTGCCCACGCTGCCATCCATCCTGGCGGTGTATGCCATTGGCCTCGTGCCGCTGGCAGCGTGGGCTCGCCTGCTCCGTCCATTCCTGCGCACCTGTTTCCGCGTTGTGTGGCCGTTCATGGTCTCGCTCTTTCCCATTCAGGGCTTCTTCAACCCCGGCACCACGATCCTGCTCGCCATCGGGCCCTTCAGCCTCAAAGCCGAGGGCCTATGGACAGCGGCTCTGCTGACCTCCCGCCTGCTCGCCGGCCTGGGCGCGGCCACGCTCCTCCTCCTGACCACCCGGCCCGACACGCTCATGCTTGCCCTCGCGCAGCGCGGCCTGCCGGCCCAAGTGTCCTACATCGTCGTCACTGCGCTGCAGATCATCCCCGGCTTCCAGGCGCGAGCACGCTCCATCCTGGATGCCCAGCGCGCGCGCGGCCTGGAGACCGAAGGCAGCCTGGGGCGCCGCCTGCGCGCCCTGCTGCCCCTGGTGGCGCCTCTGATCCTCAGCAGCCTGATGGAACTGGAGGAGCGGGCGATGGCCCTCGAAGCCCGCGCCTTCAACCGCCGCGGCCCGAAGACCAGCCTGACCGAGATCCCCGATTCCGCCGTCCAGGCCGCGGCGCGCTGGCTTCTTGTGCTCCTGATGGCTTTGCTTATCTTCCTGCGGTTGAGGGGCGCGCTTCAGCCATGATCTCGGTCCGCGGCCTGACCTTCACCTATGCCGGCACCGACCGCCCCGCCCTCGAGGATGTCGACCTCGAAATCCCGCGGGGTCAGCTCTGCGCCGTCATCGGCGCCAACGGCGCCGGCAAGTCCACCCTCTGCTACGCGCTGACCGGCTTCGTCCCGCACTTCTATCGCGGCACGCTGAGCGGCGCGGTGCACGTCGCCGGCTTCAGCATCCTGCACACCCCCCTGTCCGACCTGGCCGGTGAGGTCGGGCTGGTCTTCCAGAACCCGTTCAACCAGATCACCGGAGCCCGCTTCACGGTGCTCGAGGAGGTGGCTTTCGGGCTTGAGAACCTTGGGGTGCCGCGCGCCGAAATGCTTGAGCGCTGTCGAGAAGCCCTTGCGTTGACAGGCCTCGAAGACCTGGCTGAGCGGTCACCCTTTGAGCTGTCCGGCGGCCAGCAGCAGCGCCTGGCCATCGCTTCGATGCTGGCCATGCGACCTGGGGTGCTCGTGCTCGATGAGCCGACCTCCCAGCTGGACCCCGCCGGCACGGAATCCATCTTCGCCCATCTGGAGCGCCTGGCCTCTTCAGGCGATGTGACAATCGTGCTCAGCGAGCACAAGCTCGAATGGGTGGCATCTTTCGCATCGCGCGTCGTCCTCCTTACAGCCGGTCGCGTGGTGGCCGATGGCGATCCCCGCGAGGTCCTTGCGTCCGATCTCCTGGAAGCGAGCGGCCTCCTGCCCACGCGCTGCACCCGCGCCGCCCGCCGCCTGCGATCGCTCGGCTTGGCGCGCAGCGATCGGCCCCTTCCGCTGACCGTCGAGCAGATGGTGGAGTACCTGCGGTGAGGATTCACATCACAGGCGTCAGCTTCCGCTATCCATCGGGGGTTCTCGCCCTCGATGGCGTTGACCTCACCATCGAGTCGGGGGAGGCGACTGCGATCGTCGGCGAGAACGGCGCCGGGAAGACCACGTTGGCCCGACACCTCAACGGCCTGCTTCGCCCGCAGTCAGGAACCATCCTCGTCGGCGAGGAGGACACGCGCCACAAGACCGTTGCCCAACTCGCCCGACGCGTGGGCTATGTCTTCCAGAACCCCGATGACCAGCTCTTCGCCCGCACCGTCTCCGACGAAGTGGCCTTTGGCCCCAAGAACCTAGGGTTGAGCGAGCGGGAAGTGGGTGAGGCGGTCGGCGAGGCTCTGGGCGCATGCGGCCTGACTACGGCCGCAGCCAAGAATCCGTACGACCTGCCAGCCCAGGAGCGCAAGTTCGTGGCGATCGCCGCCACGCTGGCCATGCGCACCCCGATCATCATCCTCGACGAGCCCACCACGGGTCTCGACGCTCTCGGGCTGCGAAAGTTGGCCGCAATCATCACGAGTCTCAAGGACCGCGGCGTCACCCTGCTCACCATCAGTCACGACCTCGACTTCTGCGCCGAGCACTTCCCGCGCATCATCGTCATGTCGCGCGGGCGCATCACCGCCGACGGCCCGACCGGCCCGGTGCTGAGGCAGACAGAGCTACTCCTCGCAGCGCAGGTCCATCCCCCCCAGCTGATCCAGTTGGCGTTGACGCTGGGTATGCCTCAGACTCCTTGCACGGTCGAGGAGTTCGCCGCCGCCTACCGCGATCACACCGCCCTCAGGAGCGAGTGACCATGCTCATCGTCTTCGGCGACCTGATCGCCGACTTCAACCTTCGCATCCCGTCTTTCCCGATCACCGCTGGCAGCCTGCTGCGCGTCACACACCTCGACCTCGGCCCAGGCGGCGCCACCAACATCGCCATCACCGCCGCACGATTGGGGATGCGCGTCGCCTGCCTGGGAGAAGTGGGCGACGATCGCTTCGGGGCCATCGTCCTCGAAGGGCTGCGCGCCGAAGGCATCGACCTCGCGGACGTCGTGGTCACGCGCGGAGGCGAAACCCCCTTGGCCGGCGTGATCGTCGACCAACAGGGCGAGCCGGCCTACCTCGGTTATCCAGGCAGGCAGACGGTCCGCGCGCTCCGCGAAGGCTGGCGGTCACGGATTTGCGGTGCCCAGGCCTTCTTCGCCGACGGCTGGGCCGACCATGAGGATGTCCCCTCACTGATCCTGGAGGCGATGCGCGTCGCCTCCCAGGCCGGCGTGCCGCGCTTCTTCGACCCTGGCCCAGGCAACCCCGTCTACGACCGGAGCTGGCACCTCGATGCCTGCCGCATGGCCTCGGTCGTGTTGGCGACTGAGGATGAGGCCTCTCGCCTGACGAACGAATCCGACCCCGTGATCTCGGCCCGGCGCTTGTTGGAGTCTGGTCCCGAGATGGTCGTCATCAAGCGCGGCTCGGCCGGCTGTCTCCTACTGCGGGGCGAGGAGGTCCACATTGCGCCCGGGCTTCCCGTCGAGGCACGCGACACCACCGGCGCCGGGGACAGCCTCGACGCGGCGGTCATCTACGGCTGTCTCAAGGGACTGCCGCTGGATGCCCTCGGGGCCCTGGCCAATGCAACGGGCGCGGCGAAGGTGCGAAAACTCGGCACGGGGGCAGCCATGCCGACTCTCTCGGAGATTCGCGATATGCTGACGCGGTTCTCTCCTTCCTACGCCCGCCTGCTCGCAGCCGCCGCCTGAGCCCTCTTGCACGCTGCGTCCGATGATATAATCCGCCCCAACCTTGGGGCGGGCGATGAACGAGCCGGTTCTGGTCCTCAACGCCAACTTCGAGCCGCTGAACGTGTGCTCGACGCGGCGCGCCCTCGGCCTGCTCGTGTCGGGCAAGGCCGAGATGTTGCTCAACGGCCGCGGCTACGTTCACACGGTCCGCCTCACGCTGCCTCGTCCCTCGGTCATACGGCTGGACTACATGGTCCGCCGCCCCAGGCCGCGGGTGCGGCTGACCAAGCGCGAGATTTTCCGCCGCGACGACTACACCTGCCAGTACTGCGGCAGCCGCTCCTCGCGCCTGACAATCGACCACGTGCTGCCGCGCCACCTGGGCGGCGAGCACATCTGGACCAATCTGGTCACCGCCTGCGCCGAATGCAACCTGCGCAAGGGCGGCCGCACACTCCAGGCGGCCCGCATGCGGCTGCTGCGCCCGCCGACTGAGCCTCGCCCGACAGCCTACTACCTCTTCGCCCGTCACCTGCCCGAGAACCAGGCCTGGGAGCCGTACCTCTCCGGCTGGTGACGCCCGCCCTCGGGCAAGGAAAGGGACAGACCCTTCGCACGGAGAAGGCGAGTCTGCGCCCGAACAATATCGATCTTCAGGCTCGGGATCCAGCCAGCGGGTCGGGACCCAGCGTTTCGACCAGTGCGTAGACGCAGCCGGCGACGACGCCGTGGCCGCCGGTGACGATGGGGATCGGGGCTTCGCCGATCGCCTGCGTCAGGGCACGCAGGTTGTCATCCTGCACCCCATCTGCCCAGCCAAGATCGGCGGAGAAGCGGTCGGCGTCCGACGGCCAGCACCTGCGGCTGGCCATCCAGACACGCGTGTCCCACAGCACTGCATCGCTCATGCTCGCCAGTGTGTGGATGAAGCGCCTCGGTCCCCAATCGTCGAGCATGGCGCCCACGAGTGAGCACACCTCGCCGCGCGCCACGCGCCCACTGGCCATCATGCCGCGCTCTTCCACCACCAGCCTCACCCAGATCTCGGTGCGTCGTTCGAGGCACTGCCAGAGATGTGATGACGAGCGGCCGATGAGCGTCAGCGTGCTGGCTGGTGTGAGCAGGACCCGCCGCAGCGCGTCGATCCTCGCCAGCATGTCGGCCGGGGCCCGGCCCAGGAACTGGCGGAGATGAGGGCCGAGGTGTGGGTGGCCTGCGAGCAGCAGGAGATCGGAGGAGGTGTCGATGTCGGCTCGGGTGGCAGCCGAAGGCGGGAAGGAGTGCACCGAGAAGCCGGCGTCATGGGAAAGCACCCAACCCAGCGGGTTGTCCGTGGTGAGGTGCTCGGCCACGGTGGCGACACGGTCGGCATGATTGAAGAGGGCCCAGTCCGTGGAGTAGTAGTTGTTGACCCAGGCGGCGGGCGATTCGGATTCACTCAGCGTCTCGACCGCCCCATCCAGCAGGATCGGCTCAAGCAGGGGCGCGCTGGCCCCGCCGAAGTATGCCAGCCTTTCTACACCCTGGTCGACCACAAAGGCCGCCAGCGCCCGTCCGAAGTGGAAGCCGGCCGACGGCTCCTGCCACGGAACCGCACATTCGGCCGCAAGCAGGGCGCGGTCGGCCTCCTCGGCAGCCATCACGAACACTCTGCCCAACCAGGTAGTCGCTTGCAGACGTTCGAGCAAGTCGCGCGCCGCTGCCACGCGGCCCGCGGCCACCCAGCGTTCCGCCGGCGAGGATCCTGTCGGCGGGATCATCAGCAGTACATCAATGGGCTGAGTCATGGGCACCCCAGGCCTTGACCTCAGCCGAGTTCAGGTTCGATCAGACCGAAGGTTCCATCGCGCCTGCGGTAGAGCACGTTGATCCGATTGGTGGCGGCGTTGAGGAAGATGAAGAAGGCCTCATGGCCCAGCAGACTCATCTGCTCGATCGCCTCCTGCTCGTCCATGGGGATCAGCGAGAAGCTCTTGCGTCGAGCGATCACGCCAGCCTGCGCCGCGAGCGCCTCAGCCTGTGGCTCGACGGACACATCGGCTGCCGAGCGGCCATCGCCGCGGCCGCGCCAGCGCCGCCCTTTGTAGCGGTCGATCTGGCGGTGGACCTTCTCCAGCACCGCGTCGACGGCAGCGAACACGTCATCGGATCGTTCCTCGGCCCGCAGCATCACTCCCTTGCCCCACACCGTGAGCTGGGCCACATGTCGATCGCCTGCGCTGCGCGCCGATTTGACATACGTAAGATCCACTTTCGCCTCTTCCAGAGTGTCAAGGTAGCGATCAAGCTTGGACACCTTCTTGGTGACGTAATGCTTCAAACGATCGGTCAGCTCAAGGTTGCGAACTGCGATTTCCACCGGGACCGTCATCTTGGCTCCTCTCGATACACGGCATGCAGCCCGCTGCCTAGGCCCGGGCGACAGTGACGCCAAAGACCTGCGCGGCGTCGGCTGCCCAAAGCGAATCGGCGCAGGCAGCCAGCGTGGCCCCTGTCGTGAGCAAGTCGTCTACCAGGAGGACAGCGCGGCCGTGGACCACCGTGGGATTGGCCTGGAAGGCACCATGCACGTTCTGCGTCCTCAAGGAGGCATCGAGGCCCACCTGCGATTGTGTCTCCCGAGTACGCAGCAGACCCTCGCACGCCAGGGGCACTTGAAGCAGATCCGCCAGGGCCGAGGCCACGAGTTCAGCCTGATTATACCCCCGCTGCCGCTGCCTCCGGGCTGAGAGCGGCACCGGGACGACCACGTCGACCGGCCATCTCTCGCGGCGACAGAGCTCATCCAGCCAACCGCCCATACAACGCGCCAGCCTGCGGTTGGGGCGATACTTCAACTGCAGGACCGCGCGCACCAGAGGCTCTCGATACCGCGCATAGGAGCGGGCAACCAGGGGCAGTGCATCGCTGCAGCACCTGGGGCATCCGCTGCGAGCCATCAGCGGTTCGCCGCACTGCGGACACAACCGTCCGCGCAGGCGGGCCAGCCGACCGTTGCACTCGGCGCACCATTCGCAGCCCCGGCGCCCGCAGCCGGCGCATGTCGGCGGGTAGAGAAGGTCAACGCCCGCCTCCAGGCAGCGGTACAGCCAGCGCCACCCGCGACGGGCGAGGAGGGTTCTCACCTGTCGATCTCCCCCTGAGGTCTGCAAGGCATGGGTCTAGCGCATGATACCCATCATCGGCGAGCGGAACAAGAGCAGCGCCGCCGGCCCGAGCAGGATGATGAACAGCGACGGAAAGATGAGCAGGCCGATGGGGAAGACCATCTTGATCGGGGCGCGGTGGGCTTCTTCTTCCGCCATCTGCCGCCGTCGCACCCGCATCTGATCGGACTGAATGCGCAGCACCTTGGCCATGCTGACGCCGAGTTGTTCGGACTGGATGACGGCGGCCACGAAGCTGGTGAGCTCGGGCACAGCCAGGCGTTCCGCCATGTCACGCAGCGCATCGCGCCGAAGCTTGCCCAGCCGTATCTCCTGGATCACGCGACCAAGCTCGAGGGCAAGGTCGTTGTCCCATTTCTCATGGACCTTGGCCATCGCGGCGTCAAAGCCAAGGCCCGCCTCGACACAAATCGTCAACAGGTCCAGGGCGTCGGGCATGGCCCGGAAGATGCCCTTCTTGCGGCGGGCGATGCGCGAGGTGAGCCAGAGATCAGGGAAGTAGAAACCCACGGCGAAGAACAGAGCAGAAAGAGCCAAACCCTGCGCCCAGCTCCGCCCGCTGAAGGCGAAGACGGCGAAGATCGAGCCGCCAAACAGGACGGCCAGGACCGAGCGCGTCGCCAGGAAGAAGGCCGGGTCCATCTGCATCGGGTTGCCGGCCGTCTCCAGGCGTTTGCGGGCGCTCTCGAGTGTCGCCTGGGGCGTGAAGCGCGAGGCCATCTGCCCGATGCGGTTGAAGAAAGGCAGAACGATGCGTTCGTAGAAGGCCTGCGAGAGTTCGATCTCTTCCAGCGTCATCGGCTCTTCCCGCACGCTGAATTCCGCCAGACGCTCCTGGATCGGGTCCTTTGCCTCGGGGGCGCGCAGTCCGACGACGACCAGGATGACGGCCATCACGAGCGCTGCGCCAAGGATGATTCCCACAATTGCCAGAGTAGACATGGTCTGACTCACCTCGGGCCTTGATCGGCCGCCCTGTCCTGCGGCTGCCTCTCAGCCCCGCTCATTGCGCCTCGCGACCCAGAAACTGCTCCTGTCAGATGTCGATGGCTACGATCTTCTGGACCGTGTAGAAGCCGGAAATGATCATCAACCCCGCCACGACAATCATCGGGATGCCACAGGTCCTGTTCACCGGCGTGAAGAACTCCATGATGTAGTCCCGGTTCACCAGGAAGAGGACCGCCACCAGCGCCACCGGCAGCAGCGAGATCACCCAGGCGGTGATGCGGCCCTGGGCCGTGAGGGCCGCGATTTCGCCCTTGATGCGGACGCGCTCGCGGATCGTGAAGGAAATCGTGTCCAGGATCTCCGCCAGGTTGCCGCCCACCTCGCGCTGGACGTTGATGGCCGTCACCACCAGGTCCAGGTCCTCGCTGCTGATGCGCCGCAGGAGGTGCTGCAGCGCCTCTTCCATCGGAAGTCCGAGCTGCATCTCCTGCACCACGCGCCGGAATTCATCACAGATCGGCGGCGGCAGCTCGCGGCTGATGGCCTCCATCGCCTGCATCGTCGAATAGCCTGCCCGAAGGCCATTGACCATCAGATTGAGCATGTCCCCGAGCTGGTTGTCGAACTGCTTCAGGCGAGCGCGCTGGGCGCGCTTGACATACATCTGCGGCAAGAAGGCCCCGGCGATGGCAGACCCGATGCCGAAGATCACCGAGCGCCCGACCACCGTGCCCAGCAGGCCGCACACGACGGTGGTGAGGACAATCAGGATCAAGTACTCGGCCGGCCGGAACCTCAGGTCGGCGCGCGCCAGCTCACGCGAGATCGACTCGAACAGGTCGCTGCCTTCGCCCAGGCGGTTGAGGAAATCGGCGATGGCCCGACCGAGCTGCGGCCGCGCTGCGGCGGCGGCCTGCGCGGTTTGGAGACTTGTGCCCGACTCGGAATAGCGCCCCAGGCGCTCCTCGACGACAGAGCGGCTGCCCACAAGGGAAACCACCACGCCCAGGACGAGCAAGATCAGCCCCAGGCCGCCGCCGACAAACAGGACAGTAGTCGGGTTCATGCTAGTACCGCATCCTCTCACCCACCCCGAAGATCGAAGCCGGCAGATGCAGGCCGGCGGCCTCGAGCTTGTCCATGAACCTGGGGCGCAGGCCTGTGGGGCGGAGGCGGCCGATCACGCGGCCGTTCTCCAGCCCGGTCTGCTCAAAGACAAAGATGTCCATCATGGTGATGACATCGCCTTCCATGCCCTGGATTTCTGCGATGTGCGTCACTTTGCGTGTGCCGTCGCGCAGGCGCTCCAGGTGCACGACGAGCTCAATGGCCGAGGCGATTTGCTCTCGGATGGCACGCACCGGCAACTCCATGCCCGCCATCAGGGTCATGGTCTCGATGCGGGAGAGCGTATCGCGCGGGCTGTTGGAGTGGGCGGTGGTCATCGAGCCGTCGTGGCCGGTGTTCATCGCCTGCAGCATGTCGAGCGCCGCCTCGTCGCGTATCTCGCCGACGATGATGCGGTCGGGGCGCATTCGCAGCGAGTTCACCACCAGGTTCTGGATGGTCACCTCGCCGCGGCCCTCGATGTTGGGCGGGCGCGACTCCAGCGTCACCACGTGCTCCTGCCGCAGCTGCAGCTCGGCCGCGTTCTCGATGGTGATGATGCGCTCATCCGGCGGGATAAACTGCGACAGGACGTTCAGCAGCGTGGTCTTGCCCGAGCCGGTGCCGCCGGAGATGACCATGTTGATCTTGGCGACAACGCACGCCTTGAGGAACTCGACGGACTCCGCCGTGATGGTACCGAACTCGATTAGCTGCTCGACCGTGATCGGGTTCTTGGCGAACTTTCGGATGGTGAGCGAGGGGCCGACGAGCGAGATCGGAGGGATGACGGCGTTCACACGCGAGCCATCGGGCAGGCGGGCGTCGACGTAGGGGCTGGACTCATCGATGCGCCGGCCAAGCGGCGCCACAATGCGGTCGATGATGCGCATCAGGTGGTCGTCGCTTTCGAAGGCCGCCGGCTCACGGTAGATCTTGCCGGCTCGCTCAATGTAGATGTTCTTGGCGCCGTTGACCATCACCTCGGTGATCGTCTCATCGGCCAGCAGCGGCTCGATCGGCCCCAGGCCAAGGATCTCGGCCACGATCTGCTCGAACAGCCTGCGGCGCTCCGGCCGCGACAGGACGATCTTCTCCTCGGTGAGGATATTCTCGAAGAGCTCCTCGATGGTGCGCCGCACCTCGGCCGTCTGGCTGACGTCCATCGAGGGATCGAGTTCCGCCAGAAGCTTGTTCTGGACGCGCGTTTTCAGGTCGTAGTAGGTGTCGCGCTGGGCGGCGCCTGGAGGCGCGACACGGCGAGCGCTGAGCGTCCCCATGCGGGAAGCCGCGACGCGCGGATCGACGCCCGCCGGCTGAGGCGGCTGCTGTTGAGCCTGACCGTTTTCGATGCGCTTGAGCAGAGACACCGTCTACCTCCTTGGGCGCGGGCGAGCGCCGGCCGACGTCCTAACGGCTGAACATCCGCGGCCGTTCCACTTCCCGCTCGCGCTCCTCCACCTGTTCCTTCGACTGGGCGACCAGCTTCTGCTTGACCACCCCTATCAGGTCCAGGATGTTCTTGCCCGGCGGCCGGCTCTTGTCGACCAGCAGCAGGGGGACACCCCGGTTGATCGAAGCCGTCACCGTACGCTCGTCATACGGGATTTCGGCATCCACGGCGTGTTTGAGGTTTTCGGCCACCGCCTCGGAGGTGATGCCCGTCCGGCGGTCCGTCTTGTTGAGGATGAATATGACGTTGGAATGCGGGAAGTCCAGCACCGTCAGCAGGTCAAAGAGCAGACGGGCGTCCTTGATGGCCGGGATGTCCGGTGTGGCCACAACCACCAGCACGTCGGCCACATCGAGCACGGCCAGCGTCGTGTCGTCGAGCGTCGAGCTGGTGTCGATGACCACGTAGGCGAACTGGCGCTTGAGGAACTGCAGCACCTTGCGCACCTGCTCGGCGCGAATCTCGTCGGCCATCTCGGGACGCTGCGGGGCGGCCAGCACGCGCAGCCCGCTCTCGTGCACCATTACCACTTCCTCAACGAATTCGGCGTCGAGTTCATCGGCCCGCCCTGCAAGATCGGCGATGCTGTTCTTCACCTGCAGGTTGAGGAACACTGAGACATCGCCGAACTGCAGGCTGGTGTCGACGAGCACGGCCGGCGTTTCGTTGGTGTTGAGGCCGATGGCCAGGTTGGTGGCCAGGGTGGTGACGCCGACGCCGCCCTTGGCGCTGTAGACGGCAATCGCCTTGCCGGTGGGCCGGGCCGGGCCGCCAAAGCCCAGGCCGGCGCCGGGCGCGGCCGGCGCGTAAGCGGGCACGGACACGCGCGCCCGCTCCTGATGGGCCCTCTCCCCGAGATCACGCACTGTGGCGATGAGCTCGTCGCTCGGAGGCGGTTTGGGGATGTAGAACTTGGCCCCGGCCAGCATCGCCTTCCGCATGTACTCGGATTCGGTCTGGACCGAGACGACGACCACCTGGGTGAAGCGGATCTCATCCGTCAGCGTCTTGGTGACGGTGAGGCCGTCCGTATCCGGCAGGTTGAGGTCCATCAGGATGACGTCGGGCTGAGTCTCGCGCGCGAGTTCGATGGCTTCCTGCCCGGTGCGCGCGCCGCCGACGACCTCGAAGTCGCCCTCAAACTGCAGCAGCTTGCGGATGTTCTCGCGCGCCTCCGCGAAATCATCGACGATCAGGATGCGGATCTTCTTCTCGCTCGGGCCAGCTACCATCCCGAAGCCCGCCTCCCTGCGCGGACGCTCACGGCGACGCGGCGGCGCTGTCGTTGGGCAGCACCGGCTCGATGATCGTGTCCCGCCTCGGCTCCAGCCCATACGGCAGCCGGGCGGGCACACTGATGTTGTAGTTCTGCATCAGGTACTGCAACGTCACGCTGATCGTATCGGTGGCGGTAAGATCTCCCGGGGCACGGAGCGTGAGGGTGAGCTGCGCCCCGGCACGCACGGCCCAGTTGAGCGCCAGCGCATCCTGTGGTTTGACGATCAGGGTGACGATGTCCGGAGGCCTCGGCCCTTGTTGCTGTTGTGGGGCGGGCTGCCCGGTCTCTTCGGCCTGCTGCTGCTGCGCTCGCAGCATGGCTGCCGCTTCCGCCTCCCCGGGGAAGAGGAAGCTGCCCACGTGCAGCACAGTGGCGTTCTCGATCAGCCGTTGGGTCACCAGCCTCGGCCGCTGGGGTTCGCTCGGGACAACGTACAGAACCGTCTCGGTCTCCGGCTCCACCACCACCCGTCCGGACGGCGGGGCCTCGGGGTTGACACACTCGATGCCCCGCTCGGTCCTCTTGATTTCCGCGCAGCCCATGCCGGTCAGGATGGTCCCATCCGGCCCAAGGAGGACCAGGCTATCGCCGGGCAAGATCGTCTGGAAATCCGGATCGAGGTCTGCGAGGAGCATGGTGATGATCACGTCCACCTTGTCTCCGTCGCGCAGGGCATACGCCACGCCCGACAGGCGGTTCATGGGAATGGAGATGGCGGTGTAGCCGGAGGGAATGGCGATGGCGGCCTCGGAGCCGGTGCCCAGGATATCGCCCGGAGCGCGGGTGATCATGTTGGTGGTGATGGGAAAGCCGCGCTCGATGTCCTGGCGCGCGTAGCGGCCGATCACCTGATTGACATCCCCCTCGATCATCGTCTCGACCACCTGATCGCTGGGCCAGGGGGTGAGGCCGACGGCGTCGGCGGGGATCAGGGAGCCGCGCGCGATGTCCTGGACTGCGATGACAACCGTCGTGGTATCCAGCGGCGCGGCGGGGGTGCCGGGGCCGGGCGGCTGGGCGGCGCCCCTGCGGCCGAGAAGCAGGTACACGGCGACCACGCCAAACAGGAGGATGAGGGCGAAAAGAATCAGCAACCGGCCGCGGCGCATGGGGCCTCCTTAGGAGAGGGCATCAGAGCCTGCTAGCAGCGTGCCAACGTATGATAACGCGTCCGAACAACTTGTCAAGCCAGCCAGCCTTTGCCGCCCAGCAGATCCCGTGTACCTGGTTCTGCGATGCAAGGAGCCCTATCGATGATAGGGCTCCGGTGTGTTCGGCAGGTGATCGAACTCGTTGGTCGTCACCCTAGTCCATAGACGGCTTAGATGTTGCTGACGATGTTGCTGAAGACATTGCCGATGGCCGGGCCGAGCAGCGCCAGAATGACGATCACGACAACGGCGACCAAGACAAGGATCAGCGCGTACTCAACCAGACCCTGGCCCTTCTCCTTCGGAGCAAACAGCATGACGTTCACCTCCTTTCCGTTTCAGATTCGCCTGTTTCCTGCTCCAGGCTGGCCTCATTATAGGGTGGCAACCCAGCAAGGGCAATAGGACCTCTTTCCGACTGCGATACCCCCTTCGGAGTCCTGGCGCGATCGTGGCGTCAGCCGCCAGTCGTGGGAATTGTGAAGCTGATGCGGCTCCCCTTGCCGGGGGAGCTGATCATATCGAGCGTCCCGCCCACCAGGTCGATGCGCTCACGCAGACTCTTCAGCCCTCTGCCCATCCCCCCTGTTACCTCGGTACTGTCGGGGTCGAAGCCGCGGCCATTGTCCTCAACCGTCACACGGACGGCAGTCGTGTCGACATCGACCGTGGCCTTCACCTGCGTGGCCTGGGCATGCTCGCGGACGTTCGTCAGCAGCTCCTGCAGCGCCCGGAAGATCAATACCTCCAGATGCGGGTCCAGCCGGCGCTCCTTGCCGGTCACCACAAGGGTGGCTTCCAGCCCGCTGCGCTCCTTGTAGGCCTCCAGGTAGCGCCGCACGGTGGGCACCAGGCCGAGGTCGTCGAGCATCATCGGGCGCAGCTCGAAGATGAAGTCGCGGATGTGAGCGAAGGTCGTGCTGGCGGTCGTCTTGAGGTTCTTGAGTTCCTCGCGCGCCTTCACCGGGTCGGCGTCGAGCAGGCGATGGGCGATCTCGGCCTGGAGGATGAAGTTCGAAAGCGCCTGCGCAGGTCCATCATGGACCTGGCGCGACAGCTTGCGCCGCTCCTCCTCCTGCGCATCGATGATCTGACTGACGAACGTGCCCCCACCCCTCTGCTGCTGAACCTCCACCTTCGGCCCGCCTTCCAGCAGCGTCATCGTCTTGCCGATGAAATCGGCCAAGCGTTTGAGGTGGGCTTGATCGCTCTGGAGTTTCTCCAGCTGGCCGCGCATGGTGAACAGGCGCTGCTGCGCGTCCTGCGCAGCCTCGTAGGCCGCCTTGATGTCCTCGCGCGGGATGGTGTCGAAGTGCGCCTGCAGCTGATGCAGGTGGGCCGTGATGGTGGCGTTGCGCTGCGCCAGCTTGTCCACTTCACCCTGGCTCTGCTCGACGAGCAGGTTGATCTCCCTTATCTCCGTCTTCACTTGCTCGATCTCGGCCTGGGCCGATTCGAGGAAGGCTTCCAGCGGGCTGGGCTCTGGGCTCTCTTTGGCCTTGGGGGCAGGCATGGCGTCTCCGACCTACTTGCGGGTGTCCTGCAGCCGCACCCAGCCGTGGCGCAGGGCGTAGACCGCCGCCTGCGTCCGGTCTTCGATGTCGAGCTTGTGGAGGATGGCCGTCATGTGGTTCTTCACCGTCTGGTGGCTGATGCCCAGGCGGCTGGCGATCTCCTTGTTGCTCAGCCCCCGGGTGACGAATTGCAGAATCTCCATCTCGCGCGGCGAAAGCGGCGTGAAGGCCTCGACGTCGCCCTCCAGGTGCGGCCGCCGGACCGCCTCCACGCCCCGCGACAACCACTGCTCGAGCCCGGTATGATCGTAGACCTGGTCGCCCACCACGAAGTAGCCGCGCGCCACCTGGCGGATGACGTCCACCAGCTTGCCCGCCTGGACGTCCTTCGAGCAGTACGCGGCCGCCCCGGCACTGAACGCGTGCAGCACCTGCTCAACGTCGTCATACGCCGTCAGCAGCACCACCGCCGCGTTCAGGCGCTCGGCCACGATCTGACGCGTCACCTGGATGCCGTTCATGTTCGGCAGGTTGACATCGATCAGGGCAACGCGCGGCCGTACCTCGCGTACCATCTGCAGCGCCTGATCCCCGGTCGTGGCCTCACCCAGCACCCGGATGTCCTCTTCTGCGGCCAGGATGTTGCGCACCCCCTCCCGGAAGAGAGGATGATCATCCACGATAATGACCCCAATGGTGTCCATGAGCATCCCTGCAGAGTTGGACTAGCGGGAGTATAGCACAGCCCAAGCCGGGCGGGCAATCGGGACCGGCCGCCAGCGGTAGACCGCCACGTTCTCCCCTCCAGCCGCCGGGCTGTACGCTCCGCCCGTGCTGAAGACAGGCTCAGCCCGCTGCACCAGCTGCGGATACCAGCCGGGGAAGGTCATCAGGTAATCCGCCTGTCGCTCATCCAGATAGCGCGCCAGGGCTGCTTCGTCGCGCAGGATCGGCACCACCTCGGGCGACACCAAGCCGGCGAGATCGATCAGCCGCCGGCGTCCGAAGTACCCGAGGGCGCCGATGTCGTGAGCCGCCACCAAGGCATCCGGTTCCGTCTCGGTCGCAACCCAGAGCGAGGCAGCGACCATCTCGCTTTCGATGATGGCCACGTCCTGAGCATAGGCGCGTGCCCCCAGGAGGTAGAACGCAGCCGCCACAGCAATCAGGGATGCGACCCAGACGCGGGAGGCCACTCGTCGCAGTGGCTGTGGCGCCACAGGTCTCGCCCACATCGCCAGGCCATCCATGCCGAGCAGGAGCAACACCGGGATGACCGGCATGGCGTAGCGCCCATGCTGGTAGGCCACCGGCAGACGCAGGGCGTAGGCGGTCAGATGAATGCACACCCACAGCGGCGCTGCCAGCCGCGCCCAGCGGCGCTGCCGCACATCCCTCACCACAGCCGCGACCATGCCCGGCAGCAGGACAACTCCCATGCCCACCAGCGGGGACCGCACCTGCTCGAACAGCCGCAGCCAGATCGGCCGGCCGCGCAGGACGGCGTACTCCGCTTGCTTGGCGTAGAACGTGGTCGGCCACACGTCGCCGGAAATCCACTGGTTGAAGGCCAGGTAGGCAGCCAATAGAGCCGCGGCTGCAGCAAGCATCCAGGCCATTCGGGCAAGGCCTCGCCGCTCCCTCAAGTATTCGGGCGCCAGTCCTGCGATGAGAACCGGCACACCCAGGAGGAGTGCATCCGGCCGCAGCCACACTCCCATCCCAAGCAGTGTTCCAAGGACTAGCGGACGCCAATTCTCCGCCTCAAGGAGCCGGAATACCACGACGGCCAGCAGAGCAAGTGCCAGCGTCTCCATGCCCGAGACGCCGGCCCATACAAGATGCCACTCGAACGCCATCAGGAGCGCTGCCGCCGCACTCCAACCCTTCCTGCCGGGCTGCCGCTGCAGAAGCCACAGCCCTCCTGCCCATGCCGTGAGCGCCAGAAGCGCGATGCCGGCCGCATATGTCCAAACCAGTGGTGCGATCCCCAACGCGCGGCCGATGGCCAGGATCAGCGTCCACAAGGGGGCGGTTGAGCCGGCGCTGGGTTCTCCCGGCTGGAATGCCCACTCACCGCGCTCAACCAGGCTGCGCGCGTAGGTCTGATGAATCCAGGCATCGTCGAGGGGCAGGCCGAGGCCGTAGGTGGCCTTCGATTGGGCCAAGTATCCCCCGCAGGCCAAGACGGAAGCGACCGCCACCAGAAGAAACGTCGGAACCGCTCGCCGCCTCACGGGACGGGTCCTCCCACCTCATAGCGGAGAATCCAGATGCGTGAGGCGTCCTCGGCCTCCACCGCCGCCTCAACAGCGAGCCACGGCACTGCGCGCGGATCGAGATGCAGATCGGCAAGTCCCGCGGGCCGGTTGCGATCCAGGATAACCCACCCGACGTCATAATGATCAAGCACCTGGCGCAGCACATCCGGGGGACCGTTGGGAATGACCACTGCCGGCCATCCTGACGCCAGAAAGAAACCGGGGGGATTGTTCACGGCCACAATACCTGGCTCAGGCTCCAGACGCCGCAGCTCCTCCGCTACCTCGGAATACGTCTCATGACTGGCATGCCAGCCGCCCGCAAGCCTGCGCCAGGTCAGCCCCGCCGTGAAGGCCGCAGCCAGCAAGATCGAAGCGGTTGTGAAGACTCGCAACGCCGAGGCACCGTCCCATCTCCTGCGCGCCGCGGCCCAGACAACGGCGCGCTCCAGCCCGATCGGCGCCAGCGCCCACAGCCCCGGCATCAGGGCTGCACTGGAATGGAAGAAGCCCCCATGCACGCCCACGAACGGTAAGACGATCACCATCATCAACACCAGGGCAGCCAGGTAGACGACCAGCAGGCGGACCATCGGACTGCGCCTGAGCACCCACGCGCCCAGCACCATGAACGGGACAAGGAAGACAAGGCCGTTGACGGCCACCAGGCTCTGCACAGCCAGGCTGAGCGCCTCCCAGCGCGCGGAGAGAATGGCCATCCATCCGGCGTGCCACCACCGCCCGGCAGTCAGCATGGACGCCGGGTAGGAAAACAGCTCATCGTATTCGAGAAGCCACAACGCCCGCGCACCCCCCGGCGCCAGCGGAACTCCCGCCACGCTCAGGTTCCTCAACATCCACGGGGTCATCACCACGGCGTATCCGGCTGCCACCATCACAAGGCCCCGTCCTTCTCGGCGCCAAGCGACGGCAACGAAAGCCGGAAGAAGCCAGAGGACTCCATCCGCACGCGATAGATGCGCCAATCCAGCGAGCATGCCCGCTGCCAGCCATCTCCAGCCTCCTCCGTCCCGAGCAGCGGAGGCCAGGACAAGCAGGATCATGCCTCCCAGCGCGGCATACAGGGAGAATGTGTCCGTTGTCCAGAGGAAAGGAAGGAAGAACCCTGGAAAGGCGGCCAGCAGGCCCGCGTGCCAGGCGCAGCGAGGGCGCGAGACCAGCCGCAAAGCGAGATGAGCTGTCAGCGCAGGGAGCGAC
This sequence comes from uncultured Anaerolineaceae bacterium, assembly GCA_964575425.1. Lineage (GTDB taxonomy): Bacteria > Chloroflexota > Anaerolineae > Anaerolineales > E44-bin32 > DATEAV01. Next base: position 26,795 of record CAZNRD010000020.1, on the reverse strand, counting down.
GCGGTCAGCAGCAAGAAGGGCAGCTGGGCCTGGAGGAAGCCGCGCCCAAGAACGGCCATCGATCCGGCCGCCAGGAACGAAGCCAGCGGCATCCAATACAGATGCGAGGGATGCGGGAGTCCGATTGGGTCGTCGAGGTAGTTCCAGAGGAACGGCTCCCACAAGCCCTCGCCTGATGCCAGCTGTCGGGCGGTCGCGTAGTAGTAGTCCGCATCCATGTAGCCTGGCGCACGCAGAACCCAGCCGCCCACGATGGCCGATGTCGCGCCGAGCCCAAGCAGGATCAGCCAATGCAAGCGTCTCATGGCAGCCGATACAAGGCGTACGCCTCTCCCGCCTTCTCTTGTTCGATGAGGGAGCCGAGCAGCGCCTCGAGTTCTGCCCAGTCTTCCGGAGTGTAGCGAGGGTCGGTCATGCGAACGTACTCCATCCCCGCCCGGTAGACCAGGACATGAGTCACCCCGGACGCGCGCCAGGCCTCAAGGATGCGTTCGCTGGATCCATGTGCTCGACGATCGGCATACCAGCGGTCGATCCACGCATCGGCGCGACACGCAGGAGCACAGTCCATCCCGCGCGGCTCCCAGAGGAACAGCACGGAGGCTCCCTCGAGGGCCCGCACTTGCTCCATCGCCAGCACCGTCGCGCCCAGTCGCCGCAGGCGGTACTCGGGCTCCATTTCGAGCCCGAACGCCGCCGCAGCCGTGCGCATCTGTGCAGTGCCGACAAGAGCGGAAATCGCGGCAAACCCCAGGACGAGCCCCACAAGCACCTGCACCACGCGGCGCACGCGCACGCGGCCCAGCCTGACGCGCGACAAGCCTACGTGCCCCACCCCGGCCAGAACGGCCCACGCGGGGAAGAGGCCGTAGTACAGGCGCGATTGCGCCAGCTGCGGTGAGTAGAGCCGCCCCACCGACCAGACGAGCCACCCCAGCAGCACATAGACCACAACGGGCAGCGCTTCCTTCACCATGCGACGACGCGCGAGAACGACGCCTGGCAGTAGGCCCAGCAGGAGCGGCCCCAGGCTTGCGGCGAAACCTGGTGCGCCTTCCACTCCCTGCAGCGTCGCAAGGATCGGCGTCAGGAGAACCTGAGCGCCGGGTGGCGTGAACGGAAGTCCGCGGTAGAACGCCTGCCGCGTCGCGTTCATCCATGGGCTCTCGCCCAGGAACGGAAAGAAGGGGTCGCCCACGATGAGCATGTTCTTGACCAGCCAGGGCAGCGCCGCGAGGCCCGCGGCCGCGACAAAGGCAACCAGGGCCCATCCCCGTCTCTGCATCCTGGCGGAGAACAGGACTGCCGCCGCCCCGCCCGCCATCACAACTGCCCCACTGTACTTCGCTCCAAACGCCATCCCCGCAGCAGCACCGGCCCACGCCGCCATGGCCGGTCGCCCCTCGCGCCGCCAGGCGTCCAGCGCCAACAGCGCCGCCGTCGCGTGCAAGGCCACCATCCCATCCGCATACGCCCAACCCATCGACGCCGCGAGCGTTTCGCCGGACAAGAGAGCTGCGGCCGCCACCCAGCCGACGTTCCGACCGAGACCACGGCCCGCTGCCACCACCCCGGCCAGCCCCAGCACCCCGACAAACCAGCCGAGCACCGCCGCCGTCCGCGCCCGTCCGAGCGCCATGGCCCAGGTGTAGAGCATCTCCGCGCCGAGCGGCATTCCCCAGAATGGATTGTCCGGGGTGAAGATCAGGCGCTGCGCCCGGAGGAACTCCTGCGGCAGCGCAAGGTGATATACCAACGCGTCGAAATGTACCGGGGGCGCCAGGGCCTCTAGAAGAGAGGCAAGCAAGACCAGCCCTCCCAGAGCGCACAGCACTCGGACGAACCCACTCTTCGGCAGCCCCCCTCGGACAACGTCCCACCACCCTCTGAGCCAGTCTGCAATGGGCCTGCGCAGCAGGACTGCCGGCACCGCCAACCCCAGCCACAGCACCCAGCGCTGAAGGAGCCCAAGCATTCCGCCAGCCAACAGCAGGACGGACGCCGCGCCCAGCCCCAGAGACGCCTGAATCACCAGGGCGGCCAGTCGATCCGGATGCGGCCTCGGACAAAGCGCGCCGGCCAGGCCGCTTGCCGTCGTCACCAGCGCCGCGGACAGGATCACGTCGAGCACGGCCCGCGCCGCGGCCAGCGCTGTCGCCGGTGAAAGCGGCTTGTGGGGGATGTAGTACAGGCACACGATGACCACAGGCCACAGCAGTGCACCTGCACCCAGCCACAGCCCGACTCGCCGCGCTGCCCTCATCCCCTACTCAGCCTCCGATGCGACGAAATGATACAGACGCATCTCGCCGAAATCCACTTCCGCGTCGAGGCGATAGTGACCCGTCAGCCATTCGAGGGCCGGATGAACGGCGTGACCCATCTGCCGGTATTCGTCCAGCTCACGCGTGAAGGCCACAAACCAGACGCCGGAAGCATCACCCGCGGCCGATGCGATATCCACATCAGCCAGCAAGCCCAGCACCTCCTGCGTCGCCCGGGCCAGCGTATCCGACCCGGACCCCGGCACATCGGCCAGGTACCGCTGCGGAACGTCCGGCGCGTAATACACCGACGGGAGGGCAGTGATCTTGTTGCTGTGGATCACGCGTTCCCCCGTCGTCAACTGCGCGCGCAGATACGCGCCCATCTCGGCAAAGGGCGCGTAGGGGAAGCCTCTGTACGTGTATGTCCCCCACAGCCCCACAGCAGTCGCCGCAGCAAGGAATGCACCGGCAAGCACGCGCAGCGCTCGGGAAGGGCACCCGCGCCGCAGAGCCCAGGCCAGGCCGATTACGAACATCGCGCCTGCCGCCAGCATGGCTCGATCCAGGTACACCGGCCGCCAGTGCGAGACCGCGAACATCACCACCACAGGCAGCGCCGCAAGTGTCGCTGCCACCACCTGACCCGGGCCGTTCCGCCATCGGCGCACAAGGGCAAAGGCAACCACCACCGCTGTAAGCACGGCCGTCGCGACCAGGATGGGCAGCGTCCACTGATCCATCGGGAGGCCCGCCACGAACACCACGAGCGTCCGCACCAAGTCGGCCAGCCCCGGCGCCGGGATCCAATATCCCTGGGCCACTCGGGCCGCCTGATATGGCAGGCGCAACAGCCACGGGAGGTAGAGCGCAGTCGCACCCAGCCCTGCGAGGAGCATCCTCAGTGCTCCTCGCCGTCCTCCCAGAATGACGGCGACCAGAGCGAGAGGCAGCAGGTAGCAGAAAGCCAGGTTGTGCGTGTACTGCGCCGCCGCCGCCGAAACAGCCAGACCTGCCCAATGCCACATGCATCCGCCATGCAGAGCCCGCCAGAGCAAGGCCGTGGCGCTCAGCAGCCAGAATGCCAGCAGGCTGTACATGCGGGCTTCCTGCGAGTAGTGCACCTGGAAAGGCGAGAGCGCCAGCAGGAGCCCTGCCCATAACGCCACCCGTTCGTCGAACAGCCAGCGCGCAAGGAGCACGCCCAGGACAACGACGGCCAGCCCGAACACCAGCGACAGAGCGCGCACCGACGGCGCAGAGGCACCGAAAACCAGCTGCCACAACCAGAGCAGTGAGTAGTACAGGAGCGGGTGGACATCCGCCGCCACCCCACCCTCGACCGCGAGGGTGCCCTGAACCATGGCCAGGGGACCCTTGCCAGAGAACAGCACCGCAAACGCCTCATCGTACCAGAGCGGCCGGGCCGCCAGCCCTGGCAAGCGCACGAGCAATGCCGCCGGCAGCAGCCACCACCACAGGCGGACGGAAAGCCAGCCCTCCAGCCTGACTAGCCGAGACAATCTCTCCGTCGTGACGGGCTCTGCCTTGGGAATCATGGCAGCGAACCAAAGTGCAGCAAGGTCACGCCCGCCAGATCGACTCGCTCGATCAACTCGGGCCCCGCACCCGACAGCCACCGGGCCAAGTGGGGGTCAGTCTCCCCTTGCGGTTTAAACGGCTGATGAGCGGCCAGCGCGTGCGGGTCGGAGGAGGGGTTCCAGTAGACCAGCCAGGTGCCTGCTGCTTCCCGCGCGATGTCGTCGATCGCGGTGACGACGCGATTCGCCTCGACAGGACGCAGCGGGGAAGGCCCCGGCTCATAGTACTGAAACGGAACGGCGATCTGAAGGACGCGCACTGCAATTGCTTCATCCGCTCCAGCGGCGCGCAGAACCTGGGCCGCCTCCCGCCACTGCTCCTTGACACAGCACGGGCTCAGCCACATCCGACCGAGCCCAAGAAGGAAAGCACCCACAAGGGCGACGCCCGCCAGCGTCGAGAGGCGGCGAGGCAGTGCACTGGCTCCGGCAGCGATGAGAAGGAGCAGCCCCATGGAAGAGCCGATGAGAAAGCGGTCCATGTAGACCGGTCGGCGCAGAGAGAGCCCGTACGTCAAGAGGATGGGAACAAGCACCCAAAGGAGCGTCAGCCACCTGCGGTGGGCGGTGGGCCATTGACTGACAGCCCCCACGACGAGCAGGGCGGCGCAGAGCACCGCGCCGATCCAATACCACGCGCTCGGGAACTCGGCATAGCTGAGCGTGAGATTGGTCAGCGTCAGGACGAGGTCTATCGGCTGCGGCTCCCGAATCCATCCGATGCCGAAGATGCTCGCCTCGCGGCCCGCCAGGGCCGCGACCCAGGCCAGCAGTGGAATCGCAGAAGCAACCTGGAGGGCCGTCCACAACCGGAGCCTTCGCCCGGTCGTTCTCAGCGTGATGGTCAGGAACAGCATCTCAATGAGCGGCAGCATCAGGGCGAAGTAGTGCAGGCTGTAGGCCGCGGCGTGGGCAAGGACGAACAGCATCTTGACAACGCGAGCGGGCCTGGCAAGAAGGCTGTCGAACGCCAGGAGGCAGGCGACGTTGGCGGTGGCCAGCATGGCATACATGCGAGCGTCCTGCGAATGCCACACGCCGAACGGGGAGAGGGCGGCAAGCAGACCGGCAAGCCAGGCCGCCCTCCGGCCAATCCAACGATCGGCCAGGAAGAAGAGCAGCGGCGTCGCGGCTGATCCTGCGAGCGCCGACGGCAGCCGCAGGCCAAACTCGCTCCCGGCCCAGCCGCGGGCAGCCGTTTGCAGAAGGTAGAACAGAGGCGGGTGCACGCCGTCGGCCAGCAGCGCCTCCCAAGCCCTTGCCGGCGGCAGGCGAGCGATCCACGCTGTGTACGTCTCGTCGAACCACAGGCTCTGCGCCCCCAGGCGATAGAGCCGCAGGACGAGCGCCAGGGCCATCAGAGCAATCGGCGCCGCCGCCGCTCGCCTCACCTCAATTCCCCGCACAGAGGTCGGCGCAAGATCTGTCATGGTGTAACCCGCCGTGCATCTTCAGACCCGGGCCGCGTCATCCAGCGACAGCCGCGCTTCCCGCTGAGCCCACCATCGAACCCACCACAGCCCGAGGAGGGCGAAGACCGGCGTCGGCAAGTAGAGCAGCGCGCTTTCGACGTTGCCCTGCACGGTGGTGAGGAACAGCCCCCACACACCGAAGCCCAACACCCCAAGCACGGCCAGGAGGAAGACATTGACGTGCCGCCCTCGCCACTCCTGCCACACCCCCGCGACCAGGCACAGCGTCGGGATCAGCACAACGTAGTTGGTCGTCGCCGTGCGCAGGGCGATGAGATTGGTGATGACCAGAGTGAGCTGAGCTGCCCATCGGAACTTGCGATCGTCCCCTCCCAGGCTGAGCCACCACTCCACGAGCAGGTAGACGGCCAGCGCTGTTGTCCCAATCGCCGTGACAGCATTCGCTGCTCGAGCGAAGATCGAGGCCGCAATCGACACGGGCGAGCCAAGCGCCGTGTAGCCAGGATACTCCACAACCTGCCTCAGCCACAGGATCGGCCAGTCCGGGATGAGCAGCAACCCTATCCCTACCAGGGCCGCGAAGAAAAGGAGCGTTGACGCCACGAGCCGCCACCGCCGCGCTGAAACGCCCCAGAGAAGCACATAGGGGAAGAGAAGGAAGGCCATCTGCGGCTTGGCCAGCGCCAGCGAGAGCAGAAGGCCGGCCAGCACATCGCGGCGCCGCTGGATGGCAAGCAGCCCGCCGGTGAGCACCAGGGCCTCGAACACGGCAAACTGCCCGACCATCACCGCTCTCACGCCGTGATACCACAGGGTGGAGAACAGCATCGCGCTCGCCATCACCCAGGTGGAGGGCTTCCAACTTGCCAGGCTTACCCCGAGCACAGCCAACAGCGGCAGGCCAAGCTCGAGCAGGGTCATCCAGAGCGCCCGCGCCAGGGGATAGGGCATCAGCCCGAAGGGCGCAAAGAAGATCATGGCCGCGAGGGGGTAGACGAAGTGCGCGACATCCTCACCGCGGCTGCGGTCCGCCGGCCTGCCGTAGATCATCTGCTGTGCCGCCAGGCTGACTCGCGGGTCGTAGGGATTGATGCCCTCGGTCAGCCAGAGACGCGCCCCCACCCAGCGCGGCAGGAAGTCGTTCCCACCGGGCATCTCCAGGGCGAAACGGTAGTTGGCGGTCGTCAGGCCGCCTGCAAGCACAAGGAGCAGGAGGATTGCAGCCCACAGCCGCCGGGCAGCGCTCTTAGCCATCGTTGCGTCCAGGCAGCAGGATCACCGCCTGCTCATCTTGATATGCCACTTCCCAATCGGCTGACCGAAGTGCGAGCACAAGAGGTGCCTCCGGCTCCAGCAGCGCGAGGCGAATCCCCCAGCGATCGAGCACTGCCTCCCATCCCGGCGCAGCGCGCCAGGCAGTCAGGTAATCGGTGAGGAGTTCTTGGTCGAACAGGTCGGTGCGCCCGTCGACAAAGCTGGGGTAGTCGGGGTAGAGCGACCACACGACAAGGCCCCCCCAGTTGTAGGAGTTGAACAGCGGCCCGGATGGACGGTGAGTCCGAATCCACTCAATCGCTGCTATGGGCGTGCGCTCCGCCAGGATCGCCGCGTTCTGAGAGTTCGAGAGCGGAACCGCGGCCTTGACCACAGCCCCCAGCATCAGGAGCACCAGCAGGACCAGGTTGAGCCAGCGTGCGAGTCGGGCCGGCACCTGACGCCCGGTGCCGATGCGAGAAACGATTGGTGCCAGCGCCGGATACCCATGACGGGCCAGGACGGGCGCCGCTGCCAGCGCGAAGAGGGCGATGTTCCTCCCGGCCAGGAATCCGAGATACGCGAACGCGAAGAGGCTGAGCAGCTCAGCAGCATGCGGCCGGCGGCGCGAGTACATCAGCGCCAGCGTCGTTCCAAACAGGAGCCACAGGAATGGCTGCACTTCGAGCTGGTGGAAGTCGGGAGACTGCCACTCCTGGATGTAGTCGCGCAGGACACCGATGGAGACGGTCCTGAATGGATAAAGAAGCATCATCGGACCGTTGGGGTTGATACCGACCGCAGCCGCACTCAGTACGAGTGCCCCGCTCAGCGCCGCCAACTGCCTGCGGTGGCTCTCCCATTGGGCCTTCAGCCCCGCTCTGCCCAGGACCGCAGGCAGCAGCATTTCAATCCCCTCGCCGAGCCAGTAAACGGCAATCAGGAGCAGCCCGATGACGAAGCCCCCATGCAAATTCGTCCACAATGCCATCAGCGGCGGCAGGCACCACCACCCCGCCTGCCCTCTGCGCCACCGCTCCAGGATCAGGAGGAAGGCCCCCGTCAGCGCGAACGAAAGAATCTGCGGTCGCGCCGACCAATAGACCGCCGAGGTCGCCGCCGCCAGAACGACGACGGCCGCCCGCCACAGGCCGGGGCCCTCGAGCGTTCGCCAGAGGAAGGCAAATGCCAGCGTGACCATCGCGGCTGTGAGCAAGTTGAGGCCAGCGAATCCGAGCCAGCCATGCAGCCCCGCCATCGCCACCTGGGCCAGCCAGCCTGGATAGATCCAGGGCGAGCCCATCCGCGTGAGGGAGAACGGATCGTGCGACAGGGCCTGCCGGTGCTCGATCATCCAGCTCCCGGCCCGAAGATGCCACCAGGTGTCGCTGTCGGTCGAGACGCGCAGCGCCATGGTGAATAGCGCGAGAAAGGTCATGGCGACGACCAGACGTCGGAAGCTCATTCGGACGCCTCTCCCAAACCCATCTCCTGCGGGCGCACCGCGCGCGACAGCCGGTAGAAGACGCGGTACTCCCCGATCGCGACCTCTTCCCACTTCACACCCAGCTCTGCGAACCCGTCGCGCAAGCGACCGTCCAGGAGGGGGTGCCGCGCGGTGATGTAGGCCACGCGCGGGCTGGCGGCCACCTGCTCTCCGTAGGCCGGGTAGCGGTCGTCGCGCGGCGTGTAGCGCAGGTCGGGGTGATACGGAAGGCGCGGCACGAAGACGAGCTCTTCATCGGAGAGAAAGGCCAATGGGTAAGCCAGCCAGTAGTTGGTGTACCCGCGCCTTTCCCCCGCGCCCCTCAGGAACTCGATCAATGCTGCGTCGTGGGTGCGATCGTAGCGGGTGTTTGCGTCGAACTGGGTCGTCAGGCGCGCCGGGCGCAGGGCGCAGTCCAGGGTGCCCCACGCGTGAAAGGCCAGCAGGCCCAGGAGCAG
>CAZNRD010000020.1:0-18199 GCA_964575425.1 uncultured Anaerolineaceae bacterium | reverse complement strand
CCGCCGAGCGAGACGGTCGTGTACAGCGTTGCGTTGACGGTTGGGACTGCAAGGATCAGGCCAGCTGCCCACGCTGCCTCAACGCTCCCGGTGACTCGCCAGGCGATCCGGGTTCCGGTCAGCACGCTCCCGGCATAGAGCAGGCACTGCACGAGGCGGATCGCCAGGACGCGTGGGCCGAGGGCAGCGAACGCCAGAGCGACGAGGGCAGCATCCAGGCTCCCCATGTAGGCTTGCCCGTAGAAGAAGACCGGCCGGTCGCCCCGCAGCATTTGGCGGGCCATCAGCCCGACCACCGCTTCGTCGGCGTTGAACGGAAAGGCGTCGAGCCCCAGTAGCAGGGCCTTCCAGGCGAGCGCCGCAGCCGCCGCAACCAGTGCCGGCAGCCATGGCCCTGCCCGGAAGCCAGCCGCCTTTCCGCCCTGCCCGCCACCTTCTATAATGTCGACGTGCATCTCCGCAGGCTGGTCCTCCCCGAGCTCTGGATTCCCCTGCTGGCCCTCGCTGCCCGGCTGATCCCCGGGCCGCGCACGATCGACGACGCCTTCATCACCTTCCGCTACGCCCGCAACCTCATCGGTGGGCACGGCCTGGTTTTCAATCCCGGGGAGGCCGTCCTGGGCACGACAACGCCCGTCTACGCGCTGCTCCTTTCGGGTCTGGGACTCGTCAGCGGCGGCACGGATGCTCCGTTCCGGGCCCTGGCCTGGGTTGTCAATGCGCTGGCCGATGCCGTCACCTGCTGGTTCCTGATCCGGATCGGGATCCTCCTCGGTCAGCGGCGGGCTGGCGTGGTCGCCTCACTGCTTTGGGCCGTGGCCCCGATGTCGGTGACGTTTTCCGTCGGCGGCATGGAGACCAGCCTCTTCATCGCCCTGATGGCTGCCACATTGTACTTGCATTCGGCCGGTCGGCCAGTCAGGGCCGCGCTGACAGCATCCCTCAGCCTACTCACTCGCCCCGATGCCCTGCTGCTCCTCGGCCCGCTGGCGCTGGAGCGGCTGCGCCTGGCGGTCGGTTGGCCAGCGGCGCACACGAGAAGACGCCCCGTCTCCTGGCCGGAGGTTCTGGCGTTCCTGCTGCCGGTCACGGCATGGATTGGTGTTGGCACTGCTTTCTATGGAAGCCCGGTCCCACACTCGATCCTGGCAAAGGTGGTCGCCTATCGGCTTCCGCCTGAGGCGGCATTTGTCCGTCTTCTACAGCACTACGCCACACCATTCCTCGAGCACCTCAGTCTGAGCACGCGCTGGATCGGTCTTGGGCTGCTGCTGTATCCATCCCTGTGCGCGCTGGGTGCTGCGCGCGTGCTGCGTCGCGAGCCTGGGGCCTGGCCACTCTTCGCCTATCCCTGGCTTTACTTCGGCGCTTTTGCCATCGCCAACCCCCTGATCTTCCGCTGGTACCTGGCCCCGCCGCTTCCCTTCTACCTCCTGGCGATCTTCGTCGGCGCAGAGCGCGTGGCGGCCGACCTGCGCTGGCCGCGCCTCCCCCTGGCCCTTTCCTTAGCTGCCCTCTTGCTGACCCTGCGCGGTTGGACCCTGCACCCCGACCACGGCCCTGATCGCCCGGCGCCGCAAATGGCGTTCATCAAGCTCGAATTGCTCTATCAACAGGTGGCTGAGGACTTGCAGTCGGAGATTCGGCCTGAGCATGTCCTGGCGGCGGGGGATGTGGGCGCCCTCGGCTACTTCAGCGGCGCGCGCATCCTGGACACCGTCGGCCTGAACTCCCCCCAGGCCGTGCGTTACTATCCGCTCCCGGCGTCCGCCTACGTCATCAACTACGCCATGCCGCCGGCACTGATCAACGACCTTCAGCCGGACTACCTGGTCTTGCTTGAGTCCTACGGTCGCAACGGACTGCTGCGCGATCCGGCCTTCCTTGCCGATTACGAGCTCCTGCAGACCTACCCCACCGACCTCTACGAATCCCAGGGCATGCTGGTCTTCCGCCGCCGCTGATGTCCTGTTTCGGAAGCCCGATAGGGCGGCGAGGCCCGTGGAGGCGAGGCGTCCCCGCACACGAAGACGCGCGGTGCCCGGGAGCCGCGGCCCCTCAAATCGAAGAGGCCCGGCGTCGCATGGACGCCGGGCCTCCAAGTCTGACCTACTCCCTGAGGTAGTCCATCAACCGCCGGCGGTGCATCGGATGGCGCAGACGGCTGAGCGCCTGGGCCTCGATCTGGCGCACACGTTCGCGCGTCACTCCCATCTTCCGGCCCACCTCTTCCAGCGTGTAACTCTGACCATCCAGCAGGCCATAGCGCAGCTGCAGGATGCGCACCTCTCGCGGCGGCAGGGTGTTGAGGACCTCCTGCAGGTGCTCGCGCAGCAGGTTCTGGGTCACCGTCTCCGTCGGCGCAGGCGACTCCTCGTCCTGGACGAAGTCGCCCAGCACCGAGTCCTCTTCCTCGTCGGTCGGCGTCTCGAGCGACAGCGGCCGCCGAGCCACCTGGATCATGTTCTCCACCTTCCTCGGCGGCACGTCCAGCTCCTCGGCCAGCTCCTCGGTCGTCGGGTCACGGCCCAGGCGCTGCGTCAGCTGATGCGACACCCGCAGCAGCTTGTTGATCTGGTCGCCCATGTGGACCGGGACGCGAATGGTTCGACCCTGGTCAGCGATGGCGCGTGTCACCGCCTGGCGAATCCACCAGGTGGCGTAGGTGGAGAACTTGTGGCCGCGCCGGTAGTCGAACTTCTTGGCGGCGCGGATCAGGCCGATGTTCCCTTCCTGGATCAGGTCGAGGAAGGGAACGCCGCGCCCCATGTACTTCTTGGCCACGCTGATGACCAGCCGCGAGTTCGCGGTGATCAGATGCTCGCGCGCCGCCCAGCCGTCCTCGATGCCCCTTTGCAGCTCGCGCCGCCGCTTGCTGGATACCGGCCCCCGGGCCAGCTCCTCACGCGCTCTGCGCCCGCGCTCGATACGCTTCGCCAGCGACACCTCCTCCGCTGCCGTCAGGAGGGGGACTCGGCCCACTTCCTTCAAGTACAGGCCCACGGTGTCGTCGGCATCGATGCCGCTGAGCTGCCCGTCCTCGTCCGCTTCCTCTTCCTCCTCGCGCCCCAGCTCTTCCTCCGCCAGCTCGGCCTCGGATACGTCATCAAGATAGGTGATGCCGGCGGCGAGCAGCGCGGCATAGGCCTCTTCCAGCTGATCGATGTCGCGCTCGGCCTCGGGGAAGACGCTCAGGATGTCATCGATGGTGACATAGCCTCTCTCGCGGCCCACCTCGACCAGCTGCTCGATGGCGGTGTTCTCCTCCTCGGAGGGGAGGGGTTCGTCGGGCGTAAGCTCCAGCAGGCGCAGCTGCTCCGCCGCCCCCCGCACCTGCGGTTCGGGGCAGGTGTCCGGAGGCTTGCGGCTGGGCTTACCCGTCGTCTTGCGGACAGAACGCTTCTTCACCATACGCACATCCAGCTTACTGCCAAAACCCGCCCGAATCAACGACCTGGGCCTTCGCAGTCCGTGCAGTCTAAGGCGGCCGTGTTAACAGGGCACTAACAAGCCACGCCTACCTGGCGTCGGCGTTGCCTCTGGCTGCCCTTCCGCCGTTGGGGCGGCGTCCCCGAGGTTCACGGAGACGGCGTCGGGGTCTCCGTCGGGGCGAAGGCGTCTTCGACTAGGCTCAGCACCTGGCCCAACCCGTACTTGCTCACCACATAGACGCCGCCCATCCCCGGCAGGCGCACGTAGGTGGTCGTGCCGCTCGGCGTCTCGCCCCCAACCTCCAGAACCCGGCTCGATCCATCCCGCAGGCTGATCGTGACCCGGGCCCCGGGGTCTTCCAGGCCAAAGACAGTCAGGTCGTCCCCTGGGGAGAGCACCGCCCGTGGCCGAGGGCTCTCCAGCCAGGTGACTGCCATCTCAATCGCGTCGTCACCCAGCGCCCCACCCACGGGCCGCAGGACCTCCCAGCTGCCCCCCTCCCGCCGCCTGACCTCCACCGCACGGCCGGCGGAGAGGGACTCCACCCGCAGGGATGCCACCTCGCTGCTTTCCACCTGCCACAGCGGTTCAGGCGTGGGCGTAGGTTCGGCCACGCTTGAGGCGGCCGGCCTTCCCTTCACCCACCACAGGGCGAACGCCAGCACGGCCGCGAACACTCCCAGCGTGATCCAGGTTCCCCGTCGAATCATCGCCCGACCTCACGCACGCCGCCGCCGCTGCCACCAAACGTACACGCCCAGCAGCACCACGCTTCCCGGCATCAGCGCCACCGTCGTCAGCGTGATCAGGCTCGTGGCCTGCACCGACGGCGGGATGACGTAGCGCCGCGTGGTCGGGCGCGGCGTGAGGTTGATCAGTGACTCCTCGTGCGACGCCCAGTCGACCAGGTTCGCCCAAAGGTTGCTGTTGCCGTACTGCCCGAGCCAGCGATTGCCGGCGAAGTCGGCGTCGCCGACGACGACCAGCCGTGCGCCGGTCGTCCAGTCCTCGGCCGCCACTGCCAGGGGCAGCGGTCCGGCGGCGTCCTGACCCTCGTTGTAATCCGGCAGAGTCTGGTTCTCCAGGAAAGACAGATCGCTCTCGCCCCAGGCGTAGTCGCTGGAATACGCAAGCACCGTTTGGTAGACAGTGTGACCTTCCACGGGCGCTACGCCGAGGCTGCAGGCGGCCGGGAAGATGCTCGACAGGTTGGTCAGACCTGAGGTGATGGCGTGCTGTCCGTAGGCGAAGCTGATCGCCACCAGGAAGTTCGACGACCGCGGCTCGACGACCACATCGTCCTGCACGCGGACACCCCATCGGGGTGCCAGGTACTGCGCCAGCGGGTCGGCAGCCTGGCCGAACCGTGTCTCGGCGCGCGGCTGCTGCAGCACGACCAGCGCTCCGCCGCCCTCTAGGTAGCCGGAGATTACCTCAACCTCCTCCGGGGAGAGCGGGATCCTGGGGGCAATGATAAGCACGGCCAGCGCGTCTTCGGGGATGTCGGGGTCGATCTGCAGGTTGAGCGTGTCGATCAGATAGTTCTTCCCTTCCAGCGTGGCGCGGGCTTCGCTGTAGCCGGAATCGTCCGTCGCCTCCAGGTCGCCTTCACCGTGGCCGGCGAGGAAGTAGACCTTGCGGTGCCCCGGGCTGATCAAACGGACCAGGGCGCGAGTGATCTCCTCCTCGCTCGGATAGGTCACGACCTGCGAGGCCTCGCCGTAGACCGCAACGAGGGAGCCGTCACGCGTGACACCGTAGTCGCGCGCCTGCGCCGGGTTCTTCCACGGGTCGATGAACTCGTACGTCAGCTTCCCGCCGCTGCGGATGCGAAGCTCATCCAGCAGCGGCCGGATGCTCTCCTGAGACGCCTGCATTTCGGCGGGGTAGAAGCCTTTGATGACGACCGGCTTCTCCAGGCGCGAGAGCGTCAGCAGCGTCTCGGGCGCGAGCGTGTACTGCCGGTCTTCCGTCAGGTCGGCGCGGGCGGGGTTGGTGTAGGCCAGGTAGTTGGCGACGACCAGAATCCCCAGGAACGCCAGCGTCATCACCAGCGCGTTGCTGCCATAGCGGACCTGGCGGCCGGTGAAGGCGCGGCGCACACGCTCGGGGTCGAACAGAACGCCTCCGGCCAGAGCCAGCACCCCGACCGCAATCAAGAGGCGCGCCACCAGGTCCATTCGACGGTTCACCAGCGCCCAGGTCGCGCCAGCCAGGAGCAAGATCACGCCCAGCACGTAGGCGGGGACCGCCAGGGAGCGGAGATCGCGCTTCATCGCCATCTGCTCGCCTCCACCACCTGACTCCCCAGGAACAGGGCCAGCGCCGTAAGGCTCAGAAAGTAGACCACATCCGAGAGATCGAGCACGCCCCGGTAGAGGTTCCCGTAGTAATGATCGAGCAGGCTCAGGTAGCGCACCACATCGCTCCACCAGCCCGAACCCTGGGCGAAGTTGCCGATGATCCACAGGATGAGCAACACCCCCAGGGTGGTGAAGAAGGCCGCCACCGGGCTGGTGAACAGCGACGAGATCAGGACCCCGATGGCAACGATGGCCGAGACCAGAAGGACCAGGCCGATGTAGGCCGGGATCAAAGCCCCCTGGTCGATGCCGGGTGTGGTCATCCGGTGCAGGATCAGCGGATAGACCCAGGTGGCGGCCAGGATGACGAGCATGAAGCCCAGCGCCCCGAGCCACTTGCCGACGACCAGCTCCCAGTCGCGCACCGGCGCCGTCAGCAACAGTTCGATTGTCCCCATGCGGTGTTCGTCGGCCAGCAGCCGCATCGTGATGGCCGGCGCTGCAAAAACCAGGATCGTCACCAGCGGCCCGATCACCATCCGCCCGTCCGGCGTCACCTGCCCGGTCATCAGGCCCATGTAGATGTTGATGGCGAAAATGCCGCCCAGGATGAGCAGGACCATCGCCGCAACAGCATAGGCCACGGGCGAGATGAAGTACTGGCGGAACTCCCGCCGGGCGATGATCCAGACGTTACGCATGGCTCTCCCCCTCCATCTCCGACCCGACCTCCTCCCGCGTGAGCTGCAAGAAGATCTCCTCCAGGCTGACCCCAAGGCGCCGCAGCTCCAGCAGGTCGAGGCCGGCCTCGACAACTCGGCGGGCAATCAGTGGGCGAACGTCCTTGCCTGGCGCGCTGGCCACCTCCACCTGGCCCTCAGCCCGACCCGGCTCGACCCGCGTCACCCCCGGCACCTGGCGCAGCAGGTTGGCCAGGGCCTGCGACTCGGCGGATGCCTGGACGACAAGTCGCTCGGCTCCTGCCAGCTGCGCCTGCAAGTTCGCCGGCGTGTCCTCGGCCACGATGGAACCGCGGTTGATGATGAGCACCCGATCGCAGACCTGCTGTGCTTCCGATAGGATGTGCGTCGAGAGCAGGACCGTGCGCTCCTTGCCCAGCTCCTGGATCAACTTGCGCACTTCGATGATCTGCGCGGGGTCGAGCCCAATCGTTGGTTCATCCAGGATCAGCACCTCCGGCTTATGCAGCAGGGCCTGGGCCACACCCACCCTCTGACGCAAGCCTTTGGAGAGGCTGCCGATGTAGGAGAGGGCGCGCTCTTCGAGCCCGACCTCCTCGACGACCTCCTCGACCCGTTCGTCCAGGTCGGGGACGCGCCGCAGCGAGCCCATGAAAGTAAGATACTCGGTGACCGACATTTCCGGGTAGAGAGGCACGGTCTCGGGCAGGTAGCCGACTCGCCGCCGTACCTCAAGCGAGTCGTCCACGACATCGTAGCCGGCGACGCGGGCCGTGCCGCTGGTGGGCGGCATGAACCCCGCCAGAATGCGCATGGTCGTCGTCTTGCCGGCACCATTGGGCCCCAGGAAGCCGACGATCTCGCCCGCGCTGGCGCTGAAGGTCAGGTCCTGGATGGCCGGGTGACGGCCATAGTACTTGGTCAAGCGCTGTGCTTGAATCATCGCCCGTCCTCTTCACAAGTAGCACGGAGTGCAAGGGAGCCTGGTGGAACGAACAAAAAGCACGGCAGCGGCAAGAACGCTGGCGGCAGTGCTTGGTCAGGCGGGATTTCCCACTGGGGCAGCCCGGAAACACTATACAGAAAAGCATGCCCCCGAGTCAAGCACCTTGCCTGGTTCCTCCAGAACGCTCATTGTGTTCGTCCCATCGGTTGGAGCCTTTCGCGCAAGCGGTGTACGAGTCGCCACTTCCGGCCCCTGCTCTGCAGAAAGGCATCCGCCTTGGGTACCTGATCATCCTGTATTTCTCGTGCTCGTTTGCCCTGCGCTGGGAACCCGAACCTCGACCTCATCCCATCCCCTCGACAACAGATGCGCCTTCCTGCTCTGCCCAGAGGGATGGAGTCTGAGCAGGGGAGCGGAGGTGAATGTTCTCCTCAAGCCTTGTGAAGAGAGGGCGATCGCCTGGGTCCATGCCGCCTGTAAGCGTCGATCGGAAACTCCTCCGCGGGTCCTGGCGTTCTCAACTTGACATTGCTCCGTTCCGGCCTATAAAATCGCCCCGTCTTCCCACCCACAGCCTGCGGCACTAAGGAGAGCGATGACATGCAAGGGCTGACCACGTTGGAGCAAGCCGCTGTCTACGCCGTAATGGGCGTGGCCATCCTTGGCCTGCTGTACGCTGTGCTTCTCCGTTGGCAGATCCTAAAGGAGGACAAAGGCACTGCCAGGATGCAGGAGGTGTGGACCGCGATCCGGGAGGGCGCCGACTCCTACCTCCGGCGCCAGTTGAGGTCGATCCTGCCCCTGATCTTTGCCCTCACGCTGGCCCTGTTCCTTTCCGTCTACATCGTTCCCCCCACCCCGGAAGCGCTCGAACGCTTCCACATGCTTTCGCCGGATCAGGTGCGGTTGGTCGTCGGGCTGGGGCGGGCCACCGCCTTTGTCATGGGGGCGAGCTTCAGCCTTTCGGTGGGTCAGATCGGGATGCGCATGGCGGTTCAGGGCAATGTGCGCGTGGCGTCGGCGGCGCGGCGGTCGTTCGGTGATGCGCTGCGCATCGCCTACCGCTCGGGCACCATCACCGGCATGCTGACCGATGGCCTGGGCCTGTTCGGCGGCACGCTGATCTTCATCCTCTTCGGCAAGGCCGCTCCCGATGCCCTGCTGGGCTTCGGCTTCGGCGGCACGCTGGTGGCCCTTTTCATGCGCGTCGGCGGAGGGATCTTCACCAAGGCCGCCGACGTAGGGGCGGACCTGGTGGGGAAGGTCGAAGCCGGCATCCCCGAGGATGACCCCCGCAACCCGGCCGTCATTGCCGACCTGGTGGGCGACAACGTTGGCGACTGCGCCGGCATGGCGGCCGACATCTTCGAGTCCTATGAAGTGACTATCGTTTCTGCCTTGATCCTGGGGGTGGCGCTGACGACTATCACCGGCCACTTGGAATGGATCGTCTACCCCCTGTTGGTGCGGGGAATCGGCGTCCTGTCGTCGATCTTTGGCACCTACCTGGTTCGGGGTGGGCCGGGCAAGTCCGGCGACGCCATGCGGGCCATCTTCACCGGCTATCTCTCCTCAGCGGCGATTTCGGTGGTGCTGTTTGGCGGCGTGGCCTACGTCTACATGGACACCGTGCCGGGCGGCTGGTGGCGGCCGTTCCTGGCCACCGTCATCGGTGTGTTGCTGGCCATTCTCATCGACCGGCTGACCGAGTACTTCACCAGCGCCCACCATTCCCCGGTGAAAGCCATCAAGAAGTCCGCCGATACTGGCCCGGCCACGCTCATCCTCTCCGGCGTCTCCGTCGGCTACGAGTCCTCGGTGTGGGCGATCGTGGTCATCGCCGCCACCATCGCCTCCTCGATCGTGATCTTCGGCGGGGTCGATCCGGCGCACTCGGTGGAATACGTGCTCTACGGCGTCGCCATGGCCGGCATCGGCATGCTCACATTGACGGGCAACAACGTCGCCATGGACTCCTACGGCCCGATCTCCGACAACGCCAGCGGCATCGGCGAGCTCTCCTGGCACGACCAGGACGACGTCGAAACCCGGCAGGCGCGTCAGATCATGGCCGACCTGGACGCTGTCGGCAACACCACAAAAGCGATCACCAAGGGTATCGCCATCGGTTCGGCGGTCATCGCCGCCGTGGCGCTCTTCGGTTCATACCTGGTCGACGTCAGCCGGGCTCAGGCAGCGCTTAACATCCCCATCGAGCAGCAACTCCGCTCCATCGGCATCCGCGTGGATATCCCTCAGGTGTTCGTGGGGATGCTGATCGGCGGCGCCCTGCCCTGGTTGTTCTCCTCCTTTGCCGTCAATGCCGTCAGCCGCGCCGCTTCCCTGATCGTACACGAGGTGCGGCGGCAGTTCCGCCTGGGTGTGTTGGAGGGCAAGGTCAAGCCCGACTACCGTCAGGCGGTGGCCATATCCACCACCGCTGCGCAGAAGGAGCTGGTTTCGCTGGCGCTGCTGGCGGTGCTGACGCCCATTCTGGTGGGGCTGGTCCTTCAAGTGGAGGCGCTGGGCGGCTTCCTTGCCGGCATCATCCTCTCAGGTCAGCTGATGGCGGTCTTCATGAACAACGCCGGCGGGGCATGGGACAATGCCAAGAAGGCCATCGAAGACGAACCGAGCGACCCGGCAGGCGGCACTGGCAAGGGCTCGGAGCGTCACAAGGCAGGGATAGTGGGGGATACCGTTGGCGATCCCATGAAGGACACGGCCGGGCCAGCCCTCAACCCGATGATCAAGGTGGTGAACCTGGTGTCGGTCATCATCGCACCGATCATCGTGCAGTATCGGACGTTGGGGGTGGTGGGCTGGACGATCGCTGTGGTTCTGCTGGCGGGGTTGGGCTGGGCGGTTTGGCAGAGCAAGCGGCAGGCGCCGCCGATTCAGATCTCCGAGGCCTGCGACTGACTGCTGCAAGCGCTGAGGTCGATTGGAGGGCGCCCGTCCCGGGTGCCCTCTTTATTAGCATCGGGTCGAGTCGGCCTGCTCTTCCCGTGAACGAGGCGGCTCGTCGCGGCGTGTTCGTCGGTGCTCCTTCGGACTGCTTCCAGATCATCCGCATGGGCCGGCGCGCAGTTCCCTGGTCGTCCTTCCTGATATAGAATGCACCCTGCTCGGATCACTATGAACACTGCCCATTTGTCCATTCGTCGCCTGCCATGGGCCGTGCTCGCATGGACCATTGTCCTTGCCCGATGGCGGTCGCCCGCCGGCGGCCTGGACGACACTGGATGGATTACCTTGCGCGGCAGCACGGAGAGCCTGGCGCTGGCAATCCTGGTCATGGCTCTTTGCGTTGCGATTGGCCGTCGAGTCTTGCGTCGCCTCTCCCTCAGCGACCTCACGACCGCCGAGCGAGATCTGTTCGCCCCCGCAATTGGGCTGGGTGCCCTGGCCTACGTGCTACTTGCCCTCGCCCTGCTGGGCGTGTTGCACCAGACCGTCATCCTGATCCTCCTCCTCGGGCTTAGTCTCGTCCTGGCGGCCGATCTCGGTCAGCTGGCCCGGGAGAGCGCAGGAATAGTGCGCTCCCTGCCCGCACGGTGGAGACAGGCGGATGGATTGCAGCGCATTTCAGCGTTGCTGATGGGTGCGATCGGGTTGCTCGCCCTTGCCCACGCACTCAGCCCCCCTTGGGACTACGATGGGCTGATGTACCACCTGGTCGGGCCACGGCTCTTCCTCGACGCCGGTCACCTGTACCCCGTACCCGACAACTGGTACGTGAACGCGCCGTTCACGATGGAAATGGTCTTCTTCCTCGGGATGGCATTTGGGGACGACATCTTCCCGAAGCTGATTCACTTCAGCACTGGGATCCTCCTCGTGCTGGCCGCATACGCCGCAGGCCGGCGGTGGATAGGGGGCCGTGGGGGATGGCTCTCGGCCGTCGTTCTGCTCGGTGTGCCAGCCTTCCCGATCTGGGCGGCATTCGCCTACATCGATGCGGGCTGGAGCCTGTTCGAATTTCTGGCCATCCTGGCCGTCTTTGCATGGTGGTCGAGCGGCACCAAGGACTGGCTTGTGCTTGGCGGCCTGATGGCAGGGCTGGCCATGGGGAGCAAGTACCTGGGGCTGATCGGGTTCGGTCTGACAGGGCTGTTCGTGGCCGTGGTTTCACTCCGCCAAGGCGGATGGCACCGGCTCCGTCGGGCCGCCGCGGCTTTCGGAATCCCCGCCGCCTTGGTGGCCTGCCCCTGGTATCTCAAGAACCTCCTGTGGTTCGGCAATCCGGTCTTTCCTTTCTATTTCGGTGCGCCGGGCTGGAGCGAGACTCGCCTCGCCCTCTATCATAACTACCTTGAGAGCTTCGGGGAAGGGACCCGACTGATCGACATCCTGCTTCTGCCCTGGAACATCTATGCCCATCACGCCTCATTCGGAGCGGTCATGAACCGCATCGACCTGCCGGGGCTCCTCTTCCCCATCCTGCTGGCCTACCCCTTCATACGCAAGGAACGGAGGCTGACCGCTTTCCTGTGGATCGCCCTCGCTCGGCTTTGTATCTGGCTGCTGGGCTCTCAACAGATCCGCTTCCTCCTTCCGATCTACCCCGGCCTGGCGGTCGGAGCCGCCCATGTCGCCGAAACCTGGAAGCCACGGTCTGTGACCCGCATCCCGTGGCGATTGCTTGTGCCTTCCCTGGCAGTCGGCTTTCTGGGCATCACGGCTTTCTACCAGTGGATCCTCGTGGTTCATCAAGTGAGGCCTCTTCCCTCCGTCGTGGGCTTCGAGAGCCGCCGCTCCTTCCTGGAACGCAACGTGAACGACTTCCGCGCGCTCCGATTCGCGGAGGAACAGCTCCCCCGGGGCAGCCTGGTGCTGATGATCAGCGATGGTCGCAGCTACTATTGCCCCACCGTCTGCTTGCCCGACCCGGACCACTTCCGTTGGGTGGGCGAGATAGACGACCTTGCCCCCGAAGGAGACCTTGGGACCTGGTTCAGGCAGGTCGGTGCCACTCACGTGTTGCTGAGCATGGAGGATCTGGACTTCTCTCTGCAACACGACCCGCGCGGTGCACTCCGAAGCGGGCTCGAGCGTCTTCTCGAGTGGCGCGACGAGGGCTGTCTTCAGGAGGTCTTCACGGATGAGTGGGCCAAGATCTATTCGGTGGCGTGCCCATGAGCCACGCATGGCTTCCGAATGCGGCAAAAAAGTCATCCCGTGAAATCACGCGTTGTTCAGCATGACAACCGCACCGATTGCTGTGACCGTTGTTCCCTCCCCCGAACACAACTCCTCCGGACACCCCGAGAACGTCGAGCGCTTTCAGCATTTCAGCCGCCTTGATTCGGCGCCTTTCGCCTCCCGGCTGCTGCGCCTCCCGCCTCGGCATGCGGTCGAAGCCGACCTGACGCACGTTCATCCTCCTGCCTACCTTCGCGCGCTGCAGGACGCAATCTCGCGAGGCCCGGGCTACATCGACTATGCCCCAACCTACGTCACGCAGGCCTCCTACGAAGCAGCCTTAGCTGCCGCCGGCGGGACGCTGCTGGTGGCCGAAGCGGTGGCCCGCGGCGAAGCCGGGGCCGGCTTCGCCCTCGTCCGCCCGCCGGGCCATCACGCCACGCCCACGCAGGCCATGGGGTTCTGCCTGGTCAACAACATCGCCGTGACGACCCGCCGCGTGCAGGAGCTCGGCTTCCGCCGCGTGATGATCGTTGACTTTGACGTGCACCACGGCAATGGCACACAGGCCGCCTTCGAGCGCGACCCGAACGTGCTCTTCCTCTCAACGCACCAGTCCGGCATCTATCCCGGTTCAGGGTATCTGAATGAGACGGGCGTCGGCGAGGGGGCCGGCACGGTCATCAACATCCCCCTGCCGGCGGGTGCCGGCGATCGCGCCTTCGCCGAGATCTTCGACCGCATCGTCGGCCCGGCGGCCGAGCTCTTCCGCCCGGAGTTCCTCATGGCGTCAGCAGGATTCGACGCACACTGGGCCGACCCCCTGGCCGGGCTGCAGCTCACCTGCTCCGGGTTCTACCACCTGGCCCTGGCGCTGACCGACCTCGCCCGCCGCTTGTGCGGCGGCCGACTGGTCTTCGTGCTCGAGGGCGGCTACGATCCCGAGGCCCTCGCATCGAGCGTGCTGGCAGTGCTGACGGCCGCCGCCGGCCTGCCCGCGCCCACCGATCCCCTCGGCCCGGCGCGCTACTCCGAGCCGAGCGCGGATTCCATCCTGCGCAACGCGATTGCCATCCACGGCCTGTAGCCGCGCCCCCCGCAGCGTCGCGTTGGATTGAACTTAGCTGCCCCACGGAAAGGGGCCTCGCGCCCCTCGAAATGCACCGGCCGCCCGGGTCCTTGGACGAAGGCCCCCAGTCACTCGTTGAAGAGCTCGCCCACCGATCGCCCTTCGTGGGCGCGCAAGATCACTTCCCCCAGCAGAGGCGCCACCGAGAGCACACGCATGTTCGGCAGGCGCTTCTCCGGCGGGATGTCAATGGTGTTGGTCGTGACGATCTCCCTCAGCGAGAGCGAGGCAAGCCGTTCGATCGCAGGCGGAACGAGCAAGCCGTGGGTGAAGGAGAGGTAGATGTCGCGGGCACCGTGCTCCCGCAGGATCTGCACCGCCTCGTACATAGAGCCGGCCGTCAGCACTTCGTCGTCCACCAGGATGACGCTCATCCCCTCGACGTCGCCGATGATCGTCGTCGCACGCGCTCGCGGGTCGTCGGCCTTCCGCCGCTTTTCCACAAAGGCAAGCGGGACTCCCAGCTTGGCGGCGAAGTTGCGTCCCTTCTTGGCGAAGCCGAGATCGGCCGTGGCGACGACGGCGTTCTCCAGCTCAAGCGTCAGGAAGTAGTCGCTCAGCAGGTGGAACGCCGTCAGTACGTCGCCCGGGATTGAGAAGAAACCTTGAATCTGCCCGGCATGGAGGTCGATGGTGATGTAGCGGTCGGTGCCGGCCACCTCGATCATGTCAGCCACCAAGCGGGCGGTGATCGGCACGCGCGGCTGATCTTTCTTATCGGAGCGGGCGTACGACATGTACGGCATCACCAGCGTGATGCGGCCGGCCGAATCGCGCTTGAAGCAGTCCACCATGATCAGCATCTCCATCAGGTTGCGGTGGACCGGAGGCGACATGCTTTGAATCAGGTAGACATCCTGGCCCCGCACGCTCGAGGGCAAACGCACGAAGAGGTTCTCATTGGGAAACTCAATGAGATCGTAGGGCTCCAGAGGGATCGACAGGTACTGGCTGATCTCTTTGGCCAGATCCTGGCTCGCCGAACCGGCGAAGAGCTTGATTCCGCCGTAGCCGTGCGTGGCGCTCCTCATGGCCTCTTCCCTTCTGTTGTGCCTATGCAGGTGGACCGGCGTCACCGCACGCTGCCTCCGTCAGGCATCACCGCTCGCTTCCTTCGAGCAGTGTCGTCACCGCCTGGCGAGGCGACAGCTGCCGCGTCACCACCCTCTCGACCACGGCCTCGAATCGCCCATCCGGCTGTTCGGCGAGCCAGCGGGCGGCCAGCCGCTCACGCAGCAGGGCTTCCAACTCGAGTCGCGATCGCTCCCGCTGGCGCCGAGGCAGCTCGCCGCTGGTCGATAAGAAACGCCAATGGCTCTCGAGCGCAGCGGCCAGCTCGGCCACCCCATCGCCGCGGACGGCGCTGGTCGCCAGCACCGGCACCTCCCAGGGTTCACTCTCCGGCCTCGCCGGAAGGCGAGATGTCTCCAGCGTGGTGCGCAGCAGCGTCAGCGTTCGGTCGGCGCCTGGCAGGTCCGCCTTGTTGACGACGAGGATGTCCGCGATCTCGAGAATGCCGGCCTTGATGGCCTGCACATCATCCCCCATGCCAGGCGCATCGACGACGATGGTGGTGTGAGCCAGGCGGGCAATATCGACTTCCGTCTGGCCTGCGCCCACGGTCTCCACCAGGATGACATTGAACCCGGCCGCGTCCAGGACATCGACCACGGCCAGTGTCCCGCGCGCCAGCCCTCCGAGAGCCCCCCGAGTGGCCATGCTGCGGATGAACACGCCGGGGTCTCCGGCGAGGTCTCTCATGCGGATGCGGTCTCCCAGAATGGCTCCTCCGCTGAAAGGGCTGCTCGGGTCGACGGCAACAATCGCCACCGTCGGTGGCTCCTGCCCTGGGCTTGCGGCCGTCCTCAGGTGCTGGACCAGGCGATTGACGAGGGTGGACTTGCCCGTGCCGGAAGCACCCGTGATCCCAATGCGGTGGGCACGGCCGGTGCGAGGGTAGAGGCGCGAGAGAGTCTCGAGGCCCTGAGCGTCTTCGTTCTCAACTTGGCTTAGAAGGCGAGTGAGGGCGAGGCGGTCTCCAGCAAGCACGCGCTCCACCCGGTCCATAGTCCTAGTGATCCTACGAGGCCGCGGCTTCGGCAGCCACGAGTTGGCGAACCGTCTCGATGACGGTCTGAGTGCTCGTGCCGGGCCCGAACACGGCACTCACCCCCACCTCCTTGAGACGGGGGACGTCCTCGTCGGGGATGATCCCACCGACCAGGACCCGGACATGACCTTGTCCTTGCTGCCTCAGCAGCTCAAGGACGCGCGGCACGAGCGCCATGTGGGCACCCGACAGGATCGAGAGGCCGACCACATCCACGTCTTCTTGCAGGGCGGCCTCGGCGATCATCTCGGGAGTCTGCCGCAGCCCGGTGTAGATGACCTCCATGCCGGCATCGCGCAGGGCGCGCGCGATCACCTTGGCCCCGCGATCGTGCCCATCCAGACCAGGCTTGGCAACCAGGACACGAGTCCTCCGCTGCATGGCAGGACCTCATCGCCTCCCCAGCAAATTGCACCAAGGATTATACACCTCTGCCTACGAAGCAAACCGCAGCCCGAACAGCCGGGCGGCCGCGTTGCTCGGCCGCCCGGCGATGGGGGCAGATGGACGGTTCTGCGTTCGGTCTTCTTCAGGCCGGCAGTTCCACCACCGGCAAGGTGGCACGTGCCTCCTCAATCTGACGAGCTGGGTAGTCGAAGTCCTCGAGACTGCCGGACAGGTGGGCCTGGTACGCCGCCAGGTCGAGGAGACCATGGCCCGACAGGTTGAACAGGATCACCCGGCTCGTGCCCTCCTGCCGCGCCGCCAGCGCCTGATCGATGGCCACCCGCACGGCATGGGCCGACTCGGGCGCAGGCAGGATGCCCTCCGCCTGTGCGAAGGTGACAGCCGCATCGAAAGTGGCCCGCTGGGCGACGGCCACAGCCTCGATCAACCCGGCATCGTAGAAGGCGCACAGGCTGGGGGCCATGCCATGGTAGCGCAGTCCTCCGGCGTGGATGCCGGGAGGAACAAAACCGTGCCCCAGCGTGTACATCTTGACGATTGGCGCCATTCGCGCCGTGTCGCCGTAGTCGAAGGCATAGATGCCCTTGGTAAGCGAAGGGCATGCAGTCGGCTCGACGGCTATCAGACGCGTCGGCTTCCCCTGCAGCAGCTTGTGGCGCAGGAAGGGATAGGCCAGCCCGGCAAAATTGGAGCCTCCGCCCACACAGCCGATCACGATGTCGGGATACTCCCCTGCCAGTTCCATCTGTCGCAGCGCCTCCTCACCAATGACCGTCTGATGCAGCAAGACATGGTTGAGCACCGACCCCAACGAGTACTTCTTGGTTCCACCCGAGGTGGCTGCCGTTTCGACCGCCTCCGAAATGGCAATCCCTAACGAGCCCGGTGAAGTGGGATTGGACTGCAGCACAGACCGTCCGTACGAGGTCATTTTGGACGGGCTGGGGTAGACGCGGGCGCCATAGGTCTCCATCAGGATGCGCCGGTAGGGTTTCTGGTCATAGGAGACGCGCACCATGAAGACCTCAAGGTCGAGGTCGAAGAACCGGCAAGCCATGGCCAGAGCGCTCCCCCATTGGCCGGCCCCGGTCTCGGTTGTCAGCGCGCGCACGCCTGCTTCGCGGTTGAAGAAGGCCTGGGCGACGGCGGTGTTGGGTTTGTGGCTGCCAACCGGGGATACGCCTTCATGCTTGTAGTAGATGTGCGCCGGCGTGTCGAGCAGACGCTCCAAGCGCCGGGCTCGTAGCAGCGGTGTGGGGCGCCACAGGCGGTAGACTTCCCGGACGGGTTCCGGGATTTCGATGTAGCGTTCGCGCGAGACTTCCTGTCCGATGAGGCCCATGGGGAAGAGCGGTTCGAGGAAGTCCGGCGTCACGGGCTGACGCGTGACCGGGTGCAAGACCGGTGTTGGGGGCAGTGGTGAGTCGGCCAGGATGTTGTACCAGGCCTGCGGCAGGTCATTCTCCGACAGCAAGAACTTCGTCGCTTCCATCTGACTCCTCCTTAGGTTCGAGAATGGTTGGATCCCTTCTTCCACTGGCCCCTCGGCTGGGGCCACGCGCCAAAATCGAATGAACTGCGAAAACAACACCGCCCGCCCCGGTCGGGGGCGGGCGGTGTGTTGCCCGCGGTGCCACCCCGCTTAGGCTGTCCCAAGAAAGGCAAACCCGTCGGCGCTGCGACGGGAAGATGGGCCAGCCTCGCTCGTTGGGGCACAGCGATCCTCGATCGCGATGCCCTTTGCCCTGATAACGGTGGCAACTCCGGCGCAGGCTACTCGGCCCAGGCCTTTCACCCCGCGGCTCCAAGGTCCATTCAGCGCCGTCGCACGGGCGGGGCTCTCACCTGCCTCCCGCTCTCTGGACCGCCGCTGCGGCGCCTACTAGTCCTCTTCTCAGCCGTTCCGCTTGTGATGTTTCGAGAGAGTATACGGTCGAAATTCCGACGTGTCAAGCGGGTGTACTCGTCTGGGATGTGTCAGGGAATTGCCGAGCAAAGGGATAGGGGGTAGGCTCACCTGAGCTG